>NZ_DLMU01000014.1:209005-580947 GCF_002479375.1 Comamonas sp. UBA7528
CCCCCCCCGCCGCACCTCAGCCCGTGCACGCCAGCGCGGGCTTTCCTTCAGAGCGCGGGTGTTTAGGGGACGCCGCCGTCGCGGCTTTCGCGATTGGCGGACAATGAGCCCCCTGTCTTTCTGGACATACCAGACCCTGTGCAAGACGACGCCCCCTGGATCGCCCCTGCCGGACGGCATGGGTCCGGCGCTACGATCCGGCTTTACCCCGCCCCGCCGCCGATGGCATGACGCCGCGCAAGCGTGCCGCGTGGCAGCCGCCCGGTGCATGAAAAAGCACTGGCCGGCGGCCTGTATTCCCGATAGATTTCGCTGGCAGGCGCCGCCTGCCTTGTTCACCGATTTAACGACCAGATTCCTAGGTGCTACCCGGCCTTTTAGCTTTGCAGCAGCGTCTGCAACATACTTTTTCTGAACCCGCCTTGCTGCAACGTGCGCTGACGCACCGAAGCTTCTCCGCGGACAACAACGAACGCCTGGAGTTCCTGGGGGACTCCGTGCTCAGCCTGGCCGTCTCCACTCTGCTGTACCAAAGGCTGCAGTCGCTGCCCGAAGGCGATCTCTCCCGTGTGCGGGCCAACCTGGTCAAGGAAGGCACGCTGCACCAGATCGCACTCAAGCTGGAGCTGCCCGGCCTGCTGCGCCTGGGCGAGGGCGAAGCCAAATCGGGCGGCAAGCAGCGCCCCTCCATCCTGGCCGATGCCGTGGAAGCGCTGATCGGTGCCGTCTATCTGGACGCCGACTACCGCACGGCCGAACGCCTGGTGCACCACCTCTATGAGGGGGTGGACATCAACCCGCACATGCGTGCGGTGCAAAAAGACCCCAAGACCGCACTGCAGGAATGGCTGCAGGGCCGTCGCATGAAGCTGCCGCAGTACAAAGTGGCAGAGATCACCGGGGCCGCGCATTTGCAAACCTTCGAGGTGGCCTGCGAAATCGCAGAACTCCACCTCCATGCCAACGGCACAGGCGCTTCGCGCCGTGCTGCGGAGCAGGCAGCAGCCGCTGCCTTGCTCGATCAACTGAAAGCGAAACATCCATGACCGACGCTGCCAAGAAAAAACCAGCAGGCAAAACCAGCCCCGATCGCGCCAAGAGCCAGATCGACATCAACGATCCCAGCCTGGACTACATCAGCGCCATGCTGTCCGGGGCCAAGCCCGGGGCAGCCGCCACGCCCATCCGCACCGACGAGGACAGCGCCGCCGAGCCCGTGCGGGAAGTGCCGGTGGAAGAGCAGCGCTGCGGCCTGATCGCCATCGTTGGCAAGCCCAACGTGGGCAAGTCCACGCTGATGAACGCGCTGGTGGGACAGAAGATCTCCATCACCTCGCGCAAGGCACAGACCACGCGCCACCGCATCACTGGCATCCACACCAAGGACGATACGCAGTTCGTCTTTGTGGACACCCCGGGCTTCCAGACCAAGCACTCCACCGCGCTGAACAAATCGCTGAACAAGACGGTGATGGGCGCCATCGGTGATGTGGACCTGATTCTGTTCGTGGTCGAAGCCGGCAGCTTCACCCTGGCCGACGCCAAGGTGCTGAGCCTGTTCAAGCCCGGCATCCCCACACTGCTGATCGCCAACAAGCTGGATGCCGTGGGCCGCCGCCACGAAATCGCTCCCTGGCTGCAAAGCATGCAGGAGCGTCACCCCTTCGCCGAGTTCGTGCCCATGTCGGCCAAGAACAAGAAGGACATCGAGCGCATGTACGGCATCTGCGCCAAATACCTGCCGCAGCAGCCCTGGTTCTACAGCCAGAACGAGCTGACCGATCGCAGCGAGAAGTTCCTGGCCGCCGAAACCGTGCGTGAAAAGCTGTTCCGCTTCACCGGCGACGAGCTGCCCTACACCTCGACGGTGGTCATCGACAAGTTCGAGGAAGAGCCCAGCAAGACCCACAAGCGCTTCATGCGCGTGGCCGCCACCATCGTGGTGGAGCGCGACGGCCACAAGGCCATGGTGATCGGCCAGGGCGGTGAACGTCTCAAGCGCATCAGCACCGAAGCGCGCCAGGAACTGGAAAAGCAGTTCGACGCCAAGGTGTTCCTGGAAGTCTGGGTCAAGGTGAAGTCCGGCTGGGCGGACGACGAGGCCCGCGTCAAATCCTTCGGTTACGAGTGAGCGCCGGGTGCCGCAAGAGGCCTTCGCTGCGCCGTGCCAAGGGCTTGCGCCCGGCATCGACCGCTGCGCAGGCCGCTCTGCGACACTGTGAGGCTCTGTGACAGCCTTTCTTTTCAAGGCCCCTCGGGGCCTTTTGTCTTCACCGCACCATGGCCACCAAAAGGGTTAGCGAAGAGCCCGCCTTCATCCTGCACCAGTACGACTGGAGCGAATCCAGCCTGATCCTGGAATGCTTTACCCGCCACCGTGGGCGGGTGGCGCTGGTGGCCAAGGGCGTCAAACGCCACACCTCCAATTTCCGGCCGGTGCTGCTGGCGTTGCAGCCGCTGCGGCTGAACTGGACGCTGTCGGGCGACGGAGCGGCCGACATCCATGTGCTCAAGGGGGCGGAATGGGCCGGCGGCCATGTGCTGCCCATGGGCGACGGGCTGATGACCGGCATGTACCTGAACGAGCTGCTGCTGCGTCTGCTGGCCCGCGAGGACCCGTATGCGCTGCTGTTCGATGCCTATGCCGCGCTCGTGCGCCTGCTGGCTGCGGCCTCGGCGCCGCGCCGCAATGCCGGGGAGGGCGACGCCGCCGTGGAGCCCGCACTGCGCGCTTTTGAGCTGCTGCTGCTGCGCGAACTGGGGCTGCTGCCCGCGCTGGACAGCGAAACCCTTACGTTGCAAGCGCTGCAGCCCGAATCCCGGTATGCCCTGGCCGCCGAATCCGGCCTGCAGGCCACCAGCAGCCCGCGTGGCAGCCTGAACGGGGCGCAGTGGCTGGCGCTGGATACCGCGTTGCAACAGAAAGACCCGCTGGCCGCCCTGGCCCGCTGCTGCGAAGCCGTGGCCGCGCCGCTCAAGCCGCAGCTGCGGGCGCTGTTGCAATACCATTGCGGCAACCCCCCGCTGCGCACCCGCCAGCTGATGTTGGATCTTCAATCGCTATGACCGCTTCTCCCGTTTCGTCCGGTGCCGTGCGCACCGCGCTGTCCGTCAACGTCAACAAGGTCGCGCTGGTGCGCAACACGCGCCACCTCGGCATTCCCAGCGTCACGCGTGCGGCGCAGCTGTGTCTGGAAGCCGGTGCCCAGGGCATCACCATCCACCCGCGGCCGGACGAGCGGCATATTCGCGGCACGGATGTGTATGAACTGGCCGAGCTGATGCAGGCCTGGCCGCGGGCGGAGTTCAATATCGAAGGCAATCCCACGCAGAACCTGATGGACTTCATTCGGCAGGTGCGCCCCCATCAGGCCACCTTCGTGCCGGACAGCGAGGACCAGTTCACCAGCGACCATGGCTGGACCTTTCCGCAGGATGCCGAGCGCCTGCGTCCGCTGATTGCCGAATGCAAGGCCCTGGGGGTGCGTGTGAGCCTGTTCATGGACCCGGTGCCTGAGCAGATGGCCGCCGCCAAGGCCGTGGGCGCGGACCGCGTGGAGCTGTACACCGAACCCTATGCCGCCTCCTGGGGCACGCCCCAGCATGCCGAGCAGTTGCGCATCTACGCCGCCGCCGCCCAGGCTGCGCTGGATGTGGGCCTGGGCATCAACGCCGGGCACGATCTGAACCGCGACAACCTGCCGGCCTTTGTGGCCCAGGTGCCGGGGGTGGCCGAGGTGTCGATCGGCCATGCACTGATCGCCGATGCCCTGGAGCTGGGCTATGCCGAGACCGTACGCAGCTACCAGCGCGCCATCGATGCCGGCATGGCGGACCGGGCGTGAAGACGAGGGGCCACGCCGCCGCGCTGGCGGCCTGCGTGGCGGCCCCGGTGGCGAGGCATTGACTGTGCGGAGGGTTCTTTGATGATCTACGGCATTGGTACCGATATCTGTGACATCCGCCGCATCCGCGCCAGCCTGGAGCGGCACGGCGAGCGCTTTGCGCGCAAGGTGCTGAGCGACGCCGAAATCGCGACCTGGAAAAAGCGCAGCGAGCGCTGGCCGGACCGCGGCGTGCGTTACGTGGCCACGCGTTTTTCGGCCAAGGAGGCGTTCAGCAAGGCCATCGGCCTGGGCATGGTCATGCCCATGACCTGGCGCAGCTGCGAGATTGCCAACCTGCCCAGCGGCCAGCCCACGGTGGTACTGCATGGCGCGCTCAAGGCCTGGTGCGAGGCCCGGGGCCTGCAGGCCCACATCTCCATGTCCGACGAATCGGAATACGCCACCAGCTACTGTGTGGTCGAAAAAAAGCCCTGAATGGATGGCCGCCTGTGCACTGCAGCAGCGCGGGCCGTGACCAGCACCGAAGTCTCTGACACCTTCACCCGTTTCCAAGGTATCTCTATGCGCTTGCACGCTCCTTTGATCATCGACATCGCTGGCACCTCGCTCTCCGACGCGGACCGCGCCCGCCTTGCCCACCCGCTGGTGGGCGGCATCATTCTGTTCAAGCGCAACTGGGAAGACCGGGCGGCCCTGGTGCAGCTGTGTGCCGACATCAAGGCCGTGCAGCCGGACCTGCTGATCTGTGTGGACCATGAAGGCGGCCGCGTGCAGCGCTTTCGCACCGATGGATTCACCCACATTCCGCCCATGCGCGCCCTGGGTGCAATGTGGATGGATGACGGCAAGGGCAGCAAGCACCGCGAAGGCAGCGGCGCCATGCGGGCCCTGAATGCCGCCACGGCGGCCGGCTATGTGCTGGGCAGCGAGCTGCGTGCCTGCGGTGTGGATTTCAGCTTCACCCCCGTGCTGGACCTGGACTATGGCGAAAGCTCGGTCATCGGGGACCGCAGCTTCCACCGGGACCCGCGTGTGGTGTCGGCCCTGGCCAGGAGCCTGATGCACGGCCTGCTGCAGGCCGGTATGGGCAACTGCGGCAAACACTTCCCCGGTCACGGCTTTGTGAAGGCGGATTCGCATGTCGATATCCCCGTGGACCCGCGCAGCCTGAAAGCCATTCTGGACGAAGACGCTGCGCCGTACCCATGGCTTTCCAGCGTGCTGACGGCCGTGATGCCCGCCCATGTGATCTATCCCAAGGTGGACAAGCGTCCGGCGGGTTTCAGCGAAAAATGGCTCAAAGACATTCTGCGCAGCCGCCTGCGCTATGACGGCGCGATCTTCAGCGACGACCTGAGCATGGAAGGTGCCCGGCGCCTGCACGGGAGCAGCGGCCCGCTGATCAGCTACACCGAAGCTGCGCTGTCCGCGCTGCAGGCGGGCTGCGACATGGTGCTGCTGTGCAACCAGAGCCTGGGCTTTGGCGAGCACGTGGACCAGTTGCTGGATGGCATGGATGCCGCGCTGCGCAATGGCCGCTGGGTGCCGGATGGGGATTCCGAATCGCGCCGCGTGTCGCTGCTGCCGGACACCGAGCCCCAGGCCTGGGACGATTTGATGCGCCAGCCTGCCTATCTGCAGGCGCTGGACCAGCTGCCCTGAGCACCCGCCCCGGCAGGGGCCCTGCATCCGCTGATCCGCTGCAAACCCCGGTTTGCAGCGGATTTTTTTATGTCTGCGATGCCGCCATCGTCCCGGCCAAACGGGACCGCCAGCCGCCATGCCACCCAGGGGCGGCAGGCGTGTTTACAGGCGTGCGCGGGGCCGTGATCGACCGCGTGGCCGAGGAAGAAGACGTAAGCACAAGTCTTTGGTCTTATATCTAATGGAAAACCCCAGTATTTTTCTCCAATAAAAAACCACTGGTGGTTTGCAGTTGTGCGCGGCCTCTGAAACAAATGCTTGCCAGCGCTACTAGTATCGGAGCATTAAAACAACATGATCTCGCTCAAGAAGTGGGGGATCTGTGTGCGCGCGCACTTTCGAAAGTGCATTTTTTGTGATGTAGATCTAACTTCTGCATGGCAAGAAAACCACGTTCGATGCAACGAAACACCATCCACACACTGGCGTGTGGAGTGGTGTCGACACGATGTAGGAATAGAAAAATGTCTAACTTTTCCCCACCCAGCCGCCGATCTTTCCTGATGGCATCCGGTGCCGGTGTGGCACTGACGGGCGTCGCCATGACGTTCCATGCCAACTCCAAGGAAGCCCCTGTACAGCTGGACAAGTACCAGCCCGAGTACTTCAACGCAGAGGAGTGGGCCTTTGTGCTGGCTGCCACCGCACGCCTGATCCCCTCGGAAGGTGACGGCCCAGGTGCCATCGAAGCCCATGTGCCGGTGTTCATCGACCGCCAGCTGAAGGGCTACTACGGCAATGCCGACATCTGGTACATGGAAGGCCCGCACGACCCGGCCGCCACGCCCGACCGCGGCTGGCAATCGCCGCTGACGCCTGCGCAGCTGTACCGCCAGGCCATCCCTGCCTTCAACGCAGCGTGCCAGGAACGCTTTGGCAAGGAATTCAAAAGCCTGACGGTCGAGCAGCAGAACGAAGCCCTGACCGCACTGCAAAAGGGTGAGATCAAGCTGGCTCCCGAGCTGAGCTTCTTCTTCGCCACCCTGCTGGCCAACACCAAGGAAGGCTACTTCGCCGACCCCATGCACGGCGGCAACCATGGCATGCAGGCCTGGAAGTACATCGGTTTCCCCGGCGCGCGTGCCAGCTACGCGGAATGGGTGGATCAGCACAACAAGAAGTACCCACTGGGACCGGTATCCATCAAGGGCGAAAGGGCTTAAACCATGGCACGCATTGAAAAGAAAAAAGACGTGGTCATCGTTGGCCTGGGCTGGACCGGCTCCATCGCCGGGATGGAACTGGCCGCCGAAGGGCTGGAGATCGTGGCGCTGGAGCGCGGCGGCGACCAGAACACGGTGCCCGAGTTCAAGTACCCCAACCAGATCGATGAACTCACCTACGGCGTGCGCCTGAAGAACATGCAGCACCCCCGTCAGCAGACGGTGACGGTGCGCCGCGACGACAACGAAGTCGCCTTGCCTTACCGCGCGATGGGCTCCTTCCTGCCCGCCAACGGCGTGGGTGGTGCCGGCACGCACTGGAACGGTCTGCTGTGGCGTCCGCAGGCGGAAGAAATCAAGCTGCGCACCTATGTGAAGGAGCGCTGGGGCGAGTCCATCATTCCAGAAGGCATGAACCTGATGGACTATCCCGTCAGCTATGACGAGCTGGAACCCTTCTTCACCCAGTTTGACGAAGTGGCCGGTGTCTCTGGCAAGGCCGGCAACATCAAGGGGCAGATCCAGGCCGGCGGCAACCCGTTCGAGGGCTGGCGCTCCAAAGACTACCCCATGCCTGCGCTGCCATCGACCTACGATGCCAGCAAGTTCGAAGCCTGCGCCAAGAGCATGGGCCTGCACCCGTTCCCGGCACCTGCCGGCATCGCGTCCACGGCCTATGTGAACCCATACGGCATGCAGATGGCGCCTTGCAACTTCTGCGGCTTCTGCGAGCGTTTCGGCTGCTACCAGTACTCCAAGTCGTCGCCCCAGACGGCCGTGCTGGATGCCCTCAAGCGCAAGCCCAATTTCGAATACCGCACCCACTCCGAAGTGCTGCGCGTGGAAAGCTCGGCCGACGGCAAGACTGCCACCGGCGTGACGTACTTCGATGCGGTCAAGCAGGAAGAAGTGTTCCAGCCTGCGGACCTGGTGATCCTGTCGTCCTACCAGCTGAACAATGTGCATCTGCTGCTGGTTTCCGGCATCGGCAAGCCTTACGACCCCAAGACCAACACCGGTGTGACGGGCAAGAACTACGCCTACCAGATGAATGGTGGCGTGACCCTGTTCTTCAAGGACGAAAGCTTCAACCCCTTCATCGGTCATGGCTCCAACGGCATGTGCATCGATGACTACGGCATCAACCAGAACGACTTCGGCAAGCTGGGCTTCATCGGTGGCGCCTACTGGCGCGTCGGCACCATGAACGGTCAGCCGATCCGCTCCATGCCGCTGCCCAAGGGCACGCCGGGCTGGGGTGCGGGCTGGAAGAAGGGCATTGGCGAGTGGTACGGCCACTCCATGTCGATCGGCACGCACGGTTCGCACATGTCCTACCGCAACAACCACCTGGACCTGGATCCCACCTACAAGGATCCGCATGGCCGTCCGTTGATGCGCATGACCTTCAACTGGCAGGACAACGACATCAAGATGACCCAGTACCAGAAGGTCAAGGCCGAGGAGGTGGGCAACGCCTTGAAGCCGGATCTGATCCAGTCGGGCTTCAAGAGCATTGGCGCCAAGTTCGACGTGCGTCCTTACCAGACCACGCACAACACCGGCGGCCACGTGATGTCCGAAAAGCCCACCGAAGGGGTGGTCAACCGCTACTGCCAGGCCTGGGACAAGCACAACGTGTTCGTCTTCGGTGCCGGCAACTTTGTGCAGAACACCCAGTACAACCCCACCGGCATGGTCGGCGGCCTGGCCTACTGGACGCTGCATGCCATCCGTACCATGTACCTGAAGAACCCGCGTCCGTTGGTCTGAGGAAGTGTCATCCATGAAAAAAATCCTCAGCATTCTGATTGCACTGATCGTCCTGGGTATCGTCGCTGCGCTGGCCCTGGCCTACGCACCGTTCAAGCCCACTCCGGCCAACGAAACCCTGGCTGCCGACTGGAAGGCCGAGCCCGGCCGTGGTGAATATGTCATGCGTGCAGGCGACTGCATGGCCTGCCACACCGCCAATGGCGGCGAGTCCATGGCCGGTGGCCGTGGCATCGAAAGCCCGCTGGGCACCATCTGGTCGTCCAACATCACGCCCGACAAGGAAACCGGTATCGGTAACTGGACACTGGACCAGTTCCGCGCCGCCATGGTCGATGGCGTCGGTGGCCACGGCCAGCAGCTGTACCCGGCCATGCCGTACGAGAACTACCGTTTCATGGCGGAAAGCGATCTGCGCGCGCTGTACGACTACATCCAGACCGAAGTGAAGCCCGTGAAGAACGAAGTGCAGGCCACCAGCCTGACCTTCCCGTTCAACATGCGCTTTGGCCTGCGTGCCTGGAACTGGCTGGCCCTGTCGGGTGAAGCCAAGTTCAAGCCCATGGCCGGTGACGAGCAGCAGATCCGCGGCCAGTACCTGGTCGAAGGTGCAGGCCACTGCGCTGCCTGCCACAGCCCGCGCACGACCTTCATGGCCCAGGACGGCACACGCCTGAGCGATGCCAGCTTCCTGACTGGCGGCATGGTGGATGAGTGGACGGCGCCTGCACTGCGCGGCAAGGATGCCCGCGTGCAGAGGTGGACGGCCGAAGAGATCGCTGCCTATCTGGCAACGGGCCGCAATGCACACGCGGTGGCCAATGGCGAGATGGCGCTGGTGGTCGAGCACTCGATGCAGTACATGACCGATGCCGACCTGAACGCCATGGCGGTGTTCCTGAAGAGCATGGACGGCCAGCCGGTGGAAGCCGTGCCTGCCAAGGTGGCCGCTGCCGGTCCCCGCAGCATGCCCGCACTGCCTGCTGACGAAGCCGGCAAGGCCACGGCGACGCTGCTGACGTCTGCATCGCCGGACATGCCGGTGGGCGCCCGTCTGTATCTCGACAACTGCGCAGCCTGCCACTTTGTGAGCGGCAAGGGTGCGCCCGAGATCTTCCCCGAGCTGCAAGGCAATGCCATGGTGCTGGGCAAGGACGCCAACCCGTTCGTGTCGGTGATCCTGAACGGTACGTCGGTGCCTTCGACCAGCCGCCGCCCCATGCACCTGGCCATGCAAGGCTATGCTGATCGCCTGACCGACGAAGAAGTGGCCCAGCTGGCCAGCTTCATCCGCAACGGCTGGGGCAACAAGGCGTCCAACGTCAGCGCGAGCGACGTCAGCAAGGTGCGCAAGCACACCCAGGCTGCGGCTGCCCCCGAACGCGCCCAGTAAGCCGCAAGGCGCGCACCCCGGCCCTTCACGGACCGGGCATGCCTCCCATCGAACCCAGCCGGACAGAGCGTCCGGCTGGGTTTTTTTATGCCGCAAGCGCCTGCTGGCGTGGGATGATTCCGTTTTGCACCGCTGCGTTGTTATGAAGGCGCCCGGTGCGGTACAGAACAAGGAGTCTTTTCATGCGCGTTGGTGTGTTGACCGGTGGGGGCGATTGCCCGGGCCTGAATGCAGTGATCCGCTCGGTCACCAAGTCCCTGATCAACCATGGCCAGTGCGAGGTGCTGGGCATTGCCGACGGCTTTGAAGGCCTAATGGGCGAGGTGCCGCGCGTCAAGCCCCTGAGCTGGGATGAAGTCTCGGGCATTCTGCACATCGGCGGTACCATTCTGGGCACCAGCAACAGCGCCAACCCGCTGCGCGACGAAGCCACGCTGGCGCAGGTGGGGCGCAACGTCCAGACGCTGGGCCTGGACGTGGTGGTGGCCATCGGCGGCGACGGCACCATGAGCCTGGCCCACGGTCTGTCGCGCGTGGGCCTGCAGTGCGTGGGGGTGCCCAAGACCATCGACAACGATATTGCCCGCTGCGAACGCAGCTTCGGCTTTGACACGGCCGTGGCCACGGTGACCGAAAGCCTGCGCCGCATCGAAAGCACGGCCAACAGCCACCACCGCGTGATGATTGTGGAGACCATGGGGCGCCATGCCGGCTGGCTGGCGCTGGAATCCGGCATTGCCGGCGCTGCCGACGTCATCCTGCTGCCCGAGATCGACTACGACCTGCAAAGCATCATCCATGTCTGCCAGGAGCGCGAGCAACGCCAGCGCTACACCATCATCTGCATCGGCGAAGGTGCCAAGGAAAGCGGGCACAGCCTGACGGTGCGCGAACACATTGCCCACAGCCCCGACCCGGTGCGCCTGGGCGGCGTGGGCCATGTGCTGCGCGAACGCCTGCAGCCGCACCTCCAGAGCGAGGTGCGCACCACGGTGCTGGGCCATGTGCAGCGCGGTGGCGATCCCACCCCGTTCGACCGGGTGCTGGCCACCCAGTTCGGCCACCACGCCGCCCAGCTGGTGCTGCTGGGGCAGTTCGGCCGCATGGTCACGCTGGAGCACGGGGCGATTGGCAGCGTGGCGATTTCCGAGGTCGCCAATACCCAGCGCAAGGTGCCGCTGGACCATGGGCTGCTGCGCATGGCCCGGGATATCGGCATCTGCCTGGGCGAGCACTGCTGAGCGTCCGCCCGGTGCGCCGCCGCGCCGGGCTGATGCAGGCTTTTACACCGTGCGCAGCGGGCAGGGCGGCCAAAACGCGCTAAGGTGCGGGGCTGCTGAATTTGCAAGAAACACAAGCCATGGACCGACATCAAGAAGCCGTGATGCAACTGCTCACGGCCAACGGCGAAACCTTTGTGGCCCACCACTACGATGTGGCCGCTGGCTGGCAAAGCCCGGCCTTTGTGGCGCTGCGTCCCACCAAGCGCCAGCTGTATGTGGTGGAGGTCTCGGCCTCCGGATTCCCGCTGGGGCTGGTCAACAAGCTCAACGAACGCGTGGCCAAGTGGTACGCCCCGCTGCTGGAGCAGTTGCAGGGCCTGGGCGTGACCGATGCCGAATGGAGCATCAACACCCTTGTATTTGTGCGCAGCGACCAGATCGCCTGGCTGCAGGAACGTGTGCAGGACCTGGCCGGCGTGCATGTGCTGAGCCTGGAGCAGGCCAGCGCCAACTGGAACTGGGGCGATGCGGTGTGGTCCGGCGACTATGACTTTGCCAGTGGCGAAGTGCCCCAGCGCGGCAGCGGCAAAGCCGCGCTGACGCACTGAACCTTGCGCTGACGATACGCCCCCCATCACCTGGTGTTTCGCCGTTGCGGCGCACCCGGACAAGCATTTCCATCGAGAGCATGAGTACCCTTCCTACCGGCTTTGCCGAACAACTGCGC
Organism: Comamonas sp. UBA7528; assembly: GCF_002479375.1. Lineage (NCBI taxonomy): Bacteria > Pseudomonadati > Pseudomonadota > Betaproteobacteria > Burkholderiales > Comamonadaceae > Comamonas > Comamonas sp. UBA7528. The sequence goes on from NZ_DLMU01000014.1 coordinate 220,837, forward strand.
CAGTCCTGCATCGGTGACTGGACCGCCTGCGTACAGCACCGTTTTGTCGACGAGATCTTTGCCGGCACGCTGGACGATGCCGTGCTGCGCCGCTATCTGGTGCAGGACTACCAGTTCATCAATCGCTTTGTGGCCTTGCTGGGCGCCGCCATTGCCAGCGCCGACCGGTTTGCGCCGCGTGTCACGCTGTCGCAGTTTGCGGCCATGATCACCAGCGACGAGAACACCTATTTCCTGCGCAGCTTCGACGCGCTGGGAGTGCCCGAGCCCGAGCGTCTGGCGCCGTCGCTCACGCCCCAGACCCAGGCGTTCCAGCAACTGATGCATGAAGCGGCGCAGAGCCTGAACTACGCCAACTGCATCGCTGTGCTGGCCGTGGCCGAAGGCCTGTACCTGGACTGGGCAGACCAGCCCGCCAAGCAGCAGCTGCCGCTGCCCGTGCGCTTCGAGCATGCGGAGTGGATCACCTTGCACGCCAATGACTTCTTCCGCGGCTTCGTGGCCTGGCTGCGCAGTGAACTGGACCGTGTCGGTCCGGCGCTGAGCGATGCGGCCCGTGCCGAGGCCGCTGGCTACTTTCAGCGTGCCGTGCAGCTGGAGCGGCAATTCTTCGACCATGTGTATGCCTAGGCCCGGGGTCGCGGCGTCCACCCCATCGCCTGCGGACATGGGGCGCATGCACAAGCCCTGCGGCCCACTGCAGCAGCCTGCATGGAGAATGGATGTGCATTTCCCCAGGAGCACTTTCCCATGCAGATGAACGATATCCCCTTTGGCACCACCGACTGGTCGCAGGTGGAACCCACGGCCCATCCGGGCGAACAGGGCACGGCCTGGTGGCGCACCCGCCAGTTTGGGGCGCTGCGCGTGCGCATGGTGGAGTACACGCCGGGTTACCTGGCCGACCACTGGTGCAGCAAGGGCCATATCCTGCTGTGCCTGGAGGGGGAGTTGCACACTGAACTGGACGATGGCCGCCACGTGGTGCTGCGTCCGGGCATGAGCTACCAGGTCGCCGACCAGGCGGAAGCCCACCGTTCTTCCGCGCCCACCGGTGCCAAGCTGTTCATCGTGGACTGAGTGGCGAGAGGCTGGCGGGGCACAACCCGTTCGGCGGCGAGGGCCAGCCGCCAGCCACTATGATTCCGCCTGTGCGGCGGAGCCTTCCGCCATGTAAAACGATAGCGGGCTACGCCCGCTGGCTGGACGGAAAGCGCTTATGACCACCCTCGGAACCCCTCTCACCCCCCACGCCACCAAAGTCATGCTGCTGGGCAGCGGCGAGCTGGGCAAGGAAGTGCTGATTGCCTTGCAGCGCCTGGGCGTGGAGACCATTGCGGTCGACCGCTATGAGCACGCCCCCGGCCAGCAAGTGGCCCACCATGCGCGCACCATCACCATGAGCGATCCGGCGCAACTCAAGGCCTTGATCGAGGCCGAAAAGCCCGATCTGGTCGTGCCCGAGATCGAAGCCATTGCCACCCCCATGCTGGAAGAGCTGGAAGCCGCTGGCGTGGTCACCGTCATCCCCACGGCGCGCGCCACGCGCCTGACCATGGACCGCGAAGGCATCCGCCGCCTGGCGGCCGAAACCCTGGGCCTGCCCACCAGCCCCTACCGCTTCTGCGATTCCCAGGACGAGCTGCAGGCCGCTATCGAGGGCAGCGACGGCCAGCCCGCGATCGGTTACCCCTGCGTGGTCAAGCCGGTGATGAGCAGCTCGGGCAAGGGCCAGAGCAAGATCGACGGCCCCGCCGATGTGCAGAAAGCCTGGGACTACGCCATGGCCGGTGGCCGCGTGGCCAAGGGCCGTGTGATCGTCGAAGGCTTCATCGATTTCGACTACGAAATCACCCAGCTGACGGTGCGCGCCAAGGGCGCGGATGGCCAGGTCGAGACCCATTTCTGCGATCCGGTGGGCCATATCCAGCAGGCGGGCGACTACGTGGAAAGCTGGCAGCCCCATCCCATGTCCGCCACGGCCCAGGCGAAGTCGCAGCAGATTGCCAAGGCCGTGACCGACAACCTGGGCGGCCTGGGCCTGTTCGGCGTGGAACTGTTCGTCAAGGGCGAGCAGGTGTGGTTCAGCGAAGTCTCGCCGCGCCCGCACGATACGGGGCTGGTCACGCTGGCTACCCAGTGGCAGAGCGAGTTCGAGCTGCATGCCCGTGCCATCCTGGGCCTGCCGGTGGACACCAGCCTGCGCAACCCCGGTGCCAGCGCCGTGATCTACGGCGGCCAGGATGCCCAGGGCCTGGTGTTCGACGGCGTGGACGAAGCGCTGGCGATTCCCGGCACCGATCTGCGCCTGTTCGGCAAGCCTGAAAGCTTTGTGAAGCGCCGCATGGGCGTGGCCCTGGCGCGCGCTGCCGATGTGGAGCAGGCCCGTGTGACGGCCAAGCTGGCCGCCAGCAAGGTCAAGCCGCGCAAGCCCTGAGCGGCCTTGACGGCGGCCGCTTCGGCGCAGGAGAGCAGCGCTGAAGTACCCCACAAAAAAAGCCACGGCACCGCAAGGCACCGTGGCTTTTTTGACGCCGGCCGCCTTCAGCGGCGCTGGCTGGCCAGGCGCCGCACGATGGCGACCAGCTGGTCGATTTCCTCGAAGGTGTTGTAGAAGGCCAGCGACGGGCGCACCGCGGTTTCCACGCCGAAGCGGCGCAGAATCGGCTGGGCGCAGTGGTGGCCGGTGCGCACGGCGATGCCTTCGGCATTCAGCGCCTTGCCCACCTCGTCGGTCGTATAGCCTTCCAGCGTGAACGACAGCACGCTGGCCTTGCCGGGCACGGTGCCGATCAGGCGCAGGCCGGCAATCGTGGCCAGCTGCTGCATGCCGTAGTCCACCAGCGCGTGTTCGTAGCGGCTGATGTTCTCGATGCCGATGCGCTCCACATACTCCAGCGCCGCTCCCAGGCCCACGGCGTCGGCAATGTTGCCGGTACCCGCCTCGAAGGTGTTGGGCAGCGGCTGGAACACGGTCTTCTCGAAGCTCACGTCTGCAATCATGTTGCCGCCGCCCTGCCAGGGCGGCATGGCCTCCAGCACGGCGCGGCGACCCCAGAGTGCACCGATGCCGGTGGGGGCAAAGATCTTGTGGCCCGAGAAGACAAAGAAGTCGGCCCCGATGTCCTGCACATTGACCGGCGTGTGGGCGATGGACTGGGCGCCATCCACCAGCGTGGTGATGCCGCGTGCCCGGGCGCGGGCCACCACTTCCTTGACCGGCACTACGGTGCCCAGCACATTGGACACATGGCCGATGGCGACGATCTTGGTGCGGTCGTTCAGCAGCTTTTCGTATTCGTCGAGGCGGATCTGGCCCTGGTCATCGACCGGAATCACGCGCAGCCTGGCGCCCTTGGCCTGTGCCAGTTGCTGCCAGGGCACGATGTTGGCGTGGTGCTCCAGGTGGCTGACGATGATTTCATCGTCGGCCCCCACGTTCTGCCCGCCCCAGGCCTTGGCCACCAGGTTGATGGCTTCGGTCGTGCCGCGCACGAAGATGACTTCGTTCACATCGGGGGCATGGATGAAGCGGCGCACCACTTCACGGGCGTGTTCGTAGGCGTCCGTGGCGCGGGCCGCCAGCGTGTGGGCGGCGCGGTGGATGTTGGAGTTCTCGTGCGCGTAGAAGTGCGCAATGCGCTCGATTACCTGGCGCGGCTTGTGGGTGGTGGCGGCGTTGTCCAGCCAGACCAGCGGCTTGCCGTTGATGCGCTCGGCCAGGATGGGAAAGTCACGGCGTACCGCCTGCACATCGAAGCCGGGGTGGCGGTCGGCCTGCGACTGCGGCGTGCTGGCAGCCTGCCCGTGGGGATGGGGCTTGGCCGGGGTGACGAAGCCGCCGGGCAGGGCGACCGCATCGACAAAGTAGAACTGCGGGGCTGCGGCATCGGTGCTGCCGGGCAGCGTGGCCGCTGGCGCGGCGGACGTTGCCAGGAGGCCGGAGGGGATGCCGGGAACGAACGGCGTGCCCGGTGCCGTGCCCTGGCTGCCCAGTGCGGTCACGGCCTGCTGGCTCAGTGCATCCAGCCCGGGATGGGAGGGGTGCGTTGGCGCAACTGCCGCAGCGCCTCCTGCTGCAGGCCGCTGCGTGGCGGCGTCTGCGGCCGCGGCCTGGGGCACACCATCGGTGGCGCCGGCCAGGCGGGGTTCGTAGGCGGGCAGGGCGGTGAATGCCTGGTCGGGCACGCCGTTGCCGGCGGCCGCATGCGGACGTGCCGTCGCGGCGCGGTGGCCCAGGGCCAGCACGGTGCCGGGGTTGCTGGGCAGCACATTGGCCCCCGGGATCTGTCCTTGCGGGAAGGGCGTTCCGGGCACATTGGGCGCCAGGCCCGCCGGGCTGGCCAGGGGGGAGCCGCCTGGGGCCCAGGTGTTGGGGGGCTGGGCCCCCTGGGGGGCGGCGCTGCCGGGCAGGCTGCGGAACAAGGCCGTCGCCAGCTGCGCCAGCGCGCCGGTGTCCAGCGGCGCAGCCGGGGTGGAAGGAATCGGGGGCGCCAGCGGGGCGGCTTGTGCGGCGGCCGGGGTGGGCGCTTGCGCGGTGGTGGTGCTCAAAACCGCATCTCCTGTGGTGCGCGATGTCGAAAAGGGGCTGCTTGTGCTCTGGGGATGTGCGCTGCGTGGGGATGGTCAACCCCCCGACGCAGCGCAAAGCGGGACTTACTTGTAGGTGTCCAGCACCGAGTAGTCGTGGTACTTGTTGATTTCCACGTCGTCCAGCACGGCCACGGCGTCGGGAGTGAGTACGGCCAGCGAGCAGTACAGCGAGATCAGGTAGCTGGCGATGGCGTGGTTGTTGATGCCCATGAAGCGCACCGACAGGCCCGGGCTTTGTTCGCCGGGCAGGCCGGGCTGGAACAGGCCCACCACGCCCTGGCGGCGGTCGCCCACGCGCAGCAGCAGGATCTTGCTCTTGCCATCGGCCACCGGCACCTTGTCCGAAGGGATCAGCGGCACGCCGCGCCAGGTGATGAACTGGCTGCCGAACAGGCTGACAGTGGGCGGAGGCGTGCCACGGCGCGTGGCTTCACGGCCGAAGGCGGCAATGGTCAGCGGGTGGGCCAGGAAGAAGGCGGGTTCCTTCCAGACCTTGGTCAGCAGCTCGTCCAGGTCATCGGGGGTGGGCGCACCGGTCAGCGGGAAGATGCGCTGTTCGTCGCTCACCTGGGACAGCAGGCCGTAGTCGGGGTTGTTGATCAGCTCGCTTTCCTGGTTTTCCTTGATGGTCTCGATCGTCAGGCGCAGCTGTTCCTTGATCTGGTCGTGCGGGCTGCTGTAGAGGTCGGAGATGCGGGTGTGCACATCCAGCACGGTGGAGACCGCGTTCAGGAAGTATTCGCGCGGCTTGGCGTCGTAGTCCACATAGGTGCGCGGCAGCTGGTTCTCGTGCTGCTTGGCGGTGCAGGTGACCTTGATATCTTCCGGGTTCTGGACCTGGTTGACGCGGTAGATGCCGGCCTCCACCGGCACCCATTGCAGCAGATGGGTCAGCCAGCGCGGCGTGATCGTGGCCAGCTGCGGTGCGGTCTTGGTGGCATTGGCAAGCTGGCGGGCTGCGTTGTCGCCCAGGGCGGTGGTACCGCCGACGGTTGCTGTCATGGAAAAAGGCTCCTGGTGGAATCGGTGGTGGGAAATGCGGGAAAACAGTCTTCGCCAGTGTTCAATGCCGCCGATCGGGCTTCAACCGGCTATCGCCGCCAAGCGCGTTGCCAGGTGCTGGCGCTGGCTTTCACGCTGCTGGCGTATGCGTTCGGCATGCGCCAGCAGGTCGGCCGTGCCCAGGTGCAGGGCCTGGGCCAGTTTGTGCAGCGTGATCAGGGAGGGCGCCACCTGGCCGCGCTCGATCTCGCCCACGTAGGAGCGGTTCAGATCGGACTGTGCGGCCAGGTGCTCCTGCGACCAGCCGCGCCCTTCGCGCAGCTGGCGCACGGCCAGCCCGAAGTCCTGGACAAAGTGTTGCGCGGGCATGTTCAGGCGGCCACGCGGGCGGTGCGTTCCGGGGCCGGGGCAGACAGCACCGGGGGCGTGGCAGGCGGCACCGCCGCAGCCACGGGCAGCTCCGCCGGTTGCTCGGCCTGGCGCAGGCTGGCCTGGCTGACATGGGTGCCGGCGGGCACGTCGTCGGTGATCCAGACATTGCCGCCGATGACCGCACCTTTGCCGATGGTCACCCGCCCCAGGATAGTGGCGCCGGCGTAGATCACCACGTCGTCCTCCACGATGGGGTGGCGCGCCCAGCCTTTTTGCAGATGCCCCTGGGCATCCTTGGGGAAGCGCTTGGCGCCCAGCGTCACGGCCTGGTAGATGCGTACGTTCTGGCCGATGACGGCGGTCTCGCCAATCACGACACCGGTGCCGTGGTCGATGAAGAAGCCGGGGCCGATCTGTGCGCCGGGGTGGATGTCGATGCCCGTCTGCCCATGGGCCAGCTCGGCCATGATGCGGGCCAGCAGCGGCAGCTCCAGCCGGTAGAAGGCGTGGGCGATGCGGTGGTGGATCAGTGCCAGCACGCCGGGGTAGCTCAGCACCACCTCGTCCACGCTGCGCGCAGCGGGGTCGCCATGGAAGGCGGCCAGCACATCGATGTCCAGCAGCTGGCGCAACAGCGGCAACTGCTGGGCAACGGCCTGGACTGCGCGCAGGGCCTGGGCTGCCTGGCCGGAGGGATCCGGCACGCTCACTCCCGCACTGCGGTGGCGGTAGTGCAGCTCGATCTGGGCCTGGGTCTGCAGCAGCTGCAGCGCCGTGTTCAGGGTGTGGCCTACATAGAAGTCTTCGCTGGCGTGGCGCAGGTCGGACGGTCCCAGGCGCTGCGGGTAGAGCACGCCTTTGAGGCCTTCCACGGCCTGGGCAATGGCGTCCCGCGATGGAAATTCACGGTGGCCGGATTCCGTGCGGTTCTGCTGTTCGCGCCAATGGTCGCGGACCTGGCGCAGCTGCGTGACGATGGGGGCAATGTCGAAAGAGCTCATGGTGGCAATCGCAATCCGGTAAAGAGGGAGGGGTCAGTCCTGCACCCAGGGCAGGCCGTAAAAGCGCCAGCCATTGAAGTGGCCGCGTTGCTGCTGTGTGTCGTGGTCGCCTTCAAAGCCTTCGCTGACATTGAAGACATGGGGCAGGCCAGCCTTGGCGGCTTCCTGGGCGGCCAGTGCGGAGCGTTTGCCGCTGCGACACAACAGCAGCACGGGCAGCGGTTGTGGCTGTTTGGCGTGCAGCGCGGCCAGTTCGCGGGCAAAGCGGGGGTTGCGTGTCAGCGCCGTGCCGCTGGCCCAGGGCACATGGGCACTGCCCGGCACCTGGCCGACAAATTTGCGTTCTTCGGCGCTGCGCACGTCCACCAGCAGGGCCAGGCCTTGCTGCACCAGCTGCCAGGCTTGGAGCGGGGCCACGCTGCCGGCATAGGCCAGGCCTTGTTCCTGGGCCTGTACCAGGGCCTGCTGCAACACGGCAGGCAGCTGCGGGCGCTGGGCGGCGGCGGTGGTGGTGGTCTCGGCGGCGGTAGCGGTGTAAGTCATGGCGTGGTCTTTCGGTGCAATCCATCGCAGGAAGATGGCGATAGACAGCATCTTGCGAGCCGCCGGCGTGCCATCCAACGAACAAAAATGGATGTGCTTGTGCGCAAAACGATGAAGCGACACAGCGAGGCCGGCCTCCGGAGGTGGCCGACGGGCAGGCTGCACGCGGCTGTCATCAAACCGTCGCATGGGGCGCGTAGCCTGTGTGGCAGATGCCACAACCGGCAAAGCAAGAAGGTGTGCGATGAATTGGGACAACCGTGAAGAGCTGGTGCGCCGTATCGAGAGCGACCTGCTGGACAGCCTGGACGAAGAGCTGGAGCTGGAAATCGAAGACCGTACCGGGGTGCTCGGCGCCGTACCGGGCGCGGCCGAAGTTGCACCGGAAAGCCATGCCCAGCGCGTGGCGTATTTCAAGGAGCTGTTCCGGCTGCAGGCCGAGCTGGTCAAGCTGCAGGACTGGGTGGCGTCCACCAAACAGAAGGCCGTGATCCTGTTCGAAGGGCGGGATGCCGCTGGCAAGGGCGGCGTGATCAAGCGCATCACCCAGCGCCTGAATCCGCGCGTGTGCCGCGTGGTGGCGCTGCCTGCCCCGAACGACCGCGAACGCACGCAGTGGTACTTTCAGCGCTATGCCGCCCACCTGCCGGCCGCCGGGGAGATGGTGCTTTTTGACCGCAGCTGGTACAACCGCGCCGGGGTGGAGCGGGTGATGGGCTTTTGCTCGGACGAGGAGTACGACGAGTTCTTCCGCTCCGTGCCCGAGTTCGAGCGCATGCTGGCGCGCTCCGGCATCCGCGTGATCAAGTACTGGTTCTCCATCACCGACGAAGAGCAGCACCTGCGCTTTCTGGGGCGCATCCACGACCCGCTCAAGCAGTGGAAGCTCTCGCCCATGGACCTGGAGTCCCGCCGCCGCTGGGAGGACTACACCCGTGCCAAGGAAGTGATGATGGAACACACCCACATCCCCGAAGCCCCGTGGTGGGTGGTGCCGGCTGACAACAAGAAGCAGGCGCGGCTGAACTGCATACGGCATTTGCTGTCGCAGTTCCCCTATAGCGAGGTGCCCCGCCCCGAAGTGGAGCTGCCCGCGCGGGTGCGCCATGCGGACTACCTGCGCAGCCCGGTGCCGGAAAGCATGATCGTGCCCCAGCTGTACTGAGCGCTGACCGTACCGCGCCGCAGGGCCGTCAGGCGATCAGGCCATCGGGTCCGCGTTCCCCTGCGGATCAAAAAAAGCCCTGGTGCAGTGCAGCAGGGCTTTTTTGTTTGAAGGGCGTGGTGCTTACGGGAAGGTCGCGCTCTTGGGGGCGGGGGCGGGCTCCGAAGCGCCAGGGGCCGGCGGGGCCGGGTGCTGCAGCTTTTCGGGTGGCAGCTCGGTGCCGGCGCGCCAGCGGCGCACCACGCGCTGGAAGATCAGTGCATTCGGAATCTGCAGCAGTGTGCCGGCCACCGGGGCGGTGGCGTCTTCCAGCGTGGTGTAGAGCAGGTTGATGTCCACCACCTTGCCCAGGGCGCCGGGCTTTTCGGCCGTGTCCAGCAGCTCGATGTGATCGCCCACGCGAAACGGCCCCACGGTGAAGATCAGGAAGGCGCAGAACAGGTTGGACAGCACGCTCCACGCGGCAAAGAACGCCACGGCGCCCACGGTCGCAAAGCCGGTGAAGGCGGTCCACAGCACGCTGGCAGACACCCCCAGGCGCTCCAGCACCAGCAGCAGCGCGCTGATGATGATCAGCCAGCGCACCACGGTGTGGATGGGCATCAGCAGCTCGTGCGGGAACTGGTAGTGGTCGCTGGCGCGCACGATCAGCCGTTTGAGCAGGCGGTGCAGCAGCCAGGCGACCACGATGATCAGCACCATCTGGAGCAGGGGAACCACGACATCCAGCCAGTCCGTCACCCAGGCGGGCAAATGGGTCTGGAGGCTCTTCATGCGTTGCAGCAGGGTCACGGGAACAAAACTTTCTATCCAAAAAAACAGGGCACCGCCGTGGTGCCCTGGTCGGTGTGGCGCAGGCCGGGTTCAGCCCCGGCGTTGCTCAATGGTATCCATCTGCATCTCGAAACTGAAAAACCGGTCGCGGCCCTGGGCTTTGGCCGCGTACAGGGCTTCGTCGGCGCGCATCACCATGCTCTCGGCGCTGGTGCCTTCGTCGGGAATGCAGGTGGTGATGCCGCCGGACAGCGACAGCACGGCGCCGCTGGGCGAGTCCGGGTGGGGGATGGCGCGGCTGCGCAGCATGCTGCCCAGCGCACGGGCAAACGTCATGGCGCCGGAGCGCGGCGTGTTGGGCAGGATCATCGCAAACTCCTCCCCACCGTAGCGCGAGGCCACGTCGCGCGGGCGCACGCAGACCTCCTTGAGCAGCCGGCCCACGGCGCGCAGGCAGTCATCGCCCTGCACATGGCCTGCGGCGTCGTTGAAGCGCTTGAAATGGTCCAGGTCGCACAGCATCAGTGTCAGCGGTTGCTGCTCGCGGCGGGCGGCATCGATCTCGGAGTGCAGGATGCGGTCAAAGCCGCGGCGGTTGACCAGCCCGGTCAGGGCGTCGACCTCCACCATCTCGTTGAGGCGCTGGTTGGCCAGGTGCAGCTCGGCCGACAGGCTGACCAGGCGGCGGCGCATGTCCAGCAGGCGCCGCATGGCACGCAGCTTGGCGATCAGCACAATGGGCTTGACGGGCTTGATCAGGTAGTCGTCGCCACCGGATTCAATGCCGCGCCAGATGTCCAGGTCATTGTCCAGGCCTGACAGGAAAATGATGGGCGTCCAGTCGCCCACTTCGGCCTCGCGCAGCTGCTGGGCGACCCAGTAGCCGTCGTGCGTGGGCAGGCGGATGTCCAGCAGCACCAGGTCCGGGCGGCGCATCTTGAACATCTGCACGGCAGACGGTGCGTCCACGGCTTCCATCACCTCGGTGACGCCTGCGTGGCGCAGTTCGGTGATCAGGGAATGGCGCACCGAGGCCTGATCGTCCACCACCAGCACGGTGAAGCTGTTGGACAAGGGGGCCGAAGCGTCCGGATGGGGCGCTGCGGCATTCAATGCAGGGGATGCATGCATTCGGCAGTCCTGTCTCTCCAAAAAAGCGGCGCCACCACGCACAAAGGGCCGCGATGTGCGGCCCAGTGTAGTGGTTGGTTACGAAGGCAGCCATCGCGGGCCGCCGAACGTGGTTTTATCCGGCGTTCTGTTCGCGGCGCAGGGCAGGGAACAGAATGATGTCACGAATGCTGGCGCTGTCTGTGAGCAGCATCATGAAACGGTCAATCCCGATGCCGCAGCCGCCGGTGGGGGGCATGCCGTATTCCAGGGCGCGCACAAAGTCGTGGTCGAAGTACATGGCTTCGTCGTCACCGCCGTCCTTGGCATCCACCTGGGCGTTGAAGCGGGCGGCCTGGTCTTCGGCGTCGTTCAGCTCGGAGAAGCCGTTGCCGAATTCACGGCCGGTGATGTAGAGCTCGAAGCGCTCGGTCACCTCGGGGCGGTCGTCGTTGGCACGGGCCAGCGGCGAGATCTCGGTGGGGTGCTCCATGATGAAGGTGGGGTTCCACAGCTTTTCTTCGACCACTTCTTCGAAGTACAGCACCTGCAGGCTGGCCAGGGAGCGGGTGGACAGCTTGTCCTTGTCTTCCTTCATGCCCAGCTTCTTCAGGGCATTGGTCAGCCACTCGCGGTTGCCCACGTTCTCGCCGGCATCGGTGTACTTGACGATGGCTTCCGGGATTGTCAGGCGCTCGAACGGCGCGGCCAGGTCCACCGGCTTGCCGCCGTAGGTCAGCTGCAGCGTGCCCACGGCCTTGGTGGCGGTGTCGCGCACCAGGGCTTCGGTGTAGTCCATGATGTCGCGGTAGTTCCAGTAGGCCGCGTAGAACTCCATCATGGTGAACTCGGGGTTGTGGCGCACCGAGATGCCTTCGTTGCGGAAGTTGCGGTTGATCTCGAACACGCGCTCGAAACCACCGACCACCAGGCGCTTGAGGTAGAGCTCCGGCGCAATGCGCAGGTACATCTCCTGGTCGAGCGCGTTGTGGTGGGTGATGAACGGCTTGGCATTGGCACCACCGGGGATGGGGTGCAGCATGGGGGTTTCGACTTCCAGGAAGCCGTTTTGCACCATGAAGTCGCGCATGCCGGAGACGGCCTTGCTGCGGGCCACAAAACGCTTGCGGGCGTCTTCGTCCATCATCAGGTCGACGTAGCGCTGGCGGTACTTCTGTTCCTGGTCGGCCATGCCATGGAACTTGTCGGGCATGGGGCGCAGGCTCTTGGTCAGCAGGCGGATGCGGGTGGCCTTGATCGACAGTTCGCCGGTCTTGGTCTTCATCAGCACGCCTTCGGCACCGATGATGTCGCCCAGGTCCCACTTCTTGAAGTCGGCATAGACTTCTTCGCCCACGGCATCACGGGTCACATAGATCTGGATGCGGCCGGTGGCGTCCTGGATGGTGGCAAAGCTGGCCTTGCCCATCACACGCTTGAGCATCATGCGGCCGCCCACGCTGACGGTGGTGGCAGCGGCGTCCAGGGCTTCGGCTTCCTGGCCGGCATGCGCCGCAATCAGGTCGGCAGCGCGGTCGGCAGGCTTGAAGTCATTGGGGAATGCCACACCACCCTGGGCCTTGACCTGCTCGCGCAGGGCCTTGAGTTTTTCGCGGCGTTCGGCGATGAGCTTGTTTTCGTCCTGGGGTGTGGCAACTTCTGCCGCAGCGGTGTGGGTGGTGTCAGACATGGAGGTGCGCAGCCCGCAGGCCGTTGTTGCAAATACCAAAACCCTGCATTCTAGTTTTTTTGCCTCTGAATGTGGGTAAGTGCGGTAATGGCGCACCGCCAGGGCGGCTGCGGCGAGCTGGCGCGCGGTGGGCCGGGGCAACGACCGGTGAGCCCAGGGGGCTGGAAGAGGACGGCCCGCGGACCGCGGGCGCGGGAATGGACAGAGGGGGGGGGCGGACGGCGCTGCCGCTCAGAAGGCGATGCCAGTGCGCTCCAGCACATCGCCGACCAGCTCCAGCCGCACCAGCGGGCTCTCCAGCTCCAGCAGTTGCTGCTTGAGCGCGAGCGGAATGGGCAGCAGCTCGCACCAGCGGTTGGCGACCCAGCCGCAGTCGTCCAGTTGCAGGTCGGTGGGCAGGTCCACGGACGGGCCCTGCACCCGGTCTTCCTGGGCCAACTGGCGCTGGTGCAGCTTGTGCAGCACCTGGGACAGGGCCTGGCTGATGCTGCGCAGGTCCTCGGGGACGGCACAGCGCAGGTCCATGGCAATCAGGGAGACGTCGGCCACCCACAGACCGTGGGGCAGCTGGTGGGCACGGTCCAAGCGCATGCGGGCATGGCCCTGGCACAGGATGTGCAGCAGACCGGGCTGAACGCTGTCGAGTTGCTGGATCTGGGCCAGCGTGCCCACCGGGTGGAAGGATTCGGTGGGCTGCATCGGGCGGCGCACCTCTTCGCCACCGGTCAGGGCCACCACGCCAAATGGAGTGCCCGCCTGGTGGCACTTGCGCACCATATCCAGGTACCGCACCTCGAACACCCGCAAAGGCAACTGCCCGCCAGGAAACAGCACGGTGTTCAGCGGAAACAACGGCAGCGAGGTCAAGGTCAGCGGGTTTGGCATGGGCAGCAGCTTTCCATCGCTATCATCATCCCATGCGGCCCCGGAAGCGGGGCTGGTTGTCTCAACTTGTTTCCGCTGTTGCAGCATTCACTGTTTTGCGATTGCCGTCGCACCCCACCACTGGAGCGCTGACCCGTCCATGATCGAGCAAATCCTGTCTTTCCTTCTTGAAGTGGCCGCCGGCCTGATTTCGGGCGCCTGTCTGCTGCGCCTGTACATGCAGGTCCAGCGCGTGCCGTTTTCCAACCCCGTGGGGCAGCTGGTGTTTGCCTTGTCCGACTGGCTGGTGATGCCGCTGCGCAAGGTCATCAAGCCCACCGGCAAGTACGACATGTCCAGTCTGATCGGCGCCATCCTGATCCAGCTGGTGCACTATCTGCTGCTGTGGGGCCTGGCGGGCGCAGCGGGCTCGCTGGTGATGGTGCCGCTGCTGGCGCTGTTCGGCCTGGCGCGCATGGTGCTGACCGGGCTGATCGGTCTACTGATCGTCTACGCCATCCTGTCCTGGGTGTCGCCGCATTCGCCCATCTATGGCGTGATCGCCCGCCTGTGCCAACCCGTGCTGCGTCCCTTGCAGCGCATCATCCCGCTGGTGGGCGGGGTGGACCTGTCACCGCTGGCGGCGCTGATCGTGCTGCAGGTGCTGCTGATGGTGCTGGCCCACCTGCAGTTCAGCGTGCTGGGCAGCGTGGCGGCAGGCATGGCCATGATGTAGGCAATGCCCCGTGGCCAGGTGGAACATGCCCTGGCCTGCGGTGCAGACACAAAAAAAGCGGTCCGAGGACCGCTTTTTTTATGGCCTGGTGCCGGAGGGGCTGGGCTTACTCGGCGCCTTGCACCACGGCATCGGCCGGCAGGCGTTGCAGCATGGCCAGCGAGGTGGCCACGGTCTGGCGCAGTTCGCGGCGGTCCACGATCATGTCCACGGCACCCTTTTCCTTCAGGAACTCGGCACGCTGGAAGCCTTCGGGCAGCTTCACGCGCACGGTGGTTTCGATCACGCGGGGGCCGGCAAAGCCGATCAGGGCCTTGGGCTCGGCCATCACGACGTCGCCCACGAAGGCGAAGCCGGCAGACACGCCGCCCATGGTCGGGTCGGTCAGCACGCTGATGTAGGGCAGGCCCTTCTTGGCCAGGCGGGTCAGTGCGGCATTGGTCTTGGCCATCTGCATCAGGGACAGCAGGCCTTCCTGCATGCGTGCGCCACCGGTGGCGGTGAAGCACACAAAAGGCACTTTCTGCTCGATGGCCGTCTCGACACCGCGCACAAAGCGCTCGCCCACCACGGAGCCCATGGAGCCGCCCATGAAGTCGAACTCGAAGCAGGCCACGACCAGCTCGATGCCCTTCACCGCACCGCCCATGACGATCAGTGCATCGGTCTCACCCGTGTTTTCCAAGGCTTCTTTCAGGCGCTGGGGGTATTTGCGGCTGTCCTGGAACTTCAGCGCGTCGACGGGAATGACTTCCTGACCGATCTCATAGCGGCCTTCGGCGTCCAGAAAATGGTTCAGGCGCGCACGGGCACCGATGCGGTGGTGGTGACCGCAGGTCGGGCAGACGTTCTGGTTCTTTTCCAGATCGGCCTTGTACAACACGGATTCGCAGCTGGGGCACTTGATCCACAGGCCTTCGGGAATCTGCGTTTGGCGTTCCGAGGGGGTCGTTTGCTGGATTTTGGCAGGCAGGAGTTTTTCGAGCCAGGACATGGTGTCTTCCTTCTATCAGGCAGGATCACCGCATCCTCCCGGAGGGGATGCGGTGACGGTGCCGCATTATGCGTCCATCGCCTTGCGCACGCCGCGCAGGAAATCAATGGTCAGGGGAATGATTTTTTCGTGTGGCTGGTCTTCGAGCAGCTGAATGATCTTGCTGCCGATGATGACCGCGTCCGAAAACTGGGAAATGGTCTGGGCGGTCTGGGCATCGCGGATGCCAAAGCCGACGCCGACCGGGATGTGCACGTGCTGGCGGATGACGGACAGCATCTGCTGCACGCTGTCGGTGTCCAGCGCGCCGGAGCCGGTCACGCCCTTGAGCGACACGTAATACACATAGCCGCTGGCAATGCGTGCCACCTGCTGCATGCGTTCCACGGTGCTGGTGGGGGCCAGCAGGAAGATCTGGTCCATGCCGCGCGCCTGCAGCTTGGCGGCAAATTCCTCGGATTCCTCGGGTGGATAGTCCACCACCAGCACGCCGTCCACGCCGGCGGCGGCCGCATCGTTGATGAAGGCGTCCTGGCCGTGGACCTGGTCGTAGCGCTCCACCGGGTTGGCATAGCCCATCAGCACCACCGGGGTGGTGCTGTCTTTCTGGCGGAACTCGGCCACATAGGCCAGCACCTGGGCCAGGCCCACACCATTGGCAATGGCGCGGTCACCGGCTTTCTGGATCACCGGGCCATCGGCCATGGGGTCCGAAAACGGCACACCCAGCTCGATGATGTCGGCACCGGCGTCCACCATGCCGTGCATCAGCGACGGGGTGATGGCCGCAAAGGGATAGCCGGCAGTGATGAAGGGGATCAGCGCCTGGCGGCCTTCGGATTTCAGTTTTTCGAATGTGGTGGCGGTGCGGCTCATGCTGCAGGCCCTCCCTTGACAGTGTGGCCGCGCATGCTGGGGCGGTCGTAGTAGTCGCCGCCGGTCAGGTCGGCCACGGTGCCGATGTCCTTGTCACCCCGGCCGGACAGGCTGACCAGAATGGACTGGTCGGCGCGCATGGTCTTGGCCAGCTTCATGGCATAGGCCACGGCGTGGCTGGACTCCAGCGCGGGGATGATGCCTTCGGTGCGGCACAGGTAGTGGAAAGCTTCCAGTGCTTCCTGGTCGGTGATGCCCACGTACTGGGCGCGGCCCAGTTCCTGCAGCCAGGCGTGTTCGGGACCGACACCGGGGTAGTCCAGGCCGGCGCTGATGCTGTGCGTCTCGGTGATCTGGCCGTTTTCGTTCTGCAGGATGAAGGTGCGGTTGCCGTGCAGCACGCCGGAGCTGCCTTTTTGCAGCGAGGCGGAGTGCTTGCCGCTCTCCAGGCCTTCACCAGCCGCTTCGACCCCGATCAGCTTGGTCGTCTCGAAGGGGATGTAGGGGTAGAAGATGCCCATGGCATTGGAGCCGCCGCCCACGCAGGCGACCACGACGTCCGGTTGCTCGGCCGCAATGTGCTGCTGCTTCAGCAGCTCGGGCATCTGCGTCAGGCATTCGGTGCCGATCACGCTCTGGAAGTCGCGCACCATGGCCGGGTAGGGGGCGGGGCCGGCCACCGTGCCGATGATGTAGAAGGTGTTGTCCACATTGGCCACCCAGTCGCGCATGGCTTCGTTCAGCGCGTCCTTGAGGGTCTTGGAGCCGGACTCCACGGGCACCACGGTAGCGCCCAGCAGCTTCATGCGGTAGACATTGGGGCTTTGGCGCTTCACGTCCTCGGCACCCATATAGACCACGCATTCCAGGCCATAGCGGGCGCAGATGGTGGCCGTGGCCACGCCGTGCTGGCCGGCACCGGTTTCGGCAATGATGCGCGGCTTGCCCATGCGCTTGGCGAGCATGGCCTGGCCGATCACATTGTTGATCTTGTGGGCGCCGGTATGGTTGAGGTCTTCGCGCTTCAGATAGATCTGGGCGCCGCCCATTTCCTGCGACATGCGGGCCGCATGGTAGACCGGCGAGGGACGGCCGACGAAGTGGGCCAGCTCGTAGCGGAATTCGGCCAGGAAGTCCGGGTCGTTCTGGTACTGGGCGTAGGCCTGGCTCAGCTCTTCGAGGGCGTGGGTCAGCGTTTCGCTGGCAAAGCTGCCGCCGTAGGGGCCGAAGTGGCCGCGTGCATCGGGGTAGGAGTATTCAAACATCGGTGAAAGAGGCAAGTTGGGCGTCGGCGGCGCGCACGGCCGCAACGAAGCGTTGGATTTTTCCGGCGTCCTTGATGCCCTTCAGAGGCTTTCCATCAGGCCCTGTGGCCTCAACGCCGGAACTGACATCAACCGCCAGCGAGAGACCCCGCGGGCGTACTTGCAAGATGCCATCGGTCACGTTTGCAGGCGTGAGTCCACCAGACAAAACGAGGTGAGAGGCGACGTTTGGTGGAAGCAGTGACCAATTGAATGTTTGCCCGCCGCCGCCGTAGCCCTCCACGTGGGCGTCCAGCAAAATGGCCTGGGCCTGGGAATATCGTTGGGCATATTCTACGAGGTCGAGCCCCAGAGTGTCCCCGGTGAGGGGAATGCGCGCTGCACGCAGAAAGGGCCGGCGCCCGGCGTCGGTGGCGGCCAGGCAGTCCGCCGGCGACTCATCCCCATGAAACTGCACGGTGGCGCCTGGTATCTGGGTGCATGCAGCTATCACATTGGGAGCGGTCTCGTTCACGAACAGCAGCACAGGCGTGACAAAAGGCGGCAGGCGCCGGGCCAGCTCGGCCGCGCGCGCCACCGTCACCGCCCGGGTGCTGGGGGCGTAGAGCACAAAGCCGATGGCGTCCGCACCGGCTTGCACGGCGGCGTCCACATCGGCTTCACGGGTCAGGCCGCAGATCTTGATGCGGGTGCGGGGGGTAGATACAGACATGGCAAATCCCAGGCGTAGCAGCCGTCAAAAGCGCGCGGCTGCTCAGGGCAGCCAGGCAAACGGAGGCGTGTCGATCGGCAGGCCCCAGCGTGCATCGTAGATGGGACCGAGAAAATACAGTCCGTCGGGCGAAAACGTGGGTGCGGCCACCTCGCGCGAGCGGGCGTCCAGCACCTGCTGCATCCACTCTACCGGCTTGGTGCCCTGGCCCACATACAGCAGGCAGCCCATGATGTTGCGGATCATGTGGTGCAAGAAGGCATTGCCTTCGAATTCGAAGTGCCAGTAACCGCAGTCCATCTGCCCGTCGCGCATGGGCGCCTGTCCGGCCTGGCGGTAGTGGATGTCGATGCGGTGCAGGGTCTTGACCGGGGTCTTGGCCTGGCAACCGGCCGCACGAAAGGACGAAAAATCATGCTCGCCCAGCAGCAGCGCGGCCGCTGCCCGCATGCGCTCGGCGTCCAGCGGCTGAAAGATCCAGCCCACCCGGCCATGGTCTACGCTGGGGCGCACGGGCGACTGCAGCAGCACATAGGCATAGCGGCGGGCCATGGCGCAGGCGCGGGAATGGAAGCCATCCAGGCCCTCCGGGACCTCGGCAGCCCACTGCACGGCGATGTCCTTGGGCAGAAAGGTGTTGGTGCCGCGCACCCAGGAGTTGGGCGCACGCTGCAGCGCGGTGTCGAAATGCACCACCTGCATCAGGCCGTGCACACCGGCATCGGTGCGGCCCGCGCAGATGGTGGACACCTCCTGAGCAGTGAAGCGGCCCAGGGCCGCTTCGAGGTGGTCCTGCACGGTGTTGCCGGACGGTTGACTTTGCCAGCCGTTGTAGGCCTGGCCGTTGTAGGAGACCCCGAGTGCTATGCGCATGGCCGGCCCTCAGGCCCGGCGCCATGCGCCGGAGAAAAACACAGAAACAGCATCAATCGATTTCGGCAAGCAGGTTTTGGGCACGTTCCTTGAGGTCGCCGGAAGCTTCGGCAATCACTTCCTCGACCAGGGTGCGTGCGCCTTCGCTGTCGCCGATGGCGTGGAATTCGCGGGCCAGGTCCAGCTTGGTGGACAGGGGGTCATCGGCCACTGCAGGGGCGGCGGCAGTGTCCGGGGCCGGGGCGTCGCCCAGGTCCAGGTCCAGATCACCCAGGTTCAGCCCCAGGTCGATGTCGGCGGCAGAGACTGCGGCAGGGGTGGGCACGGTGGCGGGTTCGTCGTCCAGCGTGAAGTCCAGCGCTTCCAGCTCCGGTGGTTTCTGGAGCTCGGGGGTGGCGGCAGCGAGCGGCTCCATCACCTCCGCAGGGGCTGCCGGTTCTTCCGGTGTGTCCCAGTCGGGTTCCTGCGCCGCCAAGTCCGGCTCGGCCACGGGCGCCGCAGCAGCGGCTGCTTCGGCGGGGGACGCGGCACCGGGCAGGTCCAAGTTCAGATCCAAGTCGGGCGGCAGGTGCTGGCCCAGTGCCGAGCCAGCGGCTTGCGCCGCGGCCGCGGAGACCGCCGCCGCAGGCATGGCATGGCTCTTGGCCAGGGCGTCGGCAAAGGCACTGGTGCTGGGGGCGGTGGGCGCGGGGGCATCCTGGTACAAAGGATTGCCGGCGTCCACGGATTGGCCCAGTTCCACGATGCGGTCCCAGCTGGGGCCGACGCCGTGGGTGAGCGGCTGCACGGCCAGGGCCGTGGCCTCCAGGGCCTTGGCATCCTGGCGCTTGGCATGGATTTCCGCCAGCTTCATGTGCACACCCAGGTGTTCCGGCTGGGTGCGCAGCGCTTCCAGCAGGATTTCCTCGGCCTGGACATCGCGGCCATAGGCCAGATAGACCTCGGCTTCGGCCACCGGGTCGACCGTGTCGTCGCTGTCCAGCTGGCTGGGCACCTCATCCCGGGCGGTGCTGTCGGCTGCGGCGTCCTGGAGGGTGTCGACCTGCTGGCCGCCACTGTCGGCAAAGAAGGCATCGGGTGGCACGGGGCTGTCGGAAGCCGTGTCGGCTTCGGCATCCTGTGGGGCACGGCGGCGCTGTGCGATGCGCCAGCCCAGCAGGCCCAGCAGCAAGGCCAGTACGCCGCCTGCGGCGGGCAGTACCCACGGGTTGCCGCCGGTCAGCGCGTCCAGCGCACCGGGAGCAGGAGCGGGCGCTGGTGCCGGAGCGGCTGCAGCGGTGGGCTGGGGCGTTGCCGCAGCGGCAGCCGTTTCTGCAGCGGCGGGCGCAGTGCTGTCAGGCGCCCTACCTTCGGGGGGGGGCGCCGAGGCTTCGGCGGACGGGGTCTCGGCCGCGGCGGGTGACGGCGTGGTTGCGCTGGCGTCGGCTGTCGCAGCAGCGGCCACCGGGGCCTCCACGGGCAGCGTCACGCCGGGTGTGGCAGCGGCCGCAGGGGTGGCTGCGGCGCTGGCGGCGCCCGCGGGGGCTGCTGGCGCGGAAGCCGAAGCCACTTTCTGCAGCTCGGACAGATTGCGTTGCAGTTCGCCCACGCGATCGGCCTGGGCGCTGGCCTGCTTGTCCTTGGCCAGCTTTTCCTCGGCCGCGTGCTGGTTCAGCGCGCCCTTGCTCAGCGTCAGCTTGTCGGCAGCGGCTGCTGCGGCACTGTTGTCCTGCACCTGGGCCTGCACCTGGCCGGAAGAGGCGCGCTCGGCGGCGGCCACCTTGGCTTCCTGGGCCTTGCCGGCGAGGCGGCGGCGGAATTCGTTGAAGTCACGGCTCTGGGCCGCCACGATCTGGCGGGCTTCCTGGGCCGTGGTGGCGGCCGCCTGGTCCTTGCTGGGCATCTGCACCACGCTGCCGGCACGCAGGCGGTTGACGTTGCCGTTGACGAAGGCATTCGGGTTGGCGCGCAGCATGGCCACCAGCATCTGGTCCAGCGAGACGCCGGCGGGGCGCTGGGCATTGGCCAGTTGCCCGGCGGTGTCACCGGCCCGCACGGTCACACTGCCGTTGCCGGCAGCAGCCTTGGCGGGTGTGGATGCGGGCGCGGGCGCTGCAGCCACGGGGGCTGCACCATCGCTGCTGACGGTCCGTCCGGTGACGGACGCCGGTGCTGGGGCTGGGCGGCTGGCGCTGATCTGGGGGGCGGTGGTGGGCGCAGGCGTGGACGCTGCTGCCTGTGGAGGGGGGACAGGATCCAGCAGCAGGGTGTAGCTGCGCACCAGATGGCCCGCGGCCCAGTTGGCGTCGATCACCAGGTCGATGAAGGGATCGCTCACCGGGCTGCGGCTGCTGAGCTTGAGCTTGGCCGTGCCGTCAGGCTGGCGCACCACTTCCACCTGCACCTGGCGGGCGGAATTCGAGTATTCCATGCCATGGGCCTTGAACACATCCGGGTTGGCGATGCGGGCCTGCAGGGCATCCAGCTCGGCGGCCGTGGCCTGGGGCACGTCAATTTCGGCGCGCAGCGGTTCGCCGAGTGCGGACTGCACCGCGATGCGACCCAGGGTCAGAGCCGAAGCGTCGGTGGGGGTCAGTGCGGCAGAGGCAAAGGCCGCAGCGGCAAGGGCTGAGAGTTTCCAACGATGCATTGTGCGTGTGGTGTGGTTATGCCGCCGGGCGGCAGTCGTTGATCGCAAAGGGCTCCCGTGGATCCATCCAGTTGGGGCCCACCTGGGCAGCAACGTTGCCGGCAGCGGACCCCAAGGGCCAGGCCCAGATTATGACCAAGGCACGGCATCGCCTCACATCGGTGGGTCTTGTCGGCCTCCTCGGTGGGGATGCATCCAGGGCGTAGGCACCGGGGGACATGACACAGACGCTTTGCCATGGCCAGCCGACACAGTGTGCGGCAGCGCAGCGCGCGATGCATGCAGGCGCCACGGACCGTTGTTTCCGTGACACATGCCGCCAGGCCTTCCGTCGGTGAGCCCGGTGCAGCAGGTGCTATGAAAAATGGAGCAGAAACAAAAAAAGGGGCCTCAGGCCCCTTTGGTGTCCGTGCCCGGCGGGCCTCAGGCCGCCAGCAGGATGCGCAGCATGCGGCGCAGCGGCTCGGCAGCGCCCCACAGCAGCTGGTCGCCGATCACGAAGGCCGACAGGTACTCCGGGCCCATGTTCAGCTTGCGCACGCGGCCCACGGCCACTTCCAGGCCGCCGGTGGTGGCGGCGGGGGTCAGTTCCTTGACGGTCAGCGCGCGTTCATTGGCAACGAATTTCACCCAGGGGTTGCCGGCCTTGATGAGGGCTTCGATCTCCTCCAGGGGCAGGTCCTTCTTCAGCTTCAGGGTCAGCGCCAGACTGTGGCAGCGCATGGCGCCGATGCGCACGCACAGGCCATCGACCGGGATGGTGGCGTCGGTGCCGAGGATCTTGTTGACTTCGGCCTGGCCCTTCCACTCTTCCTTGGACTGGCCGTTGGGCAGCTGGGCATCGATCCAGGGGATCAGGCCGCCAGCCAGCGGGGCGCCGAAGAATTCGGTGGGCACGTCTTCGCGGATGGTCGCAGCCACCTTGCGGTCGATGTCCAGGATGGCGGAAGCCGGGGTGGCCAGCTCATCGGCCACGGCAGCGTGCACCACGCCCATGCCCTTGAGCAGTTCGCGCATGTGGTTGGCGCCGCCGCCCGAGGCTGCCTGGTAGGTCATGGACGACACCCATTCCACCAGGCCGGCCTTGAACAGACCGCCCAGGCCCATCAGCAGGATGGAGTTGGTGCAGTTTCCGCCGATCCAGTTCTTGCCGCCGGCCGCCAGTTTGGTCTTGATCAGGTCGTCGTTGACGGGGTCCAGCACGATGACGGCGTTGTCTTCCATGCGCAGCGAGGAGGCGGCATCGATCCAGTGGCCGTTCCAGCCGGCAGCGCGGATCTGGGGGAAGACTTCCTTGGTGTAGTCACCGCCCTGGCAGGTGATGATGATGTCGCACTTGGACAGCTCGGCGATGTCGTTGGCATCCTTGAGCTGGGTGTGCACCATGGCCATCGCAGGGGCCTTGCCGCCGGCATTGGAGGTGGAGAAGAACACTGGCTCGATCAGCGCGAAGTCGCCTTCGGCCTGCATGCGGTCCATCAGCACGGAGCCGACCATGCCGCGCCAGCCGACCAGACCTACCAATTGCTTGCTCATTTGAAATTGCCCTTTCAGTGGTGAAAACAGTGTGTGCAGACTGTCGTCGCCCGGCTCGTCGGGGCCGGATGAAGGGCGCAAGACGAACCGGGCTGGGTCAGCCTGTAATCGTCTTAATGGTGGTGGAGGTGTGTGCGCGCGCAGCCACGCCAGCCAGGGCGGCAGAGGCGATGTTCAGCGAGACGGTGAAGCGGTGGGCGCACATGAGAGTTGCCATTCTAGCCAAGGCACGGCCTTTGGCGACGGCGAAAGTGGAGAATGGATTCGTCGAAATGACGAAAACGGCTACTTATTTTTGACGAATTGCAGTTGATGTTCACGGCCTGTGGTGGTGCCATCCCTGAAAAGGCCTTTCCATCCACCCGCATGGCAGGGGTGGAAAGAAAGGCCTGGAGGCCCGCAGCGGTTGGCAGGCGCACGGGCTGCTATCAGGCTTGCAGTGCGGCGACCACGGCATCGCCCATCTCGCGGGTCGACACCTTGGTGGTGCCTTCGCTGTAGATGTCGGGCGTGCGCAGACCGTCGGCCAGCACCTTCTGCACGGCGGCTTCGATCTTCTGGGCCGCATCTTCCAGGCCCAGGCTGAAGCGCAGCAGCATGGCGGCGCTCAGGATGGTGGCCAGCGGGTTGGCAATGCCCTTGCCAGCGATGTCGGGGGCCGAGCCGTGGCTGGGCTCGTACAGGCCCTGCTTCTTGTCGTTCAGGCTGGCCGAAGGCAGCATGCCGATGGAGCCGGTCAGCATCGAGGCTTCGTCGGACAGGATGTCGCCGAACATATTGCCGGTCACCACCACGTCAAAGCGCTTGGGTTCCTTGACCAGCTGCATGGCGGCGTTGTCCACGTACATATGGTCCAGTGCCACATCGGGGTACTGCTGACCCACTTCGGTGACCACATCCTTCCAGAACTGGAAGGTTTCCAGCACATTGGCCTTGTCCACGCTGGTGACCTTCTTGCCGCGCTTGCGGGCAGCCTGGAACGCCACATGGGCGATGCGCTCGATCTCGGGCTTGGAGTAGCGCATGGTGTCGAACGCTTCCTCGGCGCCGGGGAAGTGGCCGTCGGTGGCCACGCGGCGGCCGCGCGGCTGGCCGAAGTAGATGTCGCCGGTCAGCTCGCGGATGATCAGAATGTCCAGACCAGCCACCAGCTCGGGCTTCAGGCTCGAGGCGTGGGTCAGTTCCTTGTAGCAGATGGCCGGACGGAAGTTGGCAAACAGGCCCATGTGCTTGCGCAGGCCCAGAATGGCCTGCTCGGGGCGCAGGTGGCGCTCCAGCGTGTCGTACTTCCAGTCGCCCACGGCGCCGAACAGCACGGCGTCGGATTCCATGGCCAGCTTCAGCGTGGCTTCGGGCAGAGGGTGGCCGTGGGCTGCGTAGGCGGCACCACCGACGGGGGCGGATTGCAGCTCCAGGTCCAGGTCCAGCGCGTTCAGTACCTTGACGGCTTCGGCAACGATTTCGGGGCCAATGCCGTCACCCGGCAGTACGGCGATCTTATGGGTCATATCTCTTCCTGATGGTGTGGCTGCGCACGCCGGGGCTCCCTGCGTGCGCGCCTGTTTTTTAATTGTGGTGGACGGAAACGGGCTCAGCCCTGCACCAGACGGTGGGACAGCCAGGGCTTTTGCGCCAGGCGCTCGGCTTCGAAAGCCTTGATCTTGTCGGCGTGGCGCAGGGTCAGACCGATGTCGTCAAAGCCATTGAGCAGGCAGTACCTGCGGAAGGCGATCACGTCGAACGGGATTTCCTCACCCTGGGGGCGCACGATGACCTGGCGCTCCAGATCGATCGTCAGCTCGTAGCCGGGGAAGGCCGCCACTTCATTGAACAGCAGGTCAATGGTGGCCGCCGGCAGCACGATGGGCAGCAGACCGTTCTTGAAGCAGTTGTTGAAGAAGATGTCGGCAAAGCTGGGGGCCAGGATGGCGCGGAAGCCGTACTGGTCCAGCGCCCAAGGGGCGTGCTCGCGGCTGGAGCCGCAGCCGAAGTTGGCGCGAGCCAGCAGGACGCTGGAGCCCTTGTAGCGCGGCTGGTTCAGCACGAAGTCGGGGTTGGGCTTGCGGGCCGATTCGGGGACGCCGGGCTGGCCGGGCTGGTCCAGGTAGCGCCATTCGTCAAAGGCGTTCACGCCAAAGCCGGTCTTCTTGATCGACTTGAGGAACTGCTTGGGGATGATGGCGTCGGTGTCGACGTTCTCGCGGTCCATGGGGGCCACCAGGCCCTTGTGCACGGTGAATTTTTGCATGGCGGTATCGGTGTGTCGGAGGTCAGCGCGCCGCGCGCTCGATGGCGTTGCCGGCTTTCTGCACGTCCTGGCCAAGGCCCTGGACGGTGTTGCAGGCGCCCAGGGTGAAGGCCAGGCCAATCAGAAGGATCGAGATAGAAGGCTTCATGGTGTGGCTCGCGGGGTCAGTGAAATCAGGCGAACTTGCGGATGTCGACAAAGTGGCCGTGGATGGCGGCTGCCGCAGCCATGGCCGGGCTGACCAGGTGGGTGCGGCCCCCGGCGCCCTGGCGGCCTTCGAAGTTGCGGTTGGACGTCGAGGCGCAGCGTTCACCGGGCTCCAGGCGGTCGGCATTCATCGCCAGGCACATGGAGCAACCGGGTTCACGCCATTCAAAGCCGGCGGCCTTAAAGATCTGGTCCAGACCTTCGCGTTCGGCCTGTTCCTTGACCAGACCCGAGCCGGGCACGACCATGGCCAGCTTGATGTTCTTGGCCACTTTTTGGCCCAGCTTCTTCACCACGGCAGCCGCTTCGCGCATGTCTTCGATGCGGCTGTTGGTGCAGGAGCCGATGAACACCTTGTCGACAAAGATGTCGTTCAGCGGCTTGCCGGGTTCCAGGTTCATATAGGTCAGCGCGCGTTCGATGGCGCCGCGCTTGTTGGCATCCTTTTCCTTGTCGGGATCGGGCACGCGGGCGTCGATGCCCAGCACCATTTCGGGCGAGGTGCCCCAGGTCACCTGCGGCACGATGTCGGGGCCATGCAGTTCCACCACGCAGTCGAACTTGGCGTCGGCGTCGGAGTGCAGCGTCTTCCAGTAGGTCACGGCGGCATCCCATTCGGCGCCGGTGGGCGCCAGAGGACGGCCTTTCACATAGGCAATGGTCTTGTCGTCCACCGCCACCAGACCGGCGCGTGCGCCGCCTTCGATGGCCATGTTGCAGACGGTCATGCGGCCTTCCACGCTCAGGTCGCGGATGGCTTCGCCGGCAAACTCAATGGTGTAGCCCGTGCCGCCGGCGGTGCCGATCTTGCCGATGATGGCCAGCACGATGTCCTTGGCGGTGATGCCGGGAGCGACCTTGCCAATGACCTGCACCAGCATGTTCTTGGCCTTCTTGGCCAGCAGGGTCTGGGTGGCCATCACGTGCTCGACCTCGGAGGTGCCGATGCCGTGGGCCAGCGCGCCGAATGCGCCGTGGGTAGAGGTGTGGCTGTCGCCGCAGACCACGGTCATGCCGGGCAGGGTGGCGCCTTGCTCGGGGCCCATCACGTGAACGATGCCCTGGCCCTTGTCCATGAAGGGGAAGAAGGCGGCAGCGCCGAATTCGGCGATGTTGCTGTTCAGGGTGACGATCTGCTCTTTGCTGATCGGGTCTTCGATGCCGTCGTAGCCCCGTTCCCAGCCCGTGGTCGGGGTGTTGTGGTCGGCCGTGGCCACCACCGAGCTGGTGCGCCACAGCGGACGACCGGCCACGCGCAGACCTTCGAAGGCCTGGGGGCTGGTCACTTCGTGGACCAGGTGGCGGTCGATGTAGAGGATGGAGGTGCCGTCTTCTTCGGTATGAATGACGTGCTCGTCAAAAATCTTGTCGTAGAGGGTGCGTCCCATGGTGTTCTCGTGGTCGTTGGGTTTTTTGAAATCGGTGGATTCTAGGGAGTTGCCTGCAAGGCCTGTGGCACTTGCGGGGCGGACCGGCTCAGGTGTTCCACCAGCAGGCGCGCCGTCACCGGCAAGGTGTCGAAGTCGCGGGCGACCAGGCTGAGCATGCGCTGCGCCCAGGCATCGGTCAGGGGCACGGCGCGCAGCTGGCCCACGCCGTGCATCAGCTCGAAGGCGCGGTCCGGAATCAGGCCCACGCCCAGGCCGTTGTCGATCATGCGGCACATGGCGTCCAGGCTGGTCACCTGGATGCGCTGGTGCAGCGGATGGCCCGCACGGGCCGCCGCGCCGCGCATGGCCAGGCTGATGGAGCTGCCGCCGTGCAGGCCGACCACGTCCCAGTCCAGCACCTCGTCAAAGGCCACGTTTTCACGTTCGGCCAAGGGGTGGTGGTCGGGGCAGACCAGCACCAGGCGGTCGTTGCGGTAGGGGCGGCTCTGCAATCCGCTATCGCTGCCGGAGGCCAGCGAGCAGATGCCGATGTCGGCCGTGCCTTCGGCCACGGCGCTGATCACGTCGGGGCTCAGGTGTTCCTGCAGATCGATCTTGATCTGGCTGTGTTCCTTGGCAAAAGCACCCAGGTCTTCCGGCAGGAACTGCACGATGGCCGAGATGTTGGCGTGCATGCGCACATGGCCGCGCACGCCTTCGGCGTATTCGCTGAGCTCGCCCTGCATGCGTTCCAGCCCGTACAGCACGTTGCGGGCATGGTGCAGCAGGCTTTCGCCGGCGGGGGTGAGGGTGACGCCACGGCTGTGGCGGTAGAGCAGGGCGGTGTCGACCGCGGCTTCCAGGTCGGACAGGCGTTTGCTGACGGCGGAGGCGGCGATGTATTCGCGCTCGGCCGCGCGGCCGATGCTGCCCAGCTCACAGACTGCGACAAACAGCTGCAGCGATGTCAGGTCGATGCGTCGCGCAAAACTGCGCTCGGAATTTCTCATGGTGGGGGGAGAGTCGTTTTATCTTCTCGTTTGGAGAAGTGTTGGGGATTTTCCATGGTAAATCACCGCTCAGTCATCGTCAAATGCGATGTCTTGCGTGACCGGCGGTGCAGGCCGCCTTCGCGGTTGGCGCGGGCTGGATACCGCGCAGGCGTGCGTCCGATGCTGCCGGTGCGTGGATGGCAGCGGGTTGCGCGGCTTTTCCCTGTGAAATCAAGGCGGTAGGCGCAGGAGGGTGCGGTATGGGCGCGTGCGCAAGGCGGGGGCGCACCGTCGTACCGGGGCAGAAGTGTCAGCAGACGGCGCCCATGCAGCGCCACATAGCGCGTCGAGAGAGCGGTCGAAGAGGTGTCCGGGAAATGGGCGTGTGGCGTGCATACCACCGGGGGCGCGTTGGTGCCAGTGTCGCCGCCGGGGAATCGCTTAGAGGCATAAAAAAACGCAGCCCGAAGGCTGCGTTTTCCATGGTGCGCGCGTTGCGCCGCAATCGCGCAATGTGGCGCAATCAGCTGAAGAAGCTCTTGAGCTTGTCGGTCCAGCTGCTGCCGCTGGGCGAATGGCGTGAGCCGCCTTTCTTGAGCGAGTCTTCCAGCTCGCGCAGCAGCTTGCGCTGGTGCTCGGTCAGCTTGACGGGAGTTTCCACCACGATGTGGCAGTACAGATCGCCGGGGTAGCTGGAGCGCACGCCCTTGATGCCCTTGCCGCGCAGACGGAACTGCTTGCCGGCCTGGGTGCCTTCGGGGATGTCGATCGCGGCCTTGCCTTGCAGCGTGGGCACCTCGATTTCGCCACCCAGGGCCGCGGTGATGAAGCTCACCGGCACCTGGCAGTGCAGATCGTCACCGTCGCGCTCGAAGATGTCGTGCTTCTTGATGCGGATTTCGATGTACAGATCGCCTGCCGGGCCGCCATTGGTGCCGGGCTCGCCATTGCCGACGCTGCGGATACGCATGCCGTCGTCGATGCCGGCGGGAATCTTGACTTCCAGCGTCTTCTGCTTCTTGAGCTTCCCCTGGCCGTGGCAGCTGGTGCAGGGCTCGGGAATGATCTTGCCCGTGCCGCGGCAGTGCGGGCAGGTCTGCTGCACGCTGAAGAAGCCCTGGCGCATCTGCACCGAGCCCTGGCCACCGCAGGTGGTACAGGTCTTGGGCTGGGTGCCGGGCTTGGCGCCGCTGCCGTGGCAGGTGTCGCAGCTCTCCCAGCTGGGGATGCGGATCTGGGCATCCTTGCCCTTGGCCGCTTCTTCCAGCGTGATTTCCATGCCGTAGCTCAGGTCGTTGCCACGGTAGACCTGGCGTCCGCCGCGACCCTGGCCGCCACGGCTCTGGCCGAACATGTCGCCAAAGATGTCGCCAAACGCTTCGGCGAAACCGCCAAAGCCTTCCGCACCGCCGCCCATGCCGCGGTTGGGGTCCACGCCGGCGTGGCCGTACTGGTCGTAGGCTGCGCGCTTCTGGCCGTCGGAAAGCATCTCGTAGGCCTCTTTGACCTCCTTGAACTTTTCTTCGGCTTCCTTGGCCTGGTCTCCCTGGTTGCGGTCAGGGTGGAATTTCATGGCCAGCTTGCGGTAGGCCTTCTTGATTTCGTCGTCCGAGGCGGTCTTGGCAACGCCCAGAACCTCGTAATAGTCGCGTTTGGACATGAGTGGTGGGGTCCTTCAGAACAGGAACGCCGCGCAAGCCCTGAAGCCAGGGTCCGGCGCGGCGGCAGGCGGGCCGTGCGGCCGCTCTACTGCATCAAATTACTTTTTGACTTCCTTGACTTCGGCGTCAACGATGTCGTCGTCGCTGGCATTCGCGGAAGCCTGCTGTGCGCCGGCAGCCGATTCGCCGCCGGTGGCGCCTGCGGCACCGGCCGCTGCGGCTTGGGCCGCCTGGGCGTCAGCGTACATCTTCTCGCCCAGCTTCTGGCTGGCGGTCATCAGGGCGTTGGTCTTGTCGTCGATCGCGGCCTTGTCGTCACCCTTGAGGGCTTCTTCCAGGTCCTTGATGGCGGCTTCGATCTTGTCCTTTTCGCCGGCATCCAGTGCGTCGCCATGCTCGGTCAGGCTCTTCTTGACGCTGTGGATGGTGGCTTCACCCTGGTTGCGGGCCTGGATGATTTCCAGCTTCTTCTTGTCTTCGGCTGCGTTCAGTTCCGCATCCTTGACCATCTGCTGGATCTCGTCTTCGGACAGACCGGAGTTGGCCTTGATGGTGATCTTGTTTTCCTTGCCGGACGCCTTGTCCTTGGCCGAGACGTTCAAGATGCCGTTGGCGTCGATGTCGAACGCCACTTCGATCTGGGGAACACCACGGGCTGCGGGCGGGATGCCTTCCAGGTTGAATTCACCCAGCAGCTTGTTGCCCGAGGCCATCTCGCGCTCGCCTTGGTAGACCTTGATGGTCACGGCCGGCTGGTTGTCGTCGGCGGTGGAGAAGGTCTGGGCGAACTTGGTCGGGATGGTGGTGTTCTTGGTGATCATCTTGGTCATGACACCGCCCAGGGTTTCGATACCCAGGGACAGGGGGGTCACGTCCAGCAGTAGCACGTCGGAACGCTCGCCGCCCAGCACCTGGCCTTGCACGGCAGCGCCCACGGCCACGGCTTCGTCAGGGTTCACGTCCTTGCGGGGATCCTTGCCGAAGAATTCCTTGACCTTTTCCTGCACCTTGGGCATGCGGCTCATGCCGCCGACCAGGATGATGTCGTCGATGTCGGACACGGCAATGCCTGCATCCTTGATGGCGGTGCGGCAAGGGGCGATGGTGCGCTCGATCAGCTCTTCCACCAGGCTTTCCAGCTTGGCGCGGGTCAGCTTGATGTTCAGGTGCTTGGGACCCGAAGCGTCCGCAGTGATGTAGGGCAGGTTGATGTCGGTGGCGGCCGAGCTGGACAGCTCGATCTTGGCCTTTTCGGCAGCTTCCTTCAGGCGCTGCAGGGCCAGCACGTCCTTGGACAGGTCCACGCCCTGTTCCTTCTTGAACTCGCCGATGATGTAGTCGATGATGCGCTGGTCGAAGTCTTCGCCGCCCAGGAAGGTGTCGCCGTTGGTCGACAGCACTTCGAACTGCTTTTCGCCGTCCACGTCGGCGATTTCGATGATAGACACGTCGAACGTGCCGCCGCCCAGGTCATACACGGCGATCTTGCGGTCGCCCTTGCCGGTCTTGTCCAGGCCGAAGGCCAGGGCTGCGGCAGTGGGTTCGTTGATGATGCGCTTGACTTCCAGGCCGGCGATGCGGCCAGCGTCCTTGGTGGCCTGGCGTTGTGCGTCGTTGAAGTAGGCCGGCACGGTGATCACGGCTTCGGTCACGGCTTCGCCCAGGTAGTCCTCGGCGGTCTTCTTCATCTTGCGCAGCACTTCTGCGGAGATCTGGGGCGGGGCCAGCTTCTGGTCGCGCACTTGCACCCAGGCGTCGCCGTTGTCGGCCTTGACGATTTCAAAAGGCATCAGGTTGATGTCCTTTTGCACTTCCTTCTCGTCGAACTTGCGGCCGATCAGGCGCTTGGCGGCGTAGATCGTGTTCTTGGGGTTGGTGACGGCCTGGCGCTTGGCCGAAGCACCTACCAGGATTTCGCCGTCTTCTTGGTAGGCGATGATGGACGGCGTGGTGCGGGCACCTTCGCTGTTTTCGATGACCTTGGTGGTGTTGCCTTCCATGATGGCAACGCAGCTGTTGGTCGTGCCCAGGTCAATACCGATGATTTTTCCCATTTTTGAGGCTCCGAATTGGTGAAATATTTGATGGACTGGTTGGTAGCTAGGGATGTAATCCCGGTCTTCAAGCCAGTAGGGTCTTTTTTTGCTTACTTGGGGGCGGCCACGGTGACCAGGGCCGGGCGCAGCACGCGATCGGCAATCAGGTAGCCTTTTTGCAGCACGCCCACAATGGTGTTGGCTTCCTGCTCGGCAGGCACCATGGAGATGGCCTGGTGCTGGTGCGGGTCGAACTTGGCACCGGCTTCCGGATTGATGGTGACAACCTTGTTGCGCTCCAGGGCGTGGACCAGCTGGCGCAGGGTGGCGTCCGAGCCCTCGCGCAGTTGCTCGGGCGTGGCGTTCTGGATGGCCAGGGCCGCGTCCAGGCTGTCGATCACGGGCAGCAGGCTTTCGGCAAAGCTTTCGATGCCGAACTTGCGGGCCTTGGCGACTTCCTCTTCGGCGCGGCGGCGGGCGTTCTCGGCCTCGGCCTTGGCGCGCAGGAACTGGTCAGCCAGTTCTGCACTCTTGGCTTTCAGCTCGGCCAGCTCCGCCTGCAGACGGTCCATTTCGCCGGCGGCATGGGCGGCCAGCGCGGCCTCCATTTCCTCAGGGGAAGCGTCGGCCGGTAAGGTGTTGGTATTCTGATCGGACATGGGTGCAGTGGTCAGTGAATGGTGAAGATACCTTCTACCGTGGGGGCGGTGTGCCGGATTTCAAGGGAAAGTTCCCTGAAAAACCAATGTCCCCATTGCAGCAGACGGTTTTTTGCCAGCCGCCACTGTACAGGGAAAACGCCTAAGTCTATAATTGCACGCTTTGCCTTGCCACACCGCTTCAGGACGCAGCGGGGGGCCTAACCCAAAAGGGAGTTTTCATGCGTCATTACGAAATCATTTTGTTGATCCACCCGGATCAAAGCGAACAAGTTCCAGCCATGCTGGAGCGCTACAAGGGCATGATTGCCGCCGGCGGCGGTAAGGTGCACCGTGAAGAAGACTGGGGCCGTCGTCAGCTGGCCTACATGATCAACAAGCTCGCCAAGGCCCACTACCTGTGCCTGAACATCGAAGCCGACCAGGCTGTGATGGCTGAGCTGGAGCATGCCTTCAAGTTCAACGACGCCGTGCTGCGTCACCTGACGGTTCAAAAGAAGAACGCCGATACGGCTCCTTCTTCGATGATGAAGACCGTCGAGCGTGAAGAAGCCCGCAAGGCCAGCCAAGCTGAACAAGCCTAAGCTGCCCGGTAGTCACTGATCCCTTGGGAGTGGAAAACCACGTTGCCTTGACCGCCTGTATCGCCGAGGTTCAGCCCCTGCGCTACACGCCCGCCGGATTGCCCGCTTTGGACATGCGCCTCGAACACGAGTCGCAGCAACAAGAAGCCGGCAATGCCCGCAAGGTTCAGGCGATGGTGAAGGCGGTGGCCTTCGGTGCGCTGGCAGAGCGTCTCGCCCGCCAGGCACTGGGAAGCAGCTGGAAGTTCCAGGGCTTTCTGGCCACGCCGCGCAACAGCAAGACTGTGGTGCTTCACATCCAAGACATTCAACAAAATTAATTTTCAAGAGGTCCAGCAATGGCCACGTTCAAGAAATTCAACAAAGACAAGCGCCCCAAGCGCAACAACCAGTCGCTGCTGTTCAAGCGCAAGCGCTTCTGCCGCTTCACCGTGGCTGGTGTGGTCGAAATCGACTACAAGGATGTCGACACCCTGCGTGACTTCATCGCCGAAAACGGCAAGATCATCCCCGCACGCCTGACCGGCACGCGCGCCATCTACCAACGTCAGCTGAACACTGCCATCAAGCGCGCCCGCTTCCTGGCTATGCTGCCGTACAGCGACCAGCACAAGATCTAAGGAGCACGAACCATGCAAATCATTCTGCTCGACAAGGTTGTGAACCTGGGTAATCTGGGTGAAATCGTCAAGGTCAAGGACGGTTACGCACGTAACTTCCTGATCCCCGCTGGCCGCGCTCGTCGCGCTACCGAAGCAGCCAAGGCTGAATTCGAAGCCAAGCGCGCTGAACTGGAAAAGGCTGCTGCTGAAAAGCTGGCTGCTGCCCAGGCTTCCGGCGAAAAGCTGAACGGCACGACCGTGAAGCTGTCGCAAAAGGCCGGCGTGGATGGCCGTCTGTTTGGTTCCGTGACCAACGCCGACATCGCTGAAGCCCTGAAGGCCCAAGGCTTTGACGTGGTCAAGTCCCAAGTGCGCATGCCCAACGGTCCCATCAAGACCGTGTCTGCTTCCACCGTGGAAGTGGCTCTGCACACCGACGTGGTCGTGGAAGTGAGCGTGGAAGTGGCCGGCGACCACGCCTAAGCTTTCGCGGATCTTTTCGATCTGTCACCAAAAGCCGCCTTTGGGCGGCTTTTGTGTTTTCTGCGGCCCAGCCGGGTCGCCTGGAAACTTCCTGCACCAAGGCCGGCGATGCCGGGCCTGTTGTGCGCAGGCAGCGCCTGATTCCGGGGCTGCTGCGGTGTGCCACGCTGCTGCGCCTAGGGCGAGCAGTGTGGTACGCATGACCCTTGTCACCCGCCTGCGCGGGATGACTCTCCGTGACGCGGCGCCACCATGGCGCTACGATCAAGGGCTTGATTGTTTGGGAACCCCATGTCTTCTGTGATGCCCCCTCTGGATACCGATGATGTTTTTGGCGCCCCTGCCGGTTCGGGCGTGCCGGACCAGCAGGTGGCGCAGCTGCGGGTGCCACCGCATTCGCTGGAGTCCGAATCCTCGGTGCTGGGCGGCCTGCTGCTGGACAACAACGCCTGGGACCGCGTGGGTGACCTGCTCAAGGACAATGACTTCTACCGCCACGAGCACCAGCTGATCTTCGAAGCCATCGGCAAGATGATCAACGCCTCCAAGCCGGCGGACGTGATCACGGTGTACGAGCACCTGCAGGGCATGGGCAAGGCCGAGGAAATCGGCGGTCTGCTGTATCTGAACCAGCTGGCCCAGTATGTGCCCAGTGCCACCAACATCCGCCGCTATGCGGAAATCGTGCGCGAGCGCGCCATCCTGCGCAAGCTGGTGACGGCCAGCGACGAGATTGCCACCAATGCCTTCAACCCCCAGGGCAAGCCCGTGGAACGGGTGCTGGATGAGGCCGAGCAGAAGATCTTTGCCATTGGCGAAGAAGGCTCGCGCATGAAGCAGGGTTTCCAGTCGCTGGACACCTTGGTGGTGAACCTGCTGGACCAGGTGCAGGAGATGGCCGACAACCCCATGGACGTGACCGGCGTGCCCACGGGCTTCGCCGATCTGGACCGTATGACATCGGGCCTGCAGGCCGGCGACATGGTGGTGCTGGCGGCGCGTCCTTCCATGGGCAAGACCTCGTTCGCGGTGAACATCGCCGAGCATGTGGCACTGAACGAAGGCCTGCCGGTCGCCATCTTCTCCATGGAAATGGGGGCCGCCCAGCTGGCGGTGCGTATCGTGGGCTCCATCGGCAAGGTCAACCAGGGCAATCTGCGTACCGGCAAGCTGACCGATGAAGAGTGGCCGCGCCTGACCGAAGCCATCGAACGCCTGCGCACGGTGAGCCTGCACATTGATGAAACCCCGGGTCTGACCCCGTCCGAGCTGCGTGCCAACGCCCGCCGCCTGGCGCGCCAGTGCGGCAAGCTGGGCCTGATCGTGGTGGACTACTTGCAGCTGATGAGCGGCTCCGGAGCGGGCAGTGCCGACAACCGCGCCACCGAGCTGGGGGAAATCTCCCGGGGCCTGAAGATGCTGGCCAAGGAGTTGCAATGTCCGGTGATTGCACTGTCGCAGCTGAACCGTTCGGTGGAGCAGCGCACCGACAAGCGTCCTATGATGTCCGACCTGCGTGAATCGGGCGCCATCGAGCAGGACGCGGACATCATCATGTTCATCTACCGTGACGACTACTACAACAAGGACAGCAAGGAGCCGAACATTGCCGAGGTCATCATCGGCAAGCAGCGTAACGGTCCCACGGGCACGGTGAAACTCTTCTTCCAGAAGAACCAGACCCGCTTCGAAAATCTGGCCATGGACTACAGCACCAGCAGCGACTACTGAGGCTGCGCGCTGCGGCCTGGGGGCGCAGCCGTCCGTACCCGGACCCTGTCCATGAAAAAAGGCCTTGCCGGTGGGCAAGGCCTTTTTGTTGCGGTCGGTGCAGGAGTGTTTGCCCCTGCTTCTATGAATAATACCGACAGACTGCCTGCGGGAGGTATTTATAGATGTGGGGCGGCTGGCTTCTGCCTTGGCCGTTTTGTGCGCAGCCCTAGCTGCGCAGCACCTGGACCAGCAGGCCGATCACCACCACGCCGAGCACGCCGCAGGCCCAGGCCAGGCGGGTGGCGCCGGTGCGCAGCAGGCCCACGGTCTGCACGATCTGGGACTGCTGCTCGGCCATCTGCTGGATCAGCTGGGCGGAGGCGTGCTGGGCCTGCTCCAGCTGGGCCACGCGGGCT
The DNA here is from genome assembly GCF_002479375.1 of Comamonas sp. UBA7528. Taxonomy (NCBI): domain Bacteria; kingdom Pseudomonadati; phylum Pseudomonadota; class Betaproteobacteria; order Burkholderiales; family Comamonadaceae; genus Comamonas; species Comamonas sp. UBA7528. The sequence continues at coordinate 256,543 of NZ_DLMU01000014.1, forward strand.
TCTAGCTGGGCCACATGCTGCAGTGCCAACTCGGCCGCATTCTGCGCGGGCAGGGCGATGCCGGCCGGTGCACTGGGTGCCACAACGGCATCACCGCCGCCTTCGGCCGGCGACTTGTTCAGCAGCCCCTTGGCCGCCTTGAGCACATGGGGCGCTGCCTGGATGACATCGCCCCAGGGCACCAGCTTCAGCGCGGAAACCCAACCGATGGCCATGGCTTACAGCACCTCGCTGGCAAAGTCCGCCAGGCGCGAGCGTTCGCCGCGCGCCAGCTGGATGTGGCCGCTGTGCGGCCAGCCCTTGAAGCGGTCCACAGCAAACGTCAGGCCGGACGAGCCTTCCGTCAGGTATGGCGTGTCGATCTGTGCCAGATTGCCCATGCAGATGATCTTGGTGCCGGGGCCGGCACGGGTGATCAGGGTCTTCATCTGCTTGGGCGTCAGGTTCTGCGCCTCGTCGATGATGACGTACTTGTTCAGGAAGGTGCGGCCACGCATGAAGTTCATGCTCTTGATCTTGATGCGGCTGCGGATCAGCTCGTTGGTGGCCGCGCGGCCCCATTCGCCGGGGTTGCCGCCGTCGCCCTTGGCCAGGAACTCCAGGTTGTCGTCCAGAGCGCCCATCCAGGGGCCCATCTTCTCTTCCTCGGTGCCGGGCAGGAAGCCGATGTCCTCGCCCACGCTCACCGTGGCGCGGGTCATGATGATCTCGGTGTAGCGGCGCTCGTCCAGCACCTGCGTAAGGCCGGCGGCCAGGGCCATCAGCGTCTTGCCGGTGCCGGCGGTGCCGGTGAGGGTCACAAAGTCCACCTCGGGGTCCATCAGCAGGTTCATCGCGAAGTTCTGCTCACGGTTGCGGGTGTTCACGCCCCAGACGGCGTGCTTGCTGCTGCCGTAGTCCTTGAGCGTCTCCAGCACGGCCGTCTTGTCGCGGATCTCGACCACGCGCGCATACAGGCTGGGTGCGCCCGGGGCTTCGTAGTAGACGAACTGGTTGATCATCAGTTGCTGCGCAAAGCTGCCGGTGATGCGGTAGAAGCTGCGGCCGCTTTCCTGCCAGCTCTCCACCTGCTTGCCACCCTTGTCCCAGAAATCGGCGGGCAGGGCCAGGGCGCCGGAGTACAGCAGATCGCCGTCGTCCAGGGCCTTGTCGTTCTGGTAATCCTCGGCCGGCAGGCCCAGGGCGCGCGCCTTGACGCGCATATTGATGTCCTTGGACACCAGCACCACTTCCTGCTGGCCTTTTTTGTGGCTGCGCAGGGCTTCGACCACGCCCAGGATCTGGTTGTCGGCCTTGCCCTGCGGCAGGCTGGTGGGCAGCTGGTAGTCCAGCGCCACGGTCTGGAAGTACAGGTGGCCGGTGCTGCCCTTGTTGCCGGTGGCATCCAGGCGCAGGCCGCTGCCCAGGTCGGCGTTTTCCTGTGCTGCGACCAAGGCATCCAGGGTGCGGCTGACCTGGCGGCCATTGCGGGCGACTTCGGTCATGCCCTTTTTGTGGGCGTCCAGCTCTTCCAGCACCACCATGGGCAGGAAGATGTCGTGTTCCTGGAAGCGGAACAGGCTGCTGGGGTCGTGCAACAGCACATTGGTGTCCAGCACAAACAGCGTGCTCTGGCCCACGCGCTGCTTCTTGCTGGTGCGGGCGGGGGTGTCGGTCGTGGCGCTCGCTGCGGTGCTGGTCGCTGCCTTGCGCGTACCGCGCCTGGCCTCCGGGGCTGCGGCCGGTTCGGCGGTTGCCCGGACGGGGCTGGAGGGGGCTGCAGGCTTGGATGCGGGGGCGGCCGGCGCGCTGGGTGCCGGGCTCAGCAGGGCGGCGCGCTGGCGGGCCAGGCTTTGGGCGGCTGCAGCGGTCGCGTTGCTGACCTGGGGATTGTGGTTCTGAGGGCTGGCCTTGGCGCTGGTCTTGCGCGCCCGGGCGGGTGCGACAGGGGCTGCCTGGATAGGCGCGGCCGGTTGGATGGCGTCGTCATCGGCCACTTCTGCGAGGGCGGCTGCCGCACGCTTTGTGGTGCGCAGCGGCGCATCAAAGGCTTCCTTGGCGAGCCGGGAGGCGCGGCGAGTCGGTGCGGGAGGCAGGGGCATGGTGTTCAGGCCTTGTTCTCAGGGCTAGAAAAGCACAAAGCCGCCGGATCGCTGACCCAAGCGGCTTTGGTAGGGAGGAAAGAAATGCAGGGCACACAGCTCAAACGCATGGGCCCATTATGCACATCTGGCGGCCCAGATCAGGCCGCCGGAATGCCAGTGGATCAAGCGGCCTTTTTGATGGCAGCTTTGAGGCCCTTGACGGCCTTGAGGACTTCGTCCACGTGGCCGGGGACCTTCAGGCCGCGCCACTCCTGCACCAGCAGACCGTCGGGGCCGACCAGGAAGGTGGAGCGCTCGATGCCCTTGACCTTTTTGCCGTACATGATCTTGTTTTTGACCACGCCGAACATGTGGCACATTTTTTCTTCGGTATCGGCGATCAGCTCGAACGGCAACTCGAGCTTTTCCTTGAAGTCGTCATGGGACTTCATGTTGTCGCGCGACACACCAAAGACAGCGGCGCCGGCCTTTTCGAAATCCTTGTACTTATCGCGGAACTGCATTGCTTCCGTGGTACAACCGGGCGTATTGTCCTTCGGGTAGAAATACAGGATCAGAATCTGGCCCGTATGGGAAGTGTTGGATACCTTGATCCCACCGGTTGCGTTGGCTTCAAATTCAGGAAGGGGTTTGTTGACAACGATCGCCATGCGCTTCTATCTCTCGGATGTGGACGTTAAAAAGCCGAGGGTGTGGGTGTGCTGCTTGAACTCTGTAAGCCCCCGACCGCAACCTGCGATTTTACCCTGATTCCCTTCAAAAAGGGAATCCACTCAGGAGCCTACTCCACGAGTAGGGCTGCGAGCACCGGCCGGCCTTCTTGTGACAAAACGTTATAGGTGCGGCAGGCGGCCGGCGTGCCCATGGTTTCCACGCCAATGCGCTTGGCCGTCAGCGGAGCCAGCCAGGCGGGCGGTACAAAACGCAGCTTGGCGCCGCTGCCAAAGATCACCACTTCCACCGGCTGTTCGGCCAGCAGCGCAAAGTGCTCGGCCGTCAGATCTTCAAAGCGGGTGCAGTTCCAGGCCTGCAGCAGGCCGTTGGAGCCCACCAGCATGCTGCTGGTGAACTGCACCTGGTCTACGGCCAGCCAGCCGCTGCCGTGGCCGGTGAGTGTCAGGGTGTCGGATTTGTCGGGCTGGAATTTCATGGGTCGGGGCTCCTTCTGCGTTCAAGATGCCACACCGTCCCAACGGGCGCAGCCACATTCCGCACCCGCATGGGGCATACGCGCGGAACTGTGGTCAAATTATAGGTTTCACCGAGGCGCGGGCGCGCCTTGGCGCCAACCAGCCCTTCGGAATCCTCCCCATGAAGACCGTCCAGAAATCTGCCAAGTTAGCCAACGTCTGCTATGACATCCGCGGGCCGATCATGGACGCGGCGAAGAAGATGGAGGAAGACGGCCAGAAGATCATCAAGCTCAACATCGGCAATCTGGCGGTGTTCGGCTTCGATGCGCCGGAAGAGGTCCAGCAGGACATGATCCGCAACCTGCCCAATTCGGCCGGCTATTCGGACAGCAAAGGCATCTTCGCCGCCCGCAAGGCCGTGATGCACGAAACCCAGCGCCAGGGCATCAAGGGTGTCACGCTGGATGACATCTACCTGGGCAACGGCGCCTCCGAGCTGATCAGCATGGCCACCAATGCCTTGCTGGACAACGGCGACGAGATGCTGCTGCCGGCCCCCGACTATCCGCTGTGGACCGCTGCGACCAGCCTGTCGGGCGGTACGCCGGTGCACTACATGTGCGACGAGGGCAATGGCTGGATGCCCGACATGGCTGACATCCGCGCCAAGATCACGCCGCGCACCAAGGGCATCGTGGTCATCAACCCCAACAACCCCACGGGCGCGCTGTACTCCAAGGAGTTGCTGCTCGAGATCGTGGCGCTGGCCCGCGAGCACGGCCTGGTGATCTTTGCTGACGAGGTCTACGACAAGGTGCTGTACGACGATGCCGTGCACACCCCCCTGGCCGCCTTGTCCACCGATGTGTTGACGCTGACCTTCAACTCCCTGTCCAAGGCCTACCGCAGCTGCGGCTACCGCGCAGGCTGGATGGTGGTCTCGGGCGACAAGAAGCCCGCCAAGGACTACATCGAAGGCCTGAACATGCTCTCCAACATGCGCTTGTGCGCCAACGTGCCAGGCCAGTGGGCCGTGCAGACGGCGCTGGGCGGTCACCAGAGCATCGACGCACTGGTGCAGGAGGGCGGCCGCCTGCGTGTGCAGCGCGATCTGGCCTGGGAGCTGATCAATGCGATTCCGGGTGTGAGCTGTGTCAAACCCCAGGGCGCGCTGTACATGTTCCCGCGCCTGGACCCGGCGGTCTACCCCATCCAGGACGACCAGGAGTTCTTCCTCGAAGCGCTGCAGGAAACCAAGGTCATGCTGGTGCAGGGCACAGGCTTCAACTGGCCCCATCCCGACCATTTCCGCATCGTCTTTTTGCCGCACGACGCCGACCTGCGCGAAGCCATCAACCGCCTGGCCGCCTTCCTGGCGAAGTACCGCCAGCGCCATGGCACCGACAAGCTCGCGCTGGTCAAGCCGGGCAAGCCCAGCAAGGCCGCGGCATAAAACCTTTTTATAGCTGTATGCGTAGTTCCAGTAAGCGCTGCAGTCCCTTTTGACTGGTAATCGTTAGACCTTATGAAACCGATCCAAGTAGGCCTGTTGGGCATTGGCACCGTGGGCAGCGGCACTTTCAACGTGCTGCAGCGCAACCAGGAAGAGATCCGCCGCCGCGCGGGTCGTGGCATTGAAATTGCCATGGTGGCCGACTTGGATACCACACGCGCCAAGGCGGTGGTGGGCGATGCTGCCAAGGTGGTGGCCGATGCGCGCGAAGTCATCGCCAACCCCGACATCGACGTGGTGGTGGAGCTGATCGGCGGCTACGGCATTGCCAAGGCCCTGGTGCTGGAAGCGATTGCGGCCGGCAAGCATGTGGTCACTGCCAACAAGGCGTTGCTGGCCGTGCACGGCACGGAAATCTTCAAGGCCGCAGCCGAAAAGGGCGTGATGGTGGCCTATGAAGCGGCCGTGGCCGGTGGCATTCCCATCATCAAGGCGCTGCGCGAAGGCCTGACCGCCAACTCCATCCAGTGGGTGGCGGGCATCATCAATGGCACGACCAACTTCATCCTGTCCGAAATGCGTGACAAGGGCCTGGACTTCGACGTGGTGCTGAAGGAAGCACAACGCCTGGGCTACGCCGAAGCTGACCCCACCTTCGACATCGAAGGTGTGGACGCGGCCCACAAGGCCACCCTGATGAGTGCGATTGCCTTCGGCATCCCCGTGCAGTTCGACAAGGCCTATGTGGAAGGCATCACCAAGCTGTCTTCGGCCGACATCAAGTACGCCGAGCAACTGGGCTACCGCATCAAGCTGCTGGGCATCACCAAGCGCACGGACAAGGGCATCGAGCTGCGCGTGCACCCCAGCCTGATCCCGGCCAAGCGCCTGATCGCCAACGTGGAAGGCCCCATGAACGCCGTGGTGGTGAACGGCGATGCCGTCGGCACCACGCTGTACTACGGCAAGGGCGCAGGCTCCGAGCCCACGGCTTCCGCCGTGGTGGCCGATCTCGTGGACATCGCCCGCATGGACGGTTCCGACCCCGCCCACCGCGTGCCGGCCCTGGCCTTCCAGAGCAGCACGCTGGCCGCCGCCGGCAGCGAACTGCCGGTGCTGCCCATGGCCGACGTGGTCACCAGCTACTACCTGCGCATCCGCGTGGCCGACGAAGCCGGAGTCCTCGCCAAGATCACCACGCTGCTGGCCAATGCCGGCATCAGCATCGACGCCGTGCTGCAGCGCGAAGCCGATGAAGTGGGCGGCGAAGGTTCGACCCAGACCGATCTGATCATCCTGACGCACGACACGCGCGAAGGCGATATGGACAAGGCGCTGGCCGAAATCCAGGGCCTGCCCACCGTGCTGGCCCCGATCACCCGCATCCGCAAGGAAGAGTTGAACTGATTCACCCCGTGAGCGGCTGTGCCGCCGCCCCCGCGCTGGCTATGCCGCAGGGGGCTGGCGCTTTCGCTGCGGGGCGCCCCGGCCCGGTGCTCCTGGGCCGGGTCCAGCCTGTTTTCCGGTGGTGCACGGCGCTACCGACCTCTGACAAGGAAGCACCATGCTTTATCTGTCCACCCGCGGTCACGCCGACCGCAAACGCTTTTGCGACATCCTGCTGGAAGGCCTGGCTCCCGATGGCGGCCTGTACCTGCCGGTGCAGTACCCCCAGATCGACGATGCCAAGCTGACCCAGCTGCGCACCACGCTGGCCACCCAGGGCTATGCCGCGCTGGCGTTCGAGATTCTGTCGCTGTACATCGACGACATTCCGGCCGACGATCTGCGTGCCCTGTGCGCCAGGACCTATACCAAGGAAGTCTTCGGTACCGACGCCATCGTGCCGGTGCGCCTGCTGGACGGTGTGCTGCACATCGAAGCCCTGTCCAACGGCCCCACGCTGGCCTTCAAGGACATGGCCATGCAACTGCTGGGCAATCTGTTCGAGTACGAACTGGCCCGCCGCGGTGAAGAGCTGAACATTCTGGGCGCCACCAGCGGCGACACCGGCAGCGCGGCCGAATACGCCATGCGCGGCAAGCAGGGCGTGCGCGTCTTCATGACCAGCCCCCATGGCCGCATGAGCCCCTTCCAGCAGGCGCAGATGTTCAGCCTGCAGGATGCCAACATCCACAACATCGCCATCGAAGGCGTGTTCGATGACTGCCAGGACATCGTCAAGGCGGTCTCCAACGACCACGCGTTCAAGGCCAAATACAAGATCGGCACCGTGAACTCCATCAACTGGGCACGTCTGCTGGCCCAGGTGGTGTACTACTTCGCGGGCTATCTGCAAGCCACGCGCAGCAACAGCGAGCAGGTGAGCTTCACGGTGCCCAGCGGCAACTTCGGCAATATCTGCGCCGGCCATGTGGCCCGCCAGATGGGCCTGCCGATCGCCAAGCTGGTGGTGGCCACGAACGAGAACGACGTGCTGGATGAGTTCTTCCGCACCGGCGTCTACCAGGTGCGTGGCGCGGCCAACACCTACGAAACGTCCAGCCCTTCCATGGACATCTCCAAGGCCAGCAACTTCGAGCGCTTTGTGTTCGACCTGGTCGGCCGGGATGGCGCGCGTACCAAACAGCTGTTCGCCGAGGGCGTGGCCAAGGCGGGCAAGTTCGACCTGAGCGCGGATGCGGCCTTCAAGGACCTCAAGGCCACATATGGCTTCGAGAGCGGCAAGAGCTCCCATGCCGACCGTCTGGCCACCATCAAGGACACCTTCGAGCGTTTTGGTCAGATGATCGACACCCACACCGCCGACGGCGTGAAGGTGGCGCGTGAACACCTGGGTGCCGAGCCCATGATCGTGCTGGAAACCGCCTTGCCCATCAAGTTTGCGGAAACCATCGAAGAAGCGCTGGGCCGCCTGCCTGACCGTCCTGCCAAGTTCGACGGCATCGAAGAGCTGCCCAAGCGGGTGGTGGTGATGGCTGCCGATGTCGATCAGGTCAAGGCTTTTATCACCGAACACTGCAAGTAACAGCGTGCAGCGTTAAGCTTGAAAAGCACCTGGAGCCTGGCTGCAGGTGCTTTTTCCTTTTGGATTCAGGATGCGATCCAGCGCAAGCCCATATTGCGCAGGTAGCTATCAAAACCGATACTCACCACCATGAAGGCCCTTGGCTTTGTCGCCTACTCCGGCGCCGGCAAGACCACGCTGCTGGAACGCATCATTGCCGAGCTGCGCGCGCGTGGGCAGACCGTGTCCAGCGTCAAGCATGCCCACCATGATGTGGACATCGATATCCCTGGCAAGGACAGCTGGCGCCACCGCCAGGCGGGTGCCCAGGAGGTGCTGCTGGTCTGCGACCGGCGCATGGCCCTGGTGCGCGAATTCGGCGAGACACGGGACCTGGATGTGCACGCCATGCTGGCCGAGCTGGACCCGCGCGTGGACTGGGTGCTGGTGGAAGGCTTCAAGCAGGGCGACCTGCCCAAGATCGAGCTGTGGCGCCAACCAGAGCCGGACAGCAAAGCGCGTGCGCTGCGCTTTCCGCAGGACCCGCAGGTGCTGGCGCTGGCCACGGACGACCCGGCCGCCTTGCCCCAGCAACCACCAGCCAGAGTGGCGCTGCTGGACCTGAATCAGCCCACGGCCATCGTGGATTGGATGCTGGCGCATGCCGGCCGTTTGGAATACCGGGCTGCGGCCCAAGAAAGCACTGCATGCAGTCCCCGACTTTGACCTCCCTCGACGATGCACTGGCCGCCGTGCTGGCCCAGGCCCAGCGCCTGGACGGCCCGGAATCGGTCGATCTGTTCAGTGCCGACGGCCGGGTGCTGTGGTCGGATTGCGTATCCGCCCTGCAGGTGCCGCCGCAGGACAACTCGGCCATGGATGGCTACGCCGTGCGCCTGGCCGATGTGCCTGCGCCCGGGACGGTGCTGCCGGTGAGCCAGCGCATTCCCGCCGGCCAGGTGGGCACCGATCTGCTGTCCGGTACGGCCGCACGCATCTTCACCGGGGCCCCCGTGCCGCCGGGAGCGGACTGCGTGCTGATGCAGGAAGACTGCGAAGCCCTGGAGCAGGCCGATGGCAGTGTCAGCGTGCGCATCCAGGCCGTGCCCAAGCCGGGTCAGCACATTCGCCGTGCGGGTGAAGACATTGCGCTGGGCGGCACCATCCTGGCCGCAGGTACGCGGCTGACGCCACCGGCCCTGGGTCTGGCCGCCAGCATCGGTCTGGCCCGGCTGCCCGTGGCCCGCAGACCGCGCGTGGCCCTGTTCTCCACCGGCGATGAACTGGTGCTGCCTGGGACCGTGGCGCCCCAGGACATGCCGCCCGGCAGCATCTACAACAGCAACCGCTACTTTCTGCGCGCGCTGCTGCAGCGCCTGGGCTGCGAGGTGGTGGACGGCGGCATCCTGCCGGACGACCGGGCCCAGACCGTGCATGCGCTGCGCAGTGCCGCCCAGGATTGCGACCTGATCCTGACCAGCGCCGGGGTCTCCGTGGGCGAGGAAGACCATGTGAAGCCGGCCGTGGAGCAACTGGGTGCACTGGGCCTGTGGAAAATCGCCATGAAGCCCGGCAAGCCGTTTGCCTATGGCCAGGTCGGTCGGGCCGATGGCGGGTTCGCCCACTTCATGGGACTGCCGGGCAATCCGGTCTCCAGTTTCATGACCTTTCTGGTACTGGTGCGGCCGTTTGTGCTGCGCCTGCAGGGCATGCAGGAGGTGGCACCGCGTGCGGTAGAGGCCGTGGCCCATTTCGATCTGCCCAAGGCCGACAAGCGCCGCGAATTCCTGCGCGTGCGGCACGACGGCCAGGGCGGGCTGGAGATCTTCCGCAACCAAGGCTCGGGCGTGCTGACCAGCGCCGTCTGGGGCGATGGCGTGGTGGACAACCCGCCGCAGACCACGATTGCACGCGGTGACCGCGTGCGCTTCATTCCGTTTGCGGAATGGTTCTGAGGACAATTCCATGAATATCACCGTGCGCTACTTTGCCTCCATCCGCGAAGCCATGGGCAGCGGCAGCGAAGCGCTGGACACCACAGCCGCCACCGTGGGCGCGCTGCGCGACGAACTGATGGCGCGCAGCCCAGCCGCCGCCCTGGCACTGGCCCACGGCAAGGCCGTGCGCATGGCCTTGAACCAGGACATGTGCAGCGCCGATGCGCCATTGAAAGCCGGCGATGAAGTGGCTTTCTTCCCGCCGGTGACCGGCGGCTGAGAGGCGGAACATGAGCGAGACCCCCAAGGACGTGGACGCCGCCATCAGCGCCCGCACGCGGCTGGCCCTGAGCGAAGCCAAGGCTCGCGGCGTGCAGCTGGGCAAGGCCGGTGCGGACAACATCCGCGCCACGGTGGAAAAGCGCAAAAGTGCGGCCGATGCCTTTGCCCGGCAGCATGCCGCCCTGTTTGCCGAGCTGGTGGCCCAGGGCCTGACCCACCGCAAGATGGCCGAGGTGCTGAACGAGCGCGGCATTGCCGCCGCCAAGGGCGGCCCCTGGACCCATGGGCAGGTGCAGCGCATTCTGAATCGCTATGCCGATGGGGCGGCGGCGGAGTCCAGCGCGACCTGATGCTCGCGGGGAGGGCTGCGGGAGCCGCTGCCTGCTGCTGCTGCTTTCGTGGCGGGGCTCTACAATCTGCGTTCCAGGTGCCAAGGGGGCGCCTGCCCGCACAAGAGGCTCTCACCCCTGTTTTGACGCATTGCATGTTCTGACAGACATGGTTGCCGTACGGGCCCAGCGCGGGGGGCTGTGCATGCAACCTGGAGCCCTGTCATGACCATTTCCCTTCTGCTTTCCTCCCAGGCGCGGCGCGCGCGGGTGCAGGATTACAAGCAAACCTTTCCCCCTTTGGGCATTTATGCCGTGCGCTGCGAGGCCGCAGGTTTGCTGCGTCTGGGCGCCAGCCGCCATGTGGATGGCACGCTCAACCGCCTGCGGTTTGAGCTGGCCCATGGCAGCCCGCGCGATGCCGCCTTGGCCCAGGCCTGGGCCCGCCATGGCGCCGAAGCGTTTTCCTTTGCGGTGCTGGAACGAGTGACAGAGCGTGCCGCCCCGGACTTTGATTACGAGGCCGAGCTGCAGACCTTGCTGGCGCTGTGGCAGGCCGAGCTGCAGGCGGCACCGTTCGCCCCCGGAGGCCAGCCATGAGCGCCGGTGCGCTGCACTTCGGTGCCACATTGCACCGTGCCCAGTCCGTGCTGCAGCAGCGTCTGGACGAACGCCTGGGCGACTGGCACGGGCTGAGCCTGGACGGCTACCATCTGCTGCAGGCCTTGGAGGCGCCTCCAGGCCTGACCTTGCCGGCCTTGGCCCGAGCGCTGCTGCAACCTGCTGCGGCCACGCTGCGCCAGGTGCTGCCCATGGAGAAAACCGGCCTGCTGGAACGTGCGGATGGCATGGTGCGGCTGCGCCCGGCGGGCCGCCAGCTGCTGGTGGAGGCGCGGCAGACGGTGGAGGCGACCTATGCCCGGGCCTTGCAGGCCCCGGGCGTGGAAGCCGACCGTTTCGCGGCCTGCCTGCCGCTGCTGGAGCAACTGTCCCTTTCGGTGCGGGGTATGCGATGACGGCCCCGGGAACCATGCCGTGTGCGCTGACCGGTCAGGCCCTGGTGGACGAACTCAAAGTGCGTGCCCGTGTGCGGCTGAACCGGGCGCGCCGCGAAGGTCGGGCCGGCGCGGACCGCTTGCGCGATGCCCTGCACGAGGTGGCCCGCGGGGAGGGCTTTGCCGACTGGGAGCATGCGCGCCGCGTGCTGTCCGGCCTGGCCTTGCCCGGTGATGACATGGGCAGCTTCTGGCACGCGCCGCGTACGGGGATACTGCTGAACCTCTGGTTCAGCACCTACGCACAGGCACAGGCCGTGCTGCAGCAGCAGGGCGAAGGCTTTTTGCTGCCTTACCGGCGCCAGTGCTTCATCGTGCAGGCACCTTTCATCGAGGCATTGGGTGTGAGTCCGACCGATCCCGGTTGGGCTGCAGCCGGGCATGATCTGGTGGCCGCCTATGGCACGCCGGCCTGGCGGGCGTTGGCGTGGCAGCGTCTGTGGGCTCCCATGGGGGAGGGCTGAGCCGCTCCAGGGCAGCCTTTGGCTGTCCCCGGGCCGCTGCCGCCGGCCCGTGCCGGGTAGCTCAGGCGGCGGCCGCCGGTGGAGGCAGCTGCGGGGTGCGCCACTCCAGCAGCTCGGCCAGGCGCTGGACCACCCAGCCGGCCTCTGCGCTGCTGACCACCGAGCCCGCATCGCTCAGACCGGCATGAAAGCCCAGCAGCACGCCTTCCTCGCTGGAATTGCCGCTGTAGTACAGCGTCTGCGCCTGCTCCACCAGGTGGCAGGCCAGGTCTTCGCACAGCTCGTAGCGGGCCACCACCTCGGCGATGGGCGTTCTGAGCACGCCGGCGCGGCTTCGGAACAGTGCGGCGAAGCTCTCGGGCGGCTGGATTTGGCTGGTGTCGTCCATGGCGGTCTGAATCCAGGGCTCAATCGGGCTCGAACAGGCGCTCAAAACGCACCAGATCCTCGGCCAGCTCGCAGGTGACCAGCTGGCCCTGCTTGCCGTCGCTCTTGCGCTGGGCCGAAAACAGCGTGGCCTTGCCGCGGAAGCTGTAGTCGGGCAGGTGGATCAGTGTGTACATGTGCGGCACAAAGCTCTGGTGCTCGAAGATGATGCGGTGCTCATTGCGCGGCGAGGGGTAGAGCATGTACTCCAGCGTGTGGATGGTTTCGGTGGCCATACGGATCAACTCAATGAGGGCAACGGAGCAGCGCCCCGGGGCGGCAATGCTACCGCGTGCCGCTGGGGCATGCAGCCGGGGTGGAATTGGGGCGGGGGCTGCTGCGACAATCGGGGCCATGTCCTCTGCCCGCACCGCACCCCTGACCGCGCATCCGCCTGCTGCGCGCGTGGTCATCCAGACCCAGGATTTCGACCTGGGCACCGAAGTCGCCGCCCTGCGGGCGGGCGACGCTGGCGTGGGGGCGGTCTGCAGCTTCGTGGGCACGGTGCGCGACCGCAATGCAGGCGACGCCGTCTCGGCCATGGAGCTGGAGCACTACCCGGGCATGACCGAGAAAAGCATCGAAGCCATCATCGACCGTGCAGTGGCGCGCTTCGGTGTCCATGCGGCCAAGGTCATCCACCGTGTCGGGCCGCTCGCGCCCATGGACCAGATCGTGCTGGTGGCCGTCACCTCGGCCCACCGGGGCATGGCTTTTCAGGCCTGCGAATTCATCATGGACTACCTCAAGTCCGAAGCGCCGTTCTGGAAGAAAGAGCAGACCGCCGACGGCGCCCGCTGGGTGGATGCACGGGTCAGCGACGAGCAGGCATTGGCCCGCTGGGCCTGATGGCCGAACCGGCAGCCGGGGTGTCTGCCTGCAGTATGCGCGCCATGCTCCCGGGTCGATAGCTGTGGCAGTCCATGCTGCCTGGTTCTGGCACATAAAAATGCGTCAAACCCAGGGTGCAGGCATGCAGGCAGCTCCCGCATCGGGAGCGGTGTGCGCGGCACGGGCTATCTCATTGGATGGGTTTGACTGGGTGGCGGGCCGGCAGACCGCTCTTTTGGCTGACAGACAATGGCGCACAGGCCCGGCACAGTGCAGTCCGGTGGGGGTGGACGCTGGTGCGGCGAACTTGATCCAGGTCAAATGCTTGCCGGGCCATGCGGGACAGGCGCCTTGAAGGCGGCTGAAATGTCCCCACGTGGAATGCAGTTCAATTCATTGCTGTTGAGAAAGCTTTGCAACCATGCGTATCGACAAGCTCACCACCAAATTCCAAGAAGCCCTGGCCGATGCCCAAACCCTGGCGCTCGGCAACGACCACAACCGTATCGACCCTCTGCACTTGCTGGCGGCCATGCTGCGCCAGCAGGATGGCCCCAAGGCGCTGCTCGAGCGTTCCGGCGCCAAAGTCGGCGCCATGCAGACGGCCGTGGAAAACGCCATCAAGGCGTTGCCCACCGGCGACAGCGGTGCGGAAGTGCAACCCAATTCCGACCTGATCAAGCTGCTGCAGGCCACGGAGAAAGAATCCATCAAGCGCGGTGATCAGTTCATCGCCAGCGAACTGTTCCTGCTGGCGCTGGCCGACAGCGATGTGCAGGCGGCCAAGCTGGCCAAGGAAAACGGCCTGTCGCGCCGGAGCATGGAAACCGCCATCGAGGCCGTGCGCGGCGGACAGAAGGTGGACAGCCCCGAAGCCGAAGGCCAGCGCGAAGCGCTGAAGAAATACACCCTGGACCTGACCGAGCGCGCCCGCCTGGGCAAGCTGGATCCGGTGATCGGCCGCGACGACGAGATCCGCCGTGCCATACAGGTGCTGCAGCGCCGCAGCAAGAACAACCCGGTGCTGATCGGCGAGCCTGGCGTGGGCAAGACCGCCATCGTGGAAGGCCTGGCACAGCGCATCGTCGAAGGCGAAGTGCCCGAGACGCTGAAAGAAAAACGCGTGTTGGTGCTGGACATGGCCGGTCTGCTGGCCGGTGCCAAGTACCGCGGCGAGTTTGAAGAGCGCCTGAAATCCGTGCTGAATGAAGTGGCCAAGGAAGAGGGGCGCATCATTCTGTTCATCGACGAAATCCACACCATGGTGGGTGCCGGCAAGGCCGAAGGCGCGATGGACGCCGGCAACATGCTCAAGCCCGCACTGGCGCGTGGCGAGCTGCACTGCATCGGCGCCACCACGCTGGACGAATACCGCAAGTACATCGAAAAGGACGCTGCGCTGGAGCGCCGCTTCCAGAAGGTGCTGGTGGAAGAACCCTCGGTGGAAGACACCATCGCCATCCTGCGCGGTCTGCAGGTGCGCTATGAGGCCCACCATGGTGTGGACATCACCGACCCCGCGATCGTAGCGGCGGCCGAGCTGAGCAACCGCTACATCACCGACCGTTTCCTGCCCGACAAGGCCATCGACCTGATCGACGAGGCTGCGGCCAAGATCAAGATCGAGATCGACTCCAAACCCGAGGAGATGGACAAGCTCGAGCGCCGCATGATCCAGCTCAAGATCGAGCGCGAGGCCATGAAAAAGGAAAAGGATGAGGCTTCGCAAAAGCGCCTGGCCCTGATCGAGGAAGAGCTCGAGAGCCTGGAGCGCGAGTACGCCGATCTGGAAGAAGTCTGGAAGAGCGAAAAGGCCAGCGCCCAGGGTTCCGAGCAGTTGCGCAAGGAAGTGGACCAGATCCGCATCCAGATCGACGAGCTCAAGCGCAAGGGCGACTTCAACAAGGTGGCCGAGCTTCAATACGGCAAGCTCCCCGAGCTGGAGAAGAAGCTCAAGGAAGTCCAGGCCAGCGAGGCCGATGGCGGTGCCGGCGCTGCGCCCAAGCACCGTCTGCTGCGCACCCAGGTCGGTGCGGAAGAGATTGCCGAAGTCGTCAGCCGCGCCACCGGCATCCCGGTGGCCAAAATGATGCAGGGCGAAAAAGACAAACTGTTGCACATGGAAGCCAAGCTGCACGAGCGCGTGGTGGGCCAGGACGAGGCGATCTCGGCCGTGTCCAATGCCATCCGCCGTTCCCGCTCGGGCCTGTCGGACCCGAACCGGCCGCTGGGCAGCTTCCTGTTCCTGGGCCCCACCGGTGTCGGCAAGACCGAGCTGTGCAAGGCGCTGGCAGGTTTCCTGTTTGACAGCCAGGACCACCTGATTCGCATCGACATGAGCGAATTCATGGAAAAGCACAGCGTGGCACGTCTGATCGGCGCGCCCCCTGGCTATGTGGGCTATGAGGAAGGCGGCTACCTGACGGAAGCCGTGCGCCGCAAACCCTATAGCGTGGTGCTGCTCGATGAGGTGGAGAAAGCCCACCCCGACGTGTTCAACGTGCTGCTGCAGGTGCTGGACGACGGTCGTCTCACGGACGGCCAGGGACGCACGGTGGACTTCAAGAACACGGTGATCGTGATGACCAGCAACATCGGTTCAATGCTGATCCAGAGCATGGTTGGCCAGGACGCCGAGGACATCAAGGAAGCGGTGTGGGGGGAACTTAAAACCAATTTCCGACCCGAATTCCTGAACCGCATCGACGAAACCGTGGTCTTCCACGGACTGGATGCCAGGAACATCGAAGCCATTGCCCGGATCCAGCTGCGCCTGCTCGAAGGCCGTCTGGAGAAGATGGAACTGCAAATGCAGGTCTCGGAGCAGGCTTTGGCGGAACTGGCTAAAGTGGGCTTTGACCCGGTCTTCGGTGCCCGTCCGCTCAAGCGGGCCATCCAGCAGCGCATCGAGAACCCGCTGTCCAAGCTGCTGCTCGAGGGCAAGTTTCCGCCCAAGAGCGTCATCGAAGTGGCGGTGGACCCGGTGCAGGCGCCCGGCGTGTTCCAGTTCACGCAAGCTGTCCCCATGGGCAGCTGAGCTGAAGCCCGCCGGCACACATGAAAGGTGATGTTTTGAACGATTTCGTACACACGGCGGTCCGCTGGGTTGTCCGCATCTTCCTCCTTGCGGCAGGTGCGGTGTTCTTTCTGTGTCTGCTTGCCGTCGCCAGCCTGCTGGCGCTGGTCTGGGGCGCCCGCGCGCTGTGGGCCAGGCTCACCGGTCGCCCGGTGATGCCCTGGGTCATGCCCACGATGCGCCCTGGTGCCTCCTGGGGCATGTACCGCAGCAGCGGCTGGGCCAGCACCATGGCCGGTGCGGCCGGCGGCGCAGCCCATGATGCCGCTGACAGCACCGACGGTGCCGACAGCAAGCGCAGTGGCGTGCTGGCCAGTGCGGCACGCGACATCACCGATGTGCAGCCGCGCGAAGTGCGCTGATATCCTGTAGCTTCCACCAGTGCCATGGCGCTGGTGGGCTTTGGCAACAGAGAGGGCCAGCATGGCTGGCCGCGACAGGGACTCCCACCGGCAAGCGGTGGTTTCACAGGATGCACGGCCACGCATGAACCCAGTTTCCCCCCTGCAACAGGCTTTCGACCTGCAATACTTGGCCAGTCGCCAGCACCTGGAAGTGCCGGCCATGTTGCGCAAGGAGCGTTTGCTGCGCGTGCAGCGCATGCTGGACGAGCATGGCCCCGTGCTCACCGCAGCCGTGCAGGCCGACTTTGGCATCCGTTCGCCGCAGCTGACCGAGTTTGCCGACCTGCTGGTGCTGCGATCCCAGCTCAAGCAGGCACTGCGCCGGCTGGAGCGCTGGATGCGCCCGCGCCATGTCTGGACACCGCTGCACCTGCTCCCGGCGCGTGCGCGCATCGAGCGCCAGCCGCTGGGCGTGGTGGGCATCATTTCCCCCTGGAACTACCCCTTGCAGCTGTCGCTGGGCCCGGCCATCACCGCGCTGGCTGCGGGCAACCGCGTGATGCTCAAACCCAGTGAACTGGCGCCGCATACTGCGGCCCAGCTGGCGGCGGCGGTGGAGCAGTACTTTGCCCCGGACGAGTTCTGCGTGGTCCAGGGCGACAGCTATCTGTCCAGCCAGTTTGCCGGCCTGCATTTCGACCATTTGATGTTCACCGGCTCCACCGCAGTGGGCCGGCGCGTTGCCCAGGCCGCGGCCGTGCACCTGACGCCGACGACCCTGGAGCTGGGAGGCAAGTCGCCCTGCATCCTGGGGTCCGACTGCGACATGGCACAGGCGGCGCTGCGCGTGGCCCATGGCAAGCTGCTCAATGCCGGCCAGACCTGCATTGCGCCCGACTACGTGCTGCTGCCCCGGGGACAGGAGGCGGCTTTCGAGCAGGCCTACCGCCAGGCGGTGGCGCAGCTGTTCCCGCGCATCGTGGGCAACCCGGATTACGCCTCCATCATCCACCAGCGCCACCTGGTGCGGCTGCGCAATCTGCTGCAGCAGGCCCAGAGCCTGGGGGCGCAGGTGCAGGTGATCGACCCTGCACAGGGGCGGCAGGCGGCGGCCCCCGGCTGGGGGGATGCCGCGCAGCGCCAGATGCTGCCCACCCTGGTGTGGAATGTGCAGCCCACGATGACGCTGATGCAGGAGGAGATCTTCGGTCCCATCCTGCCGGTGGTGCCCTATGACCGGCTGGACGATGCCATTGCCGCCATCAATGCCGGACCGCGCCCGCTGGCGCTGTACTGGTTCGGCAAGGACGAGAAGGCGCGGGACACCGTGCTGCGCCGCACGGTGAGCGGCGGTGTCACGGTGAATGACACCCTGCTGCATGTGGCCCATGACAACCTGCCTTTTGGCGGCGTGGGAGACAGCGGCTGGGGCGCCTACCATGGCGAGCAGGGATTCCTGCGCTTTTCGCACCAGAAGCCGGTGTGCCTGCAAGGGCGCTGGTCGGCCGTGCAGTGGCTGTACCCGCCCTATGGTGCACGCTTCGACAAGATCATGGCCTTGCTGCGCCGCTGGGTGTGAGCCCCGCGCCCTCGCAGTGGTGCGGGGTGCCTTGCCCTTTCGCTGACCCGGTGCGCCAGACCGCCTGCACAGGGCTTGGCCTGCGCTTGCTTCCAAGGGTTCGCACCGTGATCCGGCGACCCGAAGACCCATGGCAGGCAAGCGGGCTGTGGGTCTGAAACAGGCGCTATCACATCCGCTATACCACGGCAAGAAGGGCTCTACAGCCGTACTGGTGCAAATGGCTACAACATTAGGGCGTGCGTCTGCGGAGCGTTTCACAGACAATTGCGACCTTTCGTTTTTCAACTGCTGTTTTCGTTTCGCTTTCCATGTCCAGTTACCAGGTCCGTCCCGCTACGCTTCGCGATGCGAAGGCCATCGCACAGATCCACACTTCGTCCGCCCAGGAGGTTTACCGAGGTATCGTGCCAGACGACCAATTGAAGGCCATGTCGTCGGTAGAGAAGCGCCAAGCCTATTGGCGCGAAGCCATTGAATATTGTGAGCCCCAGGTGCAGGTTGCCATTGATGGCGACAAGATCGTGGGCTTTGTCGGTTTTGACCGCTCCCGTGACGAGAAGTCGCGCCAGACCACCGGTGAGATCTGGGCCATCTATGCGGCCCCGACCCATTGGGACCAAGGCGTGGGTGTGGCCCTGTGGGATGCCGCCCGTGACGGTCTGGTCGAAGAAGGCTGCACCAACGTCACCTGCTGGGTGCCGCTGCGCAATGAACGCGCTCTGCGCTTTCATGAGTCCGCCGGCTTCAAGCGCGAGATGACCACGGCCAAGACCGCCGTCGTCGGTGGCGTCAAGATCGAGGAAGTGCGCCTCAAGCGCCCCTTGAACTAAATTTTCGTTTGCGGGCTGTTCAGCCCAGAAAGTGCACCCCATGCTGCAATGGCAACACCAGGGCAAGGATTTCCAGGCAGCATGGCACAGCGAAAGCGGTGCCCCGGCACCGCGCCGGCTGCAAGTGGTGGACGACAGTCTGCCCGCTGACACCGCCTACCGCCTGGCCTGTGAAGGCACGTCCTTGCTGTGGCAGGGCGACTTCCAGAACGCCCGCCACCTGCTGGACGCGCTCAAGCGCCGTCTGGACAAGCCGGTGCGTGCCGAGTCTGCCAAGGCCCGGCACCAGCGGCGCCAGGCCGGAGCCCAGGCCGATGCGCCCACCTTTCCCCATGCCTTTCACCTGTATCGCCAGTCCCAGGCCCAGCGCGCCCGCGTGCTGAACAGCCTGCTGGTAGTGGTGCAGCCCGACTACGTCATCTCGCTGCGCCGTGCGCCCGATTGGCGGCTGGCGTTCAACGAAGCCTGGGGGGCGGCTGCTGTCCTCAAGGGCCCCCGCGTGGTGGCCTTGCGTGAATTGCTGGGGGTGGTCGCCGCGCACGAGTGGCGCAAGAAAGGCGTGCCCATGCCTTTGCTGGGGGACGATGTCCGTGTGCATGCGCACTACGGAGTGTTCTCTCCGGTGCGGGGCGAGTATCTGGATCTAGTGGCCGAAGCTCCGTTGCCGGAAGCCGGCGAAGCCCTGGCTTTTGACATTGGCGTAGGAACCGGCGTGCTGTCGGCGCTGCTGCTGCAGCGTGGCGTGCAGCGCGTGGTCGCCACCGATCTGTCGCCCCGGGCCATCTCCTGTGCGAAAGACAACTTCCGCCGCATGGGGCTGAGCGACCAGGTGGATTTGCAGACCTGCGACTTGTTCCCCGAGGGGCAAGCCGGTCTGATTGTCTGCAACCCGCCGTGGCTGCCGGGCAAGGCTACGACCACGCTGGAGCAGTCGGTCTACGACCCCGACAGCCGCATGCTGCGCGGTTTTCTGCAAGGCCTGCGCGCCCATCTGGCACCGCAGGGCGAAGGCTGGCTGATCCTGTCCGATCTGGCCGAACATCTGGGCCTGCGCAGCCGCGCACAACTCGAAACCTGGATTGCCGAGGCCGGCCTCGCCGTCGCCGGCAAGCTGGACACCCGCCCCCACCATGGCAAGGTCCAGGATGCCCACGATGCGCTGCACAGCGCCCGGGCCCAGGAAGTCACCTCGCTGTGGCGTCTGGTGGCTAAGTAAGGCCGCAGCGCTGCCTGTGCGGATGCACGGCGGCGCACCCGTCTGTACCTCTCCCGTCGCTGTAGGGGGCCGAGAGCCGGTATTCCGGCACCTGGTCGCTAGGCAAGCTGGAGCGACGGCGGCAGCCCCAGGCATGTGGCGCCTTCGTCCGCACTTTCCATCCCCTCCATGCCTTCTGCCATCGGCGGCGGCGCCAGCAGCACCGCCAGCTGGGTGCGCAGGCAGTGGATACGGCGTGCGCCCCCCTGGCGCACCAGGGTCTGCATCCAGCGTTCGCAGGCCAGGCGCAGGCTGGGCAGATCGGG
Organism: Comamonas sp. UBA7528; assembly: GCF_002479375.1. Lineage (NCBI taxonomy): Bacteria > Pseudomonadati > Pseudomonadota > Betaproteobacteria > Burkholderiales > Comamonadaceae > Comamonas > Comamonas sp. UBA7528. The sequence goes on from NZ_DLMU01000014.1 coordinate 276,858, forward strand.
GGCTTGCAGCAGCAACTGGCGCAGCTGTGGCGCCAGATCGCATTCCTGCTCGTGCAGCAGGCGCTCGCACAGTTCCAGCAACTGGGCCCGCAAGCGGGCCAGGCGCACGGGGGCGCTCAGCACCGGGCCGTCGGGGGCGGGCTGGGTTTCGGTCAGGTAGCCGGCGGCCAGCAGCTCCTGCACCAGGGCCGCGCCCTGGCCGTGGAACAGGGCTTCCAGCACCGGGCGGGGCGTGCCTTCGGCCATCAGCAGCACCGAGCGCTGGCGCAGCGTGAACGCGGCCCGGCCGGCCAGTGCCTGGGCCGCCAGCGGGGTGCGCAGTACCAGACAAGTTGGGCAGTGGGGCATGGCGCGATTGCAGCACCGCCGCATGACAAAGCCATGAACCCTGCAGCCACCAGGGAGGTTGGGGACAATAGCGGGATCCGAGCGGCTGTGTTTTTCAGAAAACATAGCAATCTGCACCCCTGTGCGTAGCTCAATATGCCGATTTGACTTGATTTTTTGACCAGGTTGCAGACCCGCCTGGGTGACCCCATGAAACTGTTGCTGGCCCCGATGGAAGGGCTGCTGGACTTTGTGCTGCGCGATGTGCTGACCCAGGTGGGCGGCGTGGACCGCTGTGTGTCGGAATTCATCCGCGTCAGCGGTTCGCTGCTGCCCGACCGGGTGTTCCTGGGCTATATGCCCGAGCTGCTCAACGGCAGCCGCACGCTGGCGGGCGTACCGGTGCGGGCGCAGCTGCTGGGTTCGGATCCGGTCAGCATGGCCGAAAACGCGGCCAATCTGTGCCGCCTGAACCCCGAGGGCATTGACCTGAATTTCGGTTGCCCGGCCAAGACCGTGAACCGCCATGGGGGCGGTGCCTCCATGCTGCAGGACCCGGAAGCCATTGCCCGGCTGGTGGCCGCCGTGCGCCATGCCGTGCCGGCGGCACTGCCGGTGTCGGCGAAGATGCGCCTGGGCTTCCATGACCGGGGGCTGATGCGCGAGTGCGCCCAGGCCATGGCCGAGAGCGGGGCCTGCGAGATCGTGGTCCATGCCCGTACCAAGCTGGACGGCTACCGCCCGCCGGCCTACTGGGAGCTGATTCCGCAGATCCAGCAGGCAGTGCAGGTGCCGGTGATTGCCAACGGCGAGATCTGGACCGTGCAGGACGCGCTGCGCTGCCGCGAACAATCGGGCTGCAGCGATCTGATGCTGGGGCGTGGCAGCGTGGCCGACCCCGGGCTGGCCTGGGCGCTGCGCGCCGCCGTGGCCGGCGGTGTGGCCCAGGCCGATGCCGTTCCCTCCGCGCAGCCGCCCGTTGTGTCCTGGGCGCAGATGCTTCCGCGCCTGCAGCGCTTCTGGGATCTGGTGTGCCGTGACCTGAACCCCGGCCAGCGCGCCGGTCGCCTGAAGCAGTGGCTGAACCTGATGCGCCGCCGCTACCCCGAGGCCGAAGAGGCCTTCCAGACCGTGCGCGTCATGACCAACCAGCAGGTGGTGGGCGACTGGATCCGCGCGCAGCATGCGCGCCACGGGGTGGACTGGGCCCTCAGCGACCCTGCCAGCCTGCCGCACGTCGTCGACCGGTAAGAGGGCTGCAGGCAGCTCCACTTGCACCGCTGCGGCCCGTGGGGGCGTGGCTTACAGCAGGTGGTCCGGGGCCAGCGGGCCAATCAGGCGGATCAGCATGCGCAGCGGCAGACTGGCATCGGGCTCGCTGGTCTGGTCGCCCCAGTCGCTGCCGCTGGGTGCACGCCACAGCAGGCGCTTGCCGTCCTCCAGGGTGACATGCCAGGCCGATTCGTCCAGGCTTTCCTCGATGTTGCGCGCGGCCTCGGCCGACAGCTTGCGTGAGGCCACCAGCAACGCGATTTCGGTGTTCTGCAGCTGGGAACGCATGTCCAGGTTCATCGAGCCCACCACGGTCAATTGCCCGTCCATCACCATCAGCTTGGTGTGCAGCATGGCGCGTGACTGACCGCTGGAGCCGCTGATCTGCCCGGCCGAGCTGCGCAGCGTGCTGCGGCTGCCGGGCTGGACGCTGCGCAGCTCATAAAGCTGCACGCCCATGTCCAGCAATTCCTGGCGGTGGCGGGCATAGCCGGCATGGGCCAGCGGGGCATCGTTGGAGGCCAGCGAATTGGTCAGGATGCGCACCTGCACGCCGCGCTGCACGGCACGGCGGAAAGCTGCCTTCATGTCCGCTCCGGGGACGAAATAGGGCGAGACAATCAGCAACTGGCTGCGCGCCCTGTCCACCAGGGCCAGCAGACCGTCGACCACGCTGTCCTGGGCATCGACTGGGGCCAGCACCCGCCCCAGGGCCTTCTGGTTGGCGGTGGGTGCACGGGGGAGGGCGGGGCGTGTGCCGCTGGCGGCCGAAGGCAGGCCTGCCAGCAGGGAGCTGTCATCCCCGTCCTCAGGCGGCGCGGTGCTGTCTTCGTCCGGGGGCGGCACACTTTCATCGGGCAGGGCCACTTTGGTGGGCCGATCGGCCAGCACCACGCCGGGAGCCCAGATCCAGGCCATGGTGGCCAGATCCATGGGCGGCAGCCGCAGCAACTGCTGCTGGGTGAAGGCCTGGGCTTCGTCGACCGGGCTGGGCGGGGTGGTGCGGTGCTGCTGCCGGGCGTGTTGCGCGGGACTGAGCATGGCATCGAGCTCGGCCAGGCTCAGCAGCGATTCCACCGGGTAGGCACGGGAATCGTTCCAGTAGGTATCAAAGCTGCGCGAGAGCAGACGGACCACGGCACCGCCGGCCATGATGTCCAGGTCGATGAAGTTGTCGCTGTCCAGTCCGTCAAAGTAGGCATCACCCAGGTTGCGCCCGCCGGCAATGCCCACCATGTTGTCGGCCAGGAACAGCTTGTTGTGCATGCGTTGCTGGGCACGGCTGAAATCGGTCAGCGTGCTCAGGGCGCGCAGCGGCGGCGAGCTGCGTGCGCCCATCACGGGGTTGAACATGCGCATTTCCACGCCAGGGACAAAGGCCATGCGCATGACCTGGGCGTCCTTGCCGGCGCTGTGGAAATCGTCCAGCAGCATGCGCACACGCACGCCGCGGGCGGCGGCACGGGCCACTTCCTCCAGCAGCCGGGCGGTACTGGCGTCGGCATGGATGGCGTAGTACTGGATGTCCAGCGTCTTCTGTGCCGCCTGCACCAGGGCCAGTCGGCTGGTGTAGGCGGCTTCGGCACCGCCCAGCAGCGCAAAAGCCGAATGGTAGGGGGTGCCGGCCTGCTGGCGCTGCCGGGCCAGCAACTGGCCCAGGGCGGTGGATTGCGGCTGTGCCAGCGCGGAGGAAGGGGTGCGCTGTACCTGCTGGGGCAGCTGGGCGCAGCCCGTCAGCCACAGGACAGCCAGGCACAGCAGCAGGGCGCAGGCCCTGTGGTGCCAGGACAGGAGGGGCCGGCGCATGCCAGAGCCGGGCAGAGCAGTCCAAACGGTCATGCCCCAGATTACCAGTTCTGCAGGCCGGCAGGCTGTCGGACGCGGGACGAATCACGGTGGCCCATGTGCATGCCAGGCGCATGAAAAGCCGCACCCTGGAGGATGCGGCGTGCCCGAGCCTGCGGTGCTTAGTCCTGCGGGAAGATGCGCACGGCGCGCACCACGGTGGGGATGCGGCGCAGATTGCGCAGCGCGCTGTCCAGCTGGTCCAGGTTGTGGACCGAGATGATGAAGCGCAGGTCGGTGGTCTCCATCGCCGCTTCGTCGTCCATGTCCACATGGCGGATGTCCACGTTCAGCGCGGACAGCTCGCCCGCCACCCGGGCCAGCACCCCCTTGCTGTTCTTGATGGTGACGACGATGCCGCTCTCGAACAGATGCTGCTGGCTTTCCTCACCCCATTCCACGGCAATGAAGCGTTCGGCATCCTTGGCCTGCAGGCGCTTGGCATTGGCGCAGCCGGCATGGTGCACCACCAGGCCGTCGCCATGGCCCAGGTAGCCCACGATGGGGTCGCCGGGCACCGGACGGCAGCAGGGCGCATAGCGTATGGACGCGGTGCTGGGGCTGTCCAGCACCACCGTACCCTGGCTGAGCTTGTCCTCCTTGGCGGTGAAGCGCGACTGGGTCAGCAGCAGCGCATCGGGGCGCTGGCCATGGTTGGAGAGCTGGGCCAGGATGTGCGAGGCGACCAGGCTGGAGATGCGCCGGCCCATGCCGATGTCGGCCATCAGCTCCGCCCGGCTGCGGCTGCCGGTCTTGCGCAGCACCTCGTCCCACAGCGCCTGGTTGGCTTCGGAGCCATCGGGCGTGGTGGCAATGCCGGCCTGGCGCAGCGACTGGTTCAGCAGCTTTTCGCCCAGTTCCACCGATTCGGACTGGGCGGTGTTCTTCAGGTGGTGGCGGATCTTGGAGCGGGCGCGCCCGGTCTTGACAAAGCCCAGCCAAGCCGGGTTGGGCGTGGCATCGTCCGAGGTGATGACTTCCACCACGTCGCCGCTCTTGAGTTCGGTGCGCAGTGCCACGTATTCGCCGTTGACCAGGGCCGCCGTCACATGGTTGCCGATGTTGCTGTGGATGGCATAGGCAAAGTCGACCACGGTGGCGCCGCGTGGCATGGCCAGGATCTTGCTCTTCGGCGTGAACACATAGATGGAGTCGGGGAACAGGTCCACCTTGACGTGGTCCCAGAACTCGGTGGCATCGCTGTTCTCGTTCTGGATGTCCAGCAGCGACTGCAGCCACTTGGTGTTCAGGTGGGCATCCTCGCCGGCCTGGGCCTTGTACAGCCAGTGCGCAGCCACACCGGCCTCGGCCACGATGTGCATCTGCTCGGTGCGGATCTGGAATTCCACGCTCACGCCCGAGGGGCCGACCAGCGTGGTGTGCAGTGACTGGTAGCCATTGTTCTTGGCAATCGCGATATGGTCCTTGAATTTGCTGGGAACCGGCTTGTAGAGCTGGTGCAGCACGCCCAGCGCGGTGTAGCAGTCGATGACCGTGGGCACGACGATGCGAAAACCATAGATGTCCGTGACCTGCGCAAACGTCAGGTTATGGCGGATCATCTTCTGGTAGAGCGAATACAGCGTACTTTCGCGTCCCATCAGCCGGGCATGGATGCCCATGCGCGCAAAGGCGCTGTCGATTTCGCCCTGGACCCGCTGGACCAGATCACGGCGGCGGGCGCGGGATTTGGCAATCGCCTTGTCCAGCGTGTCATAGCGCCAGGGATGCAGGTGGCGAAAGGCCAGGTCCTGCAGCTCGCGGTAGGTCTGGTTCAGCCCCAGCCGGTGGGCGATGGGGGCGTAGATTTCCAGCGTTTCCGACGAGATGCGGCCCCACTTGCTGCGCGGCATGTCGCCCATGGTGCGCATATTGTGGGTACGGTCGGCCAGCTTGATCAGGATCACGCGCACATCGCGCGCCATCGCCAGCAGCATCTTGCGGAAGGACTCGGCCTGGTTCTCTTCGCGGGTGTTGAACTGCAGCTTGTCCAGCTTGGTCAGCCCATCGACCAGTTCCGCCACCGCTTCGCCAAAGCGCTCGGTGAGATCGTCCTTGGTGATGCCGCAGTCTTCCATGGAGTCGTGCAGCAGCGCAGCCATCAGGGCGGGCGCATCGAGCTTCCAGTTGGCGCAGATGCCGGTGACGGCAATCGGGTGGGTGATGTAGGGGTCGCCGCTGCTGCGCCACTGGCCGGTGTGGGCCATGTCGGCATACCGCCAAGCCTCGGTGACCTGGGCGATGCTGGCCGGGTCCAGGTACTGCAACTGGCTCAGCAACTGGTCGAAATGGGCAGCCGAGACCTCCGCAGCAGTGCGCTTGCCGCCGTCCGGGAGTGCGGAGCGGGCAATGGCAGGATCAGTAGCATCAGACGTAGGTAGGGCCGCGTTCATGTCTCAAATGTATCGCGGTCGGAGTATTCCGCGGATAGAAATAAAAAAGCACCGGGATACGGTGCTTCTATTGTCTAGCGGAAATGCTGCAGTGCCAAATCAACCCGGCACTTTCTTCAGCATCTCGAGGCCGACCTTGCCTTCTGCGATTTCACGCAGAGCGGTCACGCCGGGCTTGTTCTGGCACTCCACCTTGGGGGTGTGGCCTTGGCTGAGCATGCGGGCGCGGTAGGTCGCGGCCAGCACGAGCTGGAAGCGGTTGGGGATCTGCTCCAGGCAGTCTTCAACGGTGATGCGTGCCATCGGGGTTCTCCAAGGAATTCAATTCAGGAAAGATTGAGCGACTCGAAGACGTCGGACCGCAGGCGAAGCTGGGAGGCGTATTTGAGGCGCTGTGAGTGGATGATCGCTTTCAGGTCAAAAAGCGCACTCTCGAACAATTCGTTGATTATAACGAAGTCGAACTTTCCGACCTGGGCCATCTCCTCTTCGGCATTTTTCATGCGCAGTTCGATGACTTCGGGAGCGTCCTCGCCCCGGTTTTCCAGGCGCGAGCGCAGCTCTTCCCAGCTGGGGGGCAGGATGAAGATCAGTATCGCCTGCGGAAAGGCGGTGCGCACCTGCAGTGCGCCCTGGTAGTCGATCTCCAGCAGCACGTCTTCGCCCTTGGCCAGACGGTCCTGGATGCCTTTCTTGGACGTGCCGTAGCGCTTGCCGTGGACATTGGCCCATTCGACAAAAGCGTCGTTGCCGACCATGGAGTCGAATTCGGCGTCGGAGGCGAAGTAGTACTCGCGACCGTGTTTTTCCTGGCCGCGAGGTGCGCGGGTGGTGTGCGACACCGAGGGATAGACCCGCGCATCGAAGGAGCGCAGGGCCTTGACGAGGCTGGATTTGCCGGCGCCACTGGGCGCTGCGACGACGAAGAGGTTTCCGGGAGTTTCCATAGTTCTATGGGTGCCTGGGGAAGGCTTGCAAAAAGGGCGCTTGCGCGCCCTGGTGGTGTGGTGTGGTCACTCGATGTTCTGGACCTGCTCGCGCATCTGCTCGATCAGGACCTTCATGTCCACGCTGATGCGGGTCAGCTCCAGCGCGGCGGATTTGGAGCCCAGGGTGTTGGCTTCGCGGTGCATTTCCTGGATCAGGAAGTCCAGGCGCTTGCCGATCTCGCCACCCTTCTTGATCAGGCGGTCGACTTCGTCCAGGTGGGAGCTCAGGCGGGTGATTTCCTCGGCCACATCGATGCGGATCGCAAACGCCGTGGCTTCGCTCAGGGCGCGGTCCTGGGCGGCTTCCGGCGTGACCTGGCCTTCGGTCAGGCCCATGGCTTCCTGCCAGCGCTCCAGGAAACGCTGGCGCTGCTGCTCGACCAGCTGAGGCACCAGCGGGCCGGCCTGTCCGGCCAGGACACGCAGTTGCTTGGTGCGGTCCACCAGCATCTGGGCCAGGCGCTTGCCTTCGCGTTCACGGGCGGCAATCAGCTCGCCCACGGCCTGCTCGGCCAGCGCGGGGGCAATTTCGGACCAGTCCACGGCGCTGCTCTGGCCCTGGCCGCACAGGCGCAGGGCATCGGCCACGGACAGGCCCTTGGCGTCGGGCAGCCAGGCCTGGACCTGGTCCTGCAGCGACACCATGCGCTGCAGCAGCGCGGGCGAAGGCTGGGGCAGGGAGGCGGCGGCATCCTGGTCAATGGCGGCACGCACCTCGACCTTGCCGCGTTTCAGACGGGCGGTCAGCAGGGTGCGCAGCGCGGGCTCCTGGGCGCGCAGCTCGTCAGGCAGGCGGAAGGTCAGGTCCAGGAAACGGCTGTTGACCGAGCGGATTTCCAGCCCCAGCCGTACGTTGCGCGAAGACGCCTCACCGGCCTCGGCACTGCTGCCGTGCTGGGCGCTGGCGTAACCGGTCATGCTGTAAACTGCCATTGGACTTTCGATGGTTGCTTGCGAATTCGCTGATTATCCGGCTTCCGCCCTGACCTTGAGGTTTACCAGCACAAAATGTCGACTGCACGGCCCAAACCGGCCCCTCTGCCGCCTGACTCCATCATCGGGGAATACCGCGTGCTTGGCCGCTTGGCGGCCGGGGGCTTCGGGGTCGTCTACCTGGCGGTCGACGCCATGGGTCAGCAAGTGGCGATCAAAGAATACATCCCCGCCGCCCTCAGCACCCGCGCGCCCGGCGCGCTGGTGCCCCAGGTGGATCCGCGCCACACCGCGCTCTACCGTCTGGGCCTGAAAAGCTTCTTCGAGGAGGGCCGGGCGCTGGCGCAGATCTCCCACCCCTCGGTGGTGAACGTGCTCAACTTCTTTCGCGAAAACGACACGGTCTACATGGTGATGAACCACCTCAAGGGGGCCACCTTGCAGGACTTCGTCATCACCGCCCGGACCCGCAGGCAGGGCAAGGTGCTGCGCGAATCCACCATCCGTTCGCTGTTCGACGAGGTGCTGCATGGCCTGCGCGCTGTGCACCAGCACCGCATGCTGCACCTCGATATCAAGCCGGCCAACCTCTTCATCACCGACGACGACCGGGCGGTGATGATCGACTTCGGTGCCGCGCGCGAGGCGCTCAACAAGGAAGCGCCGTTTGTGCGGCCCATGTACACCCCGGGCTTTGCTGCGCCCGAGATGTACCTGCGGGATGCCCGCCTGGGCCCCTGGACGGATCTCTACGGGGTGGGGGCCTGCATCTACGCCTGCATGACCGGACTGCCACCCAGCGATGTGCTGCAGCGCCAGAAGAAGGACCGCCTGCCCATGGCGCTGGGCCGGCTGCGCGGCATTTATTCCGACAACCTGCTGGACGTGGTGCGCTGGTGCATGGCCATGGACCCGCTGGCTAGGCCGCAGTCGGTGTTTGCGCTGCACAAGGCGCTGAGCCACGGTGCGTGCCGCCGCTACACGCCCTTGTCGATGGCCGAAAAAGTGCGGCTGCAGCTGGAAGCGCTGCTGACCGACCCGCCGCGTCCCACCGCCACCCGCTATCGCCCCACGCGGGCACTGGCGCCATGAAGTTCGCGGTCTTCCAGCTCAGCCGCCAGGGAGGGCGCGCTGTCAACGAAGACCGCATGGGCTACAGCTACACCCGGGAAGCCGGGCTGTTCCTGCTGGCCGACGGCATGGGCGGTCACGCCGACGGCGAGGTGGCAGCGCAGATGGCGCTGCAGTCCATTGCCGCCCGCTTCCTGCGTGAGGCCACGCCCGCGCTGGCCGATGTGAAGGGGTTTCTGGAAGCCTCGCTGCTGTCCGCCCACCACCAGATCCTGCGCTATGCGCGAACGCGCTACCAGTCCGACACCCCCCGCACCACGCTGGTGGCGGCCGTGGTGCAGCAGGGCCAGGTCTGCTGGGTGCATTGCGGCGATTCGCGCCTGTACTGGGTGCGCGCGGGCCGGCTGCTCCTGCGCACGCGCGACCATTCCTTTGCCGAAATGGCCCGCAGAGGCGCCCTGCTGCCCGGCGATGCGGTGCAGAACCGCAACGTGTTGTTCACCTGCCTGGGCGCCAGCCAGCGCCCGGTGTTCGATCTGGAGGGGCCGCACCCTCTGCAGCCGGGCGACCGGCTGCTGCTGTGCTCCGACGGTTTGTGGGATGCGCTGCCCGATGCCGCACTGCTGCGCGGCCTGTGCGCCGCGCCGCTGGATGCCGCGGTGCCCGCGCTGGTGGTTGCCGCACTGCAGGCCGCCGGGGCCCACAGTGACAATGTGACGGCCCTGGCCGTGGAATGGCAGCCGGACATGGATCTGCCCGGTGGCGTGGGGGCCCCGGCCGGGGGCTTCGGCCTGCGCGCCCCCAACGTGCCTGGCGGCTAGGGCCGGAATCCATGCAGCCCCTCGCCATGCGCAGGGCTGCGCCCAGGGGATGCAGACTCCCCGATCAGTCTGCAAGGCCTTGCGGCTTGGGCGACACTCGGCGGAATGGCCGCCCAAGCCGGGTGGCTGCTGTATCAAAAACAATAGCTGTTTACGCCCTTTTTGCCTGCGTAAAAGCCCCATCTGACCATGAAAATCGTTCTCGCCTCCAACAACCGCGGCAAGCTGGCCGAGTTGCAATCCATGTTCGCTCCCCTGGGTGTGGAGCTGATCTGCCAAGGCGATCTGTTTGAAGGCGAAGCGCCCGAGCCGTTTGGCACCTTTGTTGAAAACTCGCTGTCCAAAGCCCGTTTCGCGGCCGAGAAGACCGGTTTGCCCGCGATTGCCGACGATGCCGGCCTGTGTGTGGACGCGTTCGGCGGCCTGCCGGGTGTGGATACGGCCTACTATTGCACCCAGTTCGGCATGGAAAAAAGCGATGCCAACAATGTGACGGCGCTGCTGAACAACCTTGAAGGCCAGCCCAACCGCCGCGCCGCCATGGTCAGCACCCTGGTGGGGGTGCGTTCGCCCAAGGATCCGGAGCCGCTGATTGCCGTGGGCCGCGTGCGTGTGGAGATCGCCACCGAGCGCCGCGGCAGCAACGGCTTTGGTTTTGACCCGGTGCTGGTCATTCCCGAACTGGGCAAGACCTTTGCCGAAATGGATCCTGCCGTCAAGAATGACCACAGCCACCGTGGCCGCAGCACGCGCGCGATGATGGAACTGTTGCGCCAGAGCTGGCTGGCCGCCTGAGGTACCACGCACGCACTGGCATCGCCTGTGCCGCGCTGCGGCGCGGCTGCACGGGCACGGTGCTGGCGCCTGCACAGCGCCTGCTGGGTGCTTGCTGGTACACGGTCACAGGCTGGAGCATGGTGCACTGCTGAGAGTTTTATGAATATTCCCATCCATCCCGCTGTATCGCAGGACACACAGGCCGCTTTGGGCCAGGCTCCCAAGGATGTGCAGCATTACATGCGCGCCGGCACGCTGGGCCTGCCGGCGCTGCCGCCGCTGTCGCTGTACATCCACCTGCCCTGGTGCCTCAAGAAATGCCCGTACTGCGACTTCAACTCGCATGAACACCGCGAAGGCGGTGGCGTGCGTGACATCCCCGAGCAGCGCTATATCGATGCGCTGATGGCCGACCTGGAAGCCAGCCTGCCGCTGATCTGGGGCCGCACCGTGCACAGCGTGTTCATTGGCGGCGGCACGCCCAGCCTGTTCAGCCCGGAGTCCATCGACCAGCTGATCAGCGGCCTGCGTGCGCGCCTGCGCATGGAGCCGGACTGTGAAATCACCATGGAAGCCAACCCCGGCACCTTCGAGAAAGACCGCTTCCGGGCCTTTCGCCATGCCGGCATCAACCGCCTGTCGATCGGGGTGCAGAGTTTCGATGACCGCTTCCTGAGCGCCATCGGCCGTGTGCACAGCGGCGACCAGGCGCGCGCGGCGGTGGAGGAGGCGGCCGGCGCCTTCGAGACCTTCAACCTGGACATCATGTATGCGTTGCCCGGCCAGACCGAGCTGGATCTGGTGCGCGATCTGGAAGCGGCAATGTCCTTCAAGCCGCCGCACATCTCCATCTACCACCTGACCATCGAGCCCAACACCTACTTCGCCAAGTACCCGCCGCAGGTGCCCGAGGACGATGCCGCCTACGACATGCTGGACCGCATTACCGCCATGACCGGTGCAGCGGGCATGCAGCGTTACGAAATCTCCGCCTATGCGCGCGACGGCCACCAGTGTTTCCACAACACCAACTACTGGCAGTTCGGCGACTACCTGGGAATTGGCGCGGGCGCGCACGGCAAGCTCAGCTTTGCCCACCGCATCGTGCGCCAGGTGAAGATCCGGGACCCGCAGCGCTATATGGACGCCGCGCTGGCCGGCCATGCACTGGCCAGCGACACCGATGTGCGGCGCAAAGACCTGCCGTTCGAGTACATGCTCAACGCCCTGCGCCTGCGCAGCGGCTTTGCCGTGCAGGACTATCTGGACCGCACCGGTCTGCCCATCAGCACCATCCGCAGCGCACTGGACGAGGCCGAGCGCAAAGGCCTGATCACCCAGTCCCTGGGCCGTGTGACACCCACCGAGCGCGGGTTCGACTTCCTGAGCGACCTCCAGGAGCTGTTCCTGGCGCCAGAGTGAAGGGCAGCCCTGCAGGCTTCTGGCCTGCGGGCTGGCACCGCAGAAGGTTCGTCGGCTTTGGGCGAAGGCGCTGTTGCAGCATCCGCCGTGCAGCACGGGGCGTGGCATACCCGCCGCGGGAGCCGACGGCGGCCGCAAAAAAACTGGCCAGGAGGTCGGTGTGCGCGGCAACGACCGTGCGGTCCGGGGCGGTCAGCCCTTACTTGGAGGCCTTGCGCGCATCGTCCACGGCTTCTTTCACATCGCCCACTTTTTTCTGGGCGGCACCTTCCACCTGCTTGGCCAGCCCCTTGGCCTGTTGCTCGGGGCTGTCGATCAGCTCGCCGGCTTTTTGCTGTACCTTGCCTGCAGCTTCCTTCAGCGCACCTTTGACTTGGTCGGTATTCATACGGGGATTCCTCTCGTGAACATGCGGTCAGGTGGCGACGGACGGCTTCCGTGCCTGAGGCTACCTTAGGTCACAGGGGGAAACCCGAGGGCCGGTCTGTGTCGCAGCGGGCCGTGGGGCTGCGCCTACGGCTGTAGGCCGGTCGGCAGCGGGAACAGGCGGGAGGTCCTGTCAGACAGGCATGTGATCTGATCGGCTGTGCGCCTCAGCCGCAACTGGCGGTGGTGAAACGACCGGTGGCATCCACCAGCAGGTTCAGGCGTTCGGCATTGAATTCCAGCGTGGTGGCTTGACCGGGGCGCAGCACACGGGCCATCAGTGCGCCGGAGCGGCGGCGCGCTTCTTCCACATGCTGCACGGTGTTGGTCTTGCCCACGGCCCATTGGGCAGCGGCGGCATCACAGCGTTGCAGCGGCTGGGCCGGCGCGCCCGGGTTGCCGTGACCGGGGCCGCCTGAGCCCATGCCTGCGCAACCGGCCAATGCGGCCACCAGCGGAATACCCATCCAAAGCACAGTACGCATACATCAACCTCTCTCAAAACAATAGCATGCACCATACCAGCAGCCCCCGGGAGGCGGAAGGCTACACATGCAAGTAATTGTCACGAAAGGCGACTGTGTGTCCACGTCCGTCGGTGCTTGCATGGCAAAGCGGAATCAGTCGGGCAGGTGGCGGAAGACCTGGGCTTCCAGCTTCATGCCCTGGATCTTGCTGGCTGCGGCTTCGGCCTGTGCGCGGCTGTCGAACGGGCCCACGCGGATGCGGGTGACTTCGCCCTGGCGTGATTCCAGCAACTGGGTGAAGACCGGCTGGCCGGCTTCACGCAAACGGCGGGTCACGCGCTGGGCGTTGTCCGCCTGGGCGTAGAGGCCGCTGTTCAGGTAGTACTTGCGGGGTTGCAACACGGTCTTGCCGGCGGCGGCGTGCTTGCTGTCGGGCTTTTCTGCCTTGTCCGCTTTGTCCACTTTGCTGGGCGCCTTGTCGGTCTTGCTGCCGGCCTTGTCCTTGGTGCGCTCGTTCGGGGGGACGGGGCTGCCGTGGTCGGCCTTGTCCGTGGAGGCGGCCTTGGCGGAACCCGGTGCTTCGGGGGGCGGCGCCGGTTTTGCGCTCTCGGGCAATGCCGCCGGTGCTGGCGCTGCGGAAGCAGTCACGGCCGCAACGGTGGAGGCCGCCAGGGCCGAGGTGGCAACCGCAGCAGCGGGAGCGCCGGGTGTGGTGGCGCCGGTCTGGCCGGGCTGCTCCAGCGGCGACAGCGCAGCGGGGCTGTCGGGCGCAGCGGGCGCGGCCTCTGCCGCGGCAGGGGGCGCCGGAGTCGTGTCAGCGGTCGGGGTGGGAGCCAGTGCCGCCAGGGCGCGGGCCGTGTCCTGCTGGGTGGGGCCGGTGTGGACAGGGCCCGTCGGCGTGGACAGGGTGCTCAGCCCCCAGACCAGGCCGGCCACCAGCAGTGCGCTCAGCGCATGGCCGGTGGTCGCCCATTGCAAACGGGTCGGGGTGGGGGCCTGGGTCTCCAGCAGGGCCATGGCTTCGCCCAGGGTGCGCGACCGGGTCAATGCCTGCATGGTGCGCTCGCGCACCGCGCGGTGGTAGAGGGCATTGCCTCCCAGACCGGGCAGCAGTACGGCCAGCAGCACCAGCAGCAGGGCCAGTGCGAGGGCCGCAGGGCGGGGCAGCAACTGGTTCAGGCCCAGCGTCCACCACAGCGCCACCACCGCCAGCAGCACGCCGGCGTACACGGCGGCATAGCGCCAAAGGCCGCGCAAGGCCATCCAGCCCAGGGTGCAGCAGCCCGCGGCCCAGTTCCAGCTGGGCAGAGGTTTGCCGAGTGCGTCAAAGCGTTCGAACTGTCGCTGATAGTAGGCCGTCTGCAGCGGGCCGATGGCCGCCTGGTAGAGGCGTGGCATCAGCGGGTTGTCGGCAGACAGGACTGGGGGTGCGTGGTGCTCCGAAGACATGCGTCGAATTGTGTCATGCAGGAACCGTTTCCCACGCATCTCTGGTGCAGCGTGGCATGGCAGCATCGCTCGCGGGGCCGCTCCAGTCCGAAAAAGGGGATGGGGCAGGACGGAGCAGAGGCGAAAAAAGTGCAGGACAAGACGACACGTTTGCAAACAAATGTTGCGCAGACCGGTGGCAACGCAGCGCCGTCCCGCAGGCGGCCAGCCACCACGCGGGCGGCCTGTGCGGCGCCGATCCAGTGTGGGCGCGGGTTGGCGCCCAATGTATCCAAGTTGCTATTTATTGCGGAGCGCCTGATGCAGGCAAGGCATACGGCCATGGCACCACGGCTATTTGCTGCATGGCAGCATGCGACGCGCCTACACTGGCGCCTTTCGCATGCGGGCCGGGCTTTTGCGCGGTGCGCCGTGGCAGGCCGTGGGGCCTGGAATTTTGTACCGTCAGACCGTTTTCATGCAGCAGCAAGCAACAGGGTACGCATGGCAGTTCTTCCGCGCAGGCGGGGTAGAGCAGGTGGCCATCCGTACCGGCCAAGATATCGCGAACATCGCTTCGCTGGACCAGAAACTGTGGGTGGCCCTGGCCTGCCCTACCCGGGGGATCGAGTTCGACCCCGCCACCCTGGACTTGATCGACAAGGACCACGATGGCCGCATCCGCGCGCCCGAACTGATCGAAGCCTGCCAGTGGGCCGTGGCCCAGGTGCGCCACCCCGATGTATTGACCAGCGGCAGCGACGTGCTGCAGCTGAGCAACCTGGACACCGACAGCGCATCCGGCGCAGCCCTGCACGCCGAGGCCCTGCGCATCCTGCGCCTGCTGGGACGCGAAGGCGCCTCCACCGTGACCCTGGCCGACGTGCGGGAACGCCTGACCATGCTCAACGCGCTGGCCTTCAATGGCGACGGGCTGCTGAATCCGGTCAAGCTGCCCGAGAACGATGCCCGCAAGGCCCTGGTGCAGCGCATCATGGACCTGTATGGCAGCGCCATGGGGGTGGACGGCGAACCCGGCATGGGCCGGGCCCAGCTGGATGCCTTCTTTGCCGATGTGCGTGCCATCCACGCCTGGCACGCCCAGGCCGGGCAGCACCACTGCGTGCTGGCGTCGCAGGCGCAGGCGGTGGCTGCCGCACAGGCACTGACGGCCATCCAGGCCAAGGTGGAAGACTTCTTCGCTCGCAGCCAGCTGGCCGCCTTCGATGCCCGGGCCCTGGCACCGCTCAGCCCCAGCGTGGAAGGCTATGCCCTGCTGGGGGCGCAGCAGCTGTCACTGGCGTCCCAGGCCATTGCCGATCTGCCGCTGGCCCCCATCAGCGCCGACTGTGTGCTGCCGCTGGCCGAGGGCGTGAACCCCGCCTGGGCCGACGCGCTGCACGCGCTGCGCACCCATGCGGTGGTGCCGGTGCTGGGCGGCGATGTGCAGGCGCTGACGGCAGCCCAGTGGACTGCGCTGAAGACCCAGCTGGCGCCGTGCCAGGCCTGGCTGGCAGCGTTTCCGGCCTCCCCGCTGGGCGCCATGGACGCAGCAGAGGCTCAGGCCTTGCTGGACAGCGGCGAGGAAGCCGCGCTGCAGGCCCTGATTGCTCACGATACCGAAGAAAAAAGCCATGGCGAACAGGCCACGGCACTGGAAAAGCTGATCCGCCTGCAGCGCGACCTGCTGCGCCTGCTGAACAACTTTGTCTCGTTCGCCGACTTCTACAACCGGGGAGAAGCGGCCGCTTTCCAGGCCGGCACGCTGTTCCTGGATGGCCGCAGCTGCGACCTGACGGTGGATGTGGCCGATCCGGGCGCCCATGCCACGCTGGCCGGGCTGGCCAAAGTCTATCTGGCCTACTGCGAATGCCGCCGGGGCACGGAAAAACGCCACATCGTGGCCGCGTTCACGGCCGGGGACGTGGACTATCTGATGGTGGGCCGCAACGGCGTGTTCTATGACCGCACCGGCCAGGACTGGGATGCCACCATCACCAAGATCATCGAGAACCCCACCAGCATCGGCCAGGCTTTCTTCTCGCCGTACAAGAAGTTTCTGCGCATGGTCGAAGAACAGGTCGCCAAGCGCGCTGCCGCCAAGCAGGAGACCGTGACCTCGGGGATGGACAGCACGGCGGGCAAGCTGGTCGACATGGCCAAGCCGCCAGCGGCAGCCGCCGTGCCAGCGGCCACCGCGCGCAAGACCGATGTCGGCACCGTGGCGGCCATCGGCGTGGCGCTGGGCTCCATCAGCGCTGTCATGGTGGGCATCTTCGGCAAATTCATCGAACTGGGCCCGTGGATTCCCGTGGCACTGCTGGGTATCATCCTGGCGATTTCCGGCCCCAGCATGCTGATTGCCTGGCTCAAGCTGCGCCAGCGCAGCCTGGGACCGATCCTGGACGCCAGCGGCTGGGCCATCAATGGCCGCATGAACATCAACCTGCGCCTGGGAGGCATGCTGTCGCAGACCGCCAAGCGCCCGGCTTCCGCCACGCTGCGCGTGGGCGACCCCTATGCCGACGGCCACAGGGGGCGTTGGGCCGCTGGTGGTGCGCTGGTGGTGGTACTGGTGCTGGCGCTGTGCTGGCGTATGCAGTGGCTGGATGCGGTGCTGCCGGCCGACTGGCAGCACGGCGCTCCGGCCGCGATCGCCCAGGGGTCTGTGGCGAATGCAGCGGATGCGACGAACGCGGGGGATACGGTCCGCGACCAGTGACCACGTCCCCGGGCCCCCGCAACGTGACCCAGCCCCTTCGTGCGCAGCGAAGGGGCTTTTTTGTGGCCGCATGGGCCGGGGGAGTGCTGCGCCAGACCACGGCTGGGTGATCCGGCAGCGTGGGGTGCCCAGGACGCGATCTTCAGCGGGGAAAAGAGGGGTTAGCGGTGCGCAACTGCCTGGGCGTAGAGGTGCAAAAAGGCCTCCACCCCCCGGTCGGCACAGGCATCCAGCTCGGCGGTGGCGGGCAGCGGCAGGTGCTGGAACAGGAAGCGCTCCAGCAGCTCGGCCTCCAGCAAGGCCAGCAGATGGCGCGTGGCCAGCTCGGCCGGGGCGCTGCGCAATGCGCCGCGGTCCATGGCCTGCTGCAGAAAGCCGCTGATCAGGGCATGGCCCCGGCGCGGGCCCTGGTCGTAGCAGCGGGCCCCCACCTGGGAGCGCTCGCCCTCGGCCACCAGCAGGCGGCGCACGGCCGTGACCTCGGGGGCATAGAGCAGTGCCAGAAAGCGCCGGCCAAAGGTGCGAAAGGCGGCCGGCAGGTCCTGGCTGTCGGCCTGCAGGGCCAGCATGGTGTTCTGAAAGTCGGCCTCCGAGGCCTGGAACATCACTTCCACAAACAGCGCTTCCTTGGACGGGAAGTAGTTGTAGATGGTGGCTTTGGAGCCACCCAGCCGGGCGCAGATCTCGGACATGGAGGTGCGCTCGAAGCCCAGTTCGCCAAAGGTGGCAGCAGCCACATCCAGGATGGCTTGCCGCTTTTCTTCCGTTTTCGTCCGCATGTGCGCGCAATGTCCTTGGGTTGGTGTGTTGTCTTTCAGTGTAGCGCTTGGATGGGAGGTGGTTCAGAATCTATACTGTACCGTACAGTTCATTAATAAAGTATTCCATGAGAACATGCAAAGCTTGTGTGCCCGGGGCAGCCCGTCCCGTGCGCACCGCCTGGCTGGCACTGGGCCTGCCGGTGCTGCTGACCGCCTGCGCCCAGCTGCCGGACTGGCAGGGCAAGGCGGTGCTGCAACAGCCCGTCCCGCAGACGCTGCAGGCGGCGGCCGGTGCCCCGCAGGTGGCCTGGCCCCAAGACCAGTGGTGGCTGCGTTACGGCGACAGCCAGCTGAGCAGCCTGATCGCCGAAGCACTGGAGCACGCGCCGGACATGGCCGCCGCTGCCGCCCGCGTGCGCCAGGCCCAGGCCCTGCTGGGCGTGAGCGAAGCGGCCACGGCACCACAGCTGTCGGCCAACGCCAGTGCCAGCGGTGACAAGTTCAGCTACCACTACCTGACCCCTTCTTCCATGGTGCCGCGCGGTCTGAACGATGTCGGTCGCGCCACGCTGGACCTGGGCTGGTCGCTGGACCTGTGGGGTCGACACCGTGCCGCCATGGCCGCCGCCTTGGGTGAGCTGCAGGCGCGCCAGGCCGATGCCGCCCAGGCCCGTCTGGTGCTGGCCAGCAGCGTGGCGGCGGCCTACGCCGATCTGGTGCGCGTGACCGTGACCGAGCAGACGCTGGCGCAATCGCTGCAGGTGCGTACCACCACGGCCCGGCTGTTTGCCGAGCGTTTTGCCCATGGTCTGGAAAACCAGGGCGGTGTGCACAGTGCCAACGCAAGGCAGGCGGCGGCACGTGCCGAGTGGCTGCAGGCCCAGGAGCAAGTGGCCCTGCAGCGCCACCGCATTGCCGCCCTGATGGGGGCCGCACCCGACCGGGGTGCCGCCATCACCATTCCCGCGGCCACCTTGCAGCAGCCCTGGCAGCAGCAGTGGGCGCTGCCGGACCAACTGCCGGCCAGCCTGCTGGGCCGCCGCCCCGATGTGGTGGCGGCGCGCCTGCAAGCCCAGGCTCTGGAAGCGCGCGTGGCATCCAAGCAGGCCGAGTTCTATCCGGACGTGAACCTGAGTGCCTTCATCGGGGTGCAGTCCCTGGGCCTGGACATGCTGGCCAAGGGCGGCTCCAGCGTGGCCAGCGTGGGCCCGGCCATCAGCCTGCCCATCTTCAACGGCGGGCGTCTGCGGTCCGAGCTGGGCGCCGCGCGTGCCCAGTACGACGAGGCGGTGGCCCTGTACCAGAACACGCTCACCCACGCGCTGCAGGAAGTGGCGGACAACGCCGTGAGCCAGCGGGCGCTGCAGCAACAGCTGCAGGCCATGGAGCAGGCCGTGCACGCCGCCACCGAAGCCCACCGCGTGGCGCGAAACCGCTACGAAGGAGGGTTGGCCACGCACCTGGATGTGCTGTCGGCCGAAGACCAGTTGCTGACCAGCGTGCGCCAGCTGGTGGATGTGCAGGCCCGTGCGCTGTCGCTGGACATTGCACTGCACCGCGCGCTGGGGGGCGGCTGGCAGGAAGCCCCGTCGCCAGGGACTGCACAGTCCTCTGCAGCCCCGGTCACCCCCCGCATTCCCCGGGCGTGATGTGCGCCTGCGGCACCCGAATTTCCTGAATTTCCTGAATTGATTCTGCGAGAGCTTTTATGACTGACAACGCTTCTTCCGTGAGCGCGAATCCCGTGGTGCGCGAGCAGCGCCGCAACAAACTGCTGGCCGGTCTGGCCGGTGCGGTCGTGGTCGCCAGCGTGGCGGGCGGTGGCTACTGGTGGCTGCATGCGTCCCACTTCGTCTCCACCGACAATGCCTATGCGGCGGTGGAGGTGGCCCAGGTCACTCCGTCCGTGGGTGGCACCGTGCTGGAGGTGCTGGTGAAGGACACCCAGGCCGTGCAGCAGGGAGAGGTGCTGGTGCGCATCGACCCGACGGATGCCCGCCTGGCGCTGGCCCAGGCCGAAGCCGAACTGGCGCGCGCCGTGCGCCGCGTCAAAGGCTATGTGGCCAATGACGGCGGCCTGAAGGCCCAGGTGGCCGCCCGCGAGGCGGACCAGAAGAGCGCCGCCGCCCAGCTGACGGCGGCCCAGGCCGATATGGCCCGCGCCACCATCGATCTGCAGCGCCGTGAAGCCCTGGCCCACAGCGGCTCGGTCTCGGGCGACGAGCTGACCAATGCCCAGAACGCCTTTGCCGCTGCCAAGGCCCGCCTGGCATCGGCAAAGGCGGCGCAAGCCCAGGCCGAAGCCAACCGCGAAGCTGCCGTCGGCGCCAAGCAGGTGAATGCCACGCTGATCGAAGGCACGACCGCCGAGACCAACCCCGAGGTGTTGCTGGCGCTGGCCCGCCGCGACCAGGCCCAGGTGGACCTGGACCGTACCACGGTGCGGGCGCCGGTGACCGGTGTGGTCGCCAAGCGCAGCGTGCAACTGGGCCAGCGCGTGGCCGCGGGCGCGCCGCTGATGTCGGTGGTGCCGGTGCAGCAGATGTATGTGGATGCCAACTTCAAGGAAGGCCAGCTGGGCAAGGTGCGCGTGGGCCAGAGCGTGGCGCTGCAGGCCGACCTGTACGGCAGCCAGGTGGTTTATCACGGCACCGTGGCCGGCTTGAGCGGCGGATCGGGGGCGGCGTTTGCCGCCATTCCGGCCCAGAACGCCACCGGCAACTGGATCAAGGTGGTGCAGCGCCTGCCTGTGCGCGTACAGCTGGATCCGGCCGAGCTGGCCGCCCACCCGCTGCGTGTGGGCCTGTCCATGAACGTGACGGTGGACACCCGCAGTGGCGGTGACCCGGCAGCCCGCGTGGCGTCCACCACGGCCGCGCAGTGAGCTGCCGATGGCTGAAGCAAACTCTGCGCCGCTGACCATCGGCGGCAAGCCGCTCACCGGCGGCATGCTGTGGCTGGCGGCCCTGGTGCTGGCTGCCGCCAACTTTGTGGCTGTGCTGGACATGACGATCGCCAACGTCTCGGTGCCCAGCATTGCCGGCAACCTGGGCGCCACCACCAGCCAGGGGACCTGGGTGATCACCAGCTACGCCGTGGCCGAGGCTATCAGCGTGCCCCTGACCGGCTGGCTGGCAGCGCGCTTTGGCGCGGTGCGCGTGTTCTCCGTGGCCATGGGCCTGTTCGGCCTGGCTTCGCTGCTGTGTGGCCTGGCCAATTCGCTGGGCTTTCTGGTGTTCGCGCGCATCCTGCAAGGCTTTGCCGGCGGCCCGCTGATGCCGCTGTCGCAGACGCTGCTGCTGCGCATCTTTCCGCCGCGCATGGCGCCGGCCGCCATCGGCCTGTGGTCCATGACCACCTTGATTGCACCGGTGCTGGGACCGATTGTGGGCGGCTGGATCTGCGACAACTACAGCTGGCACTGGATCTTTCTGATCAACATCCCCGTGGCCATTGGCTGTGCGTTTGCGGCCTGGAACCTGCTGCGGCGCTACGAGCTGGCGCTGCGCCGCAACCCGATCGACACCGTGGGCCTGGGCCTGCTGATCGTCTGGGTGGGCGCATTGCAGCTGATGCTGGACGAAGGCAAGAACCTGGACTGGTTTGCCTCGCCCACCATCGTGGTGCTGGCCGTGGTGGCGGCGGTGGGCTTTGCGGCCTTTCTGATCTGGGAGCTGCATGAAGAGCATCCCATCGTGGACCTGCGCGTGTTCCGCCACCGGGGCTTCACCATGAGTGTGCTGACCATCAGCCTGACGTTTGCGGCCTTTTTTGCCGCGAATGTGTTGACCCCGCTGTGGCTGCAGAGCTTCATGGGCTACACGGCGACGGATTCAGGCATGGTCACGGCGTGGACCGGTCTGTTTGCGCTGTGTGTGGCGCCCATGGCGGCCGGCCTCTCGGCCAAGGTGGACCCGCGCCGGCTGATCTTTGCCGGCGTGCTGTGGCTGGGCCTGATGACCTTCTGGCGCACGGTGGCCACCACCGACATGGGCTACTGGGACATTGCGCTGCCCCTGATGTTCATGGGCTTTGGTCTGCCGTTCTTCTTCATCCCCACCACCGGACTGGCGCTGGCCAGCGTGGAGGCTCAGGAGATGGACAACGCCGCCGGGCTGATGAACTTTCTGCGCACGCTCTCGGGCGCCGCTGCCGTGTCGCTGGTGAACACCGCCTGGGAAGATGGCACGACGCGCCAGCACGCCGAGCTGGTCGGGCTGACCGACCGCAGCGGCGAGGTGCTGCAGGGGCTCAAGGCTTCGGGCATGTCGCCCGATGCGGCCCTGGCAGCGCTGGACCAGCTGCTGACCAGCCAGAGCGTGATGCTGGCCACCAACCAGATCATGTTCACCATCGCCATCTGCTTTGTGGTGGGCGCCTGTGTGATCTGGCTGGCCCCCAAGCCCACACGGGTGGTGGAGCCGGGGGCCGGCGGGCATTGAGCCGCGTGTCCCGGCCCGTGTCCCCCTGCACGCCGCAACGGGCCAGGGGGCACGGGTGTCGAATGCGGAGGCAAGGAAAGCGCCCGGCGTGGCCGCAGGCTGGCGGCAACCGCCGGGGCGTGCCAACGATCGGGGGCTGCCTTGGTCGGCGCCTAGCCGCGCGTGCGCAAGGCCTTCTCGATCTTGTTGCGCGGCACGGTGGGCTTGGGCACCTTGAACGGGAACCAGCTGCGCACATCCTCTTCCACGCCAATACCGTGCATGAAGTTGTAGATGGCTTTCTTCAGTACCGCGCCCAGGGCATCGTGGTCCACGCCGGTGGGGTCGATGAAGGCGATGTCGTTCTTGGCAAACGTCACCTCGGGCAGCGGCACCAGCTGTACGCCATATTCCGCCGGATTCAGGCCCACGGGCGAGTGCACCGTGCAGGCAAAGCGGTGGAAGAAACCACTCTGGATGCAGCCGTTCTCGAACAGCTGGCGCACATATTCCAGCGCATCCACCGTGTCCTGGACGGTCTGCATGGGGAAGCCGTACATCAGGTAGGCGTGCACCAGAATCCCGGCCTCGCTGAAAGCCTTGGTCACGCGCGCCACCTGCTCCACGGAGACGCCTTTTTTCATCAGGTCCAGCAGCCGGTCGGACGCTACTTCCAGACCGCCCGAGACCGCAATGCAGCCGCTGTCGGCCAGCAATTGCGTCAGCTCGGGGCTGAAGGTTTTCTCGAAGCGGATATTGCCCCACCAACTGATGTCGCTGCCGCGCTCGATCAGCTCGGTGGCCAGGGCCTTGAGCGCCTTGGGCGGCGCCGCTTCGTCCACAAAGTGAAAGCCGGTCTGCCCGGTCTCGGCCACGATGGCCTCGATGCGGTTCGCCAGCTCCACGGCACTGGCGCCTTCGTAGCGGCCGATGTAGTCCAGGCTCACATCGCAGAAGCTGCACTTCTTCCAGTAGCAGCCATGGGCAATGGTCAGCTTGTTCCAGCGCCCGTCGCTCCACAGCCGGTGCATGGGGTTGAGCATGTCCAGCAGCGACAGGTAGTCGTGGATGGGCAGGCCGTCCCAGGTGGGCGTACCCACTTCGGCGAAAGCGATGTCGGCTTCCATCATGTTGATGTACTGCACGGCCCCGGCATCGTTGCGCACATAGGTGCGCACCAGGCGCGAGCGGCCGCGCTCGCCGCGCAGGTGTTCCAGCAGGGCCAGCAGCGGGCGCTCGCCCGCATCCAGCGTGACAAAGTCGAAGTGGTCGAACACACGCGGCTCGGTCAGTTCGCGCAGCTCTGTGTTCACAAAACCGCCGCCCAGCACCGTGGTGATGTGGGGGAACTCGGCCTTGATGGTCTGGGCAATGCGAAACGCCGCGTACACCGAGCCGGGAAAGGGCACGGACAGCAGCACCACCGTGGGCCGCTGGCGCCAGATGGCCTTGCGCGTCAGCTCGGCCAGGGTCTCGTCCACCAGCGTCAGCGGTGCGGCCAGCGCTTCGGCCAGCGGCTCGAAGGTGGGCTGGCTGCCGGCCAGCGATTCGGCATAGCGCACGAATTCGAACCGCTCGTCGGCCGCGTCGCGCAGCACATCGGCCAGGTCGTTCAGGTACAGCGTGGCCAGGTGCTTGGCGCGGTCGGCCTGGCCCAGGGCGCCAAAGGCCCAGCCCAGCGGGTCGCCGCTGCCGTCATCGAGGTAATGCTCCAGCGCCGCAAAGCGCGGCCCTTCGGGCAGCCAGCCGCGGCCGACGATGCGGTGGCTGAGCGTGCTGTCCTTGCCCTGCAGATAGGCAATCACCTTGTTGATGGTGGCCAGGTACTGGTCGCGCTGGCCCATGAAGCTTTGCACGGCGGGGCTGAAGGCGCGGTCGGGGTCGGCGTCGTACCGGGCCTGTACCAGATCGATCACCTGCTGCAGCCCCTCCCTGGACAGCAGCTGCAGCACCAGGGCCAGTGCCAGGTCTTCCTGCACCGCATCCACGCCGCGCGAACGCAGAAAGCCCGTCAGGTAGGCGGTGGACGGGTAGGGCGTGTTGAGCTGCGTCATCGGCGGGATGAGCGACAGCACACGGACAGGAACGGGCGTGGTCATGGGGCAGAAACGGGCAAGAAAGAGGGCTGGGCAGTGCCCGGGCCAAGCTTGCATTGTCCCAGCATGGGGCCGGGGCTGCAGGGGCGGGGGCTTGGCGCCGTGGCCGGCGGCGACGGTTGCCATCGCCACACGCGGGATCAGCGAGGTGGATGGGGCACACCACGCGGCGGCATGCTGCTCCTAAAATGCAAGTTGCCTGTGCGCATGGTGCGCCGGCCTGACCTGCCTGTGCAGCACTGCCCGGCCGGAGCCCCTGGCCTCCGACCCGCGCGCGACAGGGCTGCACACCGCCGGTGGGGCGGCTTTTATTTGTGAAAGAGGGTGGACGCCGATGTCCTCCTTGCCCGGGGGCGCGGCCCCCGTTTCGGCCGGTACTGCCGGTATGGCTTCGCGTTCGGCCTTGCTGGGCATTGCCCTCACGCTGTCGGCCTGTGCGCTGTTCGCTCTGCTGGACAGTGCCACCAAATATGCGGGCCTGCTGTTGCCCATGCTGCTGGTGCTGTGGCTGCGCTTTCTGGCCCAGGCGCTGGTGACCACGGCCCTGGTGCTGCCCCGGCACGGTCTGGCGGCGCTGCGCACGGCACACCCCAGGTTTCAGGCCAGTCGTGCGCTGTTTGGCATTTCCACGTCGATCTGTGCCTTCTTCTGCATCCAGAGCATGCCGCTGGGCAACTTCACGGCCATCTGGTCGGCCTGCCCCTTGCTGGTGGTGGTGGCCTCGGCCTGGCTGTACCAGGAGAAGGTCAGTCCCGTGCGCTGGCTGCTGCTGGCAGCGGGCCTGGCCTGCGTGATCGTCATCGTGCGGCCGGAACGCAGCGACCAGGCCCTGGGCTGGCAGGCATTGCTGCCGGTGGGCTTGCTGGTCAGCGGCTCCGGCTACCTGCTGCTGGGCAGCCGTCTGGCGCGCCTGGATGCACCGCACACCACGCAGCTGTATTCCACCTGGCTGCCCATGCTGCTGACCACTCCGTTTCTGCCCTGGTTCTGGCAGGCGGTGGAAGGCTGGCAGCTGTGGCTGGCGGTGGCGGCCATGGGGCTGTGCAGCGGCGTGGGGCACTTGATGCTGCTGCAGGCCTATACGCATGCCACGCCGTCGGTGATCTCGCCCTTTCTGTACAGCCAGATCGGTTTTGCCATGGGCGTGGGCTGGTTGCTGTTTGGCCAGGTGCCCGATGCGCAGTCGCTGCTGGGCATGGCCGGCGTGGTGCTGTGCGGCATCTGCAGCATGTGGTTGAGTGTGCGCGGGCGGGCGTGAGTCGCCCGTCTGCGCATGTGGCTGTCCTGTGGGCAGCTGCACAGGAACAGCGGGCGCAGTAAGGTGCGCCCTGTAAGGAATGAGAGAGCAGCGAGTGCGTCAAGACGATTTTTCCCCTTCCCATCCTCCCCGCAGCACAGCGGCCCCCGTGGTGGCCGATGGCCTGCCGTTGCCGCAGCGGCACATCGCCATGGCCGTGATCCTGCTGGGCCTGGTGCTGTGCGTGATGGACAGCACGATGATGAACATGGCCTTGCCCCAGGTGGCGCGCCAGTGGCAGGTGGATCCGGCGCAGACGCTGTGGGTGGTGAATGCCAACCAGATCGCTTCCCTGGTGCTGCTGTTGCCGCTGGCCGCGCTGGGCGACCGCATGGGCTATCGCCGCGTCTACCTGTGGGGCATGGTGATCTTTGGCCTGGCCAGCGTGGGCGCGCTGCTGGCGCCTTCGCTGCCCTGGCTGATCGTGGCGCGTGCGCTGCAGGGCCTGGGAGCGGCCGGGGTGTTGAGTGTCAACGCCTCGCTGGTGCGGCTGATCTACCCGCGCGCCCAGCTGGGCAAGGGCATGGCGCTCAACTCCTTGACGGTGGCCTTGTCGTTTGTGGCCGGGCCGGCCGTGGCGGCGGCGGTGATTTCGCTGGGGGACTGGCGCTGGCTGTTTGCCCTGCACCTGCCGCTGGCCCTGGCCATCAGCTGGCTGGGCACGCGTGCGCTGCCGCAACCGGTGCCGCAGGCCGCCGCGCAACAGCAACCGCTGTCTTGGCTGGACGGCGTGCTGAACATCGTGATGTTTGCCAGCCTGTTCCTGGGCGTGGACCGGCTCAGCCACCTGCAGCCCGGCGGCAGCCTGTGGCCGGCGGCACTGTGGCTGGGACTGGGTGTGGGTGTGGGTGCCTGGTATCTGCGACGCCAGCGCCGCTTGAGTGCGCCGATGTTTCCGCTGGATCTGCTGCGCATTCCGGTGTTTGCGCTGTCCATGTGTGCCTCCATCACGGCGTTCTGCGCCCAGACCATGGCATTTCTGGCCCTGCCGTTCCTGTTGATCGAGGCGCGTGGTCTGCCCACGGGACAGGCCGGGCTGCTGATCAGCGCCTGGCCGCTGGCCCTGGCCATCTCTGCACCGTGGGTGGGGCGGATGATTGGCCGCTGGCCGGCGGGTCGCCTGGGCGCCGTGGGCATGGCGCTGTTTGCCCTGGGACTGTGGGCGCTGGCGCTGCTGCCGCAGGATGCGTCGAACTGGAACGTGGTGTGGCGCATGGCGCTGTGCGGCATGGGCTTTGCCTTTTTCCAGTCGCCGAACAATTTCACCATCGTCACATCGGCGCCCCTGCACCGCAGCGGCGCGGCCAGCGGCATGCTGGGCGCCGCCCGCCATGTAGGCCAGGGCCTGGGCGCGGTGCTGCTGGCGGCGGCTTTCCTGGTGTGGAACCGTGAGCCCGGCCAGGCCGAACAGTACGCGCTGCTGCTGTCCGGTTGCTGTGCCGTGGTGGCCGGCTGCTTCAGTGTGCTGCGCAAGGCACCGACCAAGGCGTGAGCACCCGGAGGGCCGCTGGTGGCCGTGCAAGGTCCGGCAGCATCCGGACCGGGTATTGCAAAGAATTTGTCGTGAATTTTCTGGAGCGTTAAAAAATGCTGCTAGAATTGCAGCTTCTCTAGGGGAGTCGCCAAGCTGGTTAAGGCACCGGATTTTGATTCCGGCATGCGAAGGTTCGAATCCTTCTTCCCCTGCCAAGATCTGCAAACCCCGACTGCTCAAGCGGTCGGGGTTTTGCTTTTTCTGCCTGGCAATCGGTTGCCGTTTCTGCGCGTCCTGTTTGCACCGTCTTGCAGAATCGACGGCACCGACAGCAACGCCCCTGCAGGGCAAGGGCGTTGCTGCGCAGGGATGCCGGTGCGGACGCCGTCAGTGGCCGTGTGCGGCGTTCGGGTCCGAGACGCCGGAGTACACGCCGGGTTCCGCCTGGCCGGTCACTTCCAGGATGCCAACCAGGCCCTTGCCGGTGCGTGACAGCGCATGGTCCACCAGCAGGTAGTTGCCTGGCACCTGCGGGGTCAGCTCCACGATCGCGGCGCCACCCGGAGGAACCACCGTGGTCTGCACGTTGTGCTTGATGGCGGTGAGCGAGGCTTCGTCATACACCTTGTCGAACACTTCTCCGATGACGTGGAAGGACGAGATCTTGTTGGGGCCGCCCACGCCAAAGTAGATGCGCACGTTCTCGCCCACCTTGGCCTTGAGCTTGTGCTCCTTGGTCAGCGCTCCCACAGCGCCGTTGAACACGTAGTACTGCGGCAGTTCGGCGGCCATCTTGTCGAAGTCCACCTCCTGGTGGGTTTTGGACCCGATGGGGCGGGTGGTGTACATCTCACCCTGCATCACATAGAACTCCTTGTCCACCTGGGGCAGTCCGCCTTCGGGCTCCACCAGGATCATGCCGTACATGCCCGCCATGATGTGGTGGGGCACCAG
The DNA here is from genome assembly GCF_002479375.1 of Comamonas sp. UBA7528. Taxonomy (NCBI): domain Bacteria; kingdom Pseudomonadati; phylum Pseudomonadota; class Betaproteobacteria; order Burkholderiales; family Comamonadaceae; genus Comamonas; species Comamonas sp. UBA7528. The sequence continues at coordinate 304,754 of NZ_DLMU01000014.1, forward strand.
CGGCGTGGCGCAGTGGTACACGTACAGGCCCGGGTTCAGCGCCTTGAAGGTGATGGTCTTTTCCTGGCCGGGCGGCACCTGGGTGTGTTCGCCGCCGCCCAGGCCGCCGTTGACGGCATGCAGGTCGATGGAGTGGATCATCTTGCTGCTCTTGGCGTTGGCCAGCGTCAGCTCCATGGTGTCGCCTTGCTTCATGCGCAGCATGGGGCCGGGCACCTGCTTGTCGAACGTCCAGTAGGTGAAGGTGGTGCCGTCATCCAGCTTGCCCACCAGCTCCACGGTCTCGATGCGTTTCTGGTGCTTCTGCGGGCCTGCGGCCTTGACGGCGGGCGGCACGGCACTGGGGTCAGCGGCAATGCTGATGGCACCGGCCAGGGCCGGCGCCATCGTGGCGGCAGGGGTGTACAGGGCTTCGGGACCGGAGGTGTTCTTCTGCACGGCCTTTTCGGCTTCGACCGTGGTGCCCTTGACCTCCAGCTTGCCTTCCATGCCGATCTGGCGGTGGCCGGGGATGGTGCAGTAGTAGCTGAAGGTGCCGGCCTTCGTCACCTGGAAGCGCAGCGTGGTCGGGCCCGTGTCGGCATTCACCTTCTTGGAAACCACATCCAGGCCTTCGACGGCCAGATCATGCTCGGCACCTTCACCGCTCTTGAGCACGATCTCTACCGTGTCGCCCACTTCGGCCACGATGGTGGGGTTCACCTGGCCCTTGGCATTCACATAGACCATCTTGCCGTCGACGATGTTGGTCGTCAGTGCCACTTTGCGCACCTGGGCGGTGGCGGCTTTCTTGGCGGCTGCGGCGGTGGGTGCCGCCTGTGCACTGCCGAGGCTGGGGGCCAGATTCAGTGCCAAGGCAATGGCGAAAGCAACGGGGGTCAGGCAACGTGTCGAGGTCATACGCTTCTCCTTGTAATCCCGGCAATCGGACTGCGGTGCCCAGAAATTTGGGCGTCGCATCTGCTGCCGTTGAAGGGAATTCTTCGGAGATTCGGAGGGCGTCGATTTGCGTTGGATCAAGCGTCAAATGGCGTGGCGCAGGCCAACCACACAAACCGCGTAGGGCCAATAAAAGGAGTGCAATCAGCCTTTTATGCCCAGACGACGGGCCAGTTTGTGCAGATTGCTGCTATCGATCTGCAAGCTCTTGGCGGCGGCACTCCACACACCCTGGTGCTGTCCCAGCGCCTGTTCGATCGCGCTGCGCTGCACATGGTCCACCTGCTCGCGCAGGGAGCTGAAGGTGCTGGTCACCTGGCCTGCCGCACCGCCCGGCAGGGCAGCACCGGGAGCGAGTGCCGGCGCAGACAATGGCGCGGCCTCCAGGTCCAGCGAGGCCGCATCCAGGCTGACGATCTCGGTGCGGCGAGCCCCGTAGCTGACGGCCTTGAGTGCGGCGCGGCTGATGACATGCTCCAGCTCGCGCACATTCCCTGGCCATACATAGCGGCGCATGGCAAGCTGGGCATCGCTGGTCAGGCGCAGGCTGCGCAGGCCCAGGCGGCTGCGGTTGAGCTCCAGGAAACGTCCGGCCAGCAGCAGCACATCATCGCCACGTTCGCGCAGCGGCGGCACATGCAAGGGATAGACCGACAGGCGATGGAACAGATCGGCGCGAAAGCCGCCGTCGCGCACCTGTTCGTTCAGGGCGCGGTTGGTGGCGGCAATGATGCGCACATCCACCTTGCGCGGCTGGTCGGCACCCAGGCGCTGGATCTCTCCGTTCTGCAAGGCGCGCAGCAGCTTGGCCTGCACCGGCAGCGTGAGTTCGCCCACTTCGTCCAGAAACAAGGTGCCCTGGTCCGCGCTTTCGAACCGTCCGGCTCGGGCGGCCACCGCCCCGGAGAACGCCCCGCGGGCATGGCCGAACAGCTCGCTCTCGGCCAGGGTGTCGGGCAAGGCAGCGCAGTTGACATGCACCATGGGCTGCTGGCGGCGGCGTGACAGCTGGTGCAGCCGGCGTGCAAACAGCTCCTTGCCTACACCGGTTTCACCCAGCAGCAGCACGGGCATATCGGTTTCGGCCACCACGGCCAGCTCCTGTTGCAGTTGCAGGAGGGCAGGGCTTTGGCCCACGATTTCCTGCAGTGCCGCAGGCGTGGCATCGGAGGGCTGGGCGCTGCGCGACAGGCGCAGTGCCCGCACCTCGGACTCCAGATGCGCCATGCGCACCGTGGCTTCGATCAGCGGCACCCGTGCCTGCAGGCGCTCCTGGGCCTGGGCGTCAAACGTGCCGACGTCCAGGGCATCCAGCGTGATCACGCCCCAGTGCCAGCCTTCGATGGAAATGCCCAGCCCCATGCAGTCGTGCACGGGCAGCGCCTGGCCGGCGCGTTCATTGAGCAGACCGTCATAGGGATCGGGCAGGTGGCTGTCGTGGTGAAAGCGTGTGAGTTCGCCACTGCGGGACAGGATGGTGGCCAGGCGCGGGTGCTGGCTCACGGTGAAGCGTCGGCCCAGGGCTTCCTGCACCAGGCCTGCTGCGGCCACCGGGCGCAGGCATTCGCCTTCCAGCCGCAGCAAGGCCACCGCGCCGCAGTGAAATTCGGCTTGCAGGCTTTCGACCAGCCGTTGCAGGCGCACGGCCTGCGGCAATTCGGTGGAAAGATCGGAAAGAACCAGGGAGTCGAGCATGGTGAAAACGACCTGACAGGGTATTTGTGACCGGGTGGGTTGAGGTAAATCCTACCCATGAATCCGCTAACTGATTGATTTTCAAGGAGGTGAAAGCGGGCATGGTTTGCGCTAGCGCAAAGGCATCACCTGTTACCCCAAAGGTTTGCCATGTCTCTCATCGACCAGTCCGTCGGCAGCATTGCCAAAAAAATTCCCGGTGCCACCGCGGTGTTCCACAAATACGACCTGGATTTCTGCTGCGGCGGCAAGCACAGCCTGGCCCAGGCGGCGCAAGCCAAGCAGGTGGATCCTGCTGCCGTCGAAGCCGAGCTGATGCGCTTGCCGGCCGTGGCGGCACAAGCCGATGCGGAATCGGCAGCGGTGGCGGCGTGCGATGCCGGCCACGGCGATGTACTGATCCAGCACATCCTGCAGCGCTACCATGAAGTGCACCGCCAGCAACTGCCGGAGCTGATCCGCCTGGCCCACCGCGTGGAGCAGGTGCACGGGGACCGCGACGATTGCCCGGTCGGCCTGGCAGACCATCTGGAAGCCATGTTCCAGGCGCTGCAAAGCCATATGCTGAAGGAAGAAAGAATCCTGTTCCCGCTGCTGCTCGCCCAGCGCAATGCCCAGGCCCGGATGCCGATCGCGGTGATGCGCCATGAGCACGACCAGCATGGCGGCGAATTGCAGAAACTGCTGGATCTGACCGACAACATCACGCCGCCGCGTGCCGCCTGCACCACCTGGCGTGCGCTGTACGGCGGGCTGCGCGAGTTCAAGGAAGACCTGATGCAGCACATCCACCTGGAAAACAATGTGCTGTTCCTGCACACGGAGCAGGCAGTGGCTGCGGTGTGACCGCCGCTGCCGTCTTGAGACAGCCCCCGAAGTGGGCGTGCTCAGCCCATGAAAAAGCGCCTTGGGGCCGCTTTTTCGTGGATGTGGGGGAGGCCATGTCTGCCAGCCAGGGGACGGGCCACATGCATCAGGCGATGCGGTAGATGGACGAGCCTGGCAGTTGAAGGGGCGTGAACAAGGCGCAGACCTGCGGGTCGTGCCCAGGAATGATGTGGTCCGGGCCGTCCGCCAGTTGCCGGATCAGCGCGTACCCGGCCAGCATGCTGTCCAGGCTGTGGATGGCGGGAAACGGGTTCTGTTTCTCCAGGTTTTCGTAGTAATGCGCGGCGTCGGAGGCCAGAACCACCCAGCCCCTGGCCGTCATCACGCGCACCACCTGCAGGCCGTCGGTGTGACCGCCGACACGGTGAAACTCGATGCCGGGTGCAAACCGGTGCATGCCATCAATCAGGCGGACATCGCCCGCGTACAGGCGCTTGAGCACCACGGAAATATCGTCCAGTGCGAAGAAGTGGTTCTGCTTCGCATCGCACATGCACCTGCCCGTGGCGTAGGCCATCTCGCGCTGCTGCAGCCAGATGCGGGCGTTGCGGAACTGGTTCACATTGCCGGCATGGTCGTAGTGCAAATGGGTGATGGCGACATCGCGGATGTCGTCGGCCGCAATGCCCAGTGCGCCGAGCGCCTGGACCGGCTCCTGCAGGAATGCACGCTGGCGGGCGAGGGCGGAGACCTGGCTGAAGCCGGTGTCGACCAGCAGCAACTGGTCGCCCCCTCGCACCAGCCAGACAAAGAAGTCCAGGGGCATCAAGGCATCCGGGTCACCGTCGACGGGGTGCAGAAAATTGCTCTGCCGCACCCGCGCGACGCTGGCGTACCTGATGGCGAGGACCTCATAACGGGGCAGATCGTCTGGCCGCATCCTGCTTGCCGCTTACTTCTTCACCAGAGGGCATTTGCTCTGGTCCAGGCTTTCGAACGCTTCCTTGCCCGGCACGGTTTCCTGCACGCTGTAGTAGTCCCAGGGCTTCTTGGATTCCGACGGTGTCTTCACCTTCACCAGCAGCATGTCGTGCACCATCTTGCCATCGTCGCGCAGCGTGCCGTTCTTGGCAAAGGCGTCCTGGATGCGCATGCTTTTCATGGCCTTGATGACGTCGGTGACATCGTCGCTTCTGGCCTGCTCGACCGCCTTCAGGTAGGTGCGGACCGCCGAATACTGGCCTGCCTGCAGCGCGGTGGGCATGCGCTTCATCTTCTTCATGAACTTGTCGGCGAACTTGCGCGATTCGTCGTCATAGTCCCAGTAGAAGGATTCGGCAAACATCATATTGCCCGCGTTCTTGAGCCCCAGGCCATGCACGTCCATGATGCTCATCAGCATGGCCACCGTCGCCTGGCCGCCGGTCCCCAGGCCGAATTCACGGCCCTGCTTGATGGCGTTCTGCAGGTCCAGGCCTGCCGTGGCAATGGCCACCGCATTGGCCTTGCTGCCGTTGGCCTTGACGATGTAGGAGGCAAAGTCGTTGCCGGGGAAGGGGTAGCGTGACGAGCCCACGACGCTGCCGCCCGCCGCTTCGATGAACTTCCTGCCATCGTTTTCCAGCGAGTGCCCGAACGCGTAGTCGGCCGTCACGTAGTACCAGGTCTTGAAGCCCTTCTTCACCAGCGATTTGGTGCCCACATTGGCCAAGGCATACGAGTCGTAGACCCAGTGCACATTGTTGGGCGTGCAGTCCTCGTTGCTGATGCGCTGTGCGCCAGCCCCGGTGACGATGGACATGCGCCCCTTTTCCTGGGCGATCTTCATTGCGGCCAGGGCCACGGCGCTGTTGCCCAGTTCGGTCACCGCGTCCACCTTGTCTCGGTCCAGCCATTCACGGGTCTTGGTCGAGGCGATGTCGGCCTTGTTTTGGTGGTCGGCGGTCACGATCTCGATGGGCATGCCCAGCACCTTGCCACCGAATTCCTCGACCGCAATCTCGGTGGCAACGATCGAGCCTTTGCCGACGTTGTCCATGAACGGGCCGTTGATGTCGGTGAGCACGCCGATCTTGACCACACCGTCCGAGATCTTCGCGCCTCCGGCTTGCGCGTAGGCTGCGCCGTTGAGCAGTGCGATGGCGGAAAAAGCGAGGGCCGATGGGGGAATGAACTTCATGGTGTGTCTCCTGCGTGATCTGGCTTGGCGGTGCGGGGCTTCAGGGTTGAATCTGCCGGAGCACCGGCATCAGGTGCGCGATGAAATCGGCGGGGGCCTCGCTCATCGGGAAATGGCCGAGGCCGGGCATGATCGACAGCTGCGCCCCGGCGATGCTCTGGGCAAGGGCCTGGGAGTCATCAGGCGTGCAGGAATAGTCGTACTCGCCTGTCAGCAGATAGAGCGGGCATTGCGCCGTGTCGATGCGGCCCGCCAGCGCGCGTAGATCACCTTCGGCCTTGTAGAAGTGGAGATCGCCCTTGAACACCCCGGGTCCGCTTTGCATGTAGTGCCACAGGGTTTCCCAGCGATCCACCTCCTTGGCGTGCGGGCCGATCAGGCCGGACACAATGCCGGCACAGACTTCGCCGCCGTGCACATCCGGGCGGTGCAGCCATTCCAGGTTGTAGTAGGGCGCGACATGGGCACCCGATTGCAGGCCGATCAGGGCCTTGAACCGCTCCGGATGCTGCAGCGCCAGGTGCAGCACCACACGGCCGCCGATGGAGCACCCCATGGCGACGGGGCGGCGGATGTCCAGCGCATCCATCACGCCGAGGATGGAGTCCACATAGAGCTGTGAGGTGAGCTGGTACTCGTGCAGCTCCCAACCCTCGGGGGGCGAAGACTTGCCGTGGTAGGGCAGATCGAAACAGATCACTTGAAAGCGCTCGGTGATCTCCGGGCAATTCATCAGGCCGCGGTACTGGCGCGAGTCGCTGCCAGCGGTGTGCAGGCACAGCAAGGGTTGGCCCTGGCCCGCCGTTTCCACGTAGATGCGGTTGTCGCGGTCCTGGATGGTGACGTGGACGTAGCCGCCCGAGATGGGTTCCATGTGTTGGCGGTTCATTGCACGACCCCTCCGAGTGACTTGACCACATCCTTGAAGTACAGGAGATTGCTCATGAACGGATGCTGGTCGCCTTCCAGCCGCAGGTGCTTGAACTTGATCATCGCCATCAAATCGTGAAAGCCCGGTGTGGGCGTGCTGGCGAAGTACCTGCGCCAGGCCTGCGCCTCGGCCGCCAGCCGGAACGTCCAGCGGGGCATCACGAACGGGCCGCTCTGGATGCTTTCTATGCGTCCCTCGTGGATGTGGACCAGCCATTCCTTCTCGCCGCTTTGCAGCAGAAACGTCACATGGACGAATCTGCCGCGGTGGACGAGCCAGTCATTCAGGTGAACAGGGGTGGTGCTCATGGTTAGCCTTTCGTGTGGGCAATCACGCGGTACATCACGGGGTAGTAGTGGTCGGCGAAGCCCGCGTCGATGGATTTCTGCAGCTGCTGCGCGGTCAGCGCGGTGATGGCGTTGTCCAGCTGCACGGTGCTGGACAGCTCCAGTGCCAGCTTCAGGTCCTTGAGGGCATAGGCCGTGGAGAACATCTTTTCCGGGAAGACATCCTGGGCCAGGTAGTTGGCCCCGGTGAGCTTGAGGGCAAACGAGGCCGCCGACCCCAGACCCAGCGCATGGGCGAGCAGGTCCTTGTACACGCCCGACTGCTCGGCCATGGCAAAGGCTTGGGCCAGGGTGTGCACGGTGTTGAGCAGCACCATGTTGTTGAGGATCTTCACGACCTGCCCGGCGCCGGTCGGGCCGCAGTGCAGCACGTCGCTGCCCATGCAGTCGAGGTAGGGTTGTATGGCGGCAAACTGCGATTCGCTGGCGCCCACGGTGATCAGCAAGGTGCCGTTGTTGGCGGCTTCGCGACTGCGGGCCACGGGCGCATCCACCAGGTCGATGCCGGCGTTCCCCAGGGTGGTCGCCAGCTGGCGCGTGCGCTCCACATCGCTGGTGCTCATGTCGACAATGGTTTGCAGGGCACGGGCGTTGGCCACCAGCCCGTCCGGGCCGTTGCAGACCGCCTCGACATGCTGGATGGCCGGCAGCGAAAGGAACACGATGCTGGCGGTTTCGGCGATCTGCTGCACGCTGCTGGCAATCACGCCGTCGCCGGCCAGCGCACGCACGTTGTCGGTGTTGAGGTCGGTAGCCAGCACCGTGCAGCCGGACTTCTGCGCCAGATTGCGGCACATGCCCATGCCCATCACGCCCACGCCGATGAAACCGAGGATGGGTTTGCCGCTCATGCCAGACCTCCCTGGCGCACGCACTTGACCTTGAGGAACTCACGCAGCCCCTCGATGCCGCCTTCGGAGCCCAGACCGCTGTCCTTGTAGCCCCCGAACGGGGTCTCGGGCAGCGAGGCCTGCAGTTCGTTGATGCAGACCACGCCGCTTTCGATCTCGTTGGCAAACCGGTGTGCCAGCTGCATATCGTTGGTGAAGGCATAGGCCGCCAGACCAAAAGGCAGGCTGTTGGCCTCGTGCAATGCCTCGTCCGCATCCTGTACGGGAATCAGCAGCGCAACGGGACCGAAGGGTTCGATGCGCGAGACATCGGATTGCTTGTCGCGCACGGCCAGTACCGTGGGCGCGTAGAAGAAGCCCGGCTGGTCCAGGCTCTTGCCGCCGGCCAGCAGCGTGGCCCCCGACTGCACGGCGTTCGCCACCAGCTGGGCAATGGCGCTGCGGCGGCGCTGGTTCTTGAGCGGCCCCATCTGCGCCTTGGCATCAAAGGGATCGAGCACCTGCAGTTTCTGGACATGCTCCACAAACCTGGTACAGAACGCGTCGTAGATGCTGGCGTGGATCAGAAAGCGCGTGGGCGAGGTACAGACCTGGCCCGCATTGCGGTACTTGGTGGCCACCGTGGCGGCCGCCACCTTGTCGATGTCCACATCGCTCCAGACGATCACCGGGGCGTGGCCGCCCAGCTCCAGCGTGGCCTTCTTCATCTGCGCGGCGGCCTTTGCCCCCAGTTGCCTGCCCACTTCGGTGCCGCCGGTGAAGGTGATCATGGCGATGTCGGGGGCGCTGCAGAGCTGGTCCGCAATCTGCGCCGGGTTGCCGAACACCATGTTGACCAGCCCCGCAGGGGTGCCGGCGCGCTGGCAGGCGTGGGCGATCAGCAGCGCCACGCCGGCAGTCTCTTCCGAGGGTTTGATGACGATGGCGCAGCCTGCCGCCAGGGCGGCGCTGATCTTGCGCGACGGTGTGATCGCGGGCGCGTTCCAGCCCGAAAAGCCGCCGACCACCCCCACCGGCTCTAGCTGCGCAATCTGCTGAATGCCGGGGGCGCGCGCGGGAATCACGCGGCCATACAGACGGCGGGCTTCTTCGGCGGCCCACTCGAACATTTCGGCAGCGACATCGACTTCCTTCTGTGCTTCGCTGTAGGGCTTGCCGAGTTCGCTGGTGATCTGTGTGGCGAACCGGTCGCGGTCTGCACGCATCTCCATCGCGATCTTGCGCAGCAGGTCGGAGCGCTGGACTGCGCCGCTTTTCTTCCACACGGCCTGGGCCTTGCGGGCGCTGTCGATGGCGCGCGCCACATCGTCGGACGAGGCCATGGCGTAGCTGCCAATCACTTGGCCGGTCGAGGGCGAAACCACCTCGAAGAGGTTGGTCGACGCGCCTGCGACGAAGCTTCCCTGGATGAACTGTGAATATTGCATGTGTCGGTTCTCGCAGCCCATCAATCGAGCGTGATATGGGATGTCTTGATCACGCCCGCCCAGTGCGCCGATTGCTTCTGGATGAAGTCCTTGAACTGCGCAGGCGTCCCGGTGAGCGGGTACTGGTCCAAGGTCAGCAGCCTGGCCTTGACCTCCGGGCTGGACATGATCTCGTTGACGGCGCTGTTGAGCTTGGTGACGACATCGGCGGGCAGCCCTGCCGGGCCCATCAGGCCGTTCCAGGGTTCTGCGGCGAAGCCGGGCAGCTTGGTCTGACCGATCACCGGCGTGCCCTTGAGGCCTTTTTCCGGCGCCGAACTGGCCGAGGCCAGAATGCGCAGCTTGCCGGCCTGCACCTGCGGAATGGCCACCACGCCGGCCAAGAAGGCCAGGTCCACACGGCCGGCCGCCAGGTCGATCACGGCAGCGGAATCGCCCTTGTAGGGCACGTGCAGCGCATTGATGCCGGTGTCGCTCTTGAACCATTCGCCTGCCAGATGGTTGATGGCGCCGTTGCCGGCCGATGCGTAGGTCAGTTGATTGCCCTTCTGGCGCGCGAAACCGACCAGATCGTCATAGGTCTTGAACTTGGAATCTGGCGGAACCGTCAGGTAGTAGGGGTAGCTGGCCACCAGGCCGATGGGAGTGAAGTCCTTGATGGGGTCGAACTGCACGCCTTTTTGCACGTACGGGATGATGGACAGCGTGCTGCTGCTGCCGATCATCAGCGTGTAGCCGTCGGGGGCCGCCTTCTTCACCTGGTTGGCGGCCACGGCGCCGCTGGCACCTGCCTTGTTGTCGATGATGAAGCTCTGGCCGAACTTCTGCGTGAGCCTTTCGGCCAGGATGCGGGCCACGATGTCGGTGGGCCCGCCCGCAGAGAAGCCGACCGTGATGGTGACCGGCTTTTCCGGGTAGCCCGCCGCCGATGCGAGGGTGGAGAAAGCAAGGCCTGTGGCCGTTGCCGTAGCGAGCACGGTGCGTCGGGTGAAATTCATTTTTTGTCTCCTGAATGCTGTCGTTGTTGTTGTCGCTGCCGTGGTTGCGGTCGGGTCCGTTCAGAGCCGGATCTTCTCCACCCCGTTGACCTCGGCCCAGTAGTCGGTCAGGCAGGAGGTGTCCTGTCCGGCCTTGCCTGCGGCCAGCGCCATGCGGAACACGTTCTTGGCGGTATCGCAGACGGGCAGGGCCACCTGCGTGGAAGCCCCGGCACTGGAGGCGAGCGAGATGTCCTTGTAGCCCAGCGCCAGATCAAAGCCCGGGCTCAGGTCCCCGGCCAGCACCTTCTTGGGCCACTTTTCCTTCAGCTGCCCATTGCTGGCGGTGGTGTTGACCAGTACGTCGAAGGTCTTGGCGGTATCGAGTCCGAGCGACCGGGCCAGCACCAGGGCTTCGGAGTTGATCTGGCAGTAGCACAGAACCATCATGTTGTTGATGATCTTGGTGCGCGTGCCGCTGCCGGCATGGCCGCAGTGGTGGATGGTGGTGCCCATCTGGTAGAGCACCGGCTCCACGGTGGGCAGGTGCTGGGCATCGATGCCCAGCATGAACAGCGACTCGCCGCGGTCGGCATGCATGGCAAGGCGGCCCACGGGGGCGTCACCGAAGGCAAAGCCGGCCTGGGTGAAGGCGTCGTTCAGCAGGTCGACCGTGTCCACATCGATGGTGCTCATGTCGATGTAGATGGCGCCGGGCTGGAGGTTCTGGAGGACGCCGTTCTCGCCCAGCGCCACCTGCTTGACCTGCTTGGGCCCGGGCAGCATGGTGAAGACGATATCCGCGCTGCGGCACAGGCTGGCCACATCGGGGGCCACGACCGCACCTTCCGCCCCCAGTTGTTGCGCAGCGTCGGCGTTGATATCGAACACCGTCACGCGTTGCTGGTGCTTCAGCAGGGAACGGGCGAGCGAGCATCCCATCCGGCCAAGGCCGATGAATCCAATGTCCATTGTTTTTGTCTCCTGGTTGTTTGGTAAAAATTTATCGGTCTGGCGCTGTTAAAAGGAAGAGAAATCATCTTGGTGATATGAGTTTTTGGTATTTCTAGGAAGAGGCTGGTGTCTCCCTGGAAACAGCGTTGAAGGCACCAAGCCGTTGTTCCCTGAAGGGCTGTCCACCGTATGGCATGGCCGCGCCCGCATGCCACCGTCAACACGCTGTGTTCTGGCGCTTGTGCGGGGCGAGAAGTGGTCGGGCGGACATCCCGCTGCTGCCTGGCGCTGTAGGTGTTGGATGTGGGGCAATGCAGGGAGGGGCTCTCGCAGGCGCTGCCGTGCAGGGGCGCCATATGCCAGGCACCCGCAGCCCATGGGGGGTGACTGCCCGCCGTTTTGCCTGCGGCGGGCAGGACGCACTGGCCGGTCACCGCAGTTCGGTACAACGGGCCGTGGTGCGCCGGGATACCGGCCATGGGGGGAACCCCTGCGGATGGGGTTCGTTGATGGAGACCCGTGGGCTGCCGGTCAGGACGCGGCCATCAGCGACGGGCGCCACGGGCCGAGAGATTGAGCAGGAGCTGCAGATTGGTGCATCTTGCGAGACGGATGCAGCAATTTGGCAGATCAGGCGGCTTGCACACCGCGCAGCGCCAGTGTCTGAAGCAAGCCCTGCCGCTGTACCTCAAACGCCCGGGCTTGCGCCAGCAGCCACTGCTCGATGGCATCCAGCACCCGCGATGGCTGGCGCGTGCGCACGAACATATAGGATGCCTGCGCGGGCACGCGGCACCCGAACAAGGGCACCAGCCGGCCTGCCGCCAGATCGTCCATGACCAGGGCGGTGCGGCCCAGCGCCACCCCCTGCCCGGCGCAGGCCGCACTTTGCGCCAGCATCGCCAGGTTGTAGGTGCGGCCCAAGGTCCAGTCGGGGGGCGGCAGCGCCATGTGCGCAAACCAATGCGCCCATTCGGCGTGGGTGCTGGCGCCTTCCCAGGGGCTGAAATCGTGCAGCAACATATTCCCCGTCAGGCCCTGGGGCGTTGCCAGTGCCGGGTGTGCGGCCAGGAAGGCCGGGCTGGCCACAGGAACCAGCCATTCGCTCAGCAGTTTGCAGGCGTGCAGATCGGGATAGTTCCCAAGGTCAAAGCGCAGCGCCGCGTCCACGCCGTCGCGCAGCATGCGCCCGCGGTCCAGTGCGTGGAACTCGGCCTGTACGCGCAGATCGATCTGCGGGTGTTTTTGGAAGAAGGTACCCAGCCGGGGCGTGAGCCAGGCCATCGCAAAAGAGGGCGCACAGCTCATCGTCACCGGTTGCCCCTCGCTCTCCTGTCGCAGATCGGCCAGCGTGTTTTCAATGGATTGCAGCGATTCGCGCAGCACCCGGCCCAGCAAGAGCCCCTCGGGCGTCAGCGTCAGCCCGCGCGGTGAGCGCAGCAGCAGCGGGCGCCCCAGCCATTGCTCCAGCTGCTTGACCTGCTGGCTGACGGCGCCCTGGCTCACGCACAGGTCTTCGGCGGCGCGGGTGAAGCTGCCATGTCGTGCTGCCGCGTCAAAGCAGCGCAGCCAGGACAGCAGCGACGGTGAGAGCAGGCGTGTGGAGGTGCTCATTATTAGTATCGTTGAGGTTGCCCTGACTATAAGTGACTTGCATCCGGTCTGTGGCGAGCCAAGAATGGGCGCCTCCCTGTGAAAGACTGCCACGCGATGCCCACTTCCGACCCAACCCTGATGCGCCTGAAACAATCTCTCCCCTTGCTGTGGCTCAACCCGGCGCGCACTACTGCGGTGGCCGCGCAGGAAGTCGGTCAGGCCCTCGCCGCCACAGGATCCTATAGCCCGGCAGAGCGCCAATACATTAGTCTGGCTGATATTGAAGCTGCCCGGTCGCGCTTCAAGCGCTTTGCGCCGCTGCTGGCCAAGTTGTTTCCCGAGCTGGCCGCGTCGGGCGGTGTGATCGAGTCCGCACTGTCCCCCGCACCCGCCGTGGCGTCGCTGGTGGGCGTGGGCGCCGGGCAGGGGCGTGTTCTGATCAAGCAGGACCATGCATTGCCTGTCGCCGGGTCGATCAAGGCACGCGGCGGGCTGCACGAAGTGCTGGAATTTGCCGAGCGTGTGGCCACTGCCAACGGCCTGCTGCCCAGCCAGCCCGGCGCGGCCGACTATGTCGCACTCCTGAGCGAGCGCGCACGTGAGGTGTTCGCCCGCCACAGCGTGGCCGTGGGCTCCACCGGCAACCTGGGATTGAGCATTGGCGTGATCGCATCGGCCCTGGGCTTCAAGGCCAGCGTGCACATGTCGGCGGATGCCAAGGCCTGGAAGAAGGACCGCTTGCGCCAGCGGGGTGTCGAGGTCGTCGAACACGCCGGCGACTACGCCCAGGCCGTGGCCCAGGGTCGCGCACAGGCCGCAACCGATCCCCTGGCACATTTTGTCGACGACGAGCGCTCGCTCTCGCTGTTCCTGGGCTATGCGGCCGCCGTCTTCGGTGTGCGCCGCCAGCTGGCGGAGCAGGGCATTGTGGTGGACGCCCAGCACCCGCTGTTCGTGTACCTGCCGTGCGGTGTGGGCGGGGCTCCGGCGGGCATTGCCTTCGGTGTCCGACAGATTCTGGGCCCCCATGCGCATTGCTTCTTTGCCGAGCCGGTGCAGTCGCCCTGTGTGCTGGTGCAGATGATGGACGGAGCGGACGGCCCGCAAGGCCCACACCCCACGGTGTATGACTACGGGCTGCACAACCGGACCGAGGCCGATGGCCTGGCCGTGCCGCAGGCCTCGCGCCTGGCCAGCGCCGCCATGCGCGAGGTGCTGGGCGGTATCTACACGGTCGAGGATGCGCAGCTCATGCGCTTTGTCTACCAGCTTGAACAGGCCGAAGGCCTGCGCGTGGAGCCTTCGGCGACCGCCGGTATGGCCGGTCCGTCGATGCTGTTGGGCACGCCCGAAGGGCAACGCTATCTGCAGGAGAGTGGGCTGCAGGCGCATCTGGCACAGTCCACACATGTGGTCTGGACCACGGGGGGGCTGTTCGTTCCGCCCGCGCAGTACCAGCAGTTCTGGGAGACCGGGCGCGATCTGCTGGCCCAGCAGCCATAAGGACGCTGCGCTGCGTCCTGCTGCGTGCACCTCCCTGCCATTTTTTGCCCGTTTCCATTGCCATCGCCATCGCTGACATGTCCATTTTCACTGTGCCTCCTGCAGCCGCCATCGGCGCACCGATTTCCGATATCGACACGCCGGCGTTGCTGCTGGACCTCGACGCCTTCGAGCGCAACCTCGACAATCTGCAGGCCTGTGCCAATGCCGCAGGCATGGCCTTGCGCCCGCATGGCAAGGCACACAAATGCCCGGTCGTGGCCCTGGCCCAGATCGCACGTGGTGCGGTCGGCATCTGCTGCCAGAAAGTGTCCGAGGCGATTCCCTTCATTGAAGCCGGGGTGCGCGACATCCACATCAGCAACGAAATCGCTACGCCCGGCAAGGCGCGCCTGCTGGCGCAGCTGGCCTGCCATGCACGCATGAGCGTGTGCGTGGACGATCTGCAGCAGGTCGAATGGCTGGCGGCTGCAGCGCAAGAAGCCGGGGCCGAACTGACCGTGCTGGTTGAGATCGACATCGGCCATGGCCGCTGCGGTGTGGCGGATCTGGATCTGATGGCCCGTATCGCGGGCCGTATCCAGTCACTGCCCCGGCTGTCTTTCGGTGGCTTGCAGGCCTACCACGGTACGGTGCAGCATGTCCGCCTGCCGGGGGAACGCCAACAGATCATAGATGCTGCGAACGCGCGCATCCGCCAGGCCAGGGCGCGGCTGGAAAGCGAGGGACTGCCCTGCGCGGTCGTGACCGGCGGAGGCACCGGGAGTGCCGACATCGACTTTGCCAGCGGCGTCTATACCGAGCTGCAGGCCGGCAGCTACGCCTTCATGGATGTGGACTACAGCCACAACCAGCCATCCGGAGCGGGCGTGCCTTCCTTTGCGCACAGCCTGTTTCTGGCGACCCGCGTGATGAGCCGTGCCGCAGGCACGCATGCCGTGCTGGATGCAGGCTTGAAATCCATGAGCCTGGAAAGCGGTCTGCCCCAGGTGTGGAATGCGGCCCAGGCCCGGCCCGATGCCGTGCTGGCCTGTACCGGTGTCAGTGACGAGCACTGTACGGTGGGGTTGGCAGCGGACGCGGCCAGCACGGCAGGAACCACTGCCTTGCCAGCGTTGCCGGCTCTGGGGGAACTGGTGCTGCTGGTGCCGGGGCACGTGGACCCCACGATCAACCTGCACGACAGCCTGATTGGCTACCGGCATGGCGTGGTCGAATCTATCTGGCCCGTTGCGGCGCGCGGTCTGAGCCGCTGAACCTTCTGCCGACAGGGTGCTCCTGCAGCATGCTCTTTTGACGAGCCTGCCGGCTCCCCGTGAGCGGGCCGGCACCATCTGCGGCGGGCCGCGCCTGGTGTTCAGCCAAAGCGCGATGGATCGTAGGGCGCAGGGTCTACATACGGGGTCTGGCCGCACATGCGTTCGGCCAGAAGCCGGGCGGATGCCGGGCCCAGGGTGAAACCCTGGTGGCCATGGCCAAAATGGAACCACAGGCCGCGGTGGCGCGGTGCCGGGCCGATGACGGGCAGCATGTCCGCAGAACACGGGCGGGCACCCAGCCAGGGCTGTGCTTCGACCGGCTGGCCCAGGCCCAGAAGCCGCTCGGCGGCACGTTCGGCCGCGTGCAGCTGCACCGGTGTCGCCGGTGCGCCGGCACGGGCAAATTCGGCCCCGGTGGTCAGGCGCAGGCCGCGTTGCATCGGCGCCAGCACCACACCATGGTCAGTGTCGAGCACGGGCCGGCGCAGCGTTCCTCCACCCTGGTAATGGCGGTGGTATCCCCGCTTGGTGAACAGTGGCAGCCGGTAGCCCAGTCGGCGGGTGTGCGCTTCGGCCCACGGCCCGAGCGCCAGGACGGCTGCCTCGGCCTCCAGCGCACCGTCACGGGTCTGAACGCGCCAGCCCAGTCCCGTCTGCTGCAGGCTGTCGGCATCGCCTTCGACGATGCGGCCACCGTGCTGCACGAACAGCGCGGCATAGTGTTCGACCAGCGCTCCCGGGTCGGAAATGGTCCAGGGGTCACGCCAATGGATGGCGCCTGCCGGCGTCTCGCGCAGGCCAGGCTCCAGCTGGCCCAGGGCGGCTCCGTCCAGCGCAGCCCAGTCCAGCCCGTGGGCTTGCGCAACCTGGGCTGCGTTGCGCAGCGCCGTGTCCAGCAAGGCGGGCTGCCGGTACAGCTGCAGCCAGCCTTCCTTGCGCACCAGGTGCTGCGCGCCCGCGGCGTCAATCAAAGGCTCGTGTTCGGCAATGCAGTGTGCGATCAGCCGTGCATAGGCGGCGCAGGTGTTCGCGTACGGCGCGGGGGCCGAAGACTGCCAATAACGCAGCAGGCGGCCTGCCAGGGAGGGCAATGCCGTCCAGTGCACATGCACGTCATTGCCTTGCCCTGTCGCCACGCGCCACAGTGCCTGCCAGCTGCGTGGGAAGGCGTAGGGCTGCACGGCCTCGCGCTGGATGAAGCCGGCGTTGCCGTACGAGGTTTCGCGGCCCGGTGGGCGGCGGTCCACCAGCACGACCTGGCGCCCGCGTTGCTGCAATGCCAGCGCCGTGCTGACGCCGACCATGCCCGCGCCGAGAACCAGGACTTCGGATGCCATGGTGTGTGTTCCTGTTTGGGGGAAAGGGAGTTATCAGCCGCGCAGCGCCGCCACGACCGCAATCTCGATGCGGGCCGGGGCCACCAGTTCGGTGCAGACAGTCGCGCGCACCGGCAGCGGATCGGCGAAGTGGCTGGCGTAGGCGGCATTGAATGCGGCGAAGTCCTCCTTGTGCGTGAGGAAGACGTTGACCGAGACCACGTCGGCAAGCGACAGGCCTTCGGTGGCCAGCGTGGCGGCAATGCGCTCCAGCGTCAGGTGTGTCTGCGCCGTGATGCCTTCGGGAATGCTGCCATCGGCGGCAAACGGCATCTCGCCGGACAGGAAGGCCAGGCCGGCGGCCGTGCGGATCTTGGAAAAGGGGAGGGCGGGCATGGTGGACATGGAAGGGACTCCTGGGTGCGGAAAACCGAAAGGCTGAAAGGCGCTGGAAACGCGCCGAAGTGCACCATTCTGGCGGGCTGCGGTACTGGCCAGGTCCCCCGTGCTGCGCAGAAATCAGAATGGTCGATTGCCGATCCAGCAATTCGGTGCCTGCTGGCACGCCGCCTTTCACGCGCCGGGCAATCGGACGTCCCCTGTGTCGTCCACGTCGTCCGCATCGCCGCCGCTTTCGTCGCCGTCGGCGCGGATGGCCGCCACCAGGTACTGCACAAAGGCGTACACGGCTTCCTGCAGATTGCGCCCGGCCAGCGTCTGGACTTCCAGATAGCGCTCGTTCATCTCGCGGTCGCGCAGGGGAATGGCCCGCACTGCGTTGCCGCCGCGCCGCGTACGGACCGACAGTTCGCCATAGAACGCCACGCCCAGTTCACTGCTGGCGGCGTAGCTGACCAGTGCGTCGGCATGGTTGCTCACCAGCACCTGGCGGTACCGCAGGCCTTGGCGGCTGCAACTGATGTCGAGCAACTGCCGCAAGGTGCTGCTCTTGAGCGGCAGCACCAGCGGGTAGGCCGTCACTTCGCGCAGCGACAGTTGCGGCCGTGAGGCCAGCGGGTGCCTTTCCCCCAGCACCGCCATGATGGGGCAGGGGTGGCGCAGCTCCACGCGGATGTCCGGCTCGGGGACCGAGCTGAGGGTGATGCCGATGTCGACCTCGCCATCTCGCACGCGCCGGGCCACATCGCCCTGCGAGCAGACGTCAAGCCGGAACACAACGCCTTCGTAGCGGCGCTGAAACTGCGCGATCAGCGTGGGAATGAAGTCATGGGCGAAGCCTTCGACCGAGGCGATGCGCACCTGCCCGGTGCGCAGGCCGCGCAGCGACTGGATTTCGCTGGTGACGCGCTCAATGTCCTGCTCGACCCGGCGCGCGTGGGCAGCCAGCAGTTCGCCCGCCGAATTCGGCACCATGCCACGCGAGCGACGCTCGAACAGCAAGGTGTCCAGGTCGCTTTCCAGCCGCGCAATCTGGCGGCTGACCGCAGAGGGGGCTACGTTCAAGCGCGTGGCGGCCTCCTTGATGGAACCCGTGCGCACCACTTCCAGGAAATAGCGCACGGCTGCTTCCTGCAGCACCCGGCTGCTGGCTGTGGCAGGACCGATTCCTGCTCCGGTATCTGTTTTACCCATCGCGCCATCCTTCCAACACGTATGAATTCTATTTTTGGCAATGAATTATTCTAAACATTGCGCTTGTGGCATCGGTTGAGCACTCTTAGCATGAACTCGTATTCAGCACGTTCAGCGCCCCCACGGTGGTTGTGGATCGATCCGGATCGTTGTTCCTGTGCTGGTGTTTTTCCCTCGTCCCCTTGTCTCACCGAACCTGTCGCTTCACCATGAAATCCATCACCGCTTTCACCCGCCTGGCCGTGGCTTGCTCGTTGAGCCTGGTTGCCGCCGTCCCCGCCATCGCTGCCGATGCCTACCCGTCGAAGCCCGTCACGCTGGTCATCCCGTTCTCGCCTGGCGGTGCCACGGATGTGATCGGTCGCCTGCTGGGGCAGAAGCTCGGTGAAAAACTGGGCCAGCCTGTGATCATCGACAACCGCCCGGGCGCGGGCACCATCATCGGTGCGACGTATGTGGCCAAGGCTGCGGCCGACGGCTACACCTTGCTGGTCAGCTCCGGCAGCACCTTCACGGTCAACCCCGCCATCCGCCCCAACCTGCCTTATGACCCGGTCAAGAGTTTCGATCCCATCGGTATTCCGGCACGCACCGGGTTGATCGTGCTGGCCAACAGCGCGGTGCCGGTGTCGGGCGTGAAGCAGTTTGTGGAGTACGTCAAGAAGTCGCCTGGCAAATACGCATTCGGCTCCTTCGGCAGCGGTACGACCGCCCACTTTGCCGGCGAGCTGGTACTGGCCAGAACCGGGATCGACATGACCCATGTGCCCTACAAGGGCAGCGCACCGGCGATGACGGACCTGATCGGCGGGCAAATCCCGTTCTCGGTCGATACCGTGGCCGCGGCCATCCCCCAGATCAAGAACGGAAAGATCAAGGCCGTTGCCGTGACCACGGCCAAACGTTCGTCCCTGCTGCCCGACGTGCCGACCTTCGCCGAGGCCGGCTTCAAGGATATCGACATGGACACCTGGCTGATCATCGTTGGCCCCAAAGGCATGCCAGCCAGTGTGAAGGCCAAGCTGGAATCCACGCTGGCGGAGGTCGCGGCCGCCCCCGATGTGCAGGAAAAGATGAAGGCCCAGGGCTTTGACCCCGCCTATGCCAACAGTGCCGCAGCCACCGCCTTGATCCGCCAGGAAATGCCCGTGATGAAGAAGCTGGCCGACAGCGCGCACATCACCGCCGATTGATACCGCACCCATCCACCCCGCTGCTGGCCGTCAGCATGCGGGGGGTTTTTGTATCTGTACCTATGAGAGAGACATCCATGCACACCGCCCCATCATCCAGTCCGTCGCTGGTCGAACTGTCTGCCGTCGAACTGCGCCGCCTCATTGGTGCGCGGCAGATTTCGCCGGTTGAACTGCTCGATGCCTGCATCGCCCGCATCGACAGCGTCAACCCTTATGTCAACGCTGTCACCGCGACCTGTTTTGACCGCGCGCGCAGTGAAGCGCGTGCCGCCGAAAAGGCGGTGATGGCGGGCGCTCCGCTGGGGCTGCTGCATGGCCTGCCGCTGGGCGTGAAGGACCTGGAGCCCACCGAAGGGCTGCTCACCACCTGGGGTTCGCCCATCTACCGCGACCACGTGCCGACCCAGGACATCGAGCTGGTGGCCCGCCTGCGCCGTGCGGGTGCCATCGTGGCCGGCAAGACCAATGTGCCGGAGATGGGCGCGGGCGCCAACTCGCGCAACGATGTCTGGGGCGCGACCGGCAACCCTTTCAACCCCAATCTCAACGCGGGCGGCTCGTCGGGGGGATCGGCTGCGGCACTGGCCTGCGACATGCTGCCGGTGTGCACCGGCTCGGATACCGGCGGTTCCCTGCGCATTCCGGCCGCCAAATGCGGCGTGGTGGGGTTTCGCCCCTCGCCGGGTATCGTTCCCAGCGTGCGTAAGCTGCTGGGCTGGACGCCGCTGTCGGTCGTCGGGCCCATGGGGCGCACGGTGGAAGATGCCTGCCTGCAGCTGGCGGCCAGTGCAGGGGTGCATGCCGGTGATCCCTTGAGCTATCCGCTGGATCCAGCCTCCTTCCTTCACCCTGCGCGCACCGACCTCAGCCGCTTGCGCGTGGCATGGACGGAAGACTTTGGCGCTTGCGACGTGGATGAGGGCATCCGCGCCACATTCCGGCAGAAGATCGCAGCCATGCGCCACCTGTTTGCGGCCTGCGACGAAGTCAAGCTGGACCTGGGCGATGTGCACCGCTGCTTCGACGTGCTGCGCGCCGAATCCTTTGTCGCTGGCATGCAGGCTGCCTACGAGCGCGATCCCGACAGCCTGGGTCCCAACCCGCGTGCCAACTACGAAATGGGCGCCCGCATGAGCCTGTTGGACGCCGCCTGGGCGCAGGCAGAGCAGACGCGGCTGCTCAAGCGCTTTCAGGACACTTTTGCCGACTACGACCTCATTCTGTCGCCGACCACGCCGGTCTCGCCCTTTCCCTGGACACAGCTGTACGCCGCACAGGTTGGCGGTCAGCAACAGGCCAACTACTACCGCTGGCTGGCGCTGACCTATGTGGTCACGCTGACCACGCACCCGGCCATTTCGCTGCCGTGCGGCACAGACCATGCCGGCATGCCCTTTGGCCTGCAGGTGGTTGGCGGCTTTCGCCGCGACCACGAGCTGCTGGGTGCCGCCCATGCGATGGAACAGGCGTTTGCCACCCAGGAGGCACTGCGCCGTCCACGCCCGGACCTGGCCGCGCTGCGGCCCGCAGAGCCGGCGCTGACCTCCATCGTCACGGCACCTCCCGTGCTGCATGCACAGGGCGCCGCCGTGGAGGCCGTGTCAGCGGTCTGATGGACTGATGGACTGATACCCATGGTACCCATGCACCGGGATGCGAACAGCGTGGAAACCATCCGTTTGAGCCAGACACGCTCAAGCGGTTGGGCTCCGCGCTGTTCACACCCGAGGGGTGGAAGCAGGTGGCCCTGTTACCCACTGTCGGTGGCGTGGCGGCGCGGGGTGCCACGCCACCGGCCGCCCGGTGCAGACTCAGTGCATCGGCCTGCTGAGCCGTTTGCTCGCCCTGGAGATGGTGTAGTTCACCAGGCAGTACAGCAGTGCCACCACCAGGTACACGGGCACCAGCGCGTTGTAGTTGGCAATGAGCACCTTGGCGTTCTGCATCAGCTCACCGTAGGTCACCACGTAGCCAAAGGTGGTGTCCTTGACCACGATGACCAGTTGCGCCACCAGGGCCGGAACGATGTAGCGCAGCGCCTGCGGGAAGACGACCAGAAAGAACACCTGGGCTTCGGTCATGCCCAGGCTGCGCGCCGCATCGGTCTGGCCGCGGGGCACCGCCAGCACGCCGGCGCGGTAGACCTCGGCCACCACGGCAGCGGTGCTCAGGCCGATGGGCAGGGTCAGCATCCAGTAGGTGCCCAGCTTGATGCCCAGCGTGGGCAGCACCAGAAAGCACACATAGATGAGCAGCAGCGTTGGTGTACCGCGCAAAAACTCGATGACGGCGATGCTGGGCCAGCGTACGAACTTCAGGCGCGACAGGCGCCCCACCAGCAGCACCAGGCCGAAGGACAGCGCGATGGCGGCTGCCATCGCTGACGACTTCAGCGTGCCGAGCAGGCCCTTGGCGAGGAAGGTCCAGGTCGTCGGCCAGGCAAAGAATTCCCAGAACGGAGCGTCAAGCTGCCCTGCGGCATGGAACTGGTAGGTGATGGCCGCCGCCAGCACCAGCAACATGGCTGCGGCCATGGCGCTGGCCACCCGGGTGGTGGTACGCGCCCGCGGGCTGGGCGCCGCAAACAGAATGTCTTCCAGAGGGCGGCTCATCGCAGTATCCGCAGCTTCTTGTCCAGGGTGGCGCCCGCCCAGGCAATCAGCAGCCCGGTCGCCACGTACAGCGCGGCGGCCACCGCGAACGCGGCCATGCCCGCAGCGGAGTCGGTGGCGATCTTGGACACCAGCGAGGTGAGCTCCCGGCTGGCAAGCGGCACCTGCGACGCCAGCGAGGTCGACAGCATCAGCGCAATCAGCAGCGATGTCATCGGCTGTACCACCGAGCGGAGCGCCTGCGGCAACACGACGACGGCAATGATGTGCCTGGGCCGCATGCCCAGGCTCAGTGCGGCTTCGATCTGGCTGCCGGGAATGGTGTTGATGCCCGCGCGCAGGTAATCCGCCGTGAAGGCCGAGCACACCAGTGTCAAGGCCAGGATCACGCTGGGTTCATAGTCGATCACCACATTGAGATCAGGCAGCGCGAACACGATGAAGATCAGCAGCGCCACGCTGGGGATGTTGCGGAAGATCTCCACATAGCCGGTCAGCACCCAGCGCAGCGGTGGCACCGGCAGCAGCCGCAGCACGGCCACGGCCGTGCCCAACAGGAACCCGGGCACGAACGATACGAGCGTGAGCTTCCATGTCAGCAAAAGAGCCTGCCAGAAGGCAGGCCCGTACTCGGTCAGAAGCCTGGAAACCTCGGCCATCGCTCAGGGGTGGGCAGGCGGCGTCGGAACGGCGGTGCTGCCGGTGCGTTGTCCGATGGAGACCGTCCAGAGCTTGGCCCAGGTGCCATTGGCTTCCAGCTTTTTCAGGAAGGCATTGACGAAGGCCACGCCGTCCGAACCCTTGGGCAGTCCCACGCCGTAGGGGTCCTGTGCACCAAAGGGTGCGCCTGCCAGCCGCGCGTTGCTGACGCCAAGGCTCAGGGCGTTGAGCAGCAGCGTGTAGTCGGTCACATAGGCATCCACCCGTCCCTGTCGCAGTCCGTCCAGGGCTTCCTGGTGCGTCTGGAACTCCTGCACGACCGCTTTGGGTGCGTACTGGGCAAGGATCGCCGGCCCCGTGGAGCCAGCCTGCGTGGCAACTTTCTTGCCGGCGAGATCGCTGTACGACTGGATCGCCTTGTTGTTCGCCTTGACCAGTACCCCGGCCTGCGAGGTGTAGTACGGGCCGGCGAACGAGATCTTCTCGGCGCGTGCAGGGGTGATGGAGTAGGTGGCGAACACCATGTCCACCTGGTCGTTGATGAGCACCTGCTCGCGCGTCGACGAATTCACCTGCGTGAACTGGT
Source organism: Comamonas sp. UBA7528 (assembly GCF_002479375.1). Classification (NCBI taxonomy): domain Bacteria; kingdom Pseudomonadati; phylum Pseudomonadota; class Betaproteobacteria; order Burkholderiales; family Comamonadaceae; genus Comamonas; species Comamonas sp. UBA7528. Next base: position 328,203 of record NZ_DLMU01000014.1, read on the forward strand.
ACTTGGCGCCATCGCCCAGGATGTAGCGCGTGAGGAGCTGGGCCAGGCCCGCGTCGAAGCCGCGGATCTTTCCATCTTTCTCGTTGAGCAGCGAGAACAGATTGGACGTCTGCGTGCCGCCAAAGCGCATCGTGCCGGCCTGCTTGATCTTGGTGGCCCAGCTGCTCGATGCGATGGTCGCGACGTCGGCGACCGGGCCCTGGGCGACCAGCGCGTCAAACGCCGCAGCATTGATCGGTGTGCCCTGTGCGAAAAGCGATCCACTGGCCATGATTGCCAGTGCCGCCACGGTGGATTTCAGAATGGATGGAATCGGCATGCGGTCTTCTCGGATGGTCTGTGGCGTCGAATGGAGCGGTGGAATGCGCGCGCTGCGCGTTCGGTTCTAGCGCCATTGTGCACAGTGCGCACGATACAGCCATTCTGGGCGGTCACCACCGTCACGCTGGCACAGCGTCGACATTTGGCTCCGCAGGGTGGATGTGCTGGACTGGAATTCGCTACGCTCTGAGGGGCCGCGCTCGGGGAAAAGAGGGGCGCTTCAGTCCGGCACACTTCGCACAGCCCAGGCCCCGCATAAACTTTCTGTAACCGTCACTCCTTACCAACTCCTCACCAGAAAGGCATGGCATGTTGCGTGTGCTGGGCAAGACGTCATCGATCAATGTCCGCAAGGTACTCTGGGCCTGTGCCGAAATGGACATACCCTTTGAGCGAGAGGATTGGGGGGCCGGTTTCCAGTCGACCCACACCGCTGCATTCATGGCACTGAATCCCAACGCCATGGTGCCGGTCATTCAGGACGGCGATTTTGTGCTGTGGGAGTCGAACACCATCATTCGCTATCTGGCGAACTGCTACCACGGAGCCTGGCTGTATCCGATCGAAGCACAGGCGCGGTCGCGGGTCGATCAATGGATGGACTGGCAGGCGACGGACCTGAACACATCCTGGAGCTATGCCTTCATGTCGCTGGTGAGGCATTCTCCCGAGCACCAGGACCGCCATGCGCTGGCCACCGGCTGCCGCGAATGGTCAATGCATATGGCCATCCTGGATCGGCAACTGGATGCAACGGGTGCCTATGTGTGCGGCGAGTCGTTCTCTCTGGCCGACATCCCGGTCGGCCTGTCGGTGAACCGCTGGTTTGAAACACCGTTGGCGCACGCTGACTATCCCGCGGTGCGGGGCTATTACGAGCGCTTGAGCCTGCGGCCTGGCTATCGCCTGTACGGCCGAAACGGCACGCCGTGAGCGGCTGCCTTGCTTCCGGCTGGCGGCCTGGTGTGGAGGATGCTTGCCCGCCTGAAGGCCCAGTCCGCCCATCACGAGGCTGGGCCTGTCCTCTCGTTATCAATCGCTTTCTGCACCTCGCGGTAGAAGTTCTCACGCGCTTGCGTAGCTTGGGGGTCGCGCGCACCGCCGGCCCAATTGGCGTTGGACACGATCACCAGCTTGCGTTGCGGATCGATAAAGATGCCCTGCCCAAAAATGCCGCGGGCCGTATAGCTGCCATCGTCGTAGGTCCACCATTGGTAGCCGTAACCACGCCCGGGAATACCGATCTCCGTGCGCTTGGTGGTCGCTTCCGCCCACCAGCCGTCGGGCACGATGCTCTGGCCGTTGACCTGGGCGCCGTTCAGAATGAACAAGCCCATGCGGGCATAGTCGCGCGGCGTGGCCTGCACGCAGCAACCGCCAATCTCCTTGCCGGTCTTGCTCAAGATCCAGGTGGCTTGCTGCTCCATGCCGGCGGGAACCCAGATCTTCTCGGACAGGTAGGTGGCCAATGGCTTTCGTGTGGCTTGCTGTACCAGCGTTCCCACAAGATTCGTCTCGCCGGTGCTGTACAGCCAGCGGGTGCCGGCAGGTGCTTCCCGCGGCAGCTTGCGCATATAGCTCACCAAGGCTTCCACGCCTGCCTCGGGCTGGTGGTTGTTGAACCTGGCCACGTCCGAGTTAGGGTCGGAATAGTCTTCGTTCCACTTCACGCCCGAGGTCATGGTCAGCAGCTGCCGCACGCTGACATCGTCGTAGGCCGAGCCCTTGAGGTCATGGATATAGAGGCTCACCTTGTCGTCCAGGCTCTTGATGAAGCCGTCCTTCACCGCAGCCCCGACCAGCGTGGAGGTAAAGGACTTGGCGACCGAGAAGCTGGTCCAGCGCCCCAGCCCATCAAAGCCCAGGCCATAGCGTTCCAGGCGCAGCTTGCCGTCGTGCACCACCAGCAGCGCGGCACTGCGCTGACCGGCCATGTAGGCATCCACATCGCTCTGGAGCTGGAGCGGCGGCCCCGGTGGCAGCGAAGAGGGATTGCCACTGGCCGCCACCACATTCGCTTTGGCGAGTATCGGCAGACGGTCCAGCGCACGGAAGGCCGCATCGCGTTGTGGCACCGTCCAGAACAGCACATCGCGGTTGGTCGGTACGGTGGCCAGAAGCGCCCGCGTTTCCTTGTCCAGACTGAACCAGCCCCCCACGACAGCGGCAGCCAGAACGGCCAGGCTACCCAGCACCACTTTCTTCAATGACACGTGCGTCTCCTTGGGTTGGAGGAAGAACCGTTGCCCACAGCAGGGACAGGCCGTTGCGCATTGCCTCGGCTTGCCTGGATACTACGGAGCGGTTTGGGGCCGCAGGGAAGGCTGTTGCTCCATCTCGACAGGTGATTGCCCTAGCGCCGCAGGTCCCTATTCAGTTCTATGCCTGGTCCAGTCCAGTTGAAGTCTTGGCCAGAACTCCCATGGGAACGGCAGCAGCTGGCTTTGAACTGGCGACAACAATCTGGTCGATCCACTTCTCACTTCAGTCTTTGCAATGGTCATTCCTCCCTTGGGTAGCATGCCCCGCTCGACGTCTGACATGCATCGGCTTTTGCGCCGTGTGGTTGCCGTCGAGCGTGATGAAGTGAAGGCGCTGCTCCTGGGCTTTGCCTGGTTCGGCTGCCTGTTGTCGGGCTACTATCTGCTGAGACCACTGCGGGACGCCATGGGCCTTGTGGGCGGGCCGCAAGAGCTGCGCTGGCTTTTCACTGCCACCTTCATCACCATGCTTTTGATGGTGCCGGCGTTTGGCCTCCTGGTCACGAAGTTGCCACCGCGGCGGTTTGTACCGCTCGCCTATCGTTTCTTTGCGGTGACCTTGCTGGTCTTCAGTGCTGCGATGGCCCTCTACGCTGACAGCGTGTGGCTGGGCAGAACCTTCTTCGTGTGGGTGAGCGTCTTCAACCTGTTCGTTGTCAGCATTTTCTGGAGCGTGCTGGACGACTGCTTCAGCAGTGAGCAGGGGCGCAGGCTCTTCGGATTCATCGCTGCTGGAGGGACGCTCGGCACCATCATCGGGCCCGTATTGGCTGCCACGGCTGTGAGCGTGCTCGGACCCATGGCGCTTGCTTTGCTCGCGGCCTTGCTCCTGGAGGTGGCGTTGCGGTGCTTCCGCGGGATATATCCCGGCCCATCCAGGGCAGTCGATGACAGCGTTGAGGCACCACATCCCCATTCGAGCCCGCTGGGCGGCCAGGTGTGGGCGGGGCTGTCCTTGATTGCCAGGTCCCCCTACCTGTTGGGGATATGTGCGTATCTGCTGCTGCACACGGCTGCGTCAACCTTTCTGTACTTTGAGCAGGGCCGAATCGTTGCAGAGTCGTTGACCGATACCGTCTCGCGAACCCGGTATTTCGCCGCAGTCGACTTCAGTGTCTCGTCGCTGACGCTGGCATTGCAAGTCTTCGTCACCGGGCGGCTGATGAAACGATTCGGGCTGGTGCTTTGCTTGGCCATACTGCCCGTTGTGACAGTGGCTGCGTTTGGCGCGCTCGCGCTGGCGCCGACGCTGTTGGTACTCGCCCTTGTTCAAGTATCAAGGCGCGCGCTGGATTACGCGATTGCCAGACCGGCACGCGAGGTGCTGTTCACCGTGGTCAGCCGTGAAGAGAAATACAAGGCAAAAAATGCCATCGAGACGCTGGTGTACCGTGGAGGCGATGCCGTCAGTGGCTGGTTGTCTTCGGCGCTGTCTGCACTTGGGGTGGGGCTGGGAGGCATTGCTGTGGTGGCCATGCCGGTAGCCGCAACGTGGTGTGCCCTGTGTGTGTGGCTGGCGAAGCGCCAGGACAGCATGCGACAGAGGGCTGATGCCTCCACCACCAAGGAATCTGTAACTACTTCGGAGGCCATATGACCGAACCCATTGGACCGTGCTCTGCTGGCATCAACCGGGCACAGCTCCTGCGAGCCACTGCGGCGGCAGCGTTCTCCGCAACCCTGGGCCAAGGCGCGTTGGCCGCGACCGCTGGGGCCCAGGGAGCAAAGATGCTCTCACGAAGAATTCCATTGACGGGTGAGCTCCTCCCGGTGGTCGGCTGTGGCACCTGGCAGGGCTTTGGCCATGCCCCGGGCAGTGCGGAATATGCGCGTCTGCCAGGTGTGGTGGAGGCACTCTTCGATGCGGGTGGCACGGTCCTGGACAGCTCTCCCATGTACGGCCGTTCCGAAAAGACCACCGGGGAGCTTCTGGCGAAATCAAACCACCGTACCAAGGCATTCTTGGCGACCAAGGTCTGGACTTCCGGGCGAGAGGCTGGAATACAGCAAATGGAAGCCTCCATGTCCCAGCTGGGCGTGAACAAGCTGGACCTGCTGCAGGTCCATAACCTGGTGGATTGGCAGACGCACTTGAAGACGCTGCGGGAGTGGAAAGCGCAGGGCAAGGTCCGGTATGTGGGCATCACACATTACACGCCGTCAGCCTTCCGTGAAGTGGAAGCGGTGCTTCGCAAGGAGCAACTGGACTTCCTGCAGATTAACTATGCTTTCGATGACCAAGATGCTGCCGATACGCTGCTTCCTCTGGCGGTGGACAAAGGCGTCGCCGTGCTGATCAATAAGCCGTTTGGTGGAGGCAGTCTGCTACGTGGGCTGCGGGGGAAGCCTTTGCCAGACTGGGCTCAGGAAATCGGTTGCACCAGCTGGGCGCAGGTGTTGCTGAAGTTTGTGCTCAGCAATCCGGCTGTCACTTGTGTCATTCCAGGAACCAGCCGTCCCGAGCACATGGTGGACAACGCCAAGGCCGGGATGGGGGTCATGCCCGAGCCGTCGTTCTGGCGGCAACGCTCGCTCGGCATCTGACAGGGAAGGGCTGACTGGCTGATCTGTTTCGACTCGGCGGCCGGGCTCGCGCAGGGCCGTCACATCGCCAATGGCTTGCCGCTTCGCTGACAACGAATCTGAGAACAATGCACCGGCCGGGCGAATACCAGTCACACGTTGTTGATTCGATCGTGCTCGCGAGCGGGTGCTGCGCGCGGCGTGATGATGGGTTGGATGTCTCGCTGGTGTGCTGAAGGTCTCCGATCAGACCGTGGCTTCGCTGCGCACCTGCACCCATTCCGGGCAGTAAAGAATACTGCGGCAGATACAATTGAGAACTGTTACAACATGCCGCCCGACCTCCGCAGGTAGCACGGTTTCCTCCCCCGCTGCCGGTCAGCACTTCGGGAACGCCAATCCGGAGTGCAGGCAGATCGCCGCGAGCCGTGCCATTTTCATCGACCTCTTTCGCGTGTCATACCCTCCCGCCGGCCAGGCTCTGGCACGGGGCGCGAGGTGCTGCCTCATGAACGCACGTATTCCCGACGGCGGCGTGGCGTCAGACGATGAGTCCTCGACGCGCGGCGCGCTGGCACGCACCTATATGCGCCTGCGGGCGCCGCTGCAGCGGTTTCTGGGACGCAACATGCAGCGCAGGGAGGACGCGGAGGATGGCGTGCAGGAAGTTTTCTTGCGCTACGCAGCCACAGGCAAGCAGCTGCCCGAAGACCAGGAGGCCGCATACCTTCACACGGCCGCACGCAACGTGTCGCTCACCGCCTGGCAGCAGGCGGCACGGCGCGAAAGCATTGAAGCTGTTTCGCTGGACGAGCACACGGACATCGCAGAAGGACTGCCAGCCGACGAGGCCGCCGAGCCGTTCAACCGCGTTGAACGCGACCAGCGCTTGAGCCGTATCGAGGAAGCCATTGCCGAACTGCCCGAGCGGCGTCGTGAGGCTTTCGTGCTGCACGCTATTGACGGATTGACTCAGACCGAGGTGGCAGAGCGCATGGGCATTACGCGCCGTATGGTCCACAACCATGTCACGCTGGCCTATGCCTATTGCCAGATTCGCGTCCGATACCGTACCCCAGATGAAATGAAGATCGCTCAGGCGTTGCAAGCGGACGAAGCCCCATGACCAAACTCACCCCTGAACTGGCGCAGCGTCACCAGAGGGCCGCAGACTATTTTGTGCGGCGGCGCGAGTGCGATTGGACCGGTGCGGACGAGCGGGAGCTCAACGCATGGCTCAACGATCCTGTCAACCGTGGCATCTTCGAAGACCTGGGTCGTGTGGAGCTCGATCTGCAACAGATTCAACGTCCCCGGCTGGCATCAGATCGGTCGCAGCAAGACACAGTCGCTGATGGCAAGCGTGCTGGAATGAAGCGGCCAGAAGTGGCGGTGGCCCGTGGGAGTGCTGTGTCGTGGCTGCCCAGGCGCCGCGCGCTGGTTCCGGCGCTGCTTTCTGGACTGCTGATGGCCAGCGGCGGTTGGTACTGGTGGGGCAACCATGCTACCTATGCGCTGCACGTTACCACCGGGCCAGCTGAGACACGCGAAGTGGATTTGCCCGACGGCAGCCGTATTGCGCTCAACTTCAGCAGCAGTGTGCGGATTCGTTACTACCCACGGCACCGCGAGACTGAGCTCATCGCCGGTGAGGCGTTCTTTCGCGTGGCCCCCGACGCTGGGCGGCCATTTACCGTGGATAGCGGCATGAGCCAGGTGCGTGTGGTGGGAACGGCATTCAACGTTCGGGCTGCACCGCCGCAGCTCCTAGTCAAGGTGTTGGAAGGCAAGGTCGAAGTGCGTCCTGACCGTACCCGCGAAGACAGGCGCGCGCTGCAGCTGACTGCGGGGACGGGGGTCAGCATCGACCCGGCTACGGGCCAGCACGTTGCCGTCGCTGCCCCAGGCAGCACCGTGGGTGACTGGCGCAACGGCCAACTGGTGTTTGAGCAGGCGCCGTTAGCAGACGTGGCAGCCGATCTGGCCCGCTACCTCGGCGAGTCTGTGTGGGTGGAGGGAGAGCGGCTGCGCAAGCTGCCCGTATCCGGCATGGTCATCACCAGCACGCCAGAGACCTTCCTGCGCTCGTTGCCCGATCTTCTGCCCGTGCGTGTGGACAAGGCGGCCGGGGGCGGGTGGCGCATCTCTCCGCTTGGTTGATGGCGGTAAATGTAAATCAATCAAAAAAAAAATCGCTCTCGACGTTCTCACTTTTGCTGCGGCCGCGGTTTATCTATGTAGGGGCAGGTTTTTCTTGCTCTCGGGTTGCCAGCCAATGCCTGCTCGGTGCAGATCAGCCAACAACCACTCCGACCGCGCCTGGCGCGTGCGGCTCGTCAAATGCTGATGTTCCGGGATTCTTCAACGCCTGTGCATGCCGCTCACGCTGTGGTTGCGCTTTTGTCTGACCCTTTTCCATCTTGACGATCCGTCGCGTGGCGCCTCCCGCACAGGCGGGCAACAGAGACGTAAAACGCAGGATTTGTACATGCGAGCAAAGCAGCATTTGAGAGGTGCCATCGCCAGTGGCGCATTGGCAGGGAACGTTCATGGACGTGGCGCGCGCGGCTTCAAGCCAGCAGCTGCTGCGTGGTGGGTGGCGGCGGCCATTGCCGCCATGGCCGTACCGGCACAGGCCCAGCAGGCTGTGGCGTTCGACATTCCGGCCCAGCCTCTGGCCGGTGCGTTGCGTCTGTTCTCTCAACAGGCTAGGCAGCAGGTGCTGTTCGACCAGGCCACTGTGGTGGGGCGCTCGGCACCCGCAGTGCAAGGCTCTTTCATGCCCCGGCAGGCGCTCGACCGCTTGCTGGCGGGCACGGGCATTGCGGTGGTTGAGTCCCAGCCAGGCGCGTTTACGCTTAGGTCCGCATCTTCGATTGCTCCTGCACAGTCTACTGCCGCAGCCGATGCGACCCTGGCAGCGGTCACAGTTACCGCGCAGGTAGAGCGCAGCGCGACCACGGAAGGCTCTGATTCGCTTGCCGCCCGTGCAGTGAGTATCAATAAAGGGGATCAGGCACTTAAAGATATTCCGCAATCGATCAGCGTCCTCACACGCAAACAATTGGATGAGCAAGGCATCACCGATCTCCGGTTAGCTGCGAACAATGTGACCGGCATGGTGGGAGCGAAGGGGGTCGGACAGGGGATGGTGCTCTCTGCGCGAGGGTTTCAGATCGATTCATGGCAATACAACGGAGTGCCCATCCCCCGCAACAACTACGCTTTGGGAAACTGGGGGACTGAAGGCATGGTGTTTTATGACCGTCTAGAAGTTCTGCGGGGTGCATCAGGCCTGTTGCAAGGTACGGGGAGCCCTGGAGGTGCGGTCAATTTGGTGCGTAAGCGTGGTCAGTCCGAAAAAACTGTTTCGTTGACCGCGCGTGCTGGTTCTTGGGATCGATATGGCTTCCAACTGGATGCTGGGGGGCCACTCAATCAAGAAGGCTCTCTCCGCGGTCGACTGGTGGTGGACGAAGCGCGCAGCCATTCTTTTGTTGACTATGTGAATGACCGCACGCGCTCTTTGTATGCAGCGCTGGACTACGACATCAGCGCTGACACTACGATCGGTTTGGGAATCAGCAACTCAGATAGCAAAGGACGGCCCATGATCCGCGGCCTTCCTCGCTATTCCGATGGCAGCGACCTGAACTTGCCGCGTTCCACGTTTGTCGGTGCTTGGTGGAATCGCGCGAGTATCGACCAGACTACGATTTTTGCCGATTTGGATCACCGCTTCAATTCCGATTGGAAGCTCAAAGTCTCTGCATTGCATTTGAGCGAGAAGAACACGTCTGCACACCAGCGCATGCACGGGAATGTGGCGGCTGATGGCAGCGGGTTGACCTATGCGAATTGGGTGACGGATTTCGATTCCACCAAAGTGGGGATCGATGCCTATGTCAACGGCCGCTTTGAGGCCTTGGGCTTGCGCAACGAAGTCACCTTGGGCGCAAATTACTCCAAATACACGTCTAACGACATGTATGCCCGGACTTTCACACCTGGCGGAAACATTTTCTCCATCGACCATTATCGCCCGTGGCAAAACCTAGACACCATCATGGCAGCAGGTGGTGTCCAGACTCGCACGACATATGACGTGGAACAAAAGGGCGTTTATGGCACATGGCGCGTGCAGCTGACCGAGCCGCTGACAGCCATCATCGGTGCGCGCGTGAGTTGGTACGACTATATATATCGAGAATCGCTGTATGGCACCCAGACTGTCAACACGGCGTCTGCCGAGGTCACTCCTTATGTTGGCCTTGTGTACGCGCTATCTCCCCAGTGGTCGGCCTATGGCAGTACCACCAGCGTGTTTGAGCCGCAGTCCCAGCGCACAGCGGCCGGACGAGTGCTGGACCCGATCATCGGAACGAATTACGAACTCGGCATCAAAGGCGAGTTGGTGGATGGACGCGTGAATACGTCGCTGGCCGTTTTCCGTTATGACCATAAGAACCGGGCCGTCAATGATGTTGCATCAGGCTATGCCTGTGATGGCTGGTATTGCTCGAAAGCATCCGGGAAGGTCCGAAGTCAAGGTATCGAAGCGGAGGTTAGTGGCGAGGTGCTACGTGACCTCCAAGTGATGGCAGGCTATACCTACAACACTACAAAATTCTTGAGTGACCCAAGCAATCAGGGCAAGGTGTTCAGTACATGGACTCCCAAGCACATGCTCCGTACGTGGGCTTCATATCGTCTGCCAGAGGATTGGAATAGGTTCAGCGTGGGAGCAGGTTTTGTCACCCAAAGCCACACCCTCGGCTATGACCGCTCGTTCAAGGTGCCGGGTTTTACGGTGTGGAACATGCGTGTTGCATACCAGGCTACGCCAGAGCTTAATCTAGCGGTGAGTCTGAACAACGTATTCGATAAACGCTATTGGATTCCAGGCTTTGCAGAACAAAACGGGAACAACGATTACGGTGATCCGCGAAACGTGATGCTTACGCTCAAGTACACGCCACGGTTCTGATCACTTGTGGCACTTCCATCATGAAAGAAGGATTTCGCCAATGTGCGGCGTGGCTGCATACATGGTCGGGTCTGGTGGTCGGTTGGGTGCTGTTCTTTGTGTTTGCCACGGGAGCAGCAGGTTACTTCCAGCACGAGATCACTCGCTGGATGCAGCCGGAACGTCTACACGTGGAGCCTCAAGCGTTCCTGGACCAAACACAGGCGGCCACTGTCGCATTACAGCGCCTTCAGCAGGTCGCTCCAGGGGCTACCCGCTGGAGCATTACCCTGCCTCATGTATCGAGAGAAATGCGCAGTTGGCAGAATTTATCCATCAGTTGGGAGGAAATGCCGCAGCCCAGCCATGGTGGGGGCTTAGAAGGAATGGAGCAATTGGACGCTGTCACAGGTGCAGTGCTTTCCGCTGAACCGGAGCCGAGGGCTACTGCCGGAGGGCGCGCTTTGTATCAGTTGCACTACCTACTGCACTATATGCCACGCGACGTTGGGCTACGTATCGTAGGTCTGTGTTCCATGCTCATGTTGATTGCCATCGTGACTGGTGTCATCACACATAAAAAAATCTTTAAAGACTTCTTCACTTTCCGACCCGGAAAGGGCCAGCGTTCATGGCTTGATGCACATAACGCCATCAGCGTGACGGCCTTGCCTTTCTTTCTGATGATCACGTACAGCGGGCTGGTGTTCGCTCTGTTCGCATACATGCCTGCGGGACGAACCGTGCTTTATGGTTCTGGTCCTTCTGGACAAACGACCTTTGCTAACGAGCTATTTGAGCGAGGTGGGCACAAGCATGTAGCCATTGGATTTCCCATCGTATCCGTCCCTACTCTGATACGTAAAGCGGAGTCCGCTTGGGGCACAGGCCAGATTCAGACCGTCAATTTGGAGCAGCATGACGGTGAGCCACCCGAGGTTCTCCTGAGTCAGGTGCAGGGGCGCAGCCTTGATTTCTGGAACTCGGCCACGCTGCGTTTCAATGCCGACACCGGGGAGGCTTTGTCAGAAGAGCCGCGTGTAGGCGGTAGCGCTTTGCTGACTCAAGGGGTGATATTCAATTTGCATGAAGGGTTGTTTGCAGACATTTGGGGGCGCTGGCTGTACTTCATTGCAGGCTTATTGGGCTGCGCGATGATCGGCACGGGATTGGTGTTATGGACCGTCAAGCGGCGCAAATACCACATGGCTGCTGGGCTCGAAGGAGGGGAGCATTTTGGTGTGCGCTTGGTGGAGACACTTAATGTCACCACTATCGCTGGCTTGCCACTGGCTATGGCCGCGTATTTTTTGGCCAACCGGCTGTTGCCCGTGGAAATGACGGACCGTGCAGCCTGGGAAGTTCACACATTGTTCGCCGTATGGTTGGGGACGTTGTTCTATGCACTTGCCCGCCCGTTGGTGCGCGCCTGGGTAGAACTTCTCTGGGGTTGCTGCCTGACCTACGCGTTCGTTCCGGTGGTCAATGCACTTACCACCAATCGCCATCTGGGCCGTAGCTTGCTGGCGCGCGATTGGGTGTTCGCAGGGTTTGATCTAACCATGCTGGCACTGGCCGTTCTGTTCGCCGTGTTGGCAGTGAAGGTCCGACGGCGCGTAGTAACTCGGCATGCGTCTGAGCTGCACATGCCCCGGCCGGCGCAGGGCAAGGGGGCTGTGTGAGCAAGGCCTCCACTCTTACCACCGCCTATCGCTGGTCCGTCGCATCGCGGGTGGCTGCCGCCACGATCGGCGGGTATGCGCTGGCATCGGCCGCCACTGTGCTGCTCGCGCTGCTGTGGCCTGTGCCCAAGGCGCAAGGTGTGCTCTGGGCCACCATGCTCAGCTTTGCGGTCTACACCGTTGCAGTGGTCTGGGTGTTCTCGACCCGCAGCGCCGCGCGGGCATGGATTGGGATGGCAGTTGGTACTGCTGTGTGCGCGGGCCTGGCATGGCTTTTGATGTTGGGAGGTCGCGCATGAGCATTCCACTTCAAACCGGCGCCCATCTGGGTATTCTGGCCGTGAGTTGTGCGGGCTTCTTCGCGCTGGCGCTGGCGACGGAACGTCACGCAGAACATCTGCTGGGACGTTTGCTCGCAACGCGCTGGCGGATGCTGGCGCGCATCGCCGGTTGGCTGCTGCTTGCGGTGTCGCTGGTCTGGGCTGTCGATGCGCTGGGTACAGGCATAGGCATTGCTCTGTGGCTGGGCTGGCTGAGCATCGCGGCATTGGCCTGGGTTTTCATGTTTCCCTGGTGGCCTTGGCAGCCGCCATTGCGGGAGCAACCCATGCGCAAGGCAAAAGCACAGCCAGAAGAGGCTGTGACACCGCAGAAGACCCGCACGCGCCGAGTCATCGCCACGGGCCTGCTTGTACTCACGATGGTTGGCTTCTTGCTTGCGCTGGCCCGTGTGGAGGTTCCGCCGCTCAAGCGGACCGATGCGATACAGGGCACGGTGGGCCCATGGTCCTTCACTTTCGCAGAAGCCAACCGAGGAGCCCCTGAAGTCGTGGAGATGGATGTCCCGATGAAGGAGTACCAGCTGCGTTTCTGTGAGACCTGCGATAGCGACATCCGCCAAGCCTACTTGAAGGTGAGCAAGCCCCGCTCGGCACGTGCCCTTGGCATGGCTTTCATGGGGCAAATCTGGAAGCGACACGTTGAAATCCCGCTGCCCTCAACAACCCAGCATGACAGCGAGTTGTGGCTGACTGTCGTTGGAAAGGACGGAGCGATCCATCAGACCGCACTGCGTATGCACCATGTTTCGCCAGCCACAGTGGTGTGGTTCGATGAACAGAGGGAAGCCCATGCTTCGCACTGAACGAATGACCACCCGCTGGCTGCTCGCTTTGGGTTTTGCACTGGGTAGTGTCACGGTGTTGGCACATGAACCTGTCGCCCGCTGCTTCCTGCTGGACGAGTCCAGCGTGCGCTGCCGTGGTGCAAGCAACGACGGCGATGAGATGCCGGGCGCGCGCATGGAAGTCATCGCGCTGGATGGCACCACCTTACTGGAAGGCAGGTTGGGCGCGGACTCCACCTGGACCTTCAGAAAGCCAGCGCAGCCGTTCTATGTGCTGTTTGACACCGGTCCGGGATTGCAGGTCACCGTCGAGCAGGAAGAAATCACTGTACCTCCCCTCGGCCGCACGCCGCGCTGGATGCGCACGCCATAACCCCCAAAAAAAGGACAGGCCATGTTGCAGTTCCATTCATCACGATATTCCACGCTGCGGAGGTTCTGCACCGGCTTGGTCTTCACAGCAGGGTGGCTTGTTGCCACATTGGCGCGCGCCGACTACCTCTGGATTCAACCCGAAGCGAATGAGGCCAAGGTTTTTGCGGGCGAACTGCGCAATCCGCTGGAGCGTCTGCCTGTGCTGCTGGATGCCAAGGTCGTGCTGCCAGAAGCTGGCAACGTTCCGTATGAGCCTGCATCGGATCACTTCGGTGTTCCGAAGGCGACGGGGGATATGCGTTTCACGGCCACCCGTACTGGCGCCGATGGAGTACTGACCTACTACCAGGCCCGCTTTGGCAGAACGGAGACCAAGTCCGTCAACGATCTGGAACTGGTACCCACGGAGTCCGGCGGCAATACCTACCAACTCGTCTTCAAAGGGCGGCCTGTGGCTGCCAGCCAGGTCAATGTGGAAACCAGCGAAGGCTGGCGCCGTACGCTGACCCCGGCCAAGGACGGCACCGTCAGCTTTGTGCCTTACATCCCGGGCCTGTATGTCCTCGAAGTCACTGCCCGCGTGAACAACGGCAGTGTCACTCTGAACGGCAAGAAGTACGACGACGTGCGCCACACCGCCACGCTCAGCTTCGAGGTTTCCCGCTAATGGCTATCCGTTCCATGCAACGCCGGTTCTGGCCCGGTGGGGGGAAACTCGCACTGGTGATTCTTGCCGGGGTGGTGGTCGCCGCTGGATGGACGCTGCTGCAGCCTCCGCCTGCTCCCACGTGGCAGAGCGCCAGGTTCGCGCGTGGCGACATCGAGTCCAGCGTCGCCGCGATTGGCACCTTGCAGCCTGTTCGCTCGGTGGACGTCGGTGCCCAGGTCTCCGGCCAGATTACCCGCATCCATGTTGCCGCTGGCGATACGGTCCAGAAGGGGCAATTGCTGGCCGAAATCGACGCCAGCGTGCTCGTTGCCACGGTGGAGTCCGGACAGGATCAGATTGCCAGCCTGCGCGCCCAGCTAGACGATGCACGGGCCCAGGCGGAACTAGCAGGGCAGCAACACAGTCGTCAGCGGTAGATGGCGCGCGACGAATCCACTCGATTGGAAGACGTGCAGACCGCTGCCGCGACGTTGCGCTCGGCGCGCGCCAAGGTCGCGCAGTATGACGCCACAATTCGCCAGACCATCGCCACCCTGCGCGCCGATGAAGCGCCGCTGGACTACACGCGCATCTATGCGCCCATCGCCGGTGTGGTGACGGGCATCGATGTCAAGGAAGGCCAGACGCTCAACGCGAGCTACCAGACTCCTACCATGCAGCGCAGTGCCGATTTTTTACGGAAGACGGTGTGGACCGACGTATCCGAGGCGGAACCTCGCCACGTCAAAGCCGGCGAGACTGCATACTTCACCCCGCTTGGGGGCGACGAGTGTCGGTGGATCGGGGCGGTGCGGCACGCTTTACTCGGCGCAGGATGAGGTTGTGCAGTTGAAGGCTCAACGCTTGCAGGCAGCGGTGGCGCTTTATAAGGCCTTGTGCGGCGGTTGGCAGAAACCGGCTCGGCCAGCCTATACAAGAGCGACAACGCTGTGGAAGTCTTTGCAATGAAAGAGGCTTCCATTCTCCAGAAATTGCGCACCGCAAAGCTGCGCCCGACCATTGCACGCATCGGTGTCATCCAGGTGGTCCAGGCCTCTGGTGAGGTGGCCATCAGCGCAGAGGAAGTCTTGCGCCGACTGTCAGATCGCGGGGTTCCCACCAGTATCGGAACGGTCTACCGTGTGCTCAACCAGTGCGAGCAGACCGGAATAATGCAACGCGAGTGGGGCAAAAACCGAAAGGCGCTCTACCGGCTTAAACCCTGCGGTCTGGGTGCGCAGGCGCTGAGTCTGTTGTGCCGGCGTTGCGGCCGCCAACTTCCCGTGGAAGACGCTGCGCTTTTGCAATGCGTGCTTGGCGTAGCCCAACGCATGGGCATCAGCGTGGGGTCTGAGACGATCACCATCGAGCTGGCCTGCACAGGATGCAGCACGCGGCCGACAGCTGCCAGGTGCGTGCATTCGAGCTGCACAGAGGGTATCAGCGAGGACTTGCCTGCCTGAAGTAAGCGGGTCGATCTGGCTGGAATGATCAGAAAATTGACGGTGGATAGAAAAGAAAAAGCGCCCTGAGAGGCGCTTTTTCTTTGTCATTTGGCGGAGGCTGTGAGATTCAGTCTTAGACTTTGAAAATTATTTCAAATCAACAACTTGCGTTGCTGATGAAAAGGCTCTGTGTACCACCTTCATGGACCACAGATCGTACCAAAGAGAGTCCTGTTCTTCCAGCTGCTTGATGCTCATTGGTTCCAATGTTTCGTGGACAGTGCATTGATTTCACCGGACAACTCACCACTCAACTTGGACAGGCTGCTACTTCTGCTTTCGGCCCAGGGAAGTCCTCGACTGATTTGTCACAAACGACCGCATCGGCTGAGAGCCGTCGTTCACCTTTTACGCAGCTTGGAGCACCAAGGGCCCTAATGGTGGCGCAGGTAAGCGGTCGTTCGTTCTCTCCAGCAATCTACCCGTTGCGATCATCCAGATTTCAATCTCACCGTCCGAGAGCAGTCTGCCGCTCAAATCGAGCCAAGCTAGCCAGCTTCCGTTCAACGCAGGCTTGCTTCCGTCTCCGTTACAGTTACCCCAAAACACCAAAAGGGGAGCTATGACAAAGAGCGGAGGTGCGGTTCGGATTCTTACGGAGCCAAGTGCTGCTACGGCGCTCTTGGGAGAGGTCGTACAGGCAGCAGACAGCGACCGAGACGCGCTCGGATTTTTCTCGCGCAGCGTCTATGCGGACTTCTGTCGCAAAGGGCAGTTGTTTGTGGCGGTCGAGAGTGACGGTCGCGGTGAGACGTATGTGGGTCATCTGTTGTTTGACCTCCGCTTCCCCAAAGCGCACGTGCGGCAGATCTATGTTCCTAAGGCAAATCGCAGTCGAAACATCGGTCGAGCGCTGCTTGATGCCTTGAAGGACATGTCGACGGAGGCACAGTTCATTTCGATTCATGCCCGGGTCGCTGAAGACCTCAAAGACGCCAACTTGTTCTGGGAAGCGCAGGGGTTCTACGCCCAACGCGTTGAACCAGGAGGGGCTAGTCGCAATCGCATGATCGTGGTTCGCGCCCATGAACTTGACACCCCTCAGCTCTTTGCGCCTAGCGGAATCAACGCCGTTGACCCACTCGGGCTAGATGCCTTGGAGGGCGGTGGCAAGCCGCTCTACCTTCTGGACTTGAACGTGCTTTTCGACCTCGGGCCTCGCCGGCCTCGGTACGAACTAGCCATGAGTGTTTTCAGGGCCGAGCGGATGCGGACATGTTCACTGGCGATTAGCAGCGAGATTGAGACGGAGCTGCGCCGCACCGCCCACGACGGTAAGACGGATCCAATGCTTTCGTTCGCAGGAACTCTTGCGAAGTTCTCGACGCCACCCGACAACGAGTGGCAGCGCCTTTCGCCGATGCTTGCCGAAATCGTGTTTCCCCAGCGCCATGCGTCGGGCTCACTGTCGGAGAATGACAGGTCTGACCTGCAACACCTCGCAACGGCGATTCACCACGGCCTGCCAGGGCTCATAACCAGCGACGGGCGAATTCTTGAGCGGGCACCTGAGCTCAGAAGGCGGTTTGGGGTGGACGCAATTTCGCCCGAGCTGTTTCAGGTCGAGCCCGACCACACCGCAAGTCCTGTAGTGCACAAGGCCCATAGTGCGGACATCATCGAGGTGCAACCCGCATCGGCAAGCGATGCAACGGCCGTTCGGAGTCTGTTGACGAACCTTGGCCTCGACACTGCGACCCAGGTTAACGAATGGGCCGCGACTGAGGCCGGCAATTCGGCGTGCTTGCGCCACGTGGCGCGATGCAATGGTGTCGTCGCTGGCTATCTAGTAATGCCGACGAGAGTTCGTGGACAGGAAATTCGAGCTTTTGCGGCGGTTGCCGAGGACCAGAGAGACGCATACGAGATTGCCCAAACCTTGCTCCGACACGTTCTGAGCATCGTGAAGCCAGGGGATGTCGGCCGGGTGCGGTTGAGCTGCCCTCCGCGTCAAGCCACGCTTCGTGAAGTCGCGGCAACCTTCGGCTATGTGGCGTCCTCATCGACGTCGGACGACCTTCAGAAGATCGTCGCCAAAGGGCGTATGACAGAACGGAACTGGAATGTCGGACGCAAATCGTTGGCGGCAGTGAGCAAACTAGGTTTGCCAGACACGACCCCACCGTTCCGACACGTCGATCAGCAAATTTCAGTGATTCGACCGGACGGGCAGAAAGTCTTGGTCCCGCTTTTCAAGTTGGAGTCCTTGCTGGCACCGATGCTCATGTGCTTGCCAGGTAGAGAGGGTGTGATGGTCCCCCTCCGAAAGCAATTTGAGGAGCATCTCTTGGCGGACTCACCGCAGGACTCCTTCCTACCCCAAGGAAAGGCCCAGCTCGCACCGTTGCGCCACTACCTGAGCGATAAGAAGACGCTTAAGAACTATTCGCGCGGTGATTTGATGTTCTTCTATGAGCCCGTGAAGAACGGAGGTTCCGGCGCTGTCATTGCGGTTGGTCGCGTACTACGTGCCTACCTTCGCGATGAGTCTGCCATGCAGGCCGACGACTTGGCTCCCTCGGTTCTGGATAGCAGCCAACTCTCCAGCATCGGGGTCGCGAAGACCAAGACCATCACAGTGTTCGACAATGTGTTGCGCTTGCCCAGGCCTGTACCGTTGCATGATCTCAAAGCTTTGAACTGCGGCGAGGCCCACCAACTGATTACTTGCCAACGACTGTCTTCCGAGCAGGTTCAGGCGATCCTAGAAAAAGGCCTTTGATGCAACCGAACCAGCATGTGCTCATATCACTTGACGAGCGCCATGCAAACAACATCCTCGCTGGTACTAAGCAAGTGGAGCTAAGGCGCAGAACCATGCACGTTGAGCCAGGCTCGACGGTTTGGTTCTACGTGAAAAAACCTGTAGGTGCAGTCGTTGGTTTTGCGACCGTGGGCACGACCTACTCGGCCGCGCCGAGCACCGTCTGGCGTAAATACAGCTCCGTCTCAGGCCTCAGAAAGTCCGAGTTCATGAGCTACTTTGACGGGGTGGCTGTGGCGTCGGCGATGACGCTGTCTGGCGCTAAGAAATTGAAGAAGCCCATCACGCTTGAAGCCCTTCGGACAGCCATGCCGGGGTTTCATCCGCCGCAGTTCTATTGTCGACTTGAGGCCAATTCACCGGTCAGGCGGGGCCTTTTAGCAGTGACCGCCTAGGGTTGCAGCTATCTAGGAAAAGCTGGTCGATTCAGTTGGAGGACTGCTTCCGCTGCAAAGCACACGCTCGTTGCCGATTCCGGAATGGCCGCAATGGGTCAAATGAGGCCGCTATAGCATCATTTCGATAGAAATAAGCTATAGATTAATTA
This sequence comes from Comamonas sp. UBA7528, assembly GCF_002479375.1. NCBI lineage: Bacteria > Pseudomonadati > Pseudomonadota > Betaproteobacteria > Burkholderiales > Comamonadaceae > Comamonas > Comamonas sp. UBA7528. The sequence continues at coordinate 346,922 of NZ_DLMU01000014.1, forward strand.
GGGAAAATTAATACTGAAAAAACTACCTTTGTTTGAGGACAGTTTTTGAAAACTTCGATGCTTCAAAAAATATAGCAATCATCTTGTGATCAAAAAAGACTAGCGGGCCGATGAACAATCTAGCCATCGACACCTACCTGGAGGCCTCATGTCTATTTTGTCTTTTGACGCTTTTTCTAAGCCTTCCGACCTTCATTACGAAGCCATTGCGGCTTGTCTTAGCAACATGCTGGACCTAGCTGAAGGATATAGCGGGCAGTCTGAATGCGCTCAGCGAATATTGCTCTCAATCTATAGCCCTAGTGATTTCAAAATTAGCGGATCTGACTTCACTAACCTCGATGTCCCGCACATTCACAACGCAATCCATTTATTGCATGAGTATGGAATGTGTCGTAAACGTATCTTCAGCCTAGTAGAGGGCAGCGAGACCCGTGTACTTAAGCTCGCGGAGCGTGTTCCGATACATCCGTAATCCGAGGGGGTTTCTGTACTATTTCGAAAAGAAGGCTTCAATAGCGCCGGACCAGGACTCGTTGCGAGGCACGAGGTACTTCAACTGTAGAGCGGCACCTTCGAATCATCATGAGGTGTATGAGCTATACATGTTCATATAAATAGCGAGGCGCCCTGCGAAAGTGGGCGAAGTACTTTTAGTTTGACTGCTAAAGGACTGCGTCAAAGGGTGGCTTCACTCCCCCTTGGTTTTATTGCCTAAAGAGAGTACAGAACGTGTCAGTTGTCGGGCTAGTAACGGCGGGGCTGATATGTTGAATGGGATACCGTGGGAAGACGCAAGAATCCCAGCAACCGGCGAAGCCAGCAGTTGCGCGTCGAAAGGCTGGCGGGGCCAACAGAATGTTGGTTGAAGGGTAGTCTTGGCACTTTTGCTAGGAGGCTGGGGCCTATCCGCAACCAAGCCGGAGGCTGAGCCTCCGGCAAGGAAAAGCTCAATATTGAGCTTCTCAACTGGATAGGCCTTAAGAGAATCTCAATATTGAGTAGCTCAACAAACCTAAAAAAGAATTCCTGAGATGTAAAGAGTAGGTGGCGGTGCTGATTTCCACGCAAAACTGCTCCCCAGGGGCTAAGTGGTGATGTGGCAAACCTTGCGCTTGGTGCAGTCGTTACTCAAACTGATGGACCTGCCTTGGGCCGCGCCCGACTACAGCACGGTGTGCCATAGGCAAAAGAGTCTGGATGTTAAGGTGCACTACCTTCCAAGCAGCCTGGGCCTGCACTTGCTCGCTGACTCCACGGGCATCGAGTTCCTGGGCGAAGGCGAGTGGAAAGCCAAGAAGCATGCTGCAGAGCGGCGCAGTCAATGGCTCAAGGTGCATCTGGGTATTGGTGCCGACACTTTGCAGATCCGGGCCATCGTTGTGACCACCAATGAAGTCGGTGACTCGCCTGTGCGTACCGACAAATCTGATCAGTCAAACCAATCTCTAACTATCAGCTCACCAGCAAAAAGGTTTTGAGCGGTGACAGGTTCGGGACGTTGTGGGTTGAGCGGACTGCGTACGGGGAGCAGCCCACAGGCCGGTTTATGCAGCAAAGCCTAGAAGACCGCAATCGATTACAGAATATTCAGGGTAGGATGCTAATTCCTCTGAGATTTAATATCAGCCCTTTCTGTTCAGCGCTTTCAAATTTATGAACCACGCTTGATAATAGAAAAGCCCACCAAGTTTTTGGTAGGCTTTTTGATTAGCGAAGGTGAGGGCGCTTACTTCAGGGCAGCATCGATTGCCGCAGCCTTTTCGGGATAAAGCTTGATCAGAATGTCTTTGCTTTCCGCGACTACCTTTTTGGCATCAGGGCTAGTTGGCGACAGACGGATCAGCCGATCTACGACTTGCTGAAACCAGAGAGGACGCTGAGCCTCCGAGTATCTGAACATGTCCTGCGTACTGGCATTGTGATGGTCGGGCACAAATGGAGCTCCATTGAACTTGCGGCCGAGGTAGGCGCGGCCGGTAGGCATCTCACCGGCATACATCATTTCTTCAGCCGCCTGGCCTTGGCACTTGCGCTCATAAATGAGTGCGGCGTGTCCGGCCATGACGCCAGGATTAGGTGGGGTAACTTGTTGCGTACCGCTATCACCCATGTTTTGGACGATTTCCCAGGTTCGGTCCCAAGGAACGAGAACACCACTGTATTCACACTTGCTATTTGACGCGAATCCAATCTCTCGCTTCACAAAGGGCATGGCCCAGGCTTTTTCGAGCTCAAAGTCGAGATCAATTCCATCCTTATTGGCCACCCGGAACTGAGTGGATGACGCGGCGTCTACGGCCTTATATGCGTGAAACGCAACGTCAGCGGCACAGCCGCTCAGTAAAGCTGTCCCTGCAACGACTACCAAAATAAATAAATTTCTCATATAACATTATTTAAAATAAAAGGCAATTGTCTGCATATGGTAATATTTTACGAGCTAGTCTAGCGTTTCTGCATGAATAATCGAATATGAAATTAATTAAAAATAGTCTTTTAAATAGTTATTGATGCATGATAAGACGCTGTCCTTTATAGCGCCTGCTTTGTCATCTGTAGCTAAAGCTGAGCATGGTTGTAGGGAGTTTATTAATTCTAAACTCTTATTCTTTCCTTTATTTTGCACAACATTGTATTTTCTGATGCTGTATATAACTCCACTGTAAGTTCCAACAGTCGTTCTTCCATTATCAAATCCACGATATTGTCCGCCATCCAAATTTATGATTATTTTTGCAGTTGGATTATCACTGTCGGAGACTAATTTGTGACCTTTGGAGTTGAATATGTTTGCGATATCTGATTCCAATTGTGGATATGAAACTCCAAACATGGGGGCTTCATTTCTGATGTTTAATGTAACTGATACAGTTTCAGCGAAAGAAAGGGTAGAAGTCACAATGCTCAACGCTATAAGTATTTTTTTCATACATCAATTTGTAATAAAAGGTAACACAAGAATAACACAAAAGGCTGCTGAAAAAAGGCTCCATAGGGAGGGGTGATGCGGTTTTTTGCGGTTGACTAGCTAGAGGGTTGCCTGTCGGTGGGGAAGCCAGGTGAGCATGTAAGCCCAGGCTATTGTTGGTCCAATGTCGGCAGCTCTGTCCAGGGTAGCTATGGAAAAGAACATATTCTGAAAACCCTCGCATAGGTGATGGCCTAGGTATGCGAAGGAGGGACAAATTGCATCCCTTTTTTAGAGAGTCTGTCGGTGTGCTATCACCATTTTCACACCTAAGCACCGCAAAGCGGATGCGCTATTACCTCACGTAGAAACTTTCTCAAGTACCAAAGTATTTCCTTACTGCCCAAGGCTGCGCATCACATGCTAATCAGATGCATCTGAAGAAGCTGGTTTTATTGTCCAGCTCTGTGAGTCACCGTGGGTTATGAAAAAAAATGTCTTGAAATACGTATAGCTCTGTGGAAGCGATGATGACGTCGGACTGCTGAGTGGTACTCCAGCCTCTTGCGAAAAGGTCTTTCTGGAGCTTGCTGCGGAAAGCCTGGGTGCAGATAAAGATGATTTTTTCCAACGATAGCTTTTCCTCTCCAATCAATGGGCGTCCATTGATCTGAGCTCTCAACAGCTTTTCAAGCCAATTTAAGAGAAATCGATAGTCGGTAAAATTTTTGCGTGATCGTTCTACTTCAATGAAAAGCACGCGCGAGCCATCGCGGACTATGACATCGGGTCTCTTACCCCAAAAACCTTTTTCGCCTCCACACCAACGACCTTGGGCGATTTCACGTTCCGTGGAGATTCGAAAGCCTTGCAGCAAGGCTGAGATTGCTATTTCATTGGCAATACAGCGATGACGAAAGAATGAGCTGCTAAAGCTTCGCGTCAGGTCTTTACCGCTCTGGGCCTGTAGGCCTAAATCCCGCAAACTACTTGCACCAGCCTCTGATAGAGAGTAAATGGTGCTGCCATCGGGAGCCTTTGCGCAAAGTACGGAGCGCTTATGTCTCAGCCGCTGAAGGGTACGCTGTGCCATGCGTATCGATGAGGGTTTAGCAGGAGTTGCAGCAAGAAGCAGCTCGCCAGCCACCCTATTTTCCCAGTTCGTCCAGCAGAGGGCGGCGAGGTCCTTTGTCCGGAGCCAACCGAAACGCTGCAATCCACGGAGTACTCTAACCTCATTGCTTTTAGCAATGAGCCTGCCATCTTTGTTCTTGTGCATTACGTCTCCTGAAAATACTTTTGTAGACGTATAGCCAATAGTGAGTGTACGTTTGCGTGTACGACGGGAGGTGCACGGGGGATGCGTACAGCGGCGCCGCCGCTGGAGATCACCGCTCGCTTACCCGGGCTGGACGCCCGGCCGCTCCCTCGCTAGGGCTGGACGCCCTATCGTGATCTCAATAAGGCAGGCGCCCCCGTCACTTCGTGATCCCGCTCCGCGGGCCGCTGAACGCGCGGGAAAGTGTCTTACCCTCACCCGCTGGACGCGGCTGGGCTTCGGCCTGCGCTTTGCTTGACGTAAGCCACTTTCCCGCGCCTTCGGCTTTGCGGGGGCGCGGGGCTCACCCCCCACACCCAACCGCCGCACTTGGGTGCGGCTATCGCAGGCACGACGCACTTCGTGCTGTTGGCGATTTGAGTGCGGCTCCCCCGCATCATTCCGTCCGCCTGGGGGGCGGAGCTACATGATGGGCTGTGGCTGGACGCCTTGCCCCACCCAAGTCGTCGCGGTTGCGACGACTGGGCGGCTCCTGGGTTCCGCATGCTTTTTCCCGGTAGGAAAAAACACGCGGCTAATTTTTCTCTCAGCGCCCTGGACCTTCCCATCGTTTGGCTGCGGAGAGAAGTTGTGGGCTTACGCTAGGTAGACCCTCAAGCCATGCTTCAAAAGTGGGAGGTAAAACGACTTTTGGATACTCAATTCTTGAGATGTAGCGTCGAATCGCATCATGGCTATAACCGTTGCCGTAGTACTTTTCACTACCTTCTTCTAGTGAAATCGATTTGTCCTGTTTGCGGGTTGAAGATCGGCCGGTGTATGTGTGCGAAAGCCCTTCAGGCCACATTTGTTCGACTTTCGCAGCACGGATTCGGTCTTCTAATGCATGCCGAAAGCTATGATTTCCATAGCCACTTCCAAAACCAAGTGTGTCACGCACATAGCGTAGAAATGCTTGCGCATACGATCTTCCCCACGCGGGTGACTTTCCGCCTGGCTCTGGTAGAGCTGATGGAAATAGGGGACCATTATCGTAGTGCAGCCTCATATTGGAAACAAAGCCCATAAAACCCAATGCAAGGATTTTCGGATGTATAGGGACCATGCGACTGGAGGCTGAATTTTTTACGGATCGCTCTGGCCCGAGTTCGTCTTCTTCTTCTGAGACTTGTATCTTAATCAGAGACTTCTCAATATCGATGTCATGTGTTTGGAGTTGCGTTGCTTCGCTAACGCGAAATCCGTGCCAGAGGCATAAAAGAGGAATCCAATATCTCGCCCCGAGATCTGATTTCATGTTGCCACGCCACTTTTTCGCTTGTGGGCGGTACCAATCAGAAGTGAATAGTTCGTTTAGTTGTGCACTGGTGTACGGAAGTCGGGGCTGCAAGTGTTCTTGCTCTTTTTTTGCATTTAATTTTGGTAGTACATCCAGCTCGCTTACCGGATTTCTGTCGATCAGGCCATGTGTCTTTGCAAGGCCAAATACCTCGAACAATGCTTTTTTTGCACGTCCCGTTGCGTATTTATGACTCCAAGCATCTTTATCAGAGTTGATGCGAGAGTCGATGAAGTTGTAGATGTCCGCGCTGGTTATTGACGTAACGGGCTTTCCAGTACAAGAAGTGACGAAGCGACGCCAAATACTGAGCTTGGTGCTTCGCGTTTTTGGATTCTGGGTACTTAAATAGGCCTCGTAGCGTAAGGTGAGGCTTTCTAGTCCGATAGATTTTGACGGTTGACTGGTTTCCCAACTGGCAGCTAGCGGAGGTGGAAAATCTGATAAATCAAGGCCTTCAAGCTGCTCTCCTTCTTGTCTAGCAGCGAGAACTTTATAGCCGTGAAGAAATGATTTGAGAACTTGGTATGTGAGCTGTTGCCACTGTTCTGGGCTCGCTTCTAGCTCGTAGCCGCGGAAGGTCAGTAGCTGATGAACTGCACTATGGAATTTCGAAACGTCGCCAGTTTTTAGGCTCTGTTTGATGAGAGCTAGCGTCTCAGGGATAGATGCATCGAGTGATTCGATTTCGTCGAGATCACGGGTTCCTGCTGCTCGTGCTGCAGCATCAGCGTCAAGGCTCTTTAGCCAGAGTGACGAAATTTGTTGCGGCAGCTCGGATGTGAACGCAATTTTCTTAAGACGATGATTGCGGGGCAGTTGAAGGTAGCTCTCAAGCGCTGCTTCATTAGAGTGTCCTGCAACTGCTTCTGTCAGCAGCACATTCGTTTCGACCGCAAGCTTGGCGCAGGCGATCTTTGCAACTTTTTGGTTTTTGCCAAGACGTTGAACAAAGTTCGCTTTGCCAAAGTGCGAGCGAAGGGCTTGAGGGATAGGGCGAACGAACTTAAAGCCGCTCGCATCTTTGCGCATATAGGTTTGCATGTCAGCTTCATTTGCTGACCGAACCTTTGGCTTCTGCTGTGTACCAGTCATGTGTACCAGGTTGGGAGGAAAAGTCCCTTACTTATCGGCACATCATTGACTTAGCTTAATTTGGCGGAGGCTGTGTCCGCTGGGAAGCAGTCCGAAGTTGAACGAGATAAGCTGCAATCTCTTGTGCTGCTCGGGCTTTTAGGCTGATTGGCGTCCGATGAAGTTCGATCCGGTCGTGGCTAGTTCGATACTTTATGGTAGAAAGGATGGTAGAAGTAATTTTCTTCCTCCTGACTCCTATTCGAGGTTGTATTGCCAAAGATTGCTAAAGAACTGTCCGCTCTGCAGGTAAGCAGATTGATCCAGCCTGGTCATCACCCCGTGGGTGGCGTGACTGGGTTGTATTTATACGTCACTCCCACTGGAGCTCGTTCGTGGGTCCTCAGAACCATGATCGGGAGCAAGCGCCGCCACATGGGGTTGGGGGCATTTCCTGCGGTAACTATGGCCATGGCTCGCGAAAAAGCTCGCGTTGCTCGCGATGAAGTCGAAGCAGGAACAGATCCTATTGCTGCACGCAAGCAGGCAGCAAGCAAGCTGATAGCTGAGCAGCTCAACGCAATGACCTTCGAGCAGGCAGCCAAGGCCTACATCGAGTCTCATGGTGATACTTGGAAGAATCCCAAGCATCGGGCTCAGTGGTCGTCAACGCTTGCTACATATGCCTTCCCCGTACTTGGGAGCTTGCAAACGGCTCACATCACGCAAACGCATGTCATGGCGGTGCTGGAACCTATCTGGAAGAGCAAGAACGAAACGGCGGCACGCCTGCGTGGCCGTGTTGAATCCATCCTCGACTGGGCCATCGTTCGTGGCTACCGGGAAGGTGAAAACCCCGCTAGATGGAAAGGGAGACTTGATAAGCTTTTACCTGCACCAACCAAGGTTCAGAAGACTGTCCATCACAAGGCGCTGCCTATTGACGAAGTGCCAATGTTCATGCGTGAGCTCAAAGGTAAGGAAGGGATTGCTGCGCGGGCACTTGAATTCACGGTCCTTACAGCGGCTCGAAGCGGTGAGGTTCGTGGAGCAACATGGACCGAAATCGATCTTGACGCAGGCGTATGGGTTGTTTCTGGCGAGCGTATGAAAGCCGGTCGAGAGCACCGCGTACCTTTAAGTTCGCAAGCTGTCGAGGTCTTGACTAAGCTCCCTCGTAATGTCGAGAACGACTACGTGTTCCCCTCTCCGCGCGGAAAGTGTTTGTCCGATATGTCGCTCTTGGCAGTCATGCGGCGTACGAATGCGCAAGCTGTGCCCCATGGGTTCCGTTCAACGTTTCGGGACTGGGTTGGAGAGCGAACCGACTACCCCCGTGAGTTAGCAGAGCAAGCCTTGGCGCATACCCTCGAGAGCAAGGTGGAGGCAGCCTATCGTCGTGGCGATGCTTTAGAAAAACGCAGGGGGATGATGCAGCGCTGGAGCGATTTCGTGTATGAAAAATAATATAAATAATATTTTTGGAAATAAAGATTTATTTCCAAATAAGCTCATAAAGAATGACGCTCAGCCGGAAAGGTATATTTTTTTCGACGATGAATATGCAAAAGGAAAAAATCGATGGATTGCAAAGAGTACTGCTAGGAGTCGGTTTTATGAAGAAGCAGTTTTAGCAAAGATTGTTTTTGATTACAAGAAACATCATAATGAAATTTATTGTTTAAATGGGTTTTTCTTTAATACCGAAGACCGGGAATTAGAATTCTATGATACTTTTGTCTATGCTAATATAACATTGAAAATTGCAAAACATATAGGAAGATTGAGAAAGCAAAATAAATTAACAAATATTTTTGGTGATATTGATAATTTATATCTATACTATTTAGAATCAAATGCCGTACTCAGGAATCGTTTCAAGGATTTTAAAGATAAACCTGATTACCTAGTTTGTCTGCATCCTTACATAAGGCAGGTACTGACTACCAATGATGCTGAACTGCCTCGAATAATGGATGGCAAGGACTACAAAAGATCAGAATCCGACTTCATAAGAACCGCCAACAGCAGCCGTAAAAAAATAAATGATTTCTTAATTGATAAATTCGTTAGGAATAAAAAAATATTTATCTCTCGATTTGATGTCATTTTGCGCGGTGATGAAAATTCGTGTGTAATCGAAAAATATTCATTACAAAAATACAGGCAGCAGGTTGGATTATTTTTTGAAATATTGGGTCAGTTTGAGTATGCCGTAGATGTGATATTCCCTACGGTACTGCTAACGGGAAAGATTATTCCGTCGTATTCGCCAGTGGGCCAAGTTGTACTGGTATCCACTGACAGGGTAGGCGCTAACATGAAGGCGCTTAAAGAGTTCGCCGGTCAAGAAAAGCGCTGCGAACTACTAGATTTCAAGCCCGCCAGGCCGTTTCCGAAAGGCCTAGTTCCCTGCGTTGACGGGGTGATGGAGTTCACTCCGTCAACAGTTGAAGGCATCAATCAGCTAGCAGAATTTTTGACGATCGAGAGGCGTTTCGTCGCTCCACTTCAAGGCGGCGCTGATGGTTCAGGTACGTCTCATTGCATGCGTTTTGTAGAACTGAAGCGCTAGATTTTTAACAGAATCCTTCTTTTTTAAACATAAAATTCTTCTTTTTTGCAGAAAAGTTAAGTATCTTTTGTATGGTAATTAGAAGAATGCACTGGACATTCCCGATGAGGTAGATGTGCCTTCTTGAAGAGGCACTATTTAGGATAGGTGGGACCGGTTGGATGAGGCGGAATGGAGGATGCAGAGCCTGTAAGGGGAAACCGAAGATGACTCCCTAGGAGGCGCTGTTGAGCGCTTTTTTACCGCTTGCCAGATGTTTTGAGTCGTACCAGTTCGAACACCGTCGAACTGTTCTTGCAGGCTCATTCCACAGTACTTCGCACTGCCGCAAGCCGTGCACTAATGTAGCGAGCTCTACCATGCCAACAACAGCCTCCACCCCCTTGAACCTTCTGCGAGCAAATCAAGTTTGCAGTAAGCTGAGAATTTCGAAAACCACGTTGTACGCCAAGCTCGACAAGAGCTCAAAGTACTACGACCCGGAGTTTCCCAAACAGATAAAGCTTGGAGTTAGTTCGGTTGGATGGATCGAGCAACAAGTTGACCAGTGGATCACCAACAAGTTGCTCATTGGTTAGGATATAACTTTTTAGCCCTAGCTGGATTCTAGGGCTAAATTTTCTCCACAGGCTTGGTGGATATTTGGTTTGTTTTTATTGTTTTATGAAAATTCTAGCTGGGAGTTTAGGTTATTAATTAATGATTAATGGTGCTTTAAGTGCAAATTTATAGAGATTTTAATAAAGTTAATAAATCGACTATTAATTTTAATTTTGTCAATATGGTATCTCAAAAAAATTCATGGAAGTTACTCGTGGTGAGTATCAACTATTGGCCCACTTTGTTTTTATAAGACATCTAGAAAAATTTGATAATGTCAGCTTCTAGCCTGCACATTAATGGTGGTAGAAACAAACGTTTGCGCTTAATTTAGTCGCCGCAGGGTGATGAATATACTTGCAACGTACTTCCAATGCTTTCTACTAGCGCAGCTAGGAGGTTCGGCATATTTTTACTTTGGTTAGATATTTGATTGAGAGCTCAAATAACTTGGAGATTTGAGAGTTGATATTAACCAATCTATCAAGGTAAATGCCATGAATCATAGCAATCCCCTCGAATTCCAATCTATCGATTCTGATATTGATTATGCAGCCTTAGCTGCGTGGGTCCATCGTATAAATGACTTGATGAAGAATATTTTAGAAGATCTGGAGGATGGTCCTGATGAGGAAGATTTTGACAGAATTTCATTCGATCAGAGTCTTGAGCAGGACCTACACTGCCTGCTCCTGCAGTGTCCTGCAGATCCCTTTAGCTTGGATGTCGATTCCAGATCGATCAATCCATACCTCACCGCCTTCATCATCAGTCTGGAGCAAGAGATTGTGTATCAGGATGTTGATCACTTCCAACTGTTGAGTCCTAGTCTATTGCTAGGAAGGGTTCGGGACAACTTGGACAGCAGCGAAGTGGACAAGGCAAGGGAAAATCTTAAGCGAAATGAGCGCAAGACTAGAGTATCCCTGCTCCGATACATCCTTAACCTCAAGGCCGCGTATTCCAAACTGATGATCATTCGATTGGATCTGTATACCCAAGATTGGGTTGGATCTATTCAACGCTGGGAGCTCTTGAAGAAGTTCATATCACAGCGGTTTATGGGCTTTTACATTGGCTATGCGGTGAAGTTTGAATTTGGGATGAAGAGGGGTGTGCACCTGCACACTTTGTTGTTTTTTAATGGATCAAGAGTACGTAAGGATGTAACGATTGCTAAAGCAATAGGTGAGTACTGGAAGTCTTCGGTGACGGACGGAGAGGGCACCTACAGCAATTGCAACGCTCCAGAGCATGTCAAACGTATGCGCTACCCTGCGGTAGGAACATTCCATGAGTTTGATGAGCGAACCTTCAAAGGGCTAGAGCACATAGCTAGCTATCTCACAGAACAAGACTTGGTGGTCCGCTTTGCAGTGCCAGGGCTATCCCGCAGCTTCCGCAAAGGAGTTATCTCTAGAGAAAAATCTGTTCGGATTAATAATCGGGCAAAATGGCAAGCCAAGGTGAGCTGACGTCATAGTTTCAGCGTATTGGACTGCTACCGGTCTCGCAGACGCTAGCCTAACCTTCTCGAGGTCCCTCGAACTTTGTCGGACTAATGTACCCAAGCCTCGAGCGCCGATGCATCGGGTTGTTGAGCCGAACATATCTGACCTTGCTTGCGCGAGCAGTAGACCTTTCGGGCCGTGCGCTCCGTCTTCAATCTGCTGAGAAGCTCTCTATGACCGAATTGGCCCAGTCTTCACCAGCATGATTCATGCTGCACACGATGCATTCATTGCTCATCCAACAGGCACTGGAATTGCTCACAGGCGTACCGGGTGGATTTGCTTGTGCGCGTAGCGCCTGTTCATGCATCAGTGGCTTAATGTGGGGCAGTGGAAGTCCAAAACAGTAACTGCAGCGATACTTGGTAAATCCGACCGCGGCCATGCCGGAAACAAAGATTGAGGGGGCGTGATTGCCGCACAACATCAAACATACCGCTATAACTGCGAGCGGCTACCACTATCAGACGTTTGTCGGAATTCGATTGCTTTGCAACTGGCTCGACACGCCGTCTCTTTACGACTGGGTCCAGTTCGAGTCGGATGATCAAATGGACGTCAAAGGACTCGACGACATCGTGGCGCAGCGGCCTGATGGCTTGCTAGAGTTGCTCCAGGTCAAGTTCACAGTTGATCCCTATGACTCAGCAAATGCTCTTTCCTGGAGTTGGCTGCTGCAACGGAGAGGAAAGGGAAAGTCGCTACTGGAAAAGTGGAGTGCAGCGGCATTTGCTGTTGGAATCAAAAAGCTTGGTAAGGTGGCCTTGGTCACAAATCGGCGGCCAGACGCAGATTTCGCCTCGCATCTGCATGAGAGCAAGGTCGTACTGGCTAAGCTTCCAGGCCCGTTGCGACACGAGGTCGAAGAGCACGCTGGCAGCGCTGATCGAGCGGCTTTGTTCTTCGGTCGTTTTAAGTTCGAGCATAGCTACGCTGGATATTCGCAGCTTGAACAACACGTAGGCGATGAGCTTGAGAGTCGGCATACAGACAGCTACGGCAGGCTCAACCTATTTCGTCAGGCAATTAACTGGAGCACGCTGAAGAATTCGCCCGCTCCAGAAGGACGTATCACGCTTGAGGTGCTTCGAGCCACTATATCTGAGCGGCAGCCGCGCCCCCTGGACCAGGAGTTTCGGATACCAGACGGCTATCATCCGCCCGACCCGGATTTCGCAGAGAGTTTTATTGGGGACGCCATGTCTGGCCACTGGGACCTTCGTATTTTGTGGGGATCCCCTGGGCAAGGTAAAAGTACCTTTCTGAGCTACCTGTGCGGCCAGATGACTGAGCGCGGGCTCTCGTTTGTCCGACATCACTATTTTCTGGATCTCCAAGACGCGTCTGAGCGATTTAGTCTGAAGAGTGTTGCACACTCCCTGATCACGCAGATACAGGCAAATGCTCTGTTGGAACATGCGCCGGCGAGCAGCGAGCCGGAGGACCTTCGAAAATGGCTTGCTGCCTGCGCTACAGCGCAGGCAGTCGTCGGAAAACGTTTCTTTGTCGTAATTGATGGCCTAGACCACGTCTGGCGAGAGAACGGAGAGATGATCGGTCCCTTGGATTCGCTCTTCGGGCATTTGCTGCCTCTGCCTAAGAACATGTCGTTGATTATTGGCACTCAACGCGTGGATGTTGCGCAACTCCCATCACGACTGAACAACTACGCTGACCAAGAATGCTGGGTGGAGCTACCACGCATGCGTTTGATCGCTGTTCGCTCTTGGCTGGAAGCGCAGCGAGCCGCAGGGACATTCCAACTTGAAGAATCTGTTGCGGTACCTGAGCAACTTGCAGACCTGTCGTTGGCATTCGAGCGAGCTAGTCAAGGCCATCCACTGGTCTTGACGTACACCTTCTTGGCTCTGGTTCGTTCCTCGGTGACGTTGACTGCGAGGCGTGCCAACGAGCACACGCTTGAACCCTCCGGTGACGCTCGAGCGTACTATCGAAAGCTGTGGGGCGGGTTGTCGTGGCAAGCCAAGGACGCACTTCATTTGATGGCTGCGGATGAGTTCATATGGCCGGTGGGGGCCCTACACGATTGTGTGGATCGCGAATACAGAGCGCTGGAAGATGAGTTTGGGCACTTGCTGGCCAGTGTGGATGCTGGCCTGACTGCTTTCCATGGCAGCCTTTATGTATTCGTCGCCAGCCAGCCAGATCACCCTAAGCGGTTGCAGACCTTGCTTCCAAACGTGAGGCGCTGGCTTGCGGAAGATGCTGCACCCTATTTGCGGTGGGCTTGGCTGTGGATATACGAATCTCGTCTGGGCGACTCTGCAGGGTTGTTGGACGGGACAACTCGAGAGTGGGCAATTGATGCCTTGACGCGAGCATATCCAGCAAGGCAGATCCTCCGCATTTTGGAAGTAGCAGAGGAAGTCGCATTCGTAGCTGGTGACTATGAAAAGGCCATTCGTAGACGTGCTTTGAAGAACCGCCTTGACCATGGCCTAAGCTATCAATTGGACGACGTAAGCCTCCTTGAGAGCCATGCGCTCAGCATGACTCGGGATCCGTATCCCGCGCTGTTATTGGCTTCGGAAGTGAGTCAGTCCAGCATTACAGGTCTGTATCAGTTTGCGATGCTCTGTTTGTCGGTTGGCCAGACGAAGCGTGCAGCTGATGTCCAAGAGCGGATGCGCCACAAGATCAACGACCGCATCCGCTCAGGTTCCGTACGTGCAGAGTCACCCGATCACTTTCTGGACTTATATCTGGAGGTGGCAGCCGGCACCGGCAGATATGACGCAGGAAAGGTACTAGACCTTATTCGCCGCCATGGCCATCCTGAAGAGGTTTTTGAGGCATTCTTGCGTAGGGCTAGTCGCGGCTCCGACTTGGTACCCATCATGGCTTTTGCACAGCTTCCGATGACACTGCCTATGCGTCGCATCGTCGAGATTGAGGCCGTACGAACAAGTGCTTGGATTGGTGCGAAACTGCATGAATGGGGCGGTGGTAGCCGATTCAGGAAGCATCCACTATCGGCCTGCTGGCGGCTGCTGTACCAAGGCAATGCTCGGGTTAGTTTTTTTCCGCTAGAAGGACTGCATCAAGCGCCCACTCTGAAGATGAGACGCTATGACGAGTCGAGTTTTGCCGACTACTTGCATCTAGCCTTCTTTGCATCAGTCGGCAACGTAATGCTGATGCGTGGAGCACCTAGCCCAGATGGGCTAGGTGTGTGTACGGAACGTGCATGGCTGACCACAGTTTTGGGTAAGCTGGCGGCAGCAGCTAATGCGTGTGGAGCTCTGTTTGTGCGAGGCGACTACCCACCGTTCTCGTTGATCTACCGGCTGTTGGACGTCAAGCGACCTACAAGCAATGACGACGATGCTTGGTCCGACTTCCGCTCAGCGACGAACGCGGTCACTCGGATTGCAGCGGACTTGTTCTTGCTGGGACGGCATCGCTCGCAGCTGGAGCACGTTTCCCCGCGAGAGTGGGAAAGGAGCCAGCAGTCAGACCTATTTGCGATGCACCATTGGTATGAGTTCTTCCTGAAACGTCACTTCCGATTGCTACCTGATGGAGTGGTGCGCGCAGATATAGAAGCTAGAGAGCGAACTATCCTCAGTTCCGTCGGGCCCTTCAATGAGAAGGTTACCGAGCTGGTAGAAATTTGTGACTGGGCTGCGTCCTACGGCCTTTCTGAGCTGGCTGAGCGATTGATGACCAGTGTCTATCAGTACGGGACTTCGTACGGTTGGCGTAAGGACGGGCGTTTGTCGTCTGTCCTGGCCGCAATCGTAGAGGCCTCAAATTTCGACCCGCCAGCAGCCATGAGATTGGTCGAAAAATTGGCGCCAATCTACTCGGAGATTGGCACTATGACCGAGAGGTCTGGTGCCAGTACATCCGATCTTGCCGATGTGTTATTGAAGCTGCGACCAGATGCATACGTCCGGTTCTATCGTCATCTGCTCGAACAAAGCGAATGGTACGAAGCTGAGAAGGCATTTTCTGTTTTCATTGGCAGTGTCGATTCAGCCACTCCTGCCGTTGGGGCGGTCGCCGCTTTCCTCTGGGGTGATGAAGCCACGAGCGTGAAGTGGGGCGTAAATTCGCAGCTTGATGAGATGGGAAGGCTCTGGAGTAGCCGGCGCACAGCTTTGGCGAGCGACGAAAGCGGCCAATCTCTTATGGACATGAATGCTGATAGGTTGGCCATGCCGGATATCGAGGCCTACCCTCCGGCGAAACTTCCCGAGTTCACTGCCGCTGTCCGGGACGCGGGCGGATATAGCAGATCCGAGCTGTGGTCCGTTCGGTGGTTTGAGCATTGGCAGGGCGAGGGTCGCGGCGCGGAGCTGCTAGAAGCGTTGGAGGCTGCACTTGAAGGCGACAAATATGCCGCCGAGACGGCGTTGTTGGACCGAGCATTTCAACTATCTCTCAGCCTCCAAGGTCCGAAGAAGGCCTTTCGCTGGCTCATTGAGGCTCAGCGCTATCGCCGTGGATGGTCGAAGCACTATCACGGGCATGTTGAAGCAGCACAACGCATTGCGCTGGTGGTGACGCATTACCCGAAGCGATGGGAGGAGTTCGTCGTTCAGAGTTCGCGGCAACTGCCAGCGCTAGACGATCCTGCACGTGTGATTCCGGATGTGGCTTTCGTTAGCCTGCTGTTTCAGGTTCGCGAAATCCCGAGGGCGCTGAGCGTCTTGAACGCCATCGTGGATTCCACAGTCGAGGAGTTTGCGGTTCAGCCACTAACAACGCCTTCATGGCTTGATGAGAGCACCACATGAACCTGAGGCAGATTGCGGATCTGACGGTTGCTCGCTTAGGGATGCCAATCCCTATGGCCAAGCTCGTGACGATGCAAGCTATCGCGCAAGAGCTCGCTAGGAGAGAAACTGGAAAGGTGTTCGCTGAATCTCTTGCCGACTGGGCTTCCAGCAGGGAGCTAGAGTCCCAGTGTTTGGAAGCACTTTGTCCACTTTTGGTTGCCTTGCCCAAGCAAGAGACGGTTGCGCTAATTCGCAAAGCCATTAGTCGACCATCCGTTGCATCGGATGCCCTCCTGTCAATCGCAACAGGTTCGCCGACCATCATCGCATCATGGACGGGGTGCCATTCCGGGCCTGCATCGCGACATGACGATCTTCACGAGGAACTCACGGAGCTTTGTGAGGGAACCTTCATTTCACCCATCTACGGTAATCGGTTTGAGCGTCTTCAAGCCAGAACAGATCTGCCATTCTTATCGCAATGGGGATTTGAGTATCGGCAACTACTTTCCCGCTTTGGCAGGAAGGGTGACGGATACATCCGCTACTTCTGTGGTTCCGACCGTGAGACTGGAGGTTATTTCGTTGCGCGGCAAGGGCATCTGGCAAGGTCTGCTTTCCTGCGCACACTTGCGTTCGCCGTGGATCACTGGGATATGCCGATAAGCGCAGCCATTTCTTGCGCAGAGTTGGCATATCCGGCTGAGGCAATCTTCTTGCGCTTTCCGCCACAGCCCGCGCCAACGTGGGCTAGCAAAGTGCAATCACGAGCCGCTGCAGAAGCACAGGATGCATCGACAGTTGCCAAGACGCTTATTGACACTATCGAAGTCGAGGTGTCAGGCCGATTAATCCACTGCTCTTTCACCGTTGTTGATGAGCCAAAGGTCCGCGTTGATTTCGAAGCCTTTGCGGTCTCACAGGTCAGTGAGAACTTAGATGTAGACGAGGTGTTTGAGTTTCATCAGGGCCTGCTAGGAGAGTTTAGCCCTGATCGAGATGCGCTTCGTGCGTTTGTGTCCCCGGAGTGGAGTTTCCAAGGAGACATGGATCTTGGTTTTGCACCGCTGGTGCTGCCGCTTTTGGGACATCACATCGGCTATCTTCAGGCAGACCTTCTTGGCAGAGCACCTTATGTGCCTGTGTCTTCGCCAGGTCTACCCAACCTTGAGTTGGTTCCCACAGATGGTTGTGCGACATTTAGATCGGATGGTCGGAATGTGGGCTCGTGGGTGTGGTGGTGCTGGCATTGGCGGCCAACTCACGTACGGGAGCAACCACCGTCTATTGCCTGCTGTACTACCTTGACGTATGAAGCATCACGAGCGTTGGTTAATCACCTTGGCGGAAAAATCGGACACATATGGCGGATAACGAGGTGGACCCGCGACAATGACTATGGAAAATGGGCTGAGAGCAAAACTACAGGATGGCACCCACGTTAGCGTGGAATGGGTACTCTAAGCATGGTGCGCTCACTTACTATTACTCCCGATTCAGCAGCGCTTTCCAGCCAGAATCTCTCACCAATAGCTTGTACCGAGCCGTATGGCGTTGGCACTTTTATGCCGGCTTGTTGGTGATGCCGCTAGGGTGTTGCAACGACCGGTTAAATCCGCCAGCGAGTGCTGTCAGTCGCTGTCTGAGTGTTCGCAGCAAATCCACCAGACGTTCGCACAGTAAAACCACCACTGATTCGCATCGAAAATCCACCATCGAATCGCGCAGTGGCATGAGCTGTTAACGCTGATGTAGTCGATAGCTAGCTCCGGTGCAATTGAACCTTGCACTGGATTTTCTGTGATGGCTGCTCTCGGCCAGAATCGGACCGCCATGGCGCACCTGCGCATGAAAGTTTCAGGCGGGCTACAGTCATTCAGTTCAGAAAGACCAATGACTGCTGATGCCAAGGGCAGCCAGTGACCTGAGGCTTTGCTGAAGTCCTGTCATGGTCTGAAAGTTGTCTAGTAAATCTGGCTGATTCACTTCAAAAGGTTCACTCGTTGTTACACTTGATACACCTTTGGCTATGGTGGGCTAGCCAACCAAGTGAAAGAACGAAATTAAGGGTAGCAAGGACCTTGCGACACAACCTGTCGCAATGGTTATCTAAAGTTGGGGCACTTTCAACAGGAACGTTCCCAGGATGACCGTATTTTCCGAACGCAAGGTGAGTTCAAAAGGCGAAAAACTGGCCCAACGCATCTCAGGCATCCTGGCCCAGTTGCATCAAGGCAATCATCTTGACAAGCACGTGCTGGCCGACCGGTTTCAGGTCGATGTGCGGACCATCGAACGCGATTTGGCCGAGCGCCTGGATGGTATCGTGGAGCGCAACGCGCAGGGCCATTGGCAGTTGGTCCATGCGGCACGCGGCGCGATCCCGGCTCGGCACCTGACCGAATATGCGCGTCTGAGCGGCACGCAGCATCTGTTCCCCGACAGCAGTCGGCCTTACCTGCTGCAGCAACTCGACAAGCCTGGCAATCGTCGAACGATGCAGGTCCAGCCTGCTGCC
The DNA here is from genome assembly GCF_002479375.1 of Comamonas sp. UBA7528. Classification (NCBI taxonomy): domain Bacteria; kingdom Pseudomonadati; phylum Pseudomonadota; class Betaproteobacteria; order Burkholderiales; family Comamonadaceae; genus Comamonas; species Comamonas sp. UBA7528. The sequence continues at coordinate 365,474 of NZ_DLMU01000014.1, forward strand.
ACCGAGGACCTAGGGGCTACGACGCCCTACTTCGCTCGCCTCGCAGCCGCTATTGATCACTGCTTTGAATGCCGCTTCGAATACAAGGGCAAGGTCCGGCGAGTGCAACCCTACCGCCTGATCCATAAACAAGGCATTTGGTACTTGGCTGCCACCGACGGCGAGCGACTCAAGAATTTCAGTGTAGCGCTGGTCACGGGATTGGAGGTCGACGACGGGTGCCGATTTTCGCCCAAACCCGAGCACCACGATTACATCGACGGAAAGGATGACGTCTGGTTCACTTCCGAAACCGTCGAAGTAATCCTGCGGGTTGCGCCTGTCGCGGCCCATTACTTCACACGCCGAGCACTCCTGCCCAGGCAACGGCATCGCGTGCACGCCGATGGCTCACTGATCGTCACCTCCCAGATCAGCCACCTTCAGCAGTTACTGCCCGTCGTGCGCTACTGGCTGCCGCATGTGCGGATCGTTCAGCCAACACAGTGGCACGAGCATCTGGTCTCCGAATTGAAACAGGCTCTGGAGCTCTGGGATTTGCCCTAGACCGGCAACTGAGCGCACCCATAAGGAACCAAACGTGCCATTCATTCTTTTCTCGATTTGCCTCTTCCTGATCTTCTGCGCGCTCTACGGCATCTCATCGGGCGTGAACGCGGTCCTGCGGTTGTTTTCGCGAGGCAGGGCGGGCCACGCTGACGCTGCCAACCAGATTCTGCAGGCTCCCGGGCGCAGGGCGGCGAACGGTGCCCTCGAGCAATGCATCGCTGATCTTGACAGGTTGTTCGAGCTCCAGCAGCGCGGTGCATTGACTCGTCATGAATTCGAAGCGCTGAAACACCACCTGATACAGCGAGCTGCATCGGCGACCTGACCTCGTCGCAATACTTCCTTCCCCCATTCTTCAACCACCTCAGGGATACATCACATGCCAATTCCATTCATCATCGGCGCGGCAGTTCTCGCCGCAGGAGCCTACGGAGCCAAAAAGGGCTACGACGGCTACCAGAAGCATTCCGAAGCTGATGAGATCGTCAAGAGTGCACAAAACCGCTATGACCGAAAGAAGACGGAATTCGACGAACAGGAGAGCGACACCCAGACGGCGCTGGCCAGCTTAGGCAAACTAGAGCTGAGCATCGGCAAGAGCTTTGCTGAGTTCAAGACACTAGCCGACTCGCTGTTGGACAAACTCCAGCAGGATGGCCGCAAGGACCTAGCCATCCATGTGCCGCGGCAGACGTTACAGCGGGTCGAGAACTACAGCTACTCCGCCATCGGCGTGCTGGGTAGTGTGGTCGGCGCCGGCGCAGCGGGTGCCGCCGCCGGGTTCGCCGTGTATGGTGGAGTCATGACCCTGGGCGCGGCATCCACTGGAACGGCGATTTCTTCGCTGGCCGGCGTTGCCGCGACCAACGCCACGCTAGCAGCCATCGGTGGCGGCTCAATCGCCACTGGCGGCCTAGGCATTGCCGGCGGCACGGCTATTCTCGGTGCGGCCGTAGCGGCCCCAGTACTGGCCATCGCCGGCTGGGCCTATGACAGCCACGGTGAAGAAGCGCTGAAAAACGCCCGCCGTGCCGACCGAGAAGTCGACAGTGCGACCGCTAAGCTCGACAAGGCCGGCAAGATGCTGGGCGACGTTGAGGACTACGCGCGCAGGATCAAGCGTACGCTGACATCCATCTTCGGCCACTTCAATCAGTATTTCGACAATTTGAAGAACATCAACACCTTTGTTGAGGACCTGAAAGGTCGCAACGTCGACGTTGAGGCCGAGCTGGCGAAGCATGGTGACGACATTATTCAGGCGATTGAAAATGGCTACGCCTTGGCGGCATTGCTCACCGACCTCATCACGACGCCGATCTTCAAGGTCCAGGAAAAGAACGGCGAAGTGGTCCGTGATGCCAACGGTGTGCCTCAGATGCAAAAGGATGCCGACGGTTCCATGATCCTGAATGACACAGGCCTGGACGGCGCCATCGCCAAAGCCCGAGACGACGCCGATCAATACGCCGCAGCCTGACGCTGCCACGCTCCATATGAGGGGTGCTGCACCCCTCGTTCACTCCCCGCGAACGCCAGCCCGACATCGATATCGACATCATGCAAGTAACCGCCGCCAACTACCCTTGGGCCGACGAACTGGAAAAGACCGTGGTGAACAGCCTAGTGACCAGTTTCGGTCTGGACTTTTTGCTTTTCAAGGACAAGCTCGGAGGAGACGTCAACACCATTCACAACGTGCGCCAGAAGGTGTGGGCCACTGAACAAGAGAGTCAGCGCTACGAGCAGCGTGGCGACTATACCGACCACAAAAAAGCGTACCACCAGCACGAGAACTACAAAGCGACGGGTGCGCGCGACAAGGGCCTGCAGCAAGAGGGTAAGCTCCACGACGTCTACCGGTCGAAGACAATGGCGGCGCACGAGCAGCGCAATCTTGACCATGTGATTTCGGCCAGCGAGATCCACGACGACGCCGGCCGCGTGCTGGCGGAACTTGATGGCGTGGCTCTGGCGAACCAGAGCAGCAACCTGCAGACCACGCACGAAAGCATCAATAAGTCCAAAAAGCAGACACCCACTACCGAATACATCAGAAAGCTTCCGGACCTGATTGCATCGCACGAAGACGGTTTGGCCAAGGATACTGCGCGGCTGGCTACCATGCCGCGCGACACCCCCGAGCAGGTCCACCGGGCGCGTGAGATGGAGGACCGTATCCGCAAGGGCCAACAGAAAATCGACACCCTGAAATCCATCGACACACAGGCAATGCTGGCCAAGGACTCAGCGGCTCGCAAGGCCTACGACGCCGAGATCAATCGGCGCTATTACACCAGCAGCAAATTCCTGGGCGCAAGCGCTTCAGCGGCGTGCTCAGCCGGCTGGCGGATGGGAACGCGGCAGATGTTGGGCATGGTTTTGGCTGAGTTCTGGTTCGAGCTGCGCAGTAGCCTTCCGCATATTCTCGAGAAGCTGCGCGGCGACTTCCGCTTTTCTGCCTTCCTTGCGCAGGTCAAACGGACGATGCGCAACATCTGGACGCGGCTGCAGGCGCGCTTCCAAGACTTCCTTACCGCTTTCCGGGAAGGCGTTTTCGCGGGTATTCTTTCTAGCGTCATGACGACCTTGTTCAACATCTTCGCGACTACCAGCAAGGGCATGATCAAGATCATTCGGGAGATGTGGGCGCAACTGGTCAAGGCCATCAAGCTGCTAGCTTTCAACCCAGAACAGCTGCCCTTCGTCGAGTTGTGCAAGGCCGTCGTAACCATACTCAATTCGGGCGTGGCAGCCGTGCTCGGCGCAATCGTGTATGCCGAGTTAGCGGCGATCTGTCAGTTTCCGTTCGGCGGCGAGCTAGCCGCGTTCTGCGGCGCGCTGGTGACCGGGGTTGTCACACTCGGATTGAACTATTTCATTCTTCACAGCGCCGTGGCCGGCAAGGTTTGGGGTTTCGTGCAGGGCCTGATGCCGCACAACGGCGTGGTCTTGAAGTTCCAAGCTGTCAATGCCGAACTGGACCGCTACCTAGGCGAGCTGGCCCGCCTGGAGTTCAACCTCGACCCGAGCGAGCTAGAGGCTTTCGAGGAAGCGCTGTCCGATTGCACGACAGAACTCGAGCGTGCGGGCTTGCTGAAGGCAGAGCTGCAGACGCGAGGCCTCGAGCTGCCATTCGACATGGGCAAGCCGGCCAGCACGCGAAAGTGGCTGGCGTCGCTAGCCAAAACGTGAGCGACGCTGTGCCGGACACGACGAACCCGCCATTCCCATGCAACGGGTGTGGGCTGTGTTGCGAGCAGGTGCATCGGTCGCCTGAAACCGCGTTCCTGGACGCTGGCAACGGCAGTTGCAGACATTTCGATGCAACCGGCCGGCATTGCACCATCTATGCGTCGCGGCCCGACATCTGCCGGGTCGACCGACAGTATGTGCTGCGATTTCACACCCAGTGCACCTGGGATGAGTTCGTGGCGATCAACATCCGGGCATGCAGGCAACTGGCAGAGCTGCATGAGGATGTCTGACTCTGATTCGACCTTCGGTTGGCAACTGCGCCGAGAATCGCTCTGCGGTCAACTCTCACCTTGAACCTTGAGTTCATGCACCGCGTCCATCCACCAACTTGAAGCTTGATGGTGACGACCAGTGCCCGCCGCCTGCTCAGTGCCCTGTGAGACATACAAGGGCATGTACACACTGAATGACCGCAGGGCGCACACTTCCGGTCACTTGCATACCCCACCTTTGGTCTCCGCAATCGCTGCACAACAGACATCTGATGCCGCAGCATGGACGGCCGCAATGGGTCGTTTTGCGACATTGCACCTCTAAGAACGTTGACCTGCTAGAGACATTCTGCGTGGTAAAAAAAGTAGTGGGATTGTATGCATATCGTTGGCGGGGCTGGCATGCGAATTAATGGTGGTTTTACTGTGCGAACGCTTGGTGGATTTCATGCGAATACTCAGCTGTCACTCGCCGAACTCACGCTGACTGCCTTTAACCGGCCGCCCGACCTCGCAATGGTTAGTCGCGCGAAGGTCGCAGGGCTCGCCTTTCGCGGACATCGTCACTGAACGCATTAATACCCAGCGCGAGCGGGCTTGCCCATGCGTTGGCCTAGTCGGACTGATGGGCAGGAGCGATAGCGTGCGTTGCCTGAAATGGTTCCAGCTGTGTGCCTTACGTTGCTTTAGCCTCGGGCGTTTTGACAGCCTTTGGGGCTGCGGGTGCTTTGGGGGTAGTACGTGCCCTGGGCGCCTTAGCCTTGTAATCCTTGAGAAGCGTCTCCGGCATAAGGTAGAGATCGCCGCGTGCCCGTGAACAGGCCACATAGAGTTTGTTGCGGGAAATGGCCGCGAGCTTCGTCCCCAATGTGCGGTCCTGAAAATTTTTCCAGGTGGTTGGGTTGAGCACGACACACACGTCCTGGTAATGGTCCTGGCCCTTGGAAGATCCCCAGGTCTGCCCGTAGCAGGGGTATGCGTAATGCTCCTGGTAGAAGAGCTTCACCATGGCCTCCTGGCAGAAGATCTGTGCGGCCTGCTGCGCGTCCTCTACGACTTGAACCCGCGACTGCCGGTCCTGAGCCGGGTGGATCTCGACACCGATATGGTCCCGTATGAACTCGCAGACCGTTGCACTACAGCGGTGACTCTTCCGCAGGGCTTGGGTGTCGATGATCAGTCCCACGCTCCGCAGCTCGCGCTGGAACCGTTCGTAGCTATCGTGCAGGCCTTGCTTGACGTTGCCGTCCGTGCTGGTGGAGTAGGTGTGCTGGAAGAAGTCGCCGACGAAGAGGGTCTGGACATTGGCCCTAGCGATTTGCAGCAGCAGGGTGAAGTCGTGGCCGCCGAAATCCTGGACCTCATCAACGCAGACCATGTCGTAGTACCGTTCCAGGCGTCGGAGTAACGCTGGCATGCAACCCATGGCATCCAGGGCCCTGGCCATGCGGGAATGGTACATGCGTCCTCCCGCGGTCACATACCTAGCGCGAGCGCTGGTCTTCTGGCGGGATGAGTAAGGATCGGGTCGTTCGAAGCTGATGCCCTTGGTCTTGAAGTCGACGAGCAGCAGTGGCCGGTAGCAGAAGGAATTGAGGAAAGTGAAATAGGTGCTGACCGTGACGTTGTCTGGGACATGGCCAAAACGCCGGATCACCCTGCGCCGGATCTCTGCGCAGTTGTTCTCGGTGTAGGTCAGCAGCAGAACCCGCTTGTGCAGGTCGAGCTCGTTGATCAGTAGCGTCGTCTTGCCGGACCCCGCCACGGCAAAGACTACGCGCTTATCCATTGGATTGCCTCCTGGATATACGCCGGAGCGATCAGCTCATTCTCCTTCTTGAGCAGGAGTTCGAAAGCCGCATCGGCCTTGTTGGCTAGCATATAAGGCAGGGCTTCAAGAGTCATGCGCGGCTTGATGAGCGCCTCTTCGCACAAGGCCTGGTTGTCGTTGAAGAGACAGATCTCGAAGGTCTTGCGCAGGTTGTCCTTGTCGGCAAATATCTTGGCGTTGGGCATGGCATGGCCGGCGTAGTTGTCCACGCAGTTACGCTGGTAGTCGCCGTCGTTGTCGCGGATGACAGCGACCTTGACATTCAGCAGCTTAGCCAGATCCAAGTAGCGTTTAAAGCTGGTGCCACCCACGGAAATGACATGAATGCGGTTGGCCTGCAAACTGACGCCAGCGTGCTTGCGATACAGGGCATCCATGAGGATGAACTCTGCATCGCCCTCGACCAGGATGACCTTTTTAGAAAGGGCGAATTCGAGGACGTTGTTGTCCGGCGCCTTCATGAAGAACTTGGCGGTGTCGTCCGGCAGGCCATCCAGCCGTGTCATCTGGCCGGCCGCGCCGAGTAGGATAGCCTTCTGCAGACTAAGGCGGGCGGAGATCAGGCTGCTGTGGGTGGCGATGAAGAGCTGCTTGTTGTCCGCGCCCGCGATGCGGTCGACGAGTTTGTTCATCGCTGTGTGACTGAGGTGGTTCTCAGGCTCTTCTAGCAGGATCACATCCAGCCGCTCTTCTGCCTTGCGCCGTCGCAGGGCGAACTCGGTCTTGACGAAGCACTGGTGGCCCTTGCCCTTGTTTTCGATGGGTATCCCGTCTTCTGTGATGACCAAGTCTGTTTCCAGGTTGGCCTTGGTACTGGTCCGTATGGCGAACTGGTAGTCGGCGAGGTCACCGTTCAAATCCGCGAGGTAGTCGTCGCGAAAGCTGCTCTTGTTTTGGCGGTAGGCGTTCTCCAGCCTGCTGCGGGCGCGGACATCCGCATGCAGTGTGAAGACCGTACGGGTGTACTCGCGTGCCGCATATTCGCTGTCGATGCGGGAGCTGTCGATGGCCAGATGGTGGACATGGCGCTTGACGCTGGAATAAGCTTCTCCGCCAAACGTCATGAATTGGACGCCGTAGTATTCATACGGGAAATTCGTCGGATCTGCTTTAAGCGCCTCGGCAATATCCTTGCTGAAGTCGTCGATGGGTTTGTAGACCATCTGCAGACCATCGCATTCACGCTTCCTGGAGTTGTTGTTCCCATTGAGGCCAGGGATGCCCTTGCCGGCCAGGTAAAGTTCGACTACAAGCTCCGGCAAGTCCGCCACTGTCCTCGCCCCTGCTTGATACGCCTGCACAGCTTTGGCGTTGAGTAGGGTTTCGACCCCGACGGACTCGACCTTGGAGCGGCTCCCACTCATGGCCAACTCCAGTGCGAGCAACACGGAGCTCTTGCCGGCCTCGTTGTCGCCTATGAGCAAGTTCAGATCTGGTGAGAAATCCAGCTCCAGTCGCTCGAATTTCTTGAAATTCAACAGCACGAGTTTCTCGATTGACGGCATCACTGTCCTTGTCTGGCTTTATGGAATACACGGGTGTTGCGCCATGGCTGAAAGCACACAAGCAGTTGATGGTAGCGGGTCCACTTGGCAGTTTCGAACCATGCGAGCCTGGTCAGGCGCAAAACTCCGTGCGCCTCTTTGCCTTTTGCACCCACTAAGGCGCTGCCAAGTGCAAAGGCTGGAAAATCCAGCCGGATCAGGGGGCGCGCACGGCCGCAAGGAGCTGCCGGAACTCCGTATCCGGCATGTCGCTCTTCCAGCGGTTGATGAACCGAGCGACGATCTGCAGATTGCCGGGCGCGTAGTGACCGTTGGAATCCTTGCGGTCCAGAGACGGAGTGAATTCCGCGCGGGAGCCAGTGTCATCGAGCAGCACCTGGGACACAGAGCAGCGGCCGGCGGCCTGCTGCAGCAGTGCTGTGACTTCTTCCAAGAAATGCTGGTCGTCGCGAAAACGCAGCTCCTTGGATTTGGCCTCCACGGTGCTGGTACTGCCGGACTGGGCACATGTGGCCTTCGTGGTGATCAGCATGCGCCGGGCTATCGCGATGAAAGGCGGCTCGGTCGCGGCCTCTGCATGGCTGTGTCCGGTGTCGGCGGCAGGAACTGCCGCTGATCCGGTGCTTGGTGCCTTGCCTGTCTGCTCTGGGGTGGCTTGAGCCTCGGGATGTTGGCTGGCTGTTGTCGCGGAGAGTTGGGTGACGGCCCATCGGCCGTTGGACTTGGCCAGTTCAGCGCGCAGCGCTGATGCAAATGCCAGGGCGCCGTCGTAGGTCAGCCCGATCCGGATTGCATTGGGTGCCTGATGGGCATGGATGCCGGATTCGAGGTGCTGGAGCCGGTCACGCTGGTGCTCCAGCCAGCGCCTGGCGGGACGTGAATCGTCATTGGGCCAGCCCAGGCGGTAGGGATCAACGGCAAGCTCCACGTCGTTGCCCTGTGTCTTGACATTGCGGTAGAACGAAAGCACCCATTTGCCGATGGTGCGGTGGTCATAGTAGAGGCCGTCCACCAGCGTCGGATTCTGGAGCGAGCCGGGGTTGTATTTGAGGTTTGGACATTCGTCGAGCCTTGCCTTGAGTGCTGCGTAGCGGGCGTCTTGTGGTGAACTCATGTTGGACTGCTCCCGCGTTAATGTGAATCCGAGGGGACTTTAAATGTGTGATAAGAAAAGTATTTTGGAAATTGCAGAAGCTAAGGTTGGATTGATTGTTCAGCTTCTTACGCCTGAACAGGTTCAAAACGCACGGAGGGTGAGGAATTTTTTTTCACGTGTCGAATCTGGACGCATCGCGCTCAAAACAACGTCATTCCAAGATGACGATCAGCTTGCACTGTGCGTTGCGATGCACACATACATGGGCATGCTCTTAAGGATTGGTGGGCCTCATTTTGAATGGGATGAAACATCTGGATGTGCCGTAGTTTCGGAGCTTGGTAAGAGGCTGCTGCTATGCGCAGACCTCCTTGATGAATACCTTGAACGCCGATTTCCACTTGGGTGGAATGACTGGGGTGTCTACTGTCAAAGCGCTTACATAACGTCGTTTCGCGCTTCTTTAGCAATTGCAATTGACAAAATTCGCACAAGACAAGGCAACCACTTTGTTGATTGCCGATTGTTGACACCAGAAGACGTATCGCTGCTGCAAAGAGCTTTGAGGACGGCACTGCGCTGGATGGCAAGGCCGCATTCTTGTGCCGTCAACAGACGTCTGTACGTTGAAATGCTGAAGACGAAACGTTCAATTGAAAAGTACGTTGCGCTTCTTGAGAGCAGAACTTCACAAGCGACTGCAATGCTCGTAAAGATGGATGTCGTTGAAGGCTATGGTCCTCCCTGGGCTGCAATGGCCGGAAAAGGAGCACCTAGCCACATCGGCATACAAACCTACTTAGATTTTTTTAAAACAGCATCCAAGTACATTGCGATGCTGCAAAAAACATGGCCTGAGTCGCTGATTGGACATTTCGCCAAGGTAACGAGATCGAACCAAGGAGCGCCACAATGCGTGATTCTGCTTTTTCTGCAGCTTGAACCAGGGGCGCACAACTGGAGAACCAAGCTGCAAGCGCTGGATTTCGATTTCAACAAGCAACGTACTGAAAAACTTTATGATCCAAGCCGTACCACAGTTATCGACCTGACGCCATCAATTCGCAATCAATCTGGAGTACGCACGCAACAGCAAGTTCGGCAGCTAATCGAGGATTTGTTTGTGAAGGAGCTTCGCTACCGAAGACTCAATCTACCAGCGCGGCGCCGATCGTGGTCAAAAGGTGGGGCTTCAAGCTGAACAACTTGTTCAATGGTCTCAATGCGGTATGCTGGCGTATTGCTAGCAAAATGCTTACAGGAGCCCTGCAATGTCAGTTGTCAAATCGCAAGTCGTCAGTGTCCGCGTGGAGCCGCACATCAAGGCAGCTTTGCAGTCGGCTGCGGAGCGTGAAATGCGCAGCCTTGCCAACATGATCGAGGTCATGGTCGTGACCTACTGCAGAGCGCAAGGCTACCCCCTGGAGGGCGTGTCCGACGAAACTTTGTCGAGCACGAGCCTGCGGAGGAATGCCGCATGATTGAACAATATTCCGCACAACAGGCTCAGCAATGGTTGAGCTTGCGCATCCATGCTCTTTGTGCTGAAAAGCTGGCCATCCGCACGAAAGGTTGACTGAATGCTCAAATCACTTCATCTGCGAAAAGTCGGCCCATCGGACGAATTGAAGCTGGAGCTCAAGCCCCGCTTGAACCTCATCACAGGCGACAACGGTTTGGGAAAAAGCTTCTTACTCGACATTGCCTGGTGGGCCATGACGAGACGTTGGCCGCAGTCGCTGAACAAATCCTTGGTCAGTGGGTATGTGGCACGGCCCCAATCTGCCAAGGAGGGTAGTATCGAGTTCGTCGTCAAAGGCAAGACGGGTAAGGACATTCGTTACGCGAGCACGTTTTCTCCACGTGATGAGGCCTGGACGGGTAAGGCCGGTCGGCCACACAACCCAGGATTGGTGCTGTATGCCATGGCGGATGGTGGTTTTGCCATCTGGGATCCTGCCAGGAATTACTGGAAAAAGGTGGGGGATGAAGATGTGCAGGACCGTGTGCCTGCCTATGTCTTCAGCCCGATTGATGTTTGGGACGGCCTGAAGGACCCCAAGCGAGGGCAGCTATGCAATGGTTTGCTGAGTGACTGGGCTGGCTGGCAGAAGGAAGGGGGGGGGGCTTATCGGCAGCTATGCTCCGTGTTAGCAAAGCTCTCAGAGTCTGAGGCGCATCCACTTGAGCCGGGCCCTCTTACACGCATCAGCCTGGATGATGCGCGTGACATGCCCACGTTGAAAACGGCCTACGGTAAGGCCGTTCCGGTGCTCCATGCCTCTTCCGGCGTTCGTCGCATCATTGCGCTGGCTTATTTGCTGGTGTGGAGCTGGCAGGAACATATCAAGGCAGCCGAGCTCATTGAGGAAGACACTACTCCGCAGGTCGTTTTCTTGATCGATGAAATCGAAGCCCATCTTCATCCGCGCTGGCAACGGACCATCGTATCTGCCTTACTGGATGTGACTGAAGCATTGGTAGGAGCCGCGCAGGTGCAGCTAATCGTAGCGACCCACTCTCCGCTGGTTATGGCCTCGGCTGAGCCGAGGTTCGACACCCAGCAGGATGCCTGGTTTGACCTGGACTTGATGCCTTCTACAGCCAAGAAAGAAGCATCGGTGCAGCTAACCCAACGCGAGTTCGAGCGGCTTGGCGACGTGTCGCGCTGGCTCGTCAGTGACGCGTTTGATTTGGAAAGGCCTTCTTCACATGAAGCAGAGGTGTTGGTCGCCCAGGCAGAGACCATGATCCAAGACAAAAAGGCGACAGCAGCCCAAGCCGAGGAATTGACGAGGCGATTGGAGGGCGTTTTGGGCCCTATAGATCCATTCTGGCCGCGTTGGCGGATGGCTGGGGCAAAGCGCGGATGGTGGTCGCCAGTCTCACCCATTTCATTTACTGAAGATGGCCGGCAAAAGGGCACAGCTCGCAAGGACAGCGCAGCATGATTCCTGTAACACCCGCCGGGCCACCTCCTGGATTCGCCGCCAAAGTCGTGGTCCCAGCACAAGCATGGGTAAGCAAGGAAGGCTGGAGTTGGACTGCCCCAGCACCAGCCGGACAGGCAGGACGTTTACCTTCTCATTGGACGAAAGTCCTGGACGCTATGCATGATGCACATGCCGGAGTGTGTGCTTATCTGAGCGTCTACACGCACCGTGCGCTGGATTGCACTTCCGTCGATCACTTTGTACCCAAGTCCAAGGCCCCGGTTGCACAGGCCTACACGTGGTCCAATTTCCGGCTGGCGAGTCGGCCCATGAACACCAACAAGAGGGAGCATGAAGATGTGTTGGATCCGTTCACGCTGACCTCCGGTCTGTTCACGCTGAACTTGCTCAGTGGCCGGATGTTGATCAATTCTGATGTGGCACCGATTGGCTCCCCGTTGCATACGCAGGCCAAGGCCACCGTGAAGCGGCTCAAACTGAATGCGGGTGAATACCGGTCCCTCAGGCTGACATATCTCGACCAGTATCTCAGCGCTTGTCAGCCGAAGGGCAGGGCCTCCATCAAGACATCTATCAAAAATGCGCGTGATGCCTTGTTGATCGCTTCGCCATTCATCTACCATGAAGTGGTTCGTCAAGGCTGGTGACTTGGGCTGCTGCCAGTTTCGATGACACCTTGTTGAGGTGAAAAGTGAAACCGGAGGGAGGTGGTTCATGGAGGGAAGAAGGACATTCATCCCAGGAAGTCGTTTGCTGACACCGCCTATGTTTTGTGGTGAGCGTCAACCTGGACGGGATCGTGGTGTAGGTGAAGTGAGGGGCCGACGTGCGCTCAGCCGACAGGAACATCACCGTGCTGGCGAGCGATGGCCTGTACCGCATCGACCATCATCAGGCCGTGGCACAAGGCCAGGCCGTCCCTGGACGTAGACCCGCAGAAGGTCGTGTCCTTTCACGTCAGAAGGCTGGCCGCCAATAGAAGAATTGGCCGCCACCCCGTGAGGATCAAAGAACTGAGCCAGCAACGTAAGACCGACCGCCCAAAGCTCGGCGACATGCTGTGCAACCGGGTAGCCGAAGCTACGCGCAAGTGGTTCTATAGCGACAACGAAACCCCCTGCACGCTGCATAAGGAATCGCCCAAGTGCTGATTGCTTGTGGTTCGCCGCATTATTTTCATTTTCTGCCGGATACGTCATACCCCACCCGCGCTTGCAGCGTTTTTATTTGGCTCACCACCATGCTCATTCAGCCATTTTATCGATTTATCGGCTGAAAACGGTCTTTTATCGGCACTGACCGGGCTCCGTACGTGACGCCTGCGGCACGTTGATTAATGTCAGTTGTAGCAGCGCTGAATCCATGGGTAAGAAACACGGATGCCACCGCTTTGATTACTGCAAGCTTTTTATCGTTTCGCTCTACGAGGAGGTGGCTGTTATCTGATGACTGATGTTAATTCTAAGCCTAAAGTATTAGGTGCCACTTTGAATGGGTCCATTTAATGGCTTCAGGATGATGGAACTGTCCACAAAATTATCAAGATTATTCTTTTCGATCAACCGCTTCAAGTATCGATGGTTGTTAGTTAAGATAAGGTTGAAGAGTTGCTTTTCAGGATTAAAAAGAAAATTTAAAAATGTTCTATGTGAAGATGTCCGAAAAGATTCGGAATCTTATGTAATGGAGTTAAGCTGTGTGATTATATTGTATCGCGAGAGATTGAATATAAAATCTCATAAGCTATGTTGGATTATGATGAATATATAAGTAAAAAATAATTTTCAGCTCGGCATTGGCTGTGCCGAGTTGAAAGCTTTAAATATTAAGATGTTAGCGACCACTTATTGGGTTCCATCCTTTTTCTGTCCTGTGCATAGGTACTTTGGCTGTCATCTGTATATCGTATTCATTAAACCAGCGCGTTTGATCGTTATACGCGTTCGCCGCCTCTCGTGGGGCGCGGAGTAGCGGACGCATGAATCGTTTTGCAGACGGTGAGCAACCTTCCTGGTAGAAATTTTCGACAACGCTCCAGACATTTCCCACAATTTGGGAGCGAGGAAAGCTTTCTCTCTGTACATCGAGTGCCTCTTTTTGAATCTTGAGTTCTTGGCGTTTCCGCTGAAGCTCCGCAGGAGGGTTGCGACCATATTCTTCTTGTGCTGCATGCAGCAAACTTGTTCTTTCCTCTACCGGAAGGTGGGCGTATAGCTTGTCGAAATCGTTCGTTTTCGGATATCCAGCCCAATCTAGTTTTTGTATCTCGTGTTCGAGATCACCAACTATCTGTGCGATTTCTTTCATGGCAGCAGATGCCTTGGTCTGTTGCTCCATTTCTTCTATGAGCTGTTGCTTTTTATCGCTCAAGATCTTTGGATCCTTGACCTTGAGACTGTAGGTGAATTCAACGGCGTAGTAGTCATTTTCTTCATAGCCATTTTTTTTTGCGACGTCCTTGACCACGATGTTTTTGCAGGATGCAAATGCTGCTTGCATGAAGTCTTCGACATCTCCTTCGCTAGGAGCGGAGCTGCAACCAGCCAAAAAAATGGCACAACAAAGAGTTAATTGCTTTTTCATAGTTGATTTCTTTAGGGTAGGCCTTCAGCGACGGTCGTTCACCACCTCAGCGATGGTGTTTGTATGCGTACGTGGGGGTTAAGGTGTGTGCTTGGTGAGCCCCGGCTGGAAGTAGGGTGCGAACCCATTCAAATGGAGATTGCCGCGCTGCACAGTGATATCTCGGAAGTGCTCATCCAAGGCGAGGAAGAACTCTGACGGTTTTATGTGCAGTGCGGCGATGATGCGTTCGATGTTGGCTAAAGTGATATTGCGTTCACCACGCTCCACGCTGCCCAGATAGCTGCGGTCTAAGCCGCAGTATTGGGCGAAGGTCTCCTGAGAGAAACCTCGCGCTTTGCGTAATTCCCGCACCGCTTGCCCAAAGGCCTGTAGCACAGGCTCAGAGCTGCATTGGGATGTCTTTTTATCCATGCCTGCTATGGTTACAAGAGCGATTGAACTTGGCTACAGACCATGAGCACACGGGCTATTGCCCCACTGGCTGCATGACCACGGACTGCGTGTCCACTGCCTATGTATTCACTGCCTTTGTGCACACGGACTATGCACACCATTACGTCGGCGATCACTGGCTGCCAAGCCTGATGTATCGGCTTTTGTCAGCGTAGGAGCTGTCGTAGATTCGGCCTCTTCTGGATAGAGCTCCTCGACGATCTGGGCCGCTTCCTCGGGCGCATCTTCGAAACAGCCATTCGTATAGCCTTTGCGTGCCGTCGCATCCAATGCTGTCTGATTGAACCCCGCCGCCAAGCGCTGTGCTGCCACATCCTTGGCGTGGACGATGGCTTCGTTTAGAGACATGCCACTGCGCACCACCAGATCGGCATAGTAGATTGCAGCCCTGTGTGATTGCATGGTGGATTTACCCCGCAGCTTGAGCTCCAGCGGCATGCCGGCTAGATGGTTGCCCGAGACGGCAGCAAAATAATGCAGTCGAGCCGTCAGCGTTCGAATGCTGTTGAAGCCCGTTGTTCTGAAGATAAAGCTGCCCAACTCATCGTTGTCACCAATCACTAGGTTCAAACGTCCGTAGGGCTTGCATGCCTGCTGGCCGAAGCCACAGGCGTTAGGGCCAGAGCAGGGCAATGATTCCAATCCCTGATCAGTAATCCGTTTGCAGCGCTCTCCATCACCAACGCACACCGGTTTAGCTGTTGTGCGGTCGAACAAGGTGTAGTGCGCCCGCAGATTCAAATCGGGCTCGTTGAACAGAACCCGCACAGGGATGCTGCGCAGCTTACGTCGAGCAGGTGTTCCTGGAGCTATTGCCTTGCTATCCGCAGCTTGCATTGCGTCCGTGGACACACCCATCTTTTCCTTCAGGGTGCGCTTGCTGGTTGGACGAGAGGAGACCGGTTTGGATGACGACTTCGACGGCGCAGTAGTTGCCGATACAGATACCGAATTGCCAACCACAGCACTATCCTCTGAGGGAGGCGACATGCCTTCTTTTATGCCGCTATGGATCGCTTGACGCAAGGCTTCATCCAAAGGGTGAAGCACCCACTGCCCACGCGATCGCACTTGCGTGGTGATGGTAAATTCATCGTCCTTTTCGGGAAGGCGCTTGCCATTGCGCTCGACCACCTTGCCGATGGCAATGCGGCCAATCACCGGTGGCGTGATCATCAAGCCCTTGATCATTGAATGCTCCAATAAAAATGTCCTCCAGGGCTAGGCCCCAGAGGACAAGGAGAGAAAGAGGTAAAACAAAGGAGGGGAGAGATCCTAGGACGGGCTGCGATGTTGCAAGCAGCCTGTTTTTTTCTGCTAGATTGGACTGGTAGCCAACTCATCAGGTCGAGATGAAACCCAAGATCAACTTCATTGAGAGGGGGCGTCTTTTCAGGCGCGAGCTCAAACGACGTCGTGTAAGGTTCTTGCCGATGCAGGTCTTACGCCGGATGTTTGCAGAAGCCGGCGTTTAACGCCTCTCTGATGAGGAAAGCACCTCCTGCTGCTTAATCCTCGGTTTCGGGCGGATAGACGCAAAAGCGCCGTGAGCCTGTGCGTGCGTTCAGGTAGCGCTGGGCCAACGTAGGATGGTCCTTGACAAACTGACTGGTGTTGAAGGTCTGGCTGTCTTTGGTGCGCTTCCAGGTGATGGAGCCACCGCTGGCAAACACCGCTTTGCTGGCTTCACCCATGTGGATCTGGATGTGCTGGCGCAAACATGCTTCCCGCTTTTGCGCAATGTCCAATTCGGAACGGGCATGCAGTAGCTCTTCGAAGCTGGCGTTCAGACCCACGTCATCGCTGAAATCTACTTGATCACCGGTATCTATGGGGTAGAGACAACGCAATGCCTTCTCGCTGCTCTCGGAACCATCGCCAGGTGGTGCTGTGCTGCTTTGGACCATGTCCCAGAAAGCCTGCTCCAAGGTAATTAGCCGGGCAATCATGGCCTCGTCTCGCTCGATGCGAAAAATCCGTAGCTCCTGCCCAGCCACTAGCACAGCTACATCGGCAGCGCGGTGGCCTGTGACTGCCAACTGGTGCATCACTTGCAATTGAACATACTCCGGCACGCCATCGCGCCAAAGCCGGGCACCATGGATGCCGGCGGTCTTGCATTCCAGCAATTGCACGTCGGAGTTTGCAATGACCTCCCGGTCTACATTCGCCAACATCCAATGATGCTTGGGGTGTTGCAATACCGCATTCACTCGACGCACTTTATTGCCCGTACGCCTGGTGTAATGGGCTGCCACGATGGGCTCCAGCAGCGTGCCCCAGAACATGGGGCTGGTGTCGTCGCTGGGATCGACCGCAGGCAATAGATCAGCCTTGCCGGTCTTGTGCATCCAGAGTTCCAACTGCGACAGATACGGATTCAGGCCCACGGCCGCAGCGGCATCTGAGCTGCCAATACCGGTGCGGCGCACTTCCAGCCAGTCCTCACGCCGCAGGTCTTTGGTGGACACCAGACGCAAGGCTGCGCCCTTGCGGGACGAACGACTCAGGGGCGCAGGTGCTGCTGAAGCAGCATGCCCCGAAGGACTTACCAAGTGCAAAGACATATCAGACTCCTTGGCCCGCCAGTATTGCGGGCATAAAAAAGCCGCCTCAGAAGGCGGCCCGTGGTGTTGGAGAAAAGTGAAGAGTGGGTGGGTGCAAAAAGACGCATTTGCTCCAAGTTGTCCAAAGGCTGAAGCGATCCGCCATGGTCAGGCCACCAGCTGCAAGGCATGGTCCAAAGCCCGTTGCTTGATTACAGAACCCTGGCCGAACCAAGCACTGTCCAGGCGGTTGTCCTGGCTGCGAGCCTGCTTCTCGTGATCCACGAACTCAGTCACGGCGCACAGCAGGCCCCAGGCGGTGTCCTTGGCGGCATGCATCTCGGCCCCACGGCCATGGCCCTCGTAGAGCATCTGTACCTTTTTGAGCGCCCGTTCGTTGGTCAGGCCCACCGACAGATCGGTGTGGCTGTCCGCATTGCAGATCACTTTCAGGAAATAGTTCATCGC
This sequence comes from Comamonas sp. UBA7528, assembly GCF_002479375.1. Lineage (NCBI taxonomy): Bacteria > Pseudomonadati > Pseudomonadota > Betaproteobacteria > Burkholderiales > Comamonadaceae > Comamonas > Comamonas sp. UBA7528. The sequence goes on from NZ_DLMU01000014.1 coordinate 382,932, forward strand.
CTCATGGGTCTTGACCTTGCGCTCAGACAGCGTCTTCATGCGGTACATGAAGCTGTCCCACTGGCCCACAGCCACCCCCAACTGGCGCTTGACTGCCTGGGCATCGAAAGTCGTGCTGTGCGGCACCTTGACGGCACCGACGCCATCTTTGAGGGCAATCGAGAGCGTGTTGTTGCACACCACCCGCACCGTCGTCGGCATTGCCACTGTGGCCAGGGTTCCATCGCAGGACGTGGCCAGCAGCAAGTAGCCGTTGACCACATCCTTGCCTTTGAGCGCTGCCGACTTGCCGGTACGAGCCAGAGCCCAGAACTTGCGGCCTGCCTTGAGCACGCCCGCGGTTTCCAACTCGAAACCAGCGACTTCCGTGAGATCACGATAGAACTCCAACACCTCCCTGGGCTGCACCACCTGGTAACGGTTGCTCACCACCGACAGAGGGGCCTGTGTGTCGCTGCGGTACAGCACCTTTTGCTCGGGGAACTCCTTGGGCTCGCCATATAGGCCGGAGAGCCCCAACTCCATATTTGCAGCCAGATACCGCACTGGTGCTTCTTGGATACGCCAGTCCATACCTGCGGCCTGGGCCCAGACGTCAATGCCTTGCTTGGCGGGCAGTGCGTGACCTAGTTCATGCCAGGGGGTTTGGCCGGTGTAGGCCATGGTTTCGATGAGGTGTGCCATCAAATCTCCACGAGAAATAAATGAGTCTTATTCAAATAAAAGTACCCGAAAGCACTGCAAAAGAACGATCGATTACAGGCAGATAAAGCTTCGCTTGCAGTTCGTACAAAAGCGATTTCCCAAGAGCATGCGGTCGAGTTGTGCACCGGCTTTGCAGCCAAGCTCACAACCCACGGCGCTGGCGCTAAGGGCTGCCAGTACTGCAACGGCAACCTTAGACAGTGCCAAGTCTGGTAGTGAGGTACCCCCTGTGGGCAGGTGTTTGAGCGAGGTTTTCAAAGCGCCTGCAGCACCAGCAAGCAGGCCTATGGCGCCAAACAGCTTGAGGCCCATAGTTCGAGGCACCACCTCATGGCTTTGGCAAAAAGGACACGTAGTAATACAGTTCATCAAGAGCTCCAGTCGAAAGCAAGATGCAAAAAGCCCGGGCAAAAGCCCAGGCTTGCATGGCTGGCTAAAGGCCCGATAGGTAGGCCAAGCTAGTGATGTGTGATTGAAAAGAAATGGAGTTGACCTGCAGCGGTGTTCCACAACCGTCCGAAGGAGTCCGATCCCGCTGGAACCAATCAGAAAAATAATGGTAGATAGGATGGTGGATGAAATAAAAAAGCGCCCCGAGAGGCGCTTGTTTTATAGTCATCTGGCGGAGGCTGTGAGATTCGAACTCACGGAAGGATCACTCCTTCGGCAGTTTTCAAGACTGCTGGTTTAAACCACTCACCCAAACCTCCGAAGGCGTCGATTCTACACAAAGCGCGGCGGCCTCCGGGGCCGCGCGGCGCAATCAGGCGGTCTGCAGCAGGCCCTGGCGTTCGATGAACTGCACCACCTCATCCAGTCCATCCAGGGTCTTGAGGTTGGTCATCACAAAAGGCTTCAGCCCCTTGGGGGTGGTGCGCTGTTTCACGGTGTCGCTGCGCATGATGTCCAGGTTGGCGCCCACATGCGGGGCCAGGTCGGTCTTGTTGATGACGAACAGGTCGCTCTTGGTGATGCCGGGGCCGCCCTTGCGCGGGATTTTTTCGCCGGCGGCCACATCAATCACATAGATCGTCAGATCCGACAGCTCGGGGCTGAAGGTCGCCGCCAGGTTGTCACCGCCGGATTCGATGAAGACGATGTCGGCGTCGGGGAAGTCCTTGAGCATGCGGTCAATGGCTTCCAGGTTGATGGACGCGTCTTCACGGATGGCCGTGTGGGGGCAGCCTCCGGTCTCCACGCCCATGATGCGCTCGGCCGGCAGCGCGCCGCTGATGGTCAGCAGGCGCTGGTCTTCCTTGGTGTAGATGTCGTTGGTGATGGCGACCAGGTCCCATTTGTCGCGCATGGCCTTGCAGAGCATCTCCAGGATCGTGGTCTTGCCCGAGCCCACGGGCCCGCCAATGCCCACGCGCAGCGGCGGCAGTTTCTTGGTGCGGTGGGGGATGTGGTGCAGTGCAGAGGTGGTCATGATCTGAAAAGGCGTGAATACAGGTGTTCATGCTGGGCCGACAGAATCGCCAGCATGGGGGAAAAGGCTTGCCGACCATGGTCTGGCAGGGCCAGGGCATGGTCAACCGCCTGCGGTATGTCCTGGGTCAGCTGCGCCAGGATGCGCTGGCCCGCGCTCTGGCCCAGCGGCACGGCCTTGATGGCGGCCTGCACCATGTTCTCGGCCCAGCCGAAGGCATAGGCCAGCAGCGCGTCGCGGCCTGTGGCGCCGGTGCAGTGTGCGGCGAATGAGAACGCAATCGGGTAGCTGGCATCCTGCGTGCCCAGCCAGGCGATGGCGGGCTGCAGCGCCGCATCACCGGCATGGCGGTTGCGCAGCCAATCCACCAGCGACCGGCCCATCTGCTCGGTCTGCAGCCGCAGCTCGCTGGTTTCGCGTGTGGTGCGCACCCACTGGTTGAGTGCGGCAATGCGCTCGCGGTCATCGCTCTGCCAGGCCGCTGCAGCCTGCGCAATCACCGCCATGTCGCCGCGGGACTGGGTCAGGTGCAGCTGCTGCACCAGCCAGTGTGCGGCTTCGCTTTCGTTCGTGACCAGCTCTGCCTGGATGGCGGATTCCAGGCCTTCCGAATAGGAAAATCCGCCGATCGGCAGGGCGGGCGAGGCCAGCCACATCAGCTGCAGAAAGCTGGCGGGCGCAAGCTGCAAAGGGGCGCTGCTGGTCATGCCGGCTCTCCGCGCAGGCTCAGGAATTTGAGGCCCACAATGCCCATCACGATCATGCCGAAACAGGCCATGCGGGCCAGACTGCGGTCTTCGTCCAGAAACAGCATGCCGTAGACGGCAGTGCCCACGGCGCCAATGCCCACCCAGACGGCGTAGGCCGTGCCCACGGGAATGCTGCGCGTGGCCAGCGACAGCAGGTACATGCTGGCCGCGATGAAGGCCACGCAGAACAGGCTGGGTCCCAGGCGGGTGAACCCTTCGGTGCGCGGCATGGTGGCTGCGTAGAAGATCTCGCACAGGCCGGCGGCGATCAGGAACAGCCAGTTCATTCGTGGTTGCACTTTCCATGGTCATGCCCGTGGCCATGATCGTGACCGTGCGCATGGCCGTGGTCATGGCTGTGCCCATGGGCGTGTTCATGCGCATGGCCATGGTGGTGGTGGCTGTGGCCGTCATTGGTCACATGGCCGCCGTAGGCTCCGCCTTCGGGTTCGAACGGCTGATCGGCTTCCACCACGGTCATGTGCATGCTGCGCAGCATGTCGGCCAGCACATGGTCGGGCTCGATCTTCAGATGGTCGGGTTGCAGCTCGATCGGCACATGGCGGTTGCCCAGGTGGTAGGCGGCGCGCATCAGGTCGAAGGGCGATCCGTGTACTGCGCAGGCGGTGATGTGCAGCACTTTCTGCGGCGCCGCCAGCACGCGGACCAGGGAGCCATCCTCGGCCACCAGCACGTCGCCGCCGCGCACGGCCTGGCCGCGTGGCAGAAAGATCGCCAGTTCGCGGCCCTGGCTGTCGGTGGCGGCAAAGCGGCTCTTCTGGCGCACATCCCAGTCCAGCTCCACGGTCGCAGCGCGTTTGAGCAGGGGGGCAGACAGGCCTTGGCCTTGGGGCAGCAGTTTGTTGGCGGTCAACATGGTGAATTCAGGTGCAAAAAGGACTTTGAAAGCGATAGCATGACATGCATGTCAAGAGACGATTTCCAGCCTTTTCCTGCGGCGATGCCGCCCTGGCACAGCTGCGGCGCAGACCATGTGGCGGTGTACGGCACGCTGCGTGAAGGCGGCAGCAATGACATCCGGCGCTTTCAGCCCGGCATCGCGCAGGTGGGCTCGACCTGGCTGCAGGGCAGCCTGTGGGACATGGGCCAGTGGCCCGGCCTGCAGCTGGATGGCAGTGGCCCGGTGCTGGCCGAGGTCTACCCCCTGCACGCCGCGCTGGAGCAGCAGCTGGACCGGCTGGAAGACATCTGGCCGCAGGATCTGGGCCAGTACCGCAAGCGGCTGCTGACCCAGGCCGTGCAGCACGGGGATGGACTGGTCGTGACCTGCCGCATGCTGGTGTACGAAGCCCTGCCGCAGGCCCTGGCCCACTGCCCGCGCGTGCCCGCCAACGACTGGCTGGCGTGGTTCAGGGCGGGCAAGCCGCAGGGCTAGGCAGGGCATGCGCGGCCCTCAAAACAGGAAATAGCGCTGCGCCATCGGCAGGCTGTGCGCAGGTTCGCAGGTCAGCAGGTCCCCGTTGGCACGCACGGCATAGGTCTGTGCGTCCACTTCCATGTGGGGGGCCAGATCGTTGTGGACCATGTGCTGCTTTTGCACGCCGCGAATGCCCTTGACGGCCGACAGCGTCTTGTGCAGGCCGAAGCGCTGGCCAATGCCTGCGGCCAGACCGGCCTGGGAGACAAAGGTGAGCGAGGTCCTGGCGATGGCGCCGCCAAAGCTGCCGAACATGGGCCGGTAGTGCACCGGCTGCGGCGTCGGGATGGACGCATTGGGGTCGCCCATGGCGGCCATGGCAATGAAGCCGCCTTTCAGGATGCAGGCGGGTTTGACCCCAAAGAAAGCGGGCTTCCACAGCACTATGTCGGCCCATTTGCCCACTTCGATGCTGCCCACTTCGTGGCTGATGCCGTGGGCAATCGCGGGGTTGATCGTGTACTTGGCAATGTAGCGCTTGACGCGGAAGTTGTCGTTGCGCGCGCCGTCACCTTGCAGTGCACCGCGCTGCAGCTTCATCTTGTGCGCGGTCTGCCAGGTGCGCAGGATCACCTCTCCCACACGGCCCATGGCCTGGCTGTCGGAGCTGAACATGCTGATTGCGCCGATGTCGTGCAGGATGTCCTCGGCCGCAATCGTTTCCTTGCGGATGCGGCTCTCGGCAAAGGCCAGGTCTTCGGCAATGCCCGCGTCCAGGTGGTGGCAGACCATCAGCATGTCGACGTGTTCGTCCAGCGTGTTGATGGTGTAGGGGCGCGTGGGGTTGGTGGAGCTGGGCAGCACATTGGCTTCGCCCACCACTTTCAGGATGTCGGGCGCATGGCCGCCGCCCGCGCCTTCGGTGTGGAAGGTGTGGATGGTGCGGCCCTTGAAGGCGGCCACGGTGTCTTCCACAAAGCCGGACTCGTTCAGCGTGTCGGTGTGGATGGCCACCTGCGTGTCGGTCTCCTCGGCCACGGTCAGGCAGTTGTCGATGGCTGCGGGCGTGCTGCCCCAGTCTTCGTGCAGCTTCAGGCCGATGGCGCCGGCGCTGATCTGCTCGTGTAGGCCCTGCGGCAGGCTGGCATTGCCCTTGCCCAGAAAGCCCAGGTTCATGGGAAAGGCATCGGCGGCCTGCAGCATGCGTTCCATGTTCCAGGGGCCGGGCGTGCAGGTGGTGGCAAAGGTGCCGGTGGCCGGGCCCGTGCCGCCGCCGATCATGGTGGTCACACCGCTGGTCAGCGCCTCTTCGATCTGCTGCGGCGCGATGAAGTGGATGTGGGTGTCGATGCCGCCTGCGGTGACGATCAGCCCCTCGCAGCTGATGATCTCGGTCCCCGGGCCGATGATGATGTCCACCCCGGGTTGCGTGTCGGGGTTGCCCGCCTTGCCGATGGCGGCAATGCGGCCGCCCAGCAGGCCGATGTCGGCCTTGACGATGCCCCAGTGCTCGATGATCAGCGCATTCGTCAGCACCGTGTCCATGGCGCCCTGCGCGCGGCTGCGCTGGCTTTGCGCCATGCCGTCGCGGATGGTCTTGCCGCCACCGAATTTCACCTCTTCGCCATAGCCGCCCGCGGCCAGCGTGAAGTCCTTCTCGACTTCAATCAGCAGCGCGGTGTCGGCCAGGCGCACACGGTCGCCCACGGTGGGGCCAAAGGTTTCGGCGTAGGCGCGTCGGTCCATCTGTGCCATCACAAGTCTCCCTGTACCAGGCCGCGAAAGCCGTAGATTTTGCGGTCGCCGCCCATGTCCACCAGCTCCACCGTGCGTTGCTGGCCCGGCTCGAAGCGCACGGCCATGCCGCTGGCGATGTTCAGACGCATGCCGTGTGCAGCGTCGCGGTCGAAGGACAGTCCCGCATTGGTTTCGGCAAAGTGGTAGTGCGATCCGACCTGGATCGGCCGGTCGCTTGCATTGCGCACCACCAGGGCCACGGTGCGGCGGCCGGGGTTGAGAGGGTGGGCACCTTCATCCAGTAGCAGTTCTCCAGGGATCATACGGGCCTCCGGTTTATGCCAGCTTGGTCAGCATGAAGGCACCCAGGGCCGCAGTGGCCCCGCCGCCGAGCTTGGCAGCCCACTGGTGGCGCTGCATCACGGCCTTGCCCAGCACCATGCCGCAGACATGCAGCAGGCCCGATCCCAGCGCAATCCCGGTCAGGGCGCCAACAGCAGCCCAGCCCGTGTCACCCGCCAGCTCAAAGCCATGGGCGGCGCCATGGAAGAAGGCGAACACGCCGGCCAGCGCAGCGGCCAGCACCCAGGGCATCTTCTTTTGTACCGCCACCAGCAGGCCCAGCACCAGCACGGAGGCGGCAATCATCGGCTCCACGCCCGGCACCCACAGGCCGGCAAAGCCGGCCAACGCGCCGGCCAGCAGCAGCGCGACAAAAGCCGCCGGCGCGCGCCATGCGGGCGTGACGGTCAGCGCGCTCCAGGCACCCACCGCCAGCATGGCAGCCAGGTGGTCGGCGCCGGTGAACGGGTGGGCAAAGGCATGGGTCAGGCTGTCCAGGAAATTGTGGTGACCGCCGCCGTCCGAGCCCACATGGGCCAGGGCGGACAGGGGCAGGGCAGCCGCTGCAGCGGTCAGGGTGGTGAGGAGGTGTTTGGTTTTCATGGCAGTCCGGGCAAGGAGGAGGGAGGCGGCAGGCGAAAGGGCATGGGGCTTAGCAATGTGCGGTGCAATGGGGGAGGCTGCGGCGACGCTCAGACGATGGGGTCGTGCACCGTGACCAGCTTGGTGCCATCGGGGAAGGTGGCTTCGATCTGGATGTCGGGAATCATTTCCGGCACCCCTTCCATCACATCGTCGCGCGTCAGCACCGTGCGGCCTTCGCTCATCAGCTGGGCCACGGTCTTGCCGTCGCGCGCGCCTTCCAGTACATAGGCGCTGATCAGGGCCACGGACTCGGGGTAGTTCAGCTTGAGTCCCCGTGCACGGCGCCGCTCCGCCAGAAACGACGCAGTGAAGATGAGCAGCTTGTCTTTTTCGCGAGGTGTGAGTTCCATGCCCACAGGCGATGCAAGCGCTGTGCCAAGTGCTGCACCGCTTTGGTCAGGCCTTTGTGCACAGAAAAGGTGCAGGCAAGGGGTTGCCTGTTTTTGGTGCATGCCTGTTTGTGGTGCATGCATGGGGTCGGGCATGCCGGGCGGGGCGTACTGCAGCGGCGCCAGAGAGCGGAGGCGGGCGTAAGCGGGCGCGCCTCTGCTGGGCGCCACGGCAGCAGCGGCGTGCGGTGCGGCATGAAAGCTGCAAGCGTGGGCTTTCATGGCCCGTCCCCCGCCGATCCCCGTTGCCGACAACCCCTCCGCAGCCGCCGCAGAGCAGGTAGTGGGGACGCCTGCCGCGCAGCAGGTGGTCAAGGTGCGCCGCGACTACAACACCTGGGTGGCCACGGAGACCCTGGAAGACTACGCGCTGCGCTACACCCCCCAGCGCTTTCGCAAATGGTCCCATGCGCGGGTGGCGCACACGGCCTTCGGTGCCGCCTCGTTCCTGATTCTGGAGGCCGTGGGGGCCACGCTGCTGGTGCAGTACGGCTGGGCCAATGCCTTCTGGGCCATCCTGGCCACGGGGCTGATCATTTTTGCGGCGGGCCTGCCCATTAGCATCTACGCCGCGCGCTACGGGCTGGACATGGACCTGCTTACGCGCGGTGCGGGGTTTGGCTACATCGGCTCCACCATCACCTCGCTGATCTACGCCAGCTTCACCTTCATCTTTTTTGCGCTGGAGGCGGCGGTCATGGCCTATGCGCTGGACCTGGCGCTGGACATCCCGCCCGCCTGGGGCTACCTGGTCTGTGCGCTGCTGGTGATTCCGCTGGTCACCCACGGGGTGTCCATCATCAGCCGGCTGCAGGTGTGGACCCAGCCGCTGTGGCTGGTGATGCTGGTGGTGCCGTTTGTCTATGTGGCGATCAAACAGCCCCAGGTGTTCAGCGAGGTGCTGCACTACGGCGGCGAGCGCAATGCCGGCGCCGGCTTCAGCCTGCCGCTGTTCGGCGCCGCGCTGACCGTGGGCATTGCGCTGATCACGCAGATGGGCGAGCAGGCCGATTACCTGCGCTTCATGCCCCAGCCCGTGCGGGGCCAGCGTGGGCGCTGGTGGGCGGGGGTGCTGCTGGGTGGGCCGGGCTGGGTGGTGCTGGGCGTGGCCAAGATGCTGGGTGGGGCGCTGCTGGCCTACCTGGCTATTTCCCATGCCGTGCCGGCCGAGCATGCGGTGGACCCGAACCAGATGTACCTGGCCGCCTACGAGAACGTGTTTCCCCATTACAGCTGGGCGGTGGCGGCCACGGCGCTGTTTGTGGTGATCTCCCAGCTCAAGATCAATGTGACCAATGCCTATGCCGGTTCGCTGGCGTGGAGCAATTTCTTCTCGCGCCTCACGCACAGCCATCCGGGCCGGGTGGTGTGGGTGGTGTTCAATACCTTCATCGCCTTCATGCTGATGGAGATGAATGTCTTTCGTGCGCTGGGCGAGGTGCTGGGCCTGTATTCCAACCTGGCCATCGCCTGGATCATGGCCGTGGTGGCGGATCTGGTGATCAACAAGCCGCTGGGCCTGTCGCCGCCGGGGATCGAATTCAAGCGCGCCCATCTGTACGACATCAACCCCGTGGGAGTGGGCGCCATGGCGCTGGCCTCCTGCCTGTCGATCGCCGCGCACCTGGGGGCGTTTGGTCCGCTGGCGCAGGCCTTCTCGGCCGTGATCGCCATGGTCGTGGCCCTGGTCAGCGCACCGTTGATCGCGTGGGCCACCAAAGGCCGCTACTACATCGCACGCAGCGCGCAGTCGGGTTGCGTCAGCTGCGCGCAGTGCAGCGCTGGCGGTACCGCCGCGGCCACGACCACCCTGCGCTGCACGGTCTGCGACCGCAGCTACGAAGCACCGGACATGGCGCACTGCCCGGCCTATGGTGGCTATATCTGCTCGCTGTGCTGCACGCTGGATGCGCGCTGCGGCGATGTCTGCAAGCCGCAGGCCCACCTGGCCGTGCAGTGGCGCAGCGCCTTGCGCTGGCTGCTGCCCCGGCCGCTGTGGCAGCTGCTGGACAAAGGCCTGGGCCATTTCCTGCTGTTGATGCTGGTGATCGCCCCGGTGTTGGCCGCCGTGCTGGGGCTGCTCTACCACCAGGAGCTGCAGACGCTGGAGCGCGCGGCATCGCCCGCCACGGTGCAGGCGGCGGCGGCTTCGGTGCGGGCCACCTTGCTCAAGGCCTATCTGGGCCTGCTGCTGATTGCTGGCATCGTGGCCTGGTGGCTGGTGCTGGCCCAGAAAAGCCGGCGCGTGGCGCAGGAAGAGTCCAATCGGCAGACCGGCCTGCTGGTGCGGGAAATCGCCCTGCACCAGCAGACCGATGCCGAACTGCAGGCCGCCCGTAAGCTGGCCGAAGAGGCGCGCGCCATTGCCGAAGCCGCACGCGAAACCGCTGACCAGGCCAACCAGGCCAAAAGCCGGTATCTGAGCGCCATCAGCCATGAGCTGCGCACGCCGCTCAACAGCATCCTGGGGTACGCGCAGCTGATGGGGGCGGACAACAGCGTGCCGCCGCACCGCCAGCATGCGGTGCAGGTGATCCGCCGGGGGGGCGAGCACCTGCTGTCGCTGATCGAAGGCACGCTGGACATCGCCCGCATCGAATCCGGCAAGCTGGCGCTGCAGGTCGCGCCCATGCGTTTTGCCGAAGGCATGCAGTCGCTGGCCGACCTGTTTGCGCTGCAGGCCCAGGCCAAGGGGCTGGAATTCCACTACGACGTGCAAGGCAGCCTTCCGTCGGTGGTGCGGGCAGATGAAAAGCGCCTGCGCCAGATCGCCATCAACCTGCTGGGCAATGCCATCAAATTCACCACGCAGGGCAGCGTGACGCTGCAGGTGCGCTATGCGCGCCAGATGGCCACGCTGCGTGTGATCGACACCGGCCCCGGCATGGAACAGGACGAGCTGGTACACATCTTCGAGCCCTTTGCCCGCGGCAGCAGCGCCGGTGGCACGGGTGGCGCCGGCCTGGGCCTGACCATGGCCAAGATGCTGACGGAGCTTATGGGTGGCGCGCTGACGGTCGAAAGCCGGGCCGGCGCCGGGGCCTGCTTCCAGGTGAGTTGGTTTCTGCCCTCAATCGACGATGTGGCCGCAGTCGCCGTGGCGCCCTTGCGGGTTCCGGTGGGCTATGTGGGGGAGCGCCGGCGCGTGCTGGTGGTGGACAACGAAGAAGCCGACCGGGGCGTGTTGCTGCAACTGCTGGCCCCTTTGGGGCTGGAGGTGCAACTGGCCGCCAGCGGCCATGCGGCGCTGGCCCTGGTGGCCGAGGGCTGGGTGCCGCATGCCGTGTTCATGGACCTGGCCATGCCCGGCATCGACGGCTGGGAAACGCTGCGCCGCCTGCGTGCCATGCACGGCAGCGCCATGGCCTGGGCCGTGGTCTCGGCCAACGCCTTCGACCGGGAACTGCCCAACGATGTGGGCATCACCCCGCAGGACTTTCACACCAAGCCGGTGCGCCACAGCGAACTGCTGCTGTGGCTGGGCCGCAGGCTGCAGCTGTCCTGGCTGTACGCAGATGAAACACAGCTTGCGCAGGCTGCTCCGGTTTCTGCCCCGGAAGGGGGCCGGACAGGCGGGGCGCCGACGGCCATGCCCCTGCCGGCTGCGGAACTGGGCATGGATATGGAAATCGGCATGAACGTGGACCTGTCTGCACTGCGCCAGGCTGTGGAACTGGGCTATGTGCGCGGGGTGCGCCAGGCCTTGCAGGCCCTGGACGCTGCCCACCCCCAGCATGCGGTGCTGTGGGCGCAGTTGCGCGGCATGGCCCGGCAATTCGATCTGGAAGGCATGGCGCAGCTGCTGGTGCAGCCGCCTCTGCAACGGAGGGCCGCCGCATGAATGCGCAGGACGATGTGGTGCTGATCGTGGACGATGTGCCGGACAACCTGGCCATGCTGCACGATGCGCTGGACGAAGCCGGCTACACCGTGCTGGTGGCCCTTTCTGGCGAGCAGGCGCTGCAGCGTGCCGTGCAGGCGCAGCCGGACATCGTCTTGCTGGACGCCATGATGCCGGGCATGGACGGCTTTGAGGTGGCCCGCCGCCTGAAGGCGGATGCGCGCACCGCACCGATCCCCGTGGTCTTCATGACCGGGTTGACGGAGACCGAGCATGTGGTGGCCGCCCTGGCCGCCGGAGGCGTGGACTATGTCACCAAGCCCCTGAAGCCGGCCGAGGTGCTGGCGCGCATGGGCGTGCACCTGGCCACCGCCCGCCGCGCACGGCAGCAGACACAGCAGGCCCTGCAGGCCCGCAGTGCCCTGGATGCCTTTGGCTATGCCAGCATGACGGTGCGCGTGGGCGACGGGCGGGTGCTGTGGCACACCCCGCTGGCGCGCACGCTGCTCCAGCGCTACGGCGGCCTGGGCCTGCCTGTGGTGCCGGCGGCCGTGCAGGAATGGATGGCGCGCCAGCATGCCGCCGTGGTGGCCGGCGGTGGCGAGCCGCCGCGCATGGCGCTGACCGCGGTACAGCCCGCGGCGGAGGGTGGGGCCGACGGCCGTCTGCTGCTGCACCTGCACCCGCCGATGGAAGAGGGCGAGGCGGGGGAACTGCTGGTGGTGATGCGCGAGGAATCCGGCAGCGCCGCCATCACCCTGCTGCGCGACGCCTTTGCCCTGACCGGCAAGGAAGCCGAGGTGCTGTACTGGGTGGCGCAGGGCAAGATCAACCGCGACATTGCCGACATCCTGGGCAGCAGCCCGGCCACGGTGAAAAAGCACCTGGAACGCATCCACACCAAACTGGGGGTGGAAACACGCACCGCGGCGGCGGCATCGGCGCTGGGACGGTTGCGCCAGGGCGGCTAGGCGGGCGAAGGGTCGTTGGGCGGCTATGGCGTACGCCATCCGGCGTATATACGCCAGCCGGGCGGATTTTTAGCATGCAGGTCATGGTGATTGCACTGGCCGCTGGCACAGGCAACACCACCCCCTTATCCAAGAGAGGAGTTCCTTCATGCCCCGTCGTTTCACCCTCAAGACCCTGGCCGCTGCCGCAGCAGTCGCCGGCATCGGCTTCACGGCCCTGTCCGCCCAGGCCGCCGACACCATCAAGGTGGGCGTGCTGCACGCGCTCTCGGGCACCATGGCGATTTCGGAAACCGCGCTGAAAGACATGGCCCTGATGACCATCGAGGACATCAATGCCAAGGGCGGCGTGCTGGGCAAGAAGCTGGAGCCGGTGGTGATCGACACCGCCTCCAACTGGCCGCTGGCAGCGGAGAAGGCAAAGCAACTGGTCAGCCAGGACAAGGTGGCGGTCACGTTCGGCTGCTGGACCTCGGTGTGCCGCAAGTCGGTGCTGCCGGTCTATGAAGAAACCAACTCCCTGCTGTTCTACCCCGTGCAGTACGAAGGCGAGGAACTCTCCAAGAACGTGTTCTACACCGGCGCAGCGCCCAACCAACAGGCCATTCCCGCAGTGGAATACCTGATGGGGGACGACGGCGGCAACGCCAAGCGCTGGGTGCTGCTGGGGACCGACTATGTCTACCCGCGTACGGCCAACAAGATCCTGCGTGCTTTCCTGAAGGCCAAGGGCGTGGCCGACAAGGACATCATGGAGGCCTACACCCCCTTCGGCCACAGCGACTACCAGACCATCGTGGCGGACATCAAGAAGTTCGCTGCCGGCGGCAAGACGGCGGTGGTCTCCACCATCAACGGCGACTCCAACGTGCCTTTCTACAAGGAGCTGGGCAACGCCGGCATCAAGGCCACCGATGTGCCCGTGGTGGCCTTCTCGGTGGGTGAGGAAGAGCTGCGCGGCCTGGACCCCAAGCCCCTGGTGGGCCACCTGGCTTCGTGGAACTACTTCATGAGCGTGAAGAACCCCACCAACGACGCCTGGATCAAGCAGTGGTCGGCCTACGCCAAGGCCAAGAAGCTGCCCGGCCAGTCCACCAAGCCGCTGACCAATGACCCGATGGAAGCCACCTATGTCGGCATCCACATGTGGAAGCAGGCCGTCGAGAAAGCCAAATCCACCGATGCGGACAAGGTGATCGCCGCCATGGCCGGCCAGACCTTCAAGGCACCCAGCGGCTTCACGCTGACCATGGACCCCAAGAACCACCACCTGCACAAGCCTGTGCTGATCGGTGAGATCAAGGCCGACGGCCAGTTCAACGTGGTGTGGAAGACCAAGGGCCCCATCAAGGCCCAGCCCTGGAGCCCCTACATCGACGGCAACGACAAGAAGAAGGACGAGCCCGAGAAGAAATAACGCGGCCGCCGCAGGGGTGCGTGCCTGGTGTGCACCCCCGGCGGACATGGCGCGGTTTCCTCCACGGCCCGTCCTGTGCGACGGGCCGTTGTCACAACCAGACAGGCAAGAGTTTCTATGCTGTTCAGAATTTTGCGCACGATCCGGCCCTTGCTGGCAGCCGCTGTGGCCTGCGGCGCGCTGTGGCAGGCACCGGCCCAGGCCCTGACGGCCGAGCAGGCGCTGGCCATGGCCGACGGCGACAACGCCGCGCGCGTGGCCGCCATGGCCGATGCCGTGGCCCATGGCGACGGCCAGCGCACTGCAGATTTTCTGCAGGCCATGCAGGACGGTGACGTCCAGATTGCCGTAGGCCGCGCATTCATCGTGCGTGCCGGGCAGGGCGTGGACCCTGTCACCGGCCAGCCCGTGCCCGTGCCCGAAGGGTCCGAAGACGTGGGCACCAACAACCGCATCCGCCGCGAAATCGGCAATGCACTGGCCTCCCTGAATCTGCTGGTGGGCGACGAGGCCACGCGCCTGGACGCGGCGCGCGCCATGCTCAAGGGCGCCACCCCCGACCGCCTGCCGCTGCTGGACAAGGCCATGGCCCAGGAGCGCAGCGCGGCCGTCAAGGCCGAGCTGGAGCTGGCCCGCTCGGCCGCCCAGCTGGGCAGCCAAGACCCCGCCCAGCGCATCAAGGCAGCGGCCCAGCTGGCGCAGCGTGCCACCCCGGCCACACGCCTGCTGCTGAACGAGCGGCAGGCCCAGGAAACCGATGAGAAGGTGCAGGCCGCGCTGCAGCGCGCACAGGCCGAAGTGGCCGACAAGCTGGCCTGGGGCGAACGCCTGGGCGTGGCCTTCACCGGCGTGAGTCTGGGCACCATCCTGCTGCTGGTGGCCCTGGGCCTGGCCATCACCTACGGCCTGATGGGCGTGATCAACATGGCCCACGGCGAGCTGATGATGATCGGCGCCTACGCCACCTACCTGGTGCAGGGCGTGTTCCGCAGCTACCTGCCTGAATTCTTTGACTGGTATCTGCTGGCCGCCGTGCCGGCGGCCTTTCTGGCATCGGCCCTGGTGGGCGCCATCATGGAACGCGGCGTGCTGCGCTTTCTGTACGGCCGTCCGCTGGAGACCTTGCTGGCCACCTGGGGCATCTCGCTGGTGCTGATGCAGCTGGTGCGCTCCACCTTCGGCGCACAGAACGTGGCCGTGGAAAACCCGGTGTGGATGAGCGGCGGCCTGCAGGTGCTGCCCAACCTCACCCTGCCGTGGAACCGGCTGGTCATCATCGTGTTCGCGTTTGCGGTGCTGGCCGGCGTGGCCTACCTGATCGCCCGAACCCGCATGGGCCTGTTCGTGCGCGGCGTCACGCAGAACCGTCCGATTGCATCGTGCATGGGCGTGAACACCGCACGGGTGGACACCATGGCGTTTGCCCTGGGCAGCGGCATCGCCGGGCTGGCCGGCTGCGCCCTCAGCCAGGTGGGCAATGTGGGGCCGGACCTGGGGCAGAGCTACATCGTGGACTCGTTCATGGTGGTGGTGCTCGGCGGTGTGGGCCAGTTGGCCGGCACCGTCTACGCCGCACTGGGCCTGGGCCTGCTGAACAAGTTCCTGGAAGGCTGGACCGGTGCGGTGCTGGCCAAGATTGCGGTGCTGGTGTTCATCATCGCCTTCATCCAGAAGCGTCCGCAGGGCATCTTCGCCATGAAAGGCCGCAGCGCGGAATGACCATGCAGCCATCTCCTGTACCGCTGTGCCGCTTCCCATGCTCCGCCAAGGACCACTGATATGACGACATCTTCCTTGAAAACGAATGTGCTGCTGCCGGCCTCGTCCCTGCCGGGGCGCAGACCGTTGCTGAGCAAGGCCGGCTGGTCGGCCTTCCTGCTGGCGCTGATCGCCGTGTGTGCGCTGGCGCCGGTGCTCAACCTGTGGGTGCCCGAAGGCAGCACCCTGCACCTGTCGGATTACGCCGTGCGCCTGCTGGGAAAGATCATGTGCTACGCGATCTGCGCCCTGGCCATGGACCTGATCTGGGGCTATACCGGCATCCTGAGCTTGGGACACGGCCTGTTCTTTGCGCTGGGCGGCTATGTGATGGGCATGTACCTGATGCGCCAGATCGGCACCGATGGCAGCTACCAGAGCAGCCTGCCCGACTTCATGGTGTTCCTGGACTGGAAGGAATTCCCCTGGCACTGGGCGCTGTCGGACAGCTTTGTGGCCACGGTGATCCTGGTGCTGGCCGTGCCCGGCGTGCTGGCCTTCGTGTTCGGCTGGTTCGCCTTCCGCTCGCGCATCAAGGGCGTGTATTTCTCCATCATCACGCAGGCCATGACTTATGCGGCCATGCTGCTGTTCTTCCGCAACGAAACAGGTTTTGGCGGCAACAACGGCTTCACCGACTTCAAGCGCATCCTGGGCATGCCGCTGGCCACGCAGGAAATGCGCATGGCACTGTTCGTCATCACCGGCTGCACCTTGCTGGGCTTCTTCCTGCTGGCGCGCTGGCTGGTGGGCAGCAAGTTCGGCAGGGTGCTGCAGGCCATCCGCGATGCGGAGACGCGGGTGATGTTCTCGGGCTACTCGCCGCTGCAGTACAAACTCACCATCTGGGTCATCAGCGCCATGATGTGCGGCGTGGCCGGTGCCTTGTATGTGCCGCAGGTGGGCATCATCAACCCCGGCGAAATGTCGGCCGCCAGCTCGATCGAGATCGCCATCTGGGCGGCCGTGGGCGGGCGCGGCACCCTGGTCGGCCCCATTGCCGGCGCGTTCGTGGTCAACGGTGCCAAGAGCTGGCTCACCGTGGTGGCGCCGGAATTCTGGCTGTACTTTCTGGGCGGCCTGTTCATTGTGGTGACGCTGTTCCTGCCCGATGGTATTGCCGGACTGGTGCGCAAGCTGCGCCGCCGCAAGCTGGCGGACAGCAGCAAAGAGGAGGGCCGCGCATGACGCCCGACCTGATGGAAGAAGGCACGCGCCGCATGCAAGCGGTCGCGGTCAAGGCGGCGCAGGACACGGAGTCCGGCGGGCGCAAGGCGGGCTATTCGCGCATCGCCACGCCGGGCGAGGTGGACACCACGCACGGCCGCATCCTGTACCTGGAAGACGTGCATGTCAGCTTTGACGGTTTCAAGGCCATCAACGGCCTGAACCTGGACATCGCCCCGGGCGAGCTGCGCTGCATCATTGGTCCCAATGGTGCGGGCAAGACCACGATGATGGACATCATCACCGGCAAGACCCGGCCCGACAGCGGCACCGTGTTCTTCGGCTCCACCATCGACCTGCTGCGCCACAACGAGCCCCAGATCGCCCAGCTGGGCATCGGCCGCAAGTTCCAGAAGCCCACGGTCTTCGAACAGCTGACGGTGTTCGAGAACCTGGAGCTGGCGCTCAAAACCCACAAGGGGGTCAAGCACAGCATGTTCTTCCGGCTCGACAGCGCGCAGAGCGACCGCCTGGCCGAGGTGCTGCACACCATCCACCTGGCGGGCAGCGTGCACCGCATGGCCGGCGAGCTCAGCCATGGGCAGAAGCAGTGGCTGGAGATCGGCATGCTGCTGATGCAGGACCCCAAGCTGCTGCTGCTCGATGAACCGGTGGCGGGCATGACGGACGACGAAACCGCGCGCACGGCTGAGCTGTTTCTGCGCCTCAAGGGCCAGCATTCGCTGATGGTGGTGGAACACGACATGTCGTTCATTGCCACCATCAGCGAAAAAGTGACCGTGCTGTGTGACGGCTGCGTGCTGGCCGAAGGTACCTTGGCCCAGGTGCAGGCCGATGAGCGCGTGATCGAGGTCTACCTGGGGCGCTGAGACGCTGCTATGAATATGGAGAGCGTGCAGACGCTCCGGAAATGGATGGAACCCGATGCTTGAAGTTCGCAACCTGCACCAGTACTACGGCGGCTCCCACATCCTGCGCGATGTGAGCGTGCAGGCCGTGCCCGGCAGCATCACCGTGCTGCTGGGGCGCAACGGCGTGGGCAAGACCACGCTGCTCAAGAGCCTGATGGGCCTGGTGCCGATCAAGAGCGGCACCATCAGCTGGAACGGCAAGCCCATCCAGGGCCTGACGCCGTATGAGCGCGCGCGCAGCGGCATCGGCTTCGTGCCCCAGGGGCGCGAGATCTTCGGCCGCCTGAGCGTGGAGGACAACCTGCGCATGGGCCTGGCCTACAAAAGCGGCCGTACGCCGATTCCGCAGGATCTGTATGCGCTGTTCCCGGTGCTCCAGCAGATGCTGCACCGCCGCGGCGGCGACCTGTCCGGCGGCCAGCAGCAGCAGCTGGCCATTGCCCGTGCGCTGGCGCCTGCGCCGGGGCTGCTGATTCTGGACGAGCCCACCGAAGGCATACAGCCCAGCATCATCAAGGACATCGGCCGCGTGATCCGCATGCTGGCCAAGGAGCGGGGCATGGCCGTGCTGCTGTGCGAGCAGTACTACGACTTTGCCGAGGAACTGGCCGACCACTACCTGGTGATGGAGCGCGGCGAGGTGATCGCCAGCGGGCCGGGCAGCGAGATGCAGGAAAAAGGCATCCAGAAGCTGGTGGCGATCTGATTGCCTGGCGCCGGGGAGCCCGCCGCGCCATGAAAAAAACGACCTCCATAGGAGGTCGTTTTTTGTCGGTCCGGGGTGCGGAGGAGGGTCAGTCCGCCGTGGCGCCCGAGGCCTTGACGGCGGCGCCCCACTTCTTGATGTCGGCGCTGATCAGCTTGGCGAACTCGCCGGTGGACATGCCAAACGCGTCGGCACCCAGCTCGGAGATCTTCTGCTTGACGCTGTCCTGCGCCAGTATGTCCTGCACGTACTTGTTCATGCGCTCGGCCAGATCCTTGGGCAGGCCCTTGGAGCCGATCATGCCGTACCAGGGTTCCACTTCGAAGTTGGTGAAGCCCAGCTCATGCAGGCTCTTGACACCGGGGAACTTGGGCGAGGCGTGTTTGCTGGTGATGGCCAGGGCCTTGAGCTTGCCGCTGTCGATCTGGGGCTTGAGCGGCACGGGATTGTCGATGGCGTACTGCACCTCGTTGGCCATCACTGCCACTACCAGCGGGGCCGAGCCCTTGTAAGGCACATGGGGCACCTTGATCTTGGCTTCGGTGTTGAACATCTCGGCAATCATGTGCTGGGGCGAACCGGCGCCGGCCGAGCCGAAGTTGATCTTGCCCGCCTTGGCCTGGGCCATCAGTTCCGGCACGCTGTGGATGCCCGACTTGGGGCTGGTCACCAGCAGGAACGGGGCCTTGGCGATGGTGGTGATGGGCGTCAGATCCTTCTCGGGGTGGTAGGGCACGCTCTTGTACAGCGAGGGCGAGATCACCACCGGGCTGCTAGATCCGACCAGGAAGGTGCCGCCATCGGGCTTGGCACGGCTGACATAGGCGGTGGCGATGTTGCCATTGGCGCCGGCCTTGCTTTCCACGATCACATTGGCGGTGATGCGCTTTTCCAGTTCGATGGCGATGATGCGCGCCAGCATGTCGCTGGTGCCGCCGGGGGCATAGGGTTGCACCAGGGTGATGGTCTTGACGGGCCAGGCGTCCTTGGCGTGGGCCAGGGGAGCCAGGGCGGCAGTCAGGCTCAGGGCGACCGTGGTGGCCAGGATGGTTCGGCGGAACATGTCCACTCCTTCTCACTCTGCCCGCAGAGGCGGGCGTTTTTTGGAAGCGCGGTGGCACCGCACAGGCCGCGTGGCAGGCTGGCACAGGGGCTGGCAGTGCGCCAGCCGGGAGTCAGTCGCCACAGCGGACAGGGGCAGCAGGCACCGCTCTGTCGGGGATCCCCAGAATGGGGCGGGCGCTTAACGCCAGTTTCATTTGGTTGTTATATGGTTATCCCTTAATTGTTAACCCTTGAGTTACCACTTTTCTGACAGAAACATGAAAGCGCTTGAAAAAAGGTGCTGCCGCGGAGTGAGTGCTTCGGTGGGCTTCGACGGGTGCTGTTGGAACGTGGGCGCCAGCGTGTGGCAGGGCGCTGCAGGGCTGGGCGCACTGCGCACCGCCGTGGGGAGCACGCAGGCATGCTCCAGCGCATCGGGCCGTGGGAGCGCAGCCGCCGTGGTGGTGGCCAGCCTGCAGCCGGTGTTGGATTCCGGTTTCAATGCTCCAGTCTTGCCTTGCATCAATTTCTATTCAGATGGAAATTCCATAGAATTTACAAATCGAAACTTTTGCGGATCAGCGCGCGTCCACCCGCCTTGGCGGCGGTGGGGCCGGGTGAGGAAGTGTGATGGAGTATTTCAGGGCACCCGCGTTCTGCCACCGTACCAGGGTGATGACGGACCCGGGAGGGATTGTGTGCCTGTGTGGCAAATCGCTGGACCTGCACCGTGCCTGGCAGCAGGGCATGCCGGGCGCAGATTCGCAATGCGTGCATTGCCGGCGCTGCTATGACAGCCGCGCGCAGCTGATTTCGGCCCGTCGCCAGCCTGGCTGCCAGCAGCTGCCCCAGGCGCCGCAGCAGCTGCAGGGGGCGGTGGCTGCCGGTGTGCGTTCGCGCCAGCTGTGGCGTGAGCGCGGCGCTGAGCTCCCAGGCCCTGCTGCACCGGTGTGCAGCCCTTTCGATACCGATTCCTCTTCTGCAGATCCCATGCAGCGCGCGTCCTGAAAGCTCTCTTTCCTTTTTTCCTCCCGCTGCTTCGCCTTCTTCTCTTCCCTGACACCATCCGGCGGGCTTTGCCGCGCCACTCTCTTTGCCATGCGCCAGAACCTGCCTGTCACCCTCCACGAGTTCCAGTTTCCCGATGACGAGCTGCTGATGTCCACCACGGACAGCCAGGGCAACATCACCCACTGCAATGCCGCCTTCGTGCGTGTCAGCGGCTTCAGCATGGAAGAGCTGATGGGCCAGCCCCACAGCCTGGTGCGCCACCCCGACATGCCGGCCGAAGCCTTCCGCGATATGTGGGCCACCATCGGCCATGGCCGCAGCTGGAAGGGCATCGTCAAGAACCGCCGCAAGGATGGCGGCTTCTACTGGGTCCAAGCCCACGTGACGCCCATCATGCAAGGCGGCAAGCCCGTGGGCTATATGTCGGTGCGGGCCAAACCCACGCGCGAACAGGTGCAGGCGGCCGAGCAACTCTATGCCCGCCTGGCGCAGGAGCGGGCCAAGGGCCAACCCGGCATGGTGCTGCATGCCGGCCATGCGCGCCTGCTGGGGCTGCGCAATCTGTTCGGAAAAATGCAGCGCGCCAACTTCACGCTGCGCATCGCCGCCGTGGTTCTGCCGCTGTTGCTGATGGGCAGCCTGCCCGCCGTGCTGGGCTGGACCGGCGCGTGGCAGGTGGGGCTGCAGGCCGCAGCCATGGTGCTGTGGAGTGCGCTGGGGCTGGGCTGGCTGCACCGCACCCTGACGCAGCCCTTTGCGCTGACCCACCGCTTTGCCAAGCAGCTGGCCAGTTGCGAGCTGGACCGCCAACTGCCACTGGTACCGGGCCGCCATCCGATGGCGCTGCTGATGGAGCACCTGCACCAGGTGCATTTCAATCTGCGGGCCATCGTGGGCGATGCGCGCCATGAGATCGACAGCTTCAGCCACCTCTCGCGCGATCTGTCCGGCAACGCCCGCAGCCTGTCCGAGCGCACCGAGCTCCAGGCCGAGCGCCTGCAGCAGACGGCCGCCGCCATGACGCAACTGGCCGGCAGCGTGGAGCAATCCCAGCAGACCACCGAAGAAGTGCTGCAGCAAAGCGGCAAGAGCGCCCAACTGGCGGAACGGGGCGGCCAGGCCATGCAGAAGGTGGAGGACATGGTGCACCAGCTGCGTGATTCGTCGCAGCAGATGGGCCAGATCATCACCACCATCGAAAGCATTGCCTTCCAGACCAATATCCTGGCGCTGAATGCGGCGGTCGAAGCCGCGCGCGCCGGCGAACAGGGGCGTGGCTTTGCCGTGGTGGCCGGCGAGGTGCGCACGCTGGCACAGCGCAGCGCCGAAGCGGCCAAAGAAATCAAGCGGCTGATCTCCGGCTCCAATGACCGCATCCACCAGGGGGCGGAGCGCATGCAGGAAGCCAGCGCCACCATCTCCCAGGCGGTGCAGTCGGTGGCACAGGTGAGCCAGCTGGTGCAGGAAATTGTGGAAACCTCGCGCGAACAGGCTCTGGGCATTGCACAGGTGGACCGTGCGATTGGCGAGCTGGATGCGGTCACGCAGGAAAACGCCCGCATGTCCGAGGTGTCGGCCCATTCCGCCGGCCACATGAGCAGCAACGCCGGCGTGTTGCACCGCACACTGGAAGTGTTCCGCATGCGTTGACGGCGGGCGGGCGGTGGCGTGGGACCATGCCGTCCCCCCTGTTTTTCTGCCGCCGTGCCCTGTCTGCGGCCGCTTCCTCCGATGTGTTGCGCCTTTCCTGTTGGACGACGGATGTTGTCGTCCAGGGGTTGCCGCACCGGGCACTGCCGAGGGCTGAAAACGTTTCGCTTCTTACATGGACCAGATGCGGGGCAGCGGCGCTTCCTGCTCCCACAGCAGCCGGCGCCACAGCGCCCAGACCTGCTGCCACAGCTGCATCAGCGGCTCCACCAATGGGGCCAGGCCGCGCAGCACCAGTACATGGTCGTTGGGGCTGGTGACCCCGCACCACGGGCCCTGGGGGTGGCTGGCCAGCAAGGCGTGTGTGGCTTCCTGCACCTGTTCCCGGCGGGCACGGGACAGGGCGCTGCCGCAGGCAAACACCAGGCTGCCCAGGCAGCGCTGGCCGGCCAGACCCAGCGGGCCATCCAGCAAGGGGGCATCGTTGGCGCGGATCAACCCGCGTTCCAGCCAGCGGCCGGGCCATTCCATGTGCTGCAGGAATTCACCGCGCAACCAGGGCGCATCGGCATGGGGCAGGCCCAGGGCCGTGATGTCCCAGGCCAGCAGTTCGGCGTCGGGGGCCAGGTCCAGTTCCAGCTGGTTGCGGGCCAGACAGCCGTTGTAGGCAATGGCTTCCAGCGGCAGCCATTCCAGGCGGGCACCGGCCTCCAGCCGCAGGCGCGTGCGTTGCAGTGCCGGTTCACCTTCGCTGCGGTAAAAGCGCGTGGCGCCCGGGGTGGTGACCAGGGCGTGGGCTCCCGGGCCGGCGTGCACCTGGATGTCCAGGGTGTCCCCGCCCACCAGCCCGCCAGGCGGATGGACCAGCACATGGTGGCAGATGGCAGGGCCTTCGGGGTAGAGGCTGCGCAGCACGCGCAGCGGGCCGTCGTGGGTGAAATGCGCGGCCGTGCGGCCGGCGCGGTGGTGGTAGTCGAGGGAGAGGTGGGCGTGCCAGGGCATGGTCAAGCTGCAAGCAGACACTGTGCCAACTTGGTGCGTATGCCCGTCAGCGCTGCACCATGGCGGCTGGACTGCTCACCGAAGCAGAGCATGGCCAGCTAGTGTGGATATCAGGAGGAGGGCGGGAACCAGCTGTCCTCGTACACCGCCAGGGCTTCGTTGACCAGGGCCGGGCCGATGCAGGTGATGGCATAGGTGGCGTTGTCGAACACAGTGTGGCAGTCCAGCGTGCTGCCGCGCAGGTCGGGCCGGATCTGCAGCAGCCGCGTATCGTCCAGGCCGAACACCACGCGGCCGATGCCGGCGTTGCAGATGGCGCCGGCGCACATGGCACAGGGCTGGGCCGACGCATAGAGCGTGGCGCCCGCCAGCAGTTCGGGTGCCACACGGGGGTTGCCCAGCTGGCGCACGGCGTTCATTTCCGCGTGGCCGGTGCAGTCGCCCGTCTCGCGGGTGTTGCTGAAGGCCTCGGCCAGGATGCGCCCATCGGCGGCCACCACCACGGCTCCGAAAGGCCGGTTGCCGCGGGTGCGGGCCGCATTCGCCCAGACAAAGGCCTGCCGCAGGTACTTGGCATCGGTCGCGGACAGAGGCTGTCCTTCGGGGGGGCGGTCATCCATCATGGGTGCTGCGAGCATGCGCGCCTCCTGGGCGGGTGCGGGTAACAAGGCCGCCTGGGCGCAGGCGGGGGTAGCAGAGCTATTGCATGTCGCATGCCAGAAACGACTTCTTACATCCGCGCCAGGAAGGGCGGCGGGACAGGAGGCGGGTGGCGGCCTTGGATGGGAGAGAGGGTGCGCCGTCGACGCAGTGCAGATACGCTGCGCCTGCTATGCAAATCAAAGCGTTAGCTGCGCCGGAGCGCGCTGCCGGCACACCGGCCGCACGCGGGCCTCATGCCGCTGCAGGCGCATCGACCTCGGTGGTGACAAACACTTTCTTCACGCGTTCGTCCACTTCCCAGTGGCCGCTGAAGCCGTCGGGCAAGACGAAGCTGTCACCCGCCTGGAAATGGTGCACGCTGCCATCCGGGTCCACCAGGCGGCAGCTGCCTTCGATGATGTGGCAGAACTCGATATAGCCCTGGATATGGGAGCGGAAGGCGCCGGCCGTGGCTTCCCAGACGCCGGCATTGGCTTTGCCGCCGTTGCCGCTGAACACGTCCAGTGTCTTGTAGGTGGTGTGACCGCGCAGCGGGCGGCTGGGCTGGCCGCTGCGGGCCTGGGACAGGTCGCTGGGGTCGATGCGCACCAGTTTGACGGGAGCGGTGGGGGCGGCGGAAAAGGGGGCAGAGACAGTCACGGCAGGCATCCAGAGCGGGGCAAGCTGCGCATGGTACAGAGTGCCGGGGGCACCCAAGACCGCCTGCCATGTGGGGGCATGCGGCTTTTGCCGTGCCCATGCAAAAAAGGCCTGCCACCGGGGCAGGCCTTTGCACGCGGCACGGGGCCGCTCAGTGGTTGTTGGCGCCGCGGTGGGCCCAGCCGGTGGTGCGCTTTTCCACCAGGCTGAACAGCTCGTACATCACCATGGCCATGGCCCCCACCACCAGCAGGCCGGCAAATGCCAGACCCATCTGCATGGACGAGCCGGCCGAGATCAGCAGGTAGCCAATGCCTTCGTTGGCCGCCGTCATCTCCGACACCGTGGTGCCCACAAAGGCCAGCGTGATGGCGACCTTGAGCGAGCCGTAGAAGTAGGGCAGCGAGCGCGGCATGCCCACCTTGATCAGCACATCCCAGCGTTTGGCCCCCAGCACGCGCAGCACGTCTTCCAGCTCGGGCTCCAGCGTAGCCAGGCCGGTGGCGATGTTGACCATGATCGGGAAGAAGCTGATCAGGAAGGCCGTCAGGATGGCCGGGCCGATGCCGATGCCGAACCACACCACCAGAATCGGCACGAAAGCCGCCTTGGGCAGGGCGTTGAAAGCGGTCATCAGCGGGTAGACGGCGGCATAGGCCAGGCGCGAGCTGCCGATGAGAAAGCCCAGCAGCACACCCACCACGATGGCGATGCCAAAGCCGGCCATCGTCACCCAGAAGGTGCGCCAGGCATGGCCGGCGATCACGGCGTGGAATTCCAGGAATTGCTGCAGGATCAGCCAGGGGCTGGGGAAGATGAATTCCGACACCTGGAAGGCCGAGCAGACCACCTGCCACAGCACGATCACGGCGAGCAGCAGCAGCCAGGGGGACCAGCGTTCCAGCAGTTTGTTGTTCAGTTTGTTCATGGCAATGTCCTGGGCGCTTATTGGTTGATCACGGCGCCGTCTTTGCGCAGCGCGCCGATGTGGCCACGCAGCTCCAGCACGATGTCGGTGAATTCCTTGGTGTAGGTCAGCTCTAGGTCGCGCGGGCGGGGAAAGTCGATATCGCGGCGCACCACAAAGCGGCCGGGGCTCTTGCTCATCACATACACGGTATCGGCCAGGAAGACCGATTCGCGCAGGTCGTGCGTCACCAGAATCACGTTGAACTGCTGTTCGGCATGCAGGTCGCGCAGAATGCACCACAGCTCTTCGCGGGTGAAGGCATCCAGCGCGCCGAACGGCTCGTCCAGCAGCAGCATCTTGGGTTCGTGGATCAGCGCACGGCAGATGCTGGCGCGCTGCTGCATGCCGCCCGACAGCTGCCAGGGGAACTTGTCTTCATAGCCGCCCAGACCCACTTTCTTCAGCAGGTTGCGGGCGCGTTCTTCGTATTCCTTGCGCTTGGCCTTGAACTGGCTGCGGTGGGGTTCCACGATCTCCAGCGGCAGCAGCACGTTGTCCACCGTGGTGCGCCAGGGCAGCAGCGAGGGCGACTGGAAGGCCATGCCCGAAATCTTCAGCGGACCGGTGACGGGCTGGCTGTCGATCAGGATCTTGCCCATGCTGGGCATGCGCAGGCCGGTGGCCAGCTTCATGAACGTCGATTTGCCGCAGCCCGAGGGGCCGACGATGGCGATGAACTCGCCACGGCGCACTTGCAGGTCAATGGCCTCCACCGCGAAATGGTTCTGTGCCAGCAACTCGTCGTTGTAGGCCAGCCAGACGTCACGGAAATCAACAAAGGCGGGGTCTTGGGAGGAAGCCGTCATAGGGGTCATTTCAAAGGGCGGTGCAGGGCGGCGCACGCATGGCCGCCCTGCATCCGGGTTTAGCGCTTGGGCAGCACGTCCAGTTCGGCGGCAGAGGGCAGGAAGCTGCCGTTCCACACCGCGTTGGCGGGCACCGGGTTCTTGGTGGCATAGGCCTTGGACACCTGCTCGGCCATCTGGGCCAGGCGTTCCTTGCGCAACTGGCCAAAGCCTTCGTCGCGTGCGCCCTTGCTGTCGATGGCGGTATCAATCGTCAGCTTCAGGCGCTTGACCTCGAGTGCGGTATTCACCAGACCGTCCTTGGCCTTCATCGAGGCGATGGCGGCTTCGGGGCTGGCAATGGCTTCCTTGGCGCCCTTCGCAAAGGCTTTCAGGAAGGCGCGCACGGCCTCGGGCTTTTCGGCGATCAGCTTGGGGCTGGCGATGATCACATTGCCGTAGAGCTGCACGCCATGGGTGGCATAGGGCAGCACCACAATGTCTTCGCGCTTGACGCCACGGGTCTCCAGATTCAGCAGGCTGGTGAAGGTGTAGCCGGTGACCGCATCCAGGTCGCCGCGCGCCAGCATGGTCTCGCGCAGCGGCGGGTCCATGGTGGTCCACTGCACCTCGCCCACGCCATTGGCCTGGGCGAAGATGGGGAAGGTGCGGCGGCCGGCGTCAAAGATGGGGGCGCCCAGCTTCTTGCCGGTCAGGTCGGCGGCCTTGGTGATGCCGGATTTCTTCAGCGCCATCACCGACGCCGGCGTGGTGTTGTAGATCACCATGATGGCCACGGGCTTGATGGGCGCGTCCGGGTTGTTGGCGTGGAACTCCATCAGCGCGGCCAGGTCGGCAAAACCCAGGTCGTGGGTGCCGGAGGCCACGCGCTGGATGGCGCCTGCACCGCTGGCGGCCTCGACGTTCACATCCAGGCCGGTCTCCTTGAAATAGCCTTTCTGTTCGGGGTGCACGAACAGGGCGGCCGGGCCTTCGAAGCGCCAGTCCAGCTGGAACTTGAGCGGGGTCAGCGCCGGGCTGGCGACAGCCCAGGTGGTGGCGGTGGTGGCCAGAACGGCCATGGCGCTACGCAGAAAGGAACGTTTGTTCACGGTGCAGATTCCAATGAGGGAGAGTCATTGCCCCTGGGCTGGCACCGCAGTGGCGCAGGCCCAGGGGGGCGTGGTTTACTTCTTGGGCAGCACGTCCAGGACGGCGGCGGAGGGCAGGAAGCTGCCGTTCCACACGTCTTCGGCCTTCACGCGGGTCTTGGTGGCGTAGGCGTCGGACACTTGCGAGGCCATCAGTGTCAGGCGGCTGTTGTCCAGGCGGCCAAAGCCTTCCTTGCGGGCGTCGGGGCTGTTGACCACGGTGTCGATGGCCAGCTGCAGGCGGCGGGTTTCCAGTGCCACATTGGCGATGCCGTCACGGGCCTTGACGGACTGGATGGCCTCGGCAGGGTGGGCCATCACGTCCTTGGCGCCTTGGGAAAAGCCGGTCAGGAATTTCTTGATGGCTTCGGGGTTTTCCTTGATCAGCTTGGGGCTGGCGATGATCACGTTGCCGTACAGCTTCACGCCGAAGTCGGCGTAGGGCATGACCACCACATCCTGGGCCTTGGCGCCACGCGCTTCCAGATTCAGCAGGCTGGTGAAGGTGAAGCCGGTGATGGCGTCCACATCACCGCGCACCAGCATGGTTTCGCGCAGCGGAGGGTCCATGGCCGTCCAGGCCACATTGCCCACCTTGTTGGCCTTCTCGAAGATGGGGAAGGCCTTGCGACCGGCGTCGAACACCGGAGCGCCCAGCTTCTTGCCCTTCAGATCGGCGGGGGTCTTGATGCCGCTCTTCTTGAGCGCCATGACGGACGACGGCGTGTTGTTGTAGACCACCATCACGGCCACGGGCTTGTTGGGCGCATCGGGGTTGTTGGCGTGGAATTCCATCACCGAGGCCAGGTCGGCAAAGCCCATGTCGTAGGTGCCCGAAGCCACGCGCTGCACGGCACCACCGGAGCCATTGCCTGCATCCACCGTCACATCCAGGCCCTGGCCCTTGAAGTAGCCCTTGGCCACCGGCTGCAGGAAGAAAGCGGCCGGGCCTTCAAAGCGCCAGTCCAGCTGGAACTTGATGGGCGTGTCGGCGGCATGGGCTGCGCCCCAGGCCAGGGTCACAGCAGCTGCGGCGGCTTTCAGGAAAGAACGTTGGTGCATGGATGCTCCTCACTTCATCGGTTGCAAAAGGGGTCTGCAGCCTTCAGTGCAAGATCGGTGCCATGTGTATACAAAATCGCCGAATGCGTTCTGCGGGGTGTGGTGCACGGATCTGGTGCCGGGTGGACCGAGGAAAACCTGGCCGTGGTGCACGCTTGCAAGTTCTTGGTGCGCCGGGCGACGAACGGCATCCCAGGCCTTTTGGCCCGCCCCGGCTCTGCACCAGCGCTGGGCATGGCATTTGCAAGAAAACAGGCCGACATGCGCCGTATGCCGCGCAGCCTGCTATCCCCCCTACCGGTGCCCGCAACGGCACAGAGAAACTGCAATGACCGAAATTGATTTTGCGCAGCTGGACACCTATGCCCGCTACAAGCTGATGGCCAGTCTGATCGTGCCGCGCCCGATTGCGCTGGTGACCACGCTGGGTGCCGACGGCACCGTGAATGCCGCCCCCTTCAGCATGTTCAACATGATGGGCGAGGACCCGCCCGTGGTGATGCTGAGCGTGAACAAGCTGCAGGATGCCGCGCAGAAAGACACCGCCACCAACATCCTGCGTGACCGGGAGTTTGTGGTGCACATCACCGACGAAGCCATGGCCGCCGCCATGCACCGCTGTGGCGACCGTCTGCCGCCGCACCACAGCGAACTGCTGCACACCGGGCTGACCGCCACGGCATCGCAGAGCGTGAAGCCGCCGCGCATTGCGGAGGCCCCGGTGGCCTTCGAGTGCGTGCTGCACGAGACGCTGGAGACGGAGAGCCGCTATGTCTTCATCGGCCGCGTGCAGTGGCTGGCGGTGCGCGATGGTCTGGTGGATACCGAGAAATGGCGGGTGCGCCTGCAGGACTTCTTCCCGGTGGGCCGCTTCGGTGCCAGCTTCTACGTTAACTGCCGCGACCGCTTTGCCATCGAAGCCCATGAAGGGCTGGCGCAGGCGCGGGACGGGGCCGCAAGCACGGCCATCGACGAAATGTGAGGCGCAGGCCTGCCGCTCTGCGGTGCGGCAGTGGCAATGACGGTGGATACCTGCCGGATTCCACGCTGAAGATCTGCAGCCCGGTGACAGACCGGGTATGCGCTGGGCATTGAAATGCCGGGCCTGCCGCCGGTCTGCCGGCGGCAGGGCTGCTGCGGCCACCGGCTCTGCACCGGCCCATGAAAAAAGCCCCCGGCCGGTGGCAGGGGGCTTGGCGGCAGTCCGCCAGGGACTGCAGGTGCGCGGAGGCTCAGGCCTTGCGGGTCTGGGCCTGTGCGGCGGCCAGGGCGGTCATGTTGACCACGCGGCGCACGGTGCTGGAAGGTGTCAGCACATGGGCTGCTGCGGCGCCGCCCAGCAGCATGGGGCCAATGGTGGTGCCGTGGGCTGCCGTGGTCTTGAGCACGTTGAACAGGATGTTCGCGGCGTCCAGGTTGGGGCAGATCAGCACATTGGCTTCGCCGCTGAGGGTGGCGTCCTGCACGGTGCGGCTGCGCACCACGGGATCCAGTGCCGAGTCGCCGTGCATTTCGCCATCGCATTCGATGCCGGGGTTGGCCGCGGCAAACAGGTTGCGGGCGGCGCGCATCTTCAGTGCCGACTTGCGGGTGGACGAGCCGTAGTTGCTGTGCGACAGGAAGGCGACCTTGGGCGGCAGACCGAAGCGGGCCACTTCGTCGGCGGCCATCTTGGCGATCTGGGCCAGCTCTTCGGCGGTCGGGTCTTCGTTGATGTAGGTGTCCGCGATGAACAGGGTGCGGTTGTCCAGCATCAGCGCGTTCACGGTGGCCATGCGGTCGGCGCCGGCCTGGTGGCCCAGCACTTCCTCGATGTGGGCCAGGTGCTTGTCGAACTTGCCGACCAGGCCGCACAGCATGGCATCCGCATCGCCCAGGTGCACCATCAGTGCGGCGATCACGGTGTTGGAGCGGCGCACGGTGGACTTGGCACCTTCCAGGGTGATGCCGTCACGGCCCATCAGCTGGTGGTAGGCCTCCCAGTACTGGCGGAAGCGGGGATCGTCCTCGGGGTCGCAGATTTCCACATCCACGCCGGGCTGGATGCGCAGGCCGGCCTTGGCAATGCGGGCTTCGATCACGGCAGGGCGGCCGATCAGGATGGGCTTGGCCAGGTTGTCGTCCACGGCCACCTGCACGGCGCGCAGCACGCGCTCGTCTTCACCTTCGGCATAGGCCACGCGCTGGACCTTGCTCTTGGCTGCGGCGAACACCGGGCGCATGAACATGCTGGTCTGGTAGACGAAGCGGCTCAGGCTTTCGCGGTAGGCCTCGATGTCCTCGATGGGGCGGGTGGCCACACCGGATTCGGCGGCGGCCTGGGCCACGGCCGGGGCGATGCGCAGAATCAGGCGCACGTCGAAAGGCGTGGGGATCAGGTAGTCGGGGCCGAACTTCAGTTCCTTGCCCTGGTAGGCGGCGGCCACTTCATCGCTCACATCCTGCTTGGCCAGGGCGGCGATTTCGCGCACGCAGGCCAGCTTCATGGCTTCGGTGATCTTGGTGGCGCCGCAGTCCAGCGCGCCACGGAAGATGTAGGGGAAGCACAGGACGTTGTTGACCTGGTTGGGGTAGTCCGAGCGGCCGGTGGCCATGATGCAGTCCGGGCGAACGGCCTTGGCCAGTTCGGGGCGGATTTCGGGCTCGGGGTTGGCCAGGGCCAGGATGATGGGCTTGTCGGCCATGGTCTTGACCATGTCGGCCGTCAGCACGCCAGGGGCCGAGCAGCCCAGGAACACGTCGGCACCGTTGACCACATCGGCCAGCGTACGGGCTTCGGTCTTCTGTGCGTACTGGGCCTTGGAGGCGTCCAGGCCGCCGGGGCGGCCTTCGTAGATCACGCCCTTGGAGTCGACCATGAAGACGTTCTCGCGCTTCACGCCCAGACCCACCATCACGTTCACGCAGGCAATGGCGGCCGCGCCGGCGCCGGAAACAGCGACCTTGACCTTGCCGATTTCCTTGCCCACCAGTTCCAGACCGTTGAGCAGGGCGGCGCTGGAGATGATGGCCGTGCCGTGCTGGTCATCGTGGAACACCGGAATGTTCATGCGCTTGGAGAGTTCCTGCTCGATGTAGAAGCACTCGGGCGCCTTGATGTCTTCCAGGTTGATGCCGCCCAGCGTGGGCTCCATCGACGCGATGATATCGATCAGCTTGTCCGGATCGCGCTCGGCCAGTTCGATGTCGAACACATCCACGCCGGCAAACTTCTTGAACAGGCAGCCCTTGCCTTCCATCACCGGCTTGGCGGCCAGCGGGCCGATATCGCCCAGACCCAGCACGGCGGTGCCGTTGGTGATCACGCCCACCAGATTGCCACGGGCAGTGAACTCGGCCGCCTGCGAGGGGTCGGCTTCGATGTCCAGGCAGGGGTAGGCCACGCCCGGCGAGTACGCCAGCGACAGGTCGCGCTGGTTGGACAGGGGCTTGGTGGGGGTGACGGAAATCTTGCCCTTGTTGGGGCTGCGGTGGTATTCACGGGCCGCGTCGCGCAAGGCTTGTTCAGCGGTGGACAGGTTTTGTGTCATAGAAAAAATCTCAACGAAAAAGCTCGGAGCTGTCTGGAAGCTTACCTGATGGCCGCGTTCCGTGGAGGGAAGTCGAACCCCGTGATCAGGCAAGGGATATCGGGTGCAGAGCGCTTTCAGAATGCCAAAGCCCCCTGGGAACGATTCGGCCAGGGGGCGCTAGCCCGGCGGTAGCCGGGACAGAGGCTGCAGGCAGGCGGGATGCCTTAGTGGGCATCGGCCTGGCGTGCGGCCCGGACGGCGGCTTCGGTATCACCCTTGGTGCCGTTGAAGAAAACGTTCAGCAGCACGGCGCAGAGCGAGGCGAGGAGGATACCGGATTCGATCAGGGGATGGATGGCGTGCGGCATCCATTGGCGGAAATTCGGTGCCACCAGGGGAATCATGCCCACGCCGATGGACACCGCCACGATCATGGCGTTGTTGCGGTTGCGCTGGAAATCCACGTTCGAGAGGATCCGGATGCCGGTGGCGGCCACCATGCCGAACATCACCAGGCCCGCGCCGCCCAGCACCACGGTGGGCAGGGATTCGATCAGGGCTGCCATCTTGGGCAGCACCCCCAGCACCACCAGGATGACGCCGCCGGCCACGCACACCCAGCGGCTCTTGACGCCGGTCACCGCCACCAGCCCCACGTTCTGGGAGAAGCTGGTGTAGGGGAAGGTGTTGAAGATGCCGCCAATCAGCGTACCCAGGCCGTCGGTGCGCAGACCGCGGGTCAGCTCGTCCTGCGAGATCTTCTTGTCCGTCATGTCGCCCAGGGCCAGGAACATGCCGGTGGACTCGATCATCACCACCACCATCACCAGCGACATGGTCAGGATCAGCACGGGGTCGAAGATGGGCGTGGCGATCTCGAACGGCAGGATCACGTCGAACCACTTGGCTTCGCTGACCTTGTGGAAGTCCATCAGGCCCATGGCGGCGGTGATGACGCCGCCCACCAGAATGCCCATCAGCACCGAGATATTGGCCAGAAAGCCTTTGCCGAAACGGGCGATCAGCAGGATGGTCAGCAGCACGATGCCGGAAATGCCCACACCGGTGAGGTCACCGTACTTGGGGTTGGGGATGGTGGGCACCACAGCAAAGCCCTTGGGCACGGGCGGCAGCGAGGTGCCGGGTGCGCCGGCCATTGCCTGGGCTTCGGACAGCCACTTCAGGTGCTCGGGGTTGGGCACGCTGGGGGCAGTGGGGCCCACGGGGTTGCCGAAGATCCAGTTGATGCCCACGCGCATCAGGCTGATGCCGATCACGGCAATGATGGTGCCGGTCACCACGGGCGGGAAAAAGCGCAGCATGCGGCTGATGACCGGGGCGATCAGGATGGAAATCACCCCCGCCCCGATGACCGAGCCGAAGATCAGCCCCGCACCGGCATGGCCGCCGGTGGACTGGGCCATGGAGATCATCGGACCCACGGCGGCAAAGGTCACGCCCATCATCACCGGCAGCTTGATGCCGAACCACTGCGTGGCGCCCATGGCCTGGATCAGGGTGACGATGCCGCAGACGAACAGGTCGGCGGAAATCAGGTGCGCCACCTGCTCCGGCGGCAGATTGAGTGCGCGGCCGATGATCAGCGGCACGGCCACAGCGCCGGCATACATCACCAGCACATGCTGCAGGCCGAGGGCACTGGCGCGCCCCCAGGGCAGTTTTTCGTCAACAGGGTGGACTGTCGTGGACATGGGGTCTTCCTTGAATCCTTGTGGTCTATCTGTACGGAGCGTGGCCGTGTGCGCAGCTGATTGCGCACAGCGATCCATACAAAAAGTGTATACAAAGTGCGTGCCAGTTTCTGCCCCGTGTTTGTCCGGGTTTGGGCCGGTTTGGCTAGGGATTTGCCCTTGATTGGTGCGTGTTGCGGCAAAAACGGTGCAATGCATTTTTGTGGTGCAAAAGCATTTTTTGCACTGTGAAATGCGCTGCCGCAGAAATGCGACCGGGCCTGCGCGGGCAGGACTCCATGGCGTGGCGTCTCCCGGGCCCGCAGCACTGCCGTCCCGGCTTTCGTTTGGGGCAACGGGCAGCGCAACGGGCAGCGCAACGGGCAGCGCGATGGGCGGGGCAACAGGGGTGCAGAGGGAATGGGGAAGAGGGCGGGTGCGCCACGCCACAAAAAACCCGGCCAAGGCCGGGTTCTGTGGGGGAGGTGTTGAGCCGCTCAGGCCAGCAGGTCCACCAGGCTGCGGGCAATCACCTGGGTGGCACGGCGCAGGTCTTCCAGCACCAGGCGTTCGTCGGAACGCTTGGCGTGGCTTTCCAGCACCGTGCGGGGGCCGGCGCCGTAGATCACGCCGGGAATGCCGCGCTCCACATACAGGCGCACGTCGGTGTACAGCGGCGTGCCCACGGCCGGGGGCTTCTCGCCGAACACGGCCAGTCCATGGGTCTGGATGGCATCCACCAGCGGCTGGTTGCCCGCCAGCGGCGTCATGGCACGGGCCAGCAGCAGGCGCTTGATGTCCACGCGCACGGCATCTTCACCGGCGTAGCCGCGCTGGCCGTTGAAGCCTTCCACCGCCTGTGCGATCACGGCGCGGATGCTGGCTTCCACCTCGACGGGGTTTTCCTCCGGAATCATGCGGCGGTCGAGCTTGAGCACCACCTTGCCGGGGATCACATTGGTGTTGGTGCCGCCTTCGATGCGGCCGATGTTCAGATAAGGGTGCTTGATGCCCGGCACCTGGGACGTCACCTGCTGGTACTTGGTGTTCTCGGCATACAGCGCCTGCATGATGGCCACGGCGGCCTGCAGCGCGTCCACGCCGGTGTGGGGCACGGCGGCGTGGGCCATCTTGCCGTGCACGGTCACTTCCATCTGCAGGCAGCCGTTGTGGGCGGTCACCACCTCGTAGCTGAAGCCGGCGGCCACCATCAGGTCGGGCTGGGTCAGCCCCTTCTTCAACAGCCAGCCCGGGCCCAGTTCACCGCCAAACTCTTCGTCGTAGGTGAAGTGCAGTTCCACATTGCCCTTGGCGGGTTTGGCCACGGCTTCCAGCGCGCGCACGGCAAAGGTGAAGGTGGAGAAGTCGCTCTTGCTCACGGCCGTGGCACGGCCGTACATCTTGCCGTCTTCGATCTCGGCGCCGTAGGGGTCCTTGCTCCAGCCTTCGCCGGGCGGCACCACATCGCCGTGTGCATTCAGCGCAATGGTCTTGCCGCCGCTGCCGTAGGGGCGGCGCACGATCAGGTTGGTGATGGACTCCATGCCGTAGTCCTGCACTTCCTGGGGCGGCACCACATGTTTTTCGGCGGTGAAACCAAAGGCCTGGATCAGATCGGCCGTGCGCTCGGCGTGGGGCGCGTTGTTGCCCGGTGGCGTATCGGTGGGCACCTGCACCAGGGCCTGCAGAAACTGCACCTGCTCGTCGAAATGCTGGTCGATCCAGGCGTCCAGGGCGGCGTAGGTGGCTTGGCGGTCTTGGGTCATGGTCTTGTCTCGGTGGTCGTGGACGTTATTCGGAGGCCAGTTGCTGCAGCACATGGCCGAAGGCGTCGACGGCCAGTTGCATGTCGTCGCTGGTGGTGGATTCGCGCGGGTTGTGGCTGATGCCGCCGTTCAGGCCGCGCGTGAACAGCATGGCCTGGGGCATGATTTCGTGCAGCTTCATCGCGTCATGGCCGGCGCCGCTGGGCATGCGCCAGACCGGAACGCCCAGCGCCGCCACAGCCTGTTCCCAGCGGGCCTGCCATTGCGGGGCGCTGGGGGCGGCGGCAGCCTGCATGGCCAACTCGGTCTTGTACTGCAGGCCGCGGCGCCGGGCGATCTCTTCCAGCTTGGCCAGCACGTCCTTGGCCATGGCGTCGCGCTGTGGGTCGGTGGGCGCGCGCATGTCCAGGCTGAACAGGCAGCGGCCGGGCACCACGTTGATGGAGCCGTTGGGCACCTGCAGCATGCCGATGGTGGCCACGCTGTCGCCGTCCTGCAGCGCGCGCTGCTCCATGTACAGGCCCAGCTCGGCCACGCCCAGGGCCGCGTCGTGGCGGCGGTCCATCGGCGTGGTGCCGGCGTGGCTGGCCGTGCCAAACATCTCGCAGGCATAGCGCACGCCGCCGTTGATGGAGGTGACCACGCCCAGCGGAATGTCCAGCTCGTTGAGCACCGGGCCTTGCTCGATGTGCACCTCAATGAAGCCCAGGTAGTCGGCGGCATCGCGCCGCAGCTTGGGGATGTCGTCGATGCACAGGCCGGCGTGCTGCATGGCTTCGCGCATGGTGATGCCGTCGGCATCCTTCTGGTCCAGCCATGCGGGCTGGAAGTCGCCGATCAGGGCGCCCGAGCCCAGGAAGGTTGCCTTGTAGCGCTGGCCTTCTTCCTCGGCAAAGCCCACCACCTCGATGCCGAAGGGCAGGCGCTTGCCGGCGCGGTGCAGTGCACGCACGCAGGCCATGGGCACAAAGATGCCCAGGCGCCCGTCGTACTTGCCGCCGTTGCGCACGGTGTCGTAATGGCTGCCGGTCAGCAGGTATTTGCCTTCGGGGGTGGCGGGCCTGTAGCGGCCGACGACATTGCCCACGGCATCGATCTCGACCTCGTCGAATCCGCAGTCGCGCATCCAGTGGCTGATGCGCTGGGCGCAGGCACGGTGGGCGTCGGTGAGGTAGGTGACGGTGAGCTGGCCTTTTTCGGCGTAACCCGGCTCGCTGTGCTGGGCCAGCTTTTCCTGCCAGTCCCAGACATCGTTGCCTTCGGTGGGTTCATAGCCGAACTTGTCGTTCAGGCGGATTTCGGCGATGCGGTGGATGTTGCGAATGGCCTCGGCCCGCTCGTAGTCCGGGAGGTTGAGGCTGCGGCGCGCGAAGGTCTCGATAATCTCCGCCTTGCCCAGGCCCAGGCCGCGCGGGCCTCGCACGGCCAGAATGAAGGGGAAGCCGAAGCGCGCGTTGTAGTCGGCATTGAGTTGCTGGATGCGTGCAAACTCTTCGGGCGTGCAGGCGGTCAGACCGGCCTTGTTCTGCTCGTTGGTGGATTCGGCGGTGAGCGACTTGGCCACCATGGCCTTGCCGGCCAGCTCCGGGTGGGCGCGGATCAGGTCCAGCTGGGGCTGCACGCCGGCCTGTGCCAGCACCTGCACCATGGCGTGCTTGAGGTGGGCCAGCGAGGTGAAGGGGCGCTGCGCCAGGGCGGCTTCGGCAATCCAGGGCGAGTGCTCGTACAGCCCGTCCAGCAGGGCGACGGCTTCGGCAACCGAAGCGGTGTTGAGTTGTTCCAGTGTCAGAGCCATGGTGCTTCTTTCAAAAAAGTGCGCAGCCCGACGCGGGCAGGGCGTTCGGGCGGCAGGACGGCTGCGATCCTCTTACAGGGCGGGCGCGGGAAAGCGCTGCGCCCAGTGGCGGGCCAGGTCGATGCGGCGGCACACCCAGACATCGCTGTGGCTTTGGACATGGTCCAGAAAGCGCTGCAGCGCGGTGATGCGGCCGGGGCGACCCAGCAGGCGGCAGTGCATGCCGATGCTCATCATCTTGGGCGCGTTCTCGCCGGCCGGATCACCCTCGGCGTACAGGGTGTCGAAGCTGTCCTTCATGTACTGGAAGAAGGGATCGGCGTGCGAGTAGCCCTGGGGCAGGGCAAAGCGCATGTCGTTCACGTCCAGCGTGTAGGGCACGATCAGCTGGTTGTGCTTGGCACCATCGGTCTTCTCGATCGTCATCCAGAACGGCAGGTCGTCGCCGTAGTAATCGCTGTCATAGCTGAAGCGGCCGGCGTCGGCCACCAGGCGGTGGCTGTTGGGGCTGTCGCGGCCGGTGTACCAGCCCAGGCCGTGGTCGCCGTCGTGGCCGTAGAGCTCTTCGAAAATCTCCAGGCACTGCACCATGTGGGCGCGCTCGACCTCGTCGGGAACGTTCTGGTAGTGGATCCACTTCAGGCCGTGGCAGGCCACTTCATGGCCCAGATCGGCAAAGGCCTGGGCCAGTTCGCGGTGCTTTTGCAGTGCGGTGGCCACGCCGAACACGGTCAGCGGCAGGCCGCGTTTTTCGAATTCGCGCAGGATGCGCCAGACACCGGCACGCGAGCCGTATTCGTAGATGCCATCCATGCTCATGTGGCGCGCCGGGTAGGCGGCCGGGTTGAACATTTCGGACAGGAACTGCTCGCTGGCCGGGTCGCCATGCAGCACGTGGTTCTCGCCACCTTCCTCGTAGTTCAGCACGAACTGCACGGCCACGCGCGCCTTGCCGGGCCACTGGGGCTGGGGCAGGTGGCGGCCGTAGCCGACCAGGTCGCGGGGATAGGGGGAGGTGGCGTCGTAAGTCATGGAAGGTTCCTGGATCAATCAGAGGGCAACGGAGGACAGTGCCATCGACAGGTCGCTGGTGGGCAGCTCGCGGTCGAAGGTCAGACCGGCTTCCACGTGCAAAAGATGTTCCTGCATCAGCCGCACGGCCGTGGTTTCATCTTTTTCAGCCAGGGCGGCGACGATGGCGGCATGCTCCTCGTGCGAGTGTTCGGCGGCGCTGGTGCTCTGGTACATCAGCGTGATCAGCGCGCAGCGCGAGATCAGATCGCCCAGCAGCTGGGCCAGCACCTGGTTGCCCATCAGTTCGGCCATGACCACGTGAAAGTCGCCCAGCAACTCGGTGCGCTGGCCCACGTCGTTGCGGTCCATGGCTTTTTTCTCGGCGGCGATATGGGCCTGCAGCGACTGGATCTGCCCGGGCGTGACCTGCTGCACAAAGGCGCGGGTCATCTCGCTCTCCAGCATGGCGCGCACGGCGAAGACCTGCTTGGCCTCGTCCACCGAAGGGGTGGCCACAAAGGCGCCGCGTGCCGGCTCCAGCGTGACCAGGCGGTTTTGCGACAGCTGGAACAGCGCCTGGCGCACCAGCGTGCGCGAGACACCGAAGTGGTCGGCCAGCTTCTGCTCGGCCAGCTTGGTGCCTGGCAGCAGCTTGTGTTCGACGATGGCGCGGGTCAGCGCGTCGGCAATGGTGCTGGTGGAAGAGGATTGCATGGGGTTCATCTCGATGCGATCTGGTGCAAAAATTGTATACACTTTTGGTGGACAGGAGATGGCGCGTTGCCACCCGCTTTTAAGGAGTTATCCCTATGGGCCTGAGTACCCACGTTCTGGACACCATGCATGGCGGCCCGGCTGCCGGCATGCAGGTCAAGCTGTTTGCCACACAGGGCGACAGCGCCACCTTGCTCAAGACGCTGACGCTGAACCACGATGGCCGCACGGATGCGCCGCTGTTCGACAACGCCAGCCTGCAGGTCGGGACTTACCGCCTGACGTTCGATGTGGCCGGCTACTTCAAGGCCAGGGGCGTGCAGCTGCCCGAGCCCAATTTCCTGAACCAGGTCAGCCTGGACTTCGGTGTGGCCCATGCCGACCAGCACTACCACGTGCCGCTGCTGGTCAGCCCCTGGAGCTACTCCACCTACCGCGGCTCCTGATCGGGAGCCTGCGGGGCCGCAGCAGTTGCGACTGCGCAGCGCGGCGGCATGCACCAGGGGAAAGGGCAGGCCGCCTTCGGGGAATTATTCTCCCCGCTGG
This sequence comes from Comamonas sp. UBA7528, assembly GCF_002479375.1. Lineage (NCBI taxonomy): Bacteria > Pseudomonadati > Pseudomonadota > Betaproteobacteria > Burkholderiales > Comamonadaceae > Comamonas > Comamonas sp. UBA7528. Next base: position 422,113 of record NZ_DLMU01000014.1, read on the forward strand.
CCTTCACTGAGCGTGTCCAGCTGGAAGCGCCCGGACTTGTCCCACAGCCAGGTGTCGGTGTAGCTGAGCTTGCCGCGCATGCCGGTGGGGTTGGGGAAAGGTGCTGCGGCGCGCACGGTGCGCTCGATCTCGGCCACCACCTCGGGCGCATGGGTGGGCGCGCGCAGCCAGTGCAGGCGGCGCACGCCGCCATTGCGGTCCAGCTCGACTTCCAGCACGCCGATCGCATACAGCATCGGGGGCAGCTTGCCCTGGTAGATGCGGTGCTGGTTGCGGGCATAGATATGCCGGGCCGCGTCCTGGCGGTATTCGCGCACCGCCGTGGGGCTGGAGGCTCCCGCACCCGAGGGCGTGGACGGTGGGGTGGAGCCGCAGGCGGCCAGCAGCGCCGTCACGGCGGCGGCCATGCCGCGCCACAACCAGTGGCGGCCGGGGCGGGCAGAAGAGGGGTTGGAGGAAGAGGATTCAGCCATGGTGCCAAGCGTATCCTGAAACCGCAGCCCCTGCTGGCAAGCAATGTGCATGGGTGCAGGGCGCACGAATGGCGCACACGGTGCCGATTCGCTGGCACCATGGCATTCCCATCACACAGGCAGACAAGGGCAGATTCTTTATGACGGTGCGCGATGCATGGACACAGCTGCAGGCCGCAGTGGCCCACGGCCCGGTGTGCCTGGTGCAGGTGCAGCAGGTGCAGGGTTCCGCCCCGCGCGAGGTGGGGGCCTGGATGGCCGTGCCTGTCGGACTGGCGCCGGGCAGCCTGCACGGCCTGGTGGGCAGCATTGGCGGCGGCCACCTGGAATACCAGGCCATGGCCCATGCCCAGCAGGTGCTGGCCGGGCGGCAGCCGCCCGGTGTGCAGCGCTATGCGCTGGGCCCCAGCCTGGGCCAGTGCTGCGGTGGTGTGGTGCACCTGGCGTACCGGGTGGTCGGGGTGCAGGATCTACCGTCGCTGCAACTGTGCCAGGCCCAGCGCCTGCCGGTGGCGGTGTTCGGTGCCGGCCATGTGGGCCAGGCGCTGGTGGCGGCGCTGCAGCGCCTGCCCTGCAGCATGGTCTGGGTGGACAGCCGCCCCGGTCTGTGGCCGGACAGCGCGGTGGCCGATGACTGCACCACGCTGGTGCAGTCCGACCCGGTGCAGGATGCCGTGGCCGACCTGCCCGCTGACAGCCGGGTGGTCATCCTTACCCACAGCCATGTGGAAGACTGGGACATCACCGCCGCCTGCCTGGCACGCCAGCGCGACGCGGGCGACCTGCCTTTTGTGGGCCTGATCGGCAGCGCCAGCAAATGGGCCAGTTTCCGCCGCCGGCTGCTGGAGCGCGGCTTCGATGCCGCGGCCGTGGACGCCGTGCAGTGCCCGGTGGGCATCCCCGGCATCGCCGGCAAGGAGCCCGAAGTGATTGCCGTGGCGATTGCCGCGCAGCTGATGCAGACCCGCGCCCTGGAGCCGAGCTGAGGCGCGGGCGGGCCGGGCATGGACTGTGCATCGGTAGTGCCGTGCTGCATTCAGGGTTTGCACGGGGGGCTGCGGCGGTGTTTTTTCGCAAGGCGGCGCAGAAATTGCATACACTTTGTGTTCACAAAAACTGGTCGCAGCGGTGCTCCGGCGTTCTGCCATGGTGCGCGACCATTTCTTCTGCCCAGAGCCTCCGCAGTGGTGGGCAGGTTGATCACACAAGGCGGCCCCCACGCCGCCAGGGTTGAGAGCTATGGAAAGCTACATTCTCGACTGGGCCAACCTGCTGCTGCGGTGGCTGCACGTCATCACCGCAATTGCCTGGGTCGGTTCCTCGTTTTACTTTGTCTTCCTCGACAGCAGCCTGACGCCGCCGGTCGATGAGGACCTGAAGAAGCAGGGCGTCAGCGGCGAACTCTGGGCCGTGCACGGCGGAGGCTTCTACCACCCGGTAAAGTTCGCGGTGTCCCCGCCCAAGCTGCCTGACCACTTGCACTGGTTCTTCTGGGAGAGCTACACCACCTGGCTTTCGGGCTTTGCGCTGCTGACGGTGTCCTATCTGTGGAACGCCAACATCTACCTAGTGAACCCGGCCAACCCCATCATGTCCAGCAACATGGCCATCGTGGCGGCGCTGGCCTTTCTGGTGGTGTTCTGGCTGCTGTATGACGGCATCTGCCGCATCTTCGGCCAGAAGCCCAATGGCGATGCCATCGTCGGCGGCCTGGTGCTGGTGCTGGTGTGCATTGCGGCCTATCTGGCCTGCCACATCTTCCCCGGTCAGGCGGCCTTCCTGCTGATGGGGGCGATGATTGCCACCTCGATGAGCGCCAACGTGTTCTTCTGGATCATTCCCGGCCAGCGCACCGTGGTGGCCGACCTGAAGGCCGGCAAGCCCGTGGACCCCATCCACGGCAAGCGCGGCAAGCAGCGCAGCGTGCACAACACCTATTTCACGCTGCCGGTGCTGTTCGCCATGCTGTCCAACCACTATGGCTGGCTGCACAGCCACCCGCAGAACTGGCTGGTGCTGATTCTGATGATGTTCGCCGGTGCAGCCATCCGCCAGTTCTTCGTGATGCGCCACGGCTACAAGCTGGGCCGCAACCCCCATCCCTGGAAGTACGCTGCCGTGGGCGTGGCGGTGCTGATCGGCACCGCCATCTGGCTCAAGCCCGCACCGCAGCCTGCGCCCGCCGCCGCCAACATCGCGCCGGTTGGCCAGGTGGTGATGCAGGGCGAGCAGCCGGCGGCACCGGCTGCGGCCGATCCGTCCCCCGCCGCCAGCGCAGCGCCCCAGGCCCCGGTGGGCAGCTATGAGAATGTGCACGCCATCATGCAAAAGCACTGCATGGTCTGCCACAGCGCCAACACCATCGCGCAGAAGAACGTGAAGTTCGACACGGCCGAAGAGATCAAGAGCCACGCCCAGCAGATCTACACCCAGGTGGTGCAGCTGCGCAAAATGCCGTTCGGCAACCCGGGTGCCCTGAGCGACGAAGAGCGCAGCAGCTTCAAGCAGTGGTTTGAAAGCGGTGCCGCCGTCCGGTAAGCGCTTCTTCGATTCCCCCCCAGCCCGCAGCCCGCAAGGCCTGCGGGCTTTTTCATGGCCGGCTGTGGAGGCCGGGGGGCTGGACCCTGGAAATTGCCGCCGGACGGCTTTCGCTACAGACTGCACCGGGATGAAGCCAGGGGGAGGCCTGCAGGGCATACCGCCGGGACGGCATTCCGCGCAGGCGCACACATCATTTGACCTTCCTCAACACCCGCAGCAGCCGGCCACGGCACAGTCCGGGCCATGTTCCACATTCCGACTTTCGACCCGTTCGCCCAGGCCGAGGTGGTCTCTGCAGGGCAGCTGCTGCGCCAGCGGCACGAACACCCCAATGAGGTCCTGTACATCGACAGCGGCCGGGTCCTGCTGGGCGTGCGCGATGAGGGACAGATGCGCCACCAGCTCGGGGTGGTCGAAGGCCCGGCCTGGCTGGATGCCGCCTTCGTGCTGACCGGACAGCCCTGCTGTGTGGACATGGTGGCCGACTCCCGGGTGCGGCTGCGGCGCGTGTCGCTGCTGGAGTTCCGCCAGGGGATCTCGGCGCTGCCCGGTTCGGTGCAGTCGCTGGTGCGGGACATGGCCCAGGGCTATTGCCAGCAGACGGAAACTGCGGTCAGCCGTCTGGCCCAGGATGCCGAAGCCCGTTGCGCCCAGTGGCTGCTGCGCCATGCCCAGCATGCCGACAACGGCACCATGCGCGTCACCTTGCACCAGCGCAAGCGCCTGATTGCCGCCCAGCTGGGCATTGCACCCGAGACCTTCTCGCGCGTGCTGCGCCACCTGCGCGAGCACGGCCTGATTGCGGGCACCGGTAATGTGCTGAACCTGCCCCATCCCACGGCCTTGCAGGTGGTGGCGGGCGGCTGAGGTCTGACCCTCTCAGGGTAAACCGGTCGCATACCAAGGGTTCCTCCTGCAATCGGGGGCGCCGTGGCTTTCCTATAGTGGGTGCTCTGTTGCAGCGAACGCCCATGTCTACATTGCCACCATCTTCTGGCGGCGGTTGGCGCTGGCCAACTATGCGCCGTACGACAGCGACCGAGCCTCTGGCCTGGTGGCCGGGTCCGCTGGTGCGCTCCTGGGGGCTGGTGGCGGTGGCCAGTCTGCTGCTGGCCTGCATGCTGTGCCTGGGGCTGCTGGCCCATTATTCCGATGCCCAGACCCTGCGCGACGAGCGCCGACAACAGGAAATGGTGGCCGGCTTCACCGCGCGCACGCTGGGGGTGCGCATCGAGTCCTACCAGCGCGTGCTGCAGTCCATGGGCCAGGGCATCCATTCCAGCATGCTCGACACCCCCTATCTGCTGGAGCTGCTGCTGCGGGAAGACGCGGGCTATGCCGGCATCTTCGACACCCTGGTGATGACGGCCAGCGACGGCAGCATGGTGTCCTATGCTCCCTCGGGCGGCACGCCGGCGGGCGGCAGTGCGCTGCGCGATGCGCTGCGCCGCACGTTGTCGGACGGCAAACCCCAGGTCACCCACATCACGGTGGAGGCAGCGGTCGAAGGCGCCACGCCCCAGCTGGGCCTGGTGCTGACCGTGCCGCTGCGCCAGGCCGGCGGTGCCGTGCGGGGTGCACTGGCCGGCCTGGTGCGCATGGGCCTGCCCAGTCTGCTGCCCCAGCCCGAGGAAGACGCGCCGACGCAGCGCTGGCTGCTGGTGGACCAGGAGGGCCTGCTGCTGGCCGATTCCCGGTGGGCACCGCAGAAGCGGGGCGACACGGCGGCCTCCCTGGACGCCGCAGCCCCGGCCGTACCCGCAGCGGGCCGCGTCCAGGCTGCGCTGGGGGTGAGCGACGCGCAATGGGCGGCCCTGTCTTCCAGCAGCACCGCCAATGCCGACAGCCAGCAGTGGGGCCACCTGCTGGTCACGCGGGTGGGCATGCCGCTGCCACGCTGGCAGGTGGTGGCGGTGCGTGATCTGTCCCCGCGCCTGCTGGGCATGCAGCGGCTCTCGCCCTGGCAATGGCTGGCGCTGGTGGCCACGGCGGTGGCCGTGGCGCTGGCCTTGCTGGGGGTGCTGTGGTGGCTCAGCCGCCCGCTGGTGGGCCTGCTGCGCCAGGGCACGCGACGGCGGGCCGAGGTGCAGGCCTTGCGCCCCCTGGCCGCGCCGGTCCAGCCCGGTGGACGCATGCCGGACAGCGCTGTGCCGGTGCCGCCGCTTGCAGCGCAGGAGGCGCTGTCACCGCTGGCGCTGGATGAGGCCTCGCACCTGCGGGAACACTGGCAGGCGCTGGAGCAGGATCTGCACCGCAGCCAGCAGCAGGCCGGCAGCATGGAAGCCGCTGTGGTCCAGCTGTTGGAGGCCATGCCCGGTGGCGCCGTGTGGGAGCAGGGGGAAGTGCTGCTCTACGTTTCGCGTCGTGCGGCGGCGCTGCTGGGGCGCGACGCCAAATCGTTGCAAGGCCTGCACCTGCACCAGCTGCTGCACAACCAGCCGGGGCTGCGGCAATGGGTTGTGCGGGCGAGCGACAGCCTGGCCAGCTTCGGCCATGTCCAGGGCGAGGTGCCGTGGAAGCTCCAGCCCGGCCTTACGCGCTGGCTGCAGGTGCAAGGCCAGTCCATGCAGCTGCCTGCCCTGGGCAATCTGTGGCTGCTGGACGATGCCGAAGTGCCACGCCAGCAGCGGCGGCTGGCACGCTGGCAGGATGCGTACGATGCGGGAACCGGTCTGGCCAACCAGTACACGCTCCAGATGCAGCTGCAGTCCTGGTGTGCAGCACCGCCCCAGGAGCCACAGGGCCAGGCGCTGCTGTGGCTGGATGTGGACTATTTCACCATCCTCAATGCCACGGCCGGGCGGGCGGCAGGGGACGAGGTGCTGCGGCAGGTGGCGTGGCTGCTGCAGCGCGAACAGGGCGCCCACGGCCTGGCGGCGCGGGTGGGGGCCGATGCCTTTGTGCTGTGGCTGCACCCGGCCGACACCGAAGCGGCCGTGCAAACCCTGGCCTGGCGCCTGTGCGCGGCGGTGCAGGAATGGGCCCCCCACTATGCCGGCCAGCGTTTTGTGCTGGGGCTGAGCGTGGGCTGGCTGTGGACCGATGCCGCCGATCTGGAGTCCGACCAGCTGCTGCGCACTGTGGAAGCTGCCTGCCGCGAGGCCAAGCGCAGCGGCCAGGGGCGGGCGGTGCAGGCCCGCCTGCCGCAGGGTGTTCCGGCAGTGAAGCCCCCTCAGGCAGGAGAGCGCGGTCTGTCGATTGACATCAGCTGACCGGTTGCCCTGGCGCCCAGGCGCTTCCGCAGCGCCTGGGGTGCACGTGCCGCGCTCAGGTGGACCGGGATTGGAGTGCGTTCAGCACATGCTCCGCCGTGGCCGGTGCTTCCAGCTGCACCGGTGCATGGGCATGGCCCTGCTTGGCATGGTGGCTGCCGATGGCGTGGCGCAGCGCCTCGTACACGCTGATGGCCAGCATGAAGGGCGGCTCGCCCACGGCCTTGCTGCCGCCCACGTTGTCCTCGTGGTTGGGTTCCTCGAACAGTTCCACCTTGAAATGGGCTGGCACATCGCCGGTCGCCGGAATCTTGTAGGTGCTGGGCGCATGCGTGGTCAGCTGGCCCTTGTCGTTCCACACCAGCTGCTCGGTGGTCAGCCAGCCCATGCCCTGGATGAAGCCGCCTTCCACCTGGCCGATGTCGATGGCCGGGTTGATGCTGCGACCGGCGTCGTACAGCACGTCGATGGCCAGCACCTTGGATTCGCCGGTCAGCGTGTCGACGGCCACTTCGGTGCAGGCCGCGCCATAGGCAAAGTAGTAGAAGGGTCGGCCGGTCAGCGTGGTCTTGTCGTAATGGATCTTGGGCGTGCGGTAGAAACCATCGCTCCACAGCTGGATGCGGTTGGCATAGGCGGCCTGCACCACGTCGGTGAAGGCGCGCTCGCCCTTGGGCGTGCGGACCACGCCGCCGGCAAAGCCGACGGCGCCCGCGCCGCAGTGGTCCAGCCCGGCCACGAAGGCGGCCAGGTTGTCGCGCACGCTCCGCGCGGCGTACTGGGCGGCACGGCCGTTCAGGTCGGTGCCGCTGCTGGCGGCGGTCGCGCTGGCATTGGGCACCTTGCTGGTGTCGCTGGCGGTCACCTTGACCTGGGCCAGCGGCACGCCCAGCTCGTCGGCCACGATCTGGGCCACCTTGGTGTGCAGGCCCTGTCCCATTTCGGTGCCGCCATGGTTCACCTGCACCGTGCCGTCGGTGTAGACATGGACCAGGGCCCCAGCCTGGTTGAACAGCGTGGCGGTGAAGCTGATGCCGAACTTGACCGGTGTGATGGCAATGCCGCGCTGGATCACGTCGTTGCTTGCATTCCAGTCCGCAATCGCTTCCAGCCTTTGCTGGTAGCGCGCAGACTGCTCCAGCTTGTGGGTGATGGGTAGCAGGATGTTGTCTTCCACCCGCATCTGGTAGTGCGTCACGTCACGGCCGGCGGCGGGGTTCGCGTCGTAGTAATTGCGGCGGCGCACGGCCAGGGCATCCAGGCCCAGGGTACGGGCAATGTCGCCGAGGATGGTTTCGATGACGATCACCCCCTGCGGCCCACCAAACCCGCGAAACGCCGTGTGGCTTTGCGTGTGGAGCTTGCAGCGGTAGGAACTGATGGATACGTCCGACAGGAAATAGGCGTTGTCCGCGTGAAAGATGGCGCGGTCAGCCACGGGGCCGGACAGGTCGGCGGAAAAGCCGCAGTTGGCCAGCATCTCCAGCTGCAGGCCGGTGATGCGGCCCGTATCGTCAAAGCCCACATCCCAGTGGTAGGCAAACGGGTGGCGCTTGCCGGTGACCATGAAGTCGTCGTCCCGGTCCAGCCGCAGCTTGACCGGGGCGTTGAACTTGCGTGCCGCCAGCGTGGCCCACACGGCCAGATGGCCGGACTGGGTCTCCTTGCCGCCAAAGCCGCCGCCCATGCGCCGGCACTGCACGGTGACGGCGTGGTTGCCGATGTCCAGGGCATGGGCCACCCAGTGCTGCACCTCGCCCGGGTGCTGGGTGCTGGAGTAGATCCACCACTGATCCTGCTCCATCGGCAGGGCGTAGGCGATCTGGCCTTCCAGATAGAAATGCTCCTGCCCCCCGACTTCCAGCGCACCTTGCAGCCGGTGACCGGCACGGGCCAGGCCGGCCGCCGCATCGCCACGCTTCACATGTACCGGGGGCAGCACATAGCTTTGGGCCCGGTGGGCGTCGTGCACGTTCAGGAGGGCGGGCAGGGGTGTGATATCGCACTGCACCTTGCGCGCGGCGCGGCGGGCGGCCATCACGCTGTCGGCCACGACCAGGCCGATCACCTGGCCGATATGCTGCACCGTGTCCTGGGCAAAGATGGGCTCGTCATGGCCGAAGGCTGCCAGGATGGGGTCGCCAGGAATGTCGGCGGCCAGCACCACGCCGCGCACCCCGGGCAGGGCCAGGGCAGCGCTGGCATCCACCCCGTGCAGCTGGCCGTGGGCGACCTGACTCAGGATGGGGGCCGCATAGAGCGTGCCGCGCACTTCGGGCACATCGTCCACATACTGGGCTTCGCCCTTCATCTGGGCGACGGCACTTTCGTGGAAGGCGGACTGGCCCACGGCCTGGGCGGTGGCTGCCGTCAGTGCGGCTTCATGGGGGGCGTTCATGGCAGAACCTCCACGGCAATCTGTTCCAGGGTGGTGGCGCGGTGGCCTTGGCTTTCGTTCCAGAAACGCGTCACCAGGCTGGCCAGCAGCTGGCGGCGGTAGGCGCCGCTGGCGCGCATGTCGGAAATCGGGCTGAACTGGGCCTGCAGCGCAGCGGCCGCAGCCTGCGCCGTGGCGGCATTCCAGGGCTGGCCGTGCAGTGCGGCTTCGGCCTGGGTGGCGCGCACCGGGGTGGCGGCCACCCCACCGGCGCCGATCGTGGCTTCGGTGACGATGCCGCCTTGCACGGCCACGCGCAGCACCAGGCAGACCGCGGAAATGTCATCGTCCTGGCGTTTGCTGACCTTGTAGGCGCGCAGCAGGTGCAGGTCTCCCGCCTGTGCCGTGGCCTGGGTGGCGTGCAGGGGCACGTCAATGCGCACCAGCAGCTCGTCCGCCGCCATCACGTTCTGGCGGTAGCCGGTGTACAGGTTTTCCAGCGGCAGGCTGCGTTCGCCCCGCACGCTGGCCAGCACGACCTGGGCGTTCAGTGCGATCAGCAGCGGCATGGAGTCGCCAATGGGCGAGCCATTGGCCACATTGCCGCCCAGCGTGCCGCTGTTGCGCACCGGCAGGCCGGCAAAGCGGGCGGCAAAGCGGTGCAGCTCGGGGTAGTGCTGTTCCAGGGCGGCAAAGGCCTCGGTCAGTGTGGCGGCGGCGCCAATCTGCAGCAGGCCGTCTTGCCGTGTGATCTGGCGCAGGGTGGTCACCCGGGTCAGGTCCAGCACGGCGGGGAAGCGCTTGTGCTGCTTGGTCACCCACAGGCCCACGTCGGTACAGCCCGCCACCACCTGGGCCTGCGGCTGGGCGGCGCGCAGCCGGAGCAGTTCCTGCACATCGGTCGGGGACTGGTAGGCGGAATCACTGTCTGCGGCTGTGCGCGCGCGCTGCAGCTGTTCCAGCTTTTGCAGCACCGCGGACTGGTTCAAGGGGGCCGGGGGCAGATCCCCCATCTGCTGGGCTGCCTCCAGGATGGGGCGGTAGCCGGTGCAGCGGCACAGATTGCCGGACAGTGCCTCCTGCGCCTGGGTGCGGTCCACCGGGGCACCCTGCAGGGTGTGGTTCTCGTACAGACCGAACAGGCTCATCACGAAGCCGGGGGTGCAGAAGCCGCATTGCGAGCCATGGCACTGCACCATGGCCTCTTGCGCCGGGTGCAGCGGGTGGCCGGCTGCATGGGCTATCAGCGGATCGCGGGCCAGGTCTTCCACCGTCCACAGGGCCAGGCCGTCCACGGAGTGCGCCAGGCGGATGCAGCTGTTGATGGCGCGCAGCTGCAGCACCGGGTCTTCCCCGGCCTGCTGCATGCGCTCGCCCAGCACCACGGTGCAGGCACCGCAGTCGCCTTCGCCGCAGCCTTCCTTGGTGCCGGTGCAGTGCAGGTCTTCGCGCAGCACCTCCAGCAGCGTGCGGTCGGGCGGGATGTCGTGCAAGGTGACCGGCTGGCCCCTGCGCAGGAATTGGATGGTGCGGGTGGTCATTTTTTCGGTGGTCCTCGTGGGCATAGGCCGCATAGGAAAGCAGGGTACGCCAGTGCCAGGGCACTTGCATATGTCAGAACGTATGTGCGGCATCCAGGCGTACAGATAGCCAGAGCTTCAAACTTGGGAGCATTGCAAGCAATCCTTGTGCCGTTTTCGATGCGCAAGCAGGGGATATACGTGAACCGCCGGCCGCCCGCGCTTGGTAGACTTGGGAGTGATGACCTGTCTGTGCGTGCCTGCCGCCCCATGAAGCTGCCCTCCTTTTTCCGACGAGCCAAGAACGCCCTGAAGTTCTGGTCCGCCGCTCCTGCTGTGGAGGCTGCAACGTCCCCCATGCCCACATTCGATGTGGAGGAAGCGAAGGAGAGATTGGCCAAGCTGAAGCTGCCTGAAGCCAACGCCCCGCTGCGCATGCATGCGGTGGTCAAGCTCGCGCCGATTCCGCTGCCCCGCGCGGTCCGCTATGAGAGCCAGGTCATCTACACCTTGGCACTGGCGGGCACGGCGCTGCTGGTGTGGGGCGGTTTCCAGGTGCCGGTGGACTGGCTGCTGTGGTATGGCATGGCAGCGCTGCTGGTGTTTGCCGGCCTGTTTCGCATCGAAGGGCCGCTGACCCGGGCCGAGCACAAGGCCCGCAGCATGGAGGTGCGGCTGCGCCATGAAGACTATTTGCAGGCAGAGGCCAGGCTCAAGCAGGTGCTGAGCGAGCGCTTCAACGAGCGCATGGCCGAGTTCCAGACCATGCAGAACCTGTACGAACAGGCCAAGAAGGCGGTCACGACCATCGAGCAGACCAAGGGCAGCAGCTTCCTGAACGCGTTGTCCAACCCCTTCCGTACCGAAAAGACCGAGGCCGAGCTGCTGGCCGACGAGGTGGAGCGGCTGGAGCAGCGCATGGCATCGCTGGTGTCGGAGCTGGAGGATTTCTCCGACATCCACAAGGAAGAGATCGACGCCGCCATCATGGCCCGCCACAATGCGCGCCTGGCGTACTGGCAGGCCAAGCTGGACGAGGCCGTCATGACCGGGGAGGCGGTGCAGCAGCACTGAGGACCCGGCGCAGGCCGCCCTGCGGGTGGCCTGGCATTGCAATTGCATGGCGTACACCCCGCCCGGGGCGGTGGTCCGTGGGCGGGACTTCCCCGGGGCTGCGGGCCTGCGCCGCCCATGCATACTGCGCAGCAGCTTTTACACATCCGTAACCCGTTCCCTTTTTCGCATTTCCAGCTTCCATGCGCGAGCAAGCCCTGTTTGACAAGATTGACCTGCACCTGATCCGTGTGCTGCACACGGTGCTGGTGGAGCGCAATGTCTCGCGGGCGGCGGTGCGCCTGGGCATGTCGCAGCCGGCGGTGTCCACTGCGCTGCGCCGGCTGCGGGAGCTGGCGGGCGATCCGCTGCTGGTGCGTTCCGGCGCGGCCATGCAGCCCACCGATGCGGCGCTGCACATGATCGAGCCTGCGGCCGCTATCCTGCGTGCGGCCGAAGGGCTGTTCTCGCAGGCGCGCAGCTTTGACCCGGCCCAGGCCAGCCGCACGTTCCGCATCGCGGCCAGCGACTACCTGGATCCGTTGTTCCTGCCCCAGCTGGTGGCCTATCTGAAGGCCCAGGCCCCGGGCTGCCCGGTGGAGGTGATGGCGCTCAGCCACGAGGTGCACTACCAGGCCCAACTGGCCCAGGGCGAGGTGGATGTGGTGATCGGTAACTGGCCGGCACCCCCGATGGAGCTGCACCAGAGCCCCCTGTTCGACGACGAGGTGGTGTGTCTGGTCAGCAACCGCCACCCGGCCGTGCGCCGGGGCTGGGACGAGTCCGCCTGGCTGGAGGCCGAGCACATTGCCCCCATGCCCACCTACCCGGGCGCACGGGGCGTGATCGACCTGCAGCTCGAACAGCTGGGCCTGCAGCGCAACATCACGGCGCGCTGCGCCCATTTCAGCCTGATGCCCGACATCGTGGCCGGCAGCCTGCTGGTGCTGACCACCGGCCGCCAGTTCTGTGAGCGCTTTGTGCCGCGGCTGCCGTTGCAGATACTGCCGTGTCCGGTGCCCCTACCACGACTGACGTACTACCAGCTGTGGCATGCCCGCACCCACCATTCGGCAGCGGCCATCTGGCTGCGAGAGGCGGTGAAAGACGTGGCTTTGATGCTCTCCAAATGATAGCGTATAGCCCAGTAGCAGTCAGCGGTTAACCCCAATTCATCCCAGTGACAGAAACAATCTGAGAGAAAATCCCGGCATGAATCCCCCCGATACAACCCCCACGCCCGGTGTCGCACCACCGCGTTTGCAGCTGGTGGGCATTACCAAACGATACCCGGCCGTGGTGGCCAACAGTGGGGTGTCGCTGACGGTGCAGCCAGGCGAAGTGCATGCTGTGCTGGGTGAAAACGGCGCTGGCAAGTCCACGCTGATGAAGATCATCTATGGCACGGTCAAACCCGACGAGGGTGCCGTGCACTTCGACGGCAAACCCGTGTCCATCCGCAACCCGCAGGAAGCGCGGCAACTGGGCATCGCCATGGTGTTCCAGCATTTCAGCCTGTTCGACACGCTCACCGTGGCCGAAAACGTCTGGCTGGGCCTGGACAAGGGCATGCCGCTGGCCGACGTGACGCGCCGCATCACCGAAGTGGGCAGCGAATACGGCATGGACATCGATCCGCTGCGCCCGGTCCACACCCTGTCGGTGGGCGAGATGCAGCGCGTGGAAATCATCCGCGCCCTGCTGACCAACCCGCGCCTGCTGATTCTGGACGAGCCGACTTCGGTGCTGACGCCCCAGGCGGTGGAAAAGCTGTTTGTGGTGCTGAAAAAACTGGCATCCGAAGGCTGCTCCATTCTCTATATCAGCCACAAGCTGCACGAAATCCGTGAGCTGTGCTCCGCCTGCACCGTGCTGCGCGGCGGTGTGGTCACCGGCGTGTGCAACCCGCAGAACGAGAGCAATGCCTCGCTGTCGCGCCTGATGATCGGCTCGGAGCCACCGGCGCTGCAACGCCAGGCGCCAAAGACCGGCGACGTGGTGCTGAAGGTGCAAGGGCTGAGCCTGGGCAAGACCGACCAGTTCGGCGTGGACCTGATCGACATCGGGCTGCAAGTGCGCGCCGGTGAAGTGGTGGGCATTGCCGGCGTGTCCGGCAACGGCCAGAAAGAGCTGCTGTACGCCCTGTCCGGCGAAGACACCCGCGCCGCGCCGGCCATGGTGCAGGTGCTGGGCCAGGACGCAGGCCGCATGGGCCCGCGCCAGCGCCGTGCGCTGGGCCTGCATTTCGTGCCGGAAGAACGCCTGGGCCGGGGCGCTGTCCCCACCATGGGGCTGGCGCACAACCTGCTGCTGACCCGCAGTGACGCCGTCGGCTCCGGCGGCTGGTTGCGCATGGGCCAGTTGCAGGCGCATGCGGCCGATATCATCCGCCGCTTCGGCGTGAAGGCCGGCGGGCCGAATGCAGCGGCCAAGTCGCTGTCGGGCGGCAATCTGCAGAAATTCATCGTGGGCCGCGAGATCGATGCCAAGCCCAGGCTGCTCATCGTCTCCCAGCCCACCTGGGGGGTGGACGTGGGCGCGGCAGCGCAGATCCGGGGGGCGATGCTGGCGCTGCGGGACGCGGGCTGCGCCGTGCTGGTGCTCAGCGAGGAGTTGGACGAATTGTTTGAAATCAGCGACCGCCTGCACGTGGTGGCCAAGGGGCGCCTGAGCCCTTCCGTGGACCGGGCCGATGCCTCGGTGCAGAAGATTGGCGAATGGATGAGCGGCCTGTGGCATGCCGAGGTGCAGCAGCACCTGGCACGCAGCGAGCGCCAGGCCGGGACAGGGGGGCAGGCATGATCAAGCTGGAACAACGTCCCCAGGCTTCGCGCTGGTGGACCTATGGCTCGCCCTTGCTGGCGCTGGCCATCACGGTGCTGATCGGCATCGTCCTGTTCATGTTGTTGGGCAAGGACCCGGTCAAGGGGCTGCAGGCCTTCTTCTGGGAGCCGCTGAAGACCACCTACGCCATGGGTGAGGTGGCCATGAAGGCCACGCCGCTGCTGCTGATCGCGCTGGGCCTGGCGGTGTGCTTCCGCTCCAATGTGTGGAACATCGGCGCCGAAGGACAGTTCGTGATCGGCGCCGTGGCGGCTGGTGGTGTGGCCTTGCTGGCCGACAAGACCACCGGTCCCTGGATTGTTCCGGTGATCCTGCTGGCGGGCGTGCTCGGCGGCATGGTGTGGGCGGGCATCGTGGCCTTGCTGCGCGACAGGTTCAACGCCAACGAAATCCTGGTCAGCCTGATGCTGGTCTATGTGGGCACCCTGGTGCTGGGCTATCTGGTCTATGGTCCCTGGAAGGACCCCATGGGCTACAACTTCCCGCAGAGCAAGATGTTCGAGCGGGTCACGCAGATTCCTAAGCTGATCGAAGGCACGCGCCTGCACATCGGTACGCTGCTGGCCTTGCTCGGCTCGGCCCTGCTGTGGGTCTTCCTGTTCCGTACCAAGCTGGGCTTTGCCCAGCAGGTGGGCGGTCTGGCCCCGGCGGCGGCGCGCTATGCCGGCTTCTCCTCGCGCCGCGCGCTGTGGACGGCGCTGCTGATCTCGGGCGGCTGCGCCGGCCTGGCGGGCGCGCTGGAAGTGGCGGGCCCCATCGGCCAGCTTACCCCGTATGTGCCGGCCGGTTACGGCTTTGCCGCCATCATCGTGGCCTTCGTGGGGCGCCTGCACCCGGTGGGCATGATCTTCTCTGCCATTCTCATGAGCATGTTCTATATCGGTGGTGAGCTGGCGCAGTCGCGTCTGGGCCTGCCCAAGTCTTTGACCGGCGTCTTCCAGGGTCTGCTGCTGTTCACGCTGCTGGCATGCGACACCCTGATCGCCTACCGCCTGCGCTGGGTGTCGGCATCCAAGGGCGCAGCGAAAGGAGGCCAGTGATGGACGCTTACGCACTGCTACTGGGTTCCACACTGAGCGCCGGCACCGTGCTGGCGCTGGCTGCCCTGGGTCTGCTGATCAATGAAAAAGCCGGCATTGTCAACCTGGGGGCCGAAGGCATGATGCTGTGCGCCGCCCTGGCGGGTTTTGCCGCGGTGGTGCACACCGGCAGCACCTGGATCGGCTTTGCCGCCGGCATGGCGGCGGGCGCGCTGCTGGCCGGCCTGTTCGGGGTGCTGGTGATCTGGTTGAACACCAACCAGTACGCCACCGGTCTGGCGCTGAGCCTGTTCGGCACCGGCTTCTCGGCCTTTGCCGGCCAGGCCTATGTGCAGGCCAAGCTGCCCGAGCTGCCGAAGTACGCCATTCCGCTGCTGTCGGACATCCCGGTCATCGGCCCGGCACTGTTCAAGCTGCATCCGCTGGTCTACATCACCGTGTTGCTGGCACTGGCGCTGATCGCTTTCCTGTACCGCTCGCGCGCCGGGCTGGTGCTGCGTGCCGTGGGCGAGTCGCCCGAGTCGGCACACGCCATCGGCTATGCCGTGCGTCCCATCCGTCTGGCGGCCGTGATGGCCGGCGGCGCGCTGTGCGGTCTGGCAGGGGCCTACATCTCCACGGTCTACACCCCGCTGTGGGTCGAAGGCATGGTTGCGGGCCGTGGCTGGATTGCCCTGGCGCTGACCACCTTCGCCACCTGGCGGCCGGCCCGCGTGCTGCTGGGCGCCTACCTGTTCGGCGGCGTGACCATGCTGCAATTCCACCTGCAGGCCACGGGCGTGCAGGTGGCCAGCCAGCTGCTGTCCATGCTGCCTTATCTGGCCACCATCGTGGTGCTGGTTATCATCTCGCGCAATCCGGCCTGGATCCGCGCGAATATGCCGGCTTCCCTCGGCAAGCCGTTCTATCCCGGCTCCTGAGGCCAGATTCCCCTTTTTCACAGAACTCCCACCAGAGGAACACTCGCATGAACGCACTGCGCAAGCGCACTTTGCTCAAGATGATCGGCCTGTCGGCCGTGTCCGTGGCGGCCCTGACGGCCTGCGGCAAGAAGGAAGAAGCACCGGCTGCGGCCGCTGCCCCTGCTGCCCAGGCACCGGCGGCCGACAAGCTGAAGGTCGGTTTCATGTACGTCAGCCCCATCGGCGATGGCGGCTGGACCTTCCAGCACGAGCTGGCGCGCAAGGCGATTCAGGACAAGTTCGGCGACAAGATCGAAACCGCCATGGTGGAAAGCGTGCCCGAATCGGCCGATGCCGAACGCGTGATGCGCGACATGGCCGGCCAGGGCAACAAGCTGATCTTCGCGACCAGCTTCGGCTACCAGGAATTCGTGCAGAAGGCAGCCGCCGATCTGAAGGACGTGAAGTTCGAGCACGCCACCGGCTACAAGCAGGCCGACAACGTCGCCGTGTACGACAGCAAGACCTTCGAAGGTGCCTACCTGGCCGGTCTGGTGGCCGGTGCCATGACCAAGACCAAGACCGTGGGTGTGGTGGCTTCGGTACCCATCCCCGAAGTGGTGCGCAACATCAACAGCTTTGTGCTGGGCGCCCAGGCCATCGATCCCTCGATCAAGGCCAAGGTGGTGTGGGTGAACGAATGGTTCAGCCCGCCCAAGGAATCGGAAGCCGCCACCAGCCTGCTCAACGGCGGTGTGGACGTGATGTACCAGAACACCAATTCGCCCGCCGTGCTCAAGACCGCCGAAGAGCGCGGTGCCTATGCCTTCGGCAAGGACGGCGACATGAGCGCCTTCGCGCCCAAGGCCCACCTGGGCTCGGCCGTGATCAACTGGACGCCTTACTACACCAAGGTGGTGGAAGACACGCTGGCCGGCAACTGGCAGGGTGGCAACTACTGGTGGGGCGTCAAGGAAGGCGCGATGGATCTGGTGAAGATCGCCGACCAGGTGCCCCAGGACATCAAGGACAAGGTCGAAAAGGCCAAGGTCGGCATGAAGGACGGCAGCTTCGCCGTCTGGACCGGTCCCATCAAGGACAACACCGGCAAGGAAGTGCTGGCCGCCGGCCAGGTGGCCGATGACGGCTTCCTGCGTGGCATCAACTTCTACGTCAATGGCGTGGAAGGCAAGGTGCCGGGCGCAGGCGGCAAATAAGCACGGGCCCGCAAGCCCCTGATGCAGGCCTCCTTCGGGAGGCCTTTTGCATGCGGTGCGCAGTCGTCTGCAGCCGGCACCGCGCCATGGTGCGGTTTTTGCATGTGTAACATGCCCGCTGGACGAACGTCGCCTGCAGCGTTGTGCCACAGGCACAGTGCGGCAAGGCGATGGATCGCAGGCAGAATCTGCGCCGGAACTGTGCAAACATAGTGCACCCCGCCGACCGGCACGGGCACTGTGCGTGCGTGTCGCAAATCACCTCTTTTTTCCTCCAGAAGGAATATCCATGACAGACCTGAAGAAACGCTCTTTGTTCAAGATGGCGGCCATGTCCGCTGTGGCAGCGGCCGTGTTGGCTGGCTGCGGCAAGAAGGAAGAGCCGGCACCGGCCGCTCCCGCTGCCGAACCTGCACCCGCCGCCAAGGCCGAGCCGCTGAAGATCGGTTTCGCCTACGTCGGCCCGGTGGGTGACGGCGGCTGGACGTTCGCGCACGACCAGGCCCGCAAGAAGCTGGAAGCCGAATTCGGCGACAAGATCCAGACCTCCTTCGTGGAAAGCGTGCCCGAAGGTCCGGACGCCGAGCGCGTGCTGCGCGACCTGGCCTCTCAGGGCAACAAGATGGTCTTCGGCACCACCTTCGGCTACATGGACAGCATCCAGAAGCTGTCCGGCGACTTCAAGGACGTGAAGTGGGAACACGCCACCGGCTACAAGACCGCCGAGAACGTGCGCACCTATGACAGCCGCACCTACGAAGGTGCCTACCTGGCCGGCATCATCGCCGGCTCGATGACCAAGTCCAACACCCTGGGCATCGTGGGCTCCGTGCCCATCCCCGAAGTGATCCGCAACATCAACAGCTTCACGCTGGGCGCGCAGAGCGTGAACCCCAAGGTCAAGACCAAGGTGGTCTGGGTCAATGAATGGTTCAGCCCCCCCAAGGAAACCGAAGCTGCCACCAGCCTGATCAACGGCGGCGCCGACATCCTGTTCCAGAACACCGATTCGCCCGCCGTGCTGAAGACCGCCGAAGAAAAGGGCATCCGTGCCTTCGGCTGGGATTCGGACATGACCGCCTACGGTCCCAAGGCCCACCTGGGTTCGTCCATCATCAACTGGGCGCCTTACTACTCCAAGGCCGTCAACGACGTGCTGAACAACACCTGGGCCACGGGCAGCAGCTGGTGGGGTGTGAAGGAAGGCGCCATCGATCTGGTGTCCATCGCCGAAGACGTGCCTGCCGAAGCCAAGGCCAAGGTGGAAGAAGTCAAGAAGGGCCTGAAGGAAGGCACGTACGTGATCTGGAAGGGCCCGATCGCTTCCAACGACGGCAAGGAAGTGCTGGCAGCCGACAAGGCCGCCGACGACGCGTTCCTGCAAGGCGTCAACTTCTACGTCAAGGGCGTGGAAGGCAAGGTTCCCGGCGCCAAGTAAGGCGGTATATGCCTGGCGTTATGACGGGTATCAAGCCCGTCAATACTGCTCGGTTATGCAAAGGCTGCCCTCCGGGCAGCCTTTTTGTTTGGAATGATCGCGCCCCATGATGGAAAAAAACCAGTGGCACCCGCTTGCCCTCTCCCACGATGTGATTGATGCTCCCCTGGCCGTGCGGCTGCTGGAGCAGGACCTGGTGCTCTGGCGCGACACCAGCGGTCGCGCACAGGCCTTTGTCGACCGCTGCCCGCACCGCGGCGCACGCCTGTCGCTGGGCCGGGTCAACGAAGGCAACCTGGAGTGCCCCTACCATGGCTGGCAGTTCGCCGACAACGGCCAGTGCGTGAAGGTGCCGGCGGTGCCCGGTTTCACGCCGCCACCGCAGCACTGCGTCAAGTCCTTCAATGTGCAGGAAGCCTATGGCCTGGTCTGGGTGCAGCTGCAAGCGCCGGAAGGCGCCGAGGTGCCGCTGCCGGTGTTCGAGGCGGAGGCCAACGACCAGCTGCGCAAGCTTAACTGCGGCCCGTACGATGTGGCAGCCAGCGCACCACGCATCATCGAGAACTTCCTGGACATGTCGCACTTCGGCTTTGTGCACGAAGGCTGGCTGGGCAGCCGCGATGCCACGGCCATGGCGCCTTACCAGGTGGAACCCACGCCCACCGGCGTCAAGGCCACCGGCTGCAAGGCCGTGCAGCCCCAGTCGAACCTGCATTCCACCAAGCCTGCCGAAGTGGAATACACCTATGAAGTGACGGCACCCTACACCGCGCTGCTGACCAAGATCCCGGAAGAGGGCAGCAGCAAGCAGGGCTGGCACGAAGCCATCGGCCTGTTCATCTGCCCGGTCACGCCCGACACCAGCCGCGTCTGGTTCCGCCTGGCGGTGGCCGACTTCGAGTCCACCGACGACCAACTGCAGCAATTCCAGCACACCATCTTCACGCAGGACCAGCCGGTGCTGGAGTCGCAGCTGCCCAAGCCGTTGCCGCTGGACCCGCGCGCCGAGCTGCATTCGGCCGCCGACCGCATGTCGTCCGCCTACCGCCGCTACCTGAAAGCCAGCGGCGTCAGCTTTGGCGTGTGCTGACCTCCACCACCACGCTCCGGGCCGCCATCGCGGCCTGTGCCACTCCGGGAATGACCGCCTGGCTGCGGAGCGGCTAGCGGACATGGTCCGGCGGCGTACAGGCGGCGATGGCGTACGGTTTTTTGCGCACGGTTCTTGCACCTGCGCCTGGGCGTGCCATATTCGCAGTCTGAGAGCGGCGCGCAGCGCCATAGAGGATTGAAATGCATACTGTGCCCGTCGTGGAAACTTCCCGTCTGCCCCTGTTGCTGCGCGCCATGCCCAAGGCGGAGCTGCACATCCACATCGAGGGCTCGCTCGAGCCCGAGCTGATCTTTGCCCTGGCAGAACGCAATGGCGTGGATCTGCCCTATGCCGATGTGGAAGCGCTGCGTGCCGCCTACGCCTTCACCGACCTGCAGAGTTTTCTGGACATCTACTACGCTGGCGCCAGCGTGCTGCTGCAGGAAGAAGACTTCTACGACATGACCATGGCCTACCTGCGCCGCGCGGTGCAGGACAACGTGGTGCGGGCCGAAATCTTCTTTGACCCGCAGACCCACACCGAACGCGGCGTGGCCATGGGCACCATCATCCACGGCCTGACGCGGGCCTGCCGCGATGCGCATGCGCAATGGGGCATCAGCGCCGAACTGATCCTGAGCTTTCTGCGGCATCTGAGCGAGGAAGACGCCATTGCCACGCTGGAAGCGGCCCTGCCGTTCCGCGACCAGTTCATCGGTGTCGGGCTGGACAGCAGCGAGCTCGGTCACCCGCCCGAAAAGTTCACCCGCGTGTTCGCCCGTGCCAAGCAGCTGGGTCTGCGGCTGGTGGCCCATGCCGGGGAAGAGGGGCCGCCCGCCTATGTGTGGGGTGCGCTCAATGCGCTGGCCGTGGAGCGTATCGACCACGGCGTGCAATCGGAAAAAGACGCTGCACTGATGCAGCACCTGGTCGACCGCGGCATTCCGCTGACCGTGTGCCCGCTGTCCAACCTGAAGCTGTGCGTGGTGGACGACCTGACCCAGCACAATCTGCCGCGCATGCTGGATGCGGGGCTGAAGGTGATGGTCAATTCCGACGATCCGGCCTATTTCGGCGGCTACGTCAACGACAACTATGTGCAGCTGTTTGCCGCCACCGGCATGGGGGCCGAGCACGCCTACCAGCTGGCGCGCAACAGCCTGGAAGCCACGTTCGCCAGCCCGCAGCAGCAGGCCGCCTGGGTGCAGCAGCTCGATGCCTGCTTTGCCCGCTTTGCGAACCGCAACTGACCGCATCTGAGGCGCTGCGCAGCGCTTGCGGCGGGCTGCCCCTGCCACAGCTGCGGGTGTCTGCCGGCAGGACCAGGGGCGGTCGATGCCCCGTGTGATCAGTTCGTCTTCTGCGCCGCCAGGGCTGTGCGCAGCTTCTCGGCATAGGCTTGCAGTGCGGCCATGCCGGGCTCCTTGCGCGGCCAGGTCAGATGCATGCCGTCGTCCACATGGCGCGGCAGCATGTGCAGGTGGAAGTGGAACACCGTCTGCCCGCCGGCTGCCCCGTTGGCCTGGAACAGGGTGATGCCGTCCGGCCCGAAGGCCTGCTCGGCCGCCTGGGCGACGCGCTGGGCGGTCTGCATCACGGCGGCGCATTCGGCCGGCGTCAGTTCCAGCAAGGTGACCGCGTGGCGCTTGGTGGCCACCAGCACATGGCCGGGGTTGACCTGGCCGATGTCCATGAAGGCAATGGTCAGCGCGTCCTCGTAAATGGTGGCAGCGGGAATCTCTCCGGCCACCAGCTTGCAGAAGATGCATTGGCCGGGCGGGGAGGTGTCGATAAACATGGGCATGGAACCGTCTCCGAAGGCATGACAGCGGGGCGCCGCGCGGCACCGGTGCCAGCCGGTGTGCGTTGCGGTCTATGCGCCCCATGCTACGCATGTGTGGTGCGTCGCACCATCCGGGTGAACCGGGCTTGCCAAGCGCCTGCTTCGGGCAATAGCTGTGCCGCAGCAAGGCTCAGGCGATTGGGCCTACAATCCGCGCCTTCGCCCGCTGGACTGCCCCACCGGCTGGCGTTTTCAACTCCGGGCCATGTAGAGGAATACCATGTACAAAAACCTCGCAGCCGCACTTGCGGCCGCTTGCTGTTTGGCCCCTGTCTGGGCTGCATCCCCCACGCCCCCCGCTTCCACTGCGAGCGCGCCTGCCAAGGCGGTGCCGCTGCAACGCCCGGTCAAGGCCGCCTTTGTCTATGTGACGCCCGTGCTGGATGCCGGCTGGACCACCCAGCACGATGCCGGCCGCCGCCAGTTGCAGACCCAGCTGGGCGATCAGGTGCAGACCACGGTGGTGGCCGATGTGGCCGAGGGGCCGGATGCCGAGCGTGTCATCCGCGATCTGGCGGCCAATGGCAACGACATCATCTTCACCACCAGCTTCGGCTATATGGAGCCCACGATGCGTGTGGCGCGCGACTTCCCGCAGGTGAAGTTCGAATCCATCACCGGCTACCAGCGTGCGGCCAATGTGGCCACGGCCAATGCGCGCTATTACGAAGGGCGCTACCTGTCGGGCATTGCCGCAGCGCGCCTGAGCCAGACCGGCGTGGCCGGCTTCGTGGCAGGCTTTCCCATTCCCGAAGTGATCCAGGGCATCAACGCCTTCGTGCTGGGCATGCGCAGCGTCAACCCCAAGGCCCAGGTCAAGGTGGTGTGGCTCAACGCCTGGTTCGACCCACCACGCGAGCGTGAAGCCGCCATGGCACTGATGAACGAAGGCGCCGACGTGCTGTCCTTCCAGGTGGCATCGACCGCGGTGATGGGCGCCGCCCAGGAGCGCGGCAAGATGGCCATCGCTTTCCACAGCGACATGCGCAAGGCCGGGCCCCAGGCCCAGTTGCTGGCCGTGACCCACCAGTGGGGCGGCTACGACACGGCCCGTGTGCGTGCCCTGCAAAAAGGCGAATGGAAAAGCCAGGACACCTGGGGCGGCGTGCGCGAAGGCATGATCCGCGTGGACAGCTTCGGTCCGCGCGTGCCCAAGGACGTGCGCATGGAAGTGCAGCAGCGCCAGGACGAAATGGCCCACGGCAAGCTGCACGCCTTCCGTGCCGGTGCCGCTCCCATTCGCGACAACCTGGGCCAGGTGCGCATTCCGGCCGGCAGCACGCTGCCGGATGCGGACATTCTGCAGATGAACTGGCTGGCCGAAGGCGTGGTCGGACAGTTGCCGCGCTGAGCCCTGCGGCCCCGTGCTGCAGGCCCTGCGATCGTGGGGGGCGCGGGGTGATGGCCTGCCTGCAGGCATGGCATATGCTTGGTGCCATGCCCAAACCGGAGCGTGTGCGGTGTGCGCAGCAAGGACTGCATGGCTGATTGGGCCTGCACGGGTTGCGGCATGTGCACAACAGGCTCCGGTGTGGTGATGGGCGACCCGCTGCACAGGGCAGCGGGTGCCCGTTAAGCTCCCAGCCTATGAAGATCTACCGCAGCGCCTTGCTCCGCTTTGCCTTCGACGGCAGCCCCTTGTATGACAGCGACGGCCTGCTGGCCACCGCGCCCGATGCCCAGGGGCAGGAACGTGTGGTGGCTGCCGGCAGCTGGCAGGCACTGCAGGCGCACTACACCCAAGAAGCCGGTGCGCAGGTACAGCACCTGCCCGGTCGGCTGATCGCTCCGGGCTTTGTGGACATGCACATCCACTATCCGCAGACCGATGTGATCGGCGCCCCTGCCGATGGTCTGCTGCCCTGGCTGGAGCATTACACCTTTCCCCACGAGGCGCGCTTTCATGACCGCGCCTATGCCGACGGCATGGCGGAATTCTTTCTGGACGAGCTGCTGCGCAACGGAGTGACCACCGCGCTGACGTTCGCCACCTCCCACCCCAACTCGGTGGATGCCATCATGACCGCCGCGCAACAGCGCGGCATGCGCATGATTGCCGGCAAGGTGCTGCAGGACCGCCACAGCCCGGACGGCGTGCGCGACGACACCGAGCAGGGGCTGATCGATACCGAAACGCTGATCCAGCGCTGGCATGGCGTGGACCGGCTGGGCTATGCCATCACCCCGCGCTTCGCGCCCACCAGCACGCCCGCCCAGCTGCGGGGCGCTGGGGAGCTGGCGGCCAAATACCGCGATGTGTGGATCCAGTCCCATGTGTCCGAGAACCTGGACGAGATCCGCTGGGTACGTAAGCTTTTCCCCGCTGCGCGCAGCTACCTGGGGGTGTACGACGACTTCGGCCTGATGCGTGAACGCGCGGTCTACGCCCACTGCATCTGGCTGGACGACGAAGACCGCGCGCTGCTGCGCGAAAAGCACACAGCGGCGGCCATCAGCCCCACCAGCAATCTGTTCCTGTCCAGCGGCTACTTCGACTACCAGAAGGCCGATGCGGCGGATTTCCGCTACGGCCTGGCCAGCGATGTGGGTGGCGGCATGAGCTTTTCACCGTTTCGCACCATGCAGGCCGCCTATGTGGTCGGGCGCGAAGGCCATGCCAAGCAGGGTTTCAGCCTCAAGCCCGGCGCACTGTGGTGGCAGCACACGGCCGGTGCCGCGCAGGCGCTGGGCCTGGACGGCGTGATCGGCAATCTGCAGCCGGGCTGCGAGGCGGACTTCGTGGTCCTCCACCCGGCCTGCACGCCGCTGCTGGCGCGCAAGACGGCCCAGGCCGAGACGCTGGACGAGCTGCTGTTTGCCATGATCGTGCTGGGCGATGACCGCCTGATTGAGCAAACCATTGTTTCTCAAGCAAAATAGCGGAATTGCGCTGGTTGTATAGCCGCATGGCGCTATCAAAAATCAAGCGAACAGGATTTTCCCAATGAGCATCAAGAGCGACAAATGGATCCGCACCATGGCGGAGCAGCACGGCATGATCGAGCCCTTCGAGCCCGGCCAAGTGCGCCAGGTCGACGGCAAGAAGATCATCAGCTACGGCACCAGCAGCTACGGTTACGACATCCGCTGCGCGCGTGAATTCAAGGTCTTCACCAACATCCACAGCACCGTGGTGGACCCCAAGAACTTCGACGAGAAGAGCTTTGTCGATTTCGAAGGCGACTACTGCATCATTCCGCCCAATAGCTTTGCGCTGGCCCGCACGGTGGAGTATTTCCGCATTCCCCGCGATGTGCTGACGGTGTGCCTGGGCAAGAGCACCTATGCGCGCTGCGGCATCATCGTCAACGTGACGCCGTTCGAGCCGGAGTGGGAAGGCTATGTGACGCTGGAGTTCTCCAACACCACGCCGCTGCCCGCCAAGATCTATGCCGGTGAAGGCTGCGCCCAGGTGCTGTTCTTCCAGGGCGATGAGCAGTGCGAGACCAGCTACAAGGACCGCAACGGCAAGTACCAGGGCCAGCATGGCGTGACCCTGCCCAAGGCCTGAAGCAGCGGCCGTTGCCCCCCATAAAAAAAGCGCGGACCTCCGCGCTTTTTTTATGGGGAAATGCTGCGGTGCCTGCAGCGGGGTGGCCTGGTCTGCATCAGGGGATGTAGTGCACCAGGTTGCGTCCGGCATTCTTGGACTGGTAGAGCGCATCGTCGCTGCGGCGCAGCAAGGCGGTGTCGTTGTCTTCTGTGCCGTTCTGCAGCGTGGGGCGCAGCGCGGTGATGCCGGCGCTCAAGGTGAGCCGTCCCACCAGCGGCCACTGGTGCTGTTCGATGGCCGCCAGGATCTCGCGCGCAATGCGCTGGGCGGCTTCGGGTGGGGTGTCGGGCAGCAGCACCACAAATTCCTCGCCCCCAAAGCGGGCGATCACGTCCGAATCACGCAGCCGGCTGCGCAGCTGGTTGGCCACGCTTTTGAGCACCAGATCGCCGACTTCATGGCCATAGTTGTCGTTGACCTGCTTGAAATGGTCGATATCCAGCGTCGCCAGGCACAGCGGGCGGCCGCTGCGGCGGGCCAGCGCCATTGCAAACTGCACCTGGGCATCAAAGCCGCGGCGGTTGAGCAGACCCGTCAGGGGGTCGGTACTGGCCTGGCGGTCCAGTTCGCGGTTGGCGTCATACAGTTCCTGCGTACGCATTTGCACCTCATGCTCCATGGATTCGTTTGCGGCCAGCAGACGCTGTGTCATGGCGTTGAAGGACTGCGACAGCAGCTGGACTTCGCGGTTGCTCTGCAGCTCGGGAATGGGCACCTGGCGTTCACCGGCGTCGATGCGGCGTGCGGTGTAGGCCAGGGTGTTGAGCTCGCGCACCATGCGGCGGGCCAGCCACCACACCAGCCAGGTGGCCACGATGGCGGCCAGCAGACCCGCTCCCATCACGTACAGCATCTGCTGCTGGGCATCGGCGTAGGCGCTGGCCACGGGCTGGCGCGCCACCACGTACCAGCCCAGGTCGCTGGGGGCGTTGCGAGCCGGCAGCTGGGCCACGGCGGTCAGAAAATCGTGGCTCTGGTCGTTCCAGCGCACCACGCTGGCCTGGACACGGGGCTGGCGATGGTCGGCCTGCAGCTGTTCCGGCCGCAGCGGCAGGGTCTGGTCGACGGCGATGAACGGCGACAGCTTGCCGCCCGGGGCAAAGATCAGCTTGCCCTGGCGGTCGAAGATGAACAGCGAGATCTGGTCCTCACGCGAGAACGTGGGCAGCAGCTCCTGGACCATCTCGCGCGCCCAGTCCCAGCTGGTGTGCATGCCCAGCACGCCAATCAACTGACCGTCCACCCGGATGGGCGCCGAGAAATCCACCAGCCGCAGCGGCTCGCCCGAGGCGCTGGGTGGCAGCAGCGGCGCCAGCAGCTTGGCGGGCACCACATCGGACACGTAAGGGCCGGAAGCCCCTGCGGTGAACCAGGTGTTGTCGCTGATATTGCGGCCCACCAGCTGGTTGCCGGTGGCGTGCACCACCGTGCCCTTGGGATCGGCAACGCCCACCCAGACGCAGTAGGGGCGGGTCAGCCGGATGCGGGCGAACAGGGCATTGACCTCGGCGGAGCTCAGGCCATTGCGCCACAGGTCGGGAGAGTGGGCCAGCGCCTGCACCAGCCGGCTGTGATCGAACAAGGCATCGGACAGCTGCTTGGCGGCGCTGCTGGACACCACCTGCAAGGCCGCGCCGGCTTCGCGCTGCATGCGGCTCTTGAGCAGTTCACCGAAGGCGAATGACAGCATCAGCACCAGGGCGGCCGTCAGACCGCCAAACACCCAGGCCAACTGCGTCCGCAGGCTGCGCTTGCGCGAGGCCGGTGCCTGGGCGGGCGGGGCCGGCGGCTGCGAACGCGGCGCAAACGGTCCCGCGGGCGGCGCCGTGCCTGCCGGAGGGGTGGTGACCGGAGGTGCCCAATCCGTCTCTTGCATGTTCATGGCTCCTGGAGGGGAGGATCATCGTTGGCGTGCAATGGCTGGCGGTGCAAGCGGGCCGCCAGGCGCGCCGCAGCCAGGTCCCAGCCGCCCCAGCCGCAGCTCTTGAACAGCACCGGCCCGGCGGGGCGGGACTGTTGCCGCGCCAGACTCTGGGCCAGCGTGGGAAAGCTTTGCACATCCAGGCCCGCCTGCAGCAGGTCGCCGGCTTCGTGCACGGCTTCGGCGGTGTCCACAAGCACCTGACCGTGCCGGGCGATGTGCTGGCACAGGCTGGGGGCCAGTTCCACCATCTGCGGCGTGAAGGCGCCCACGGCGGCAATGAAGGCGTCGGGCCGGGGGGCGTGCTGCAGCACCACCGCCTGGGCATTGGTGCAAGTGACGATATTGGGGCAGTGGGCGGCAGCCTGGGCCAGGTCGGTGGCGGCATAGGCCTGCAGGCCCAGTGCATGGGCATGGTCCAGCAGGTGGCGCACGCTGTCCAGGCTGCGCGATGCCACCCAGACTTCGCGCGTGCCGGCGCCGGCCGCAAAGGCCTCCAGATGGGACTTGCCCTGAACGCCCGCGCCAATGATGAGCAGCGGACCGCCGGGGTTGGGAGCATGGTGCTGGGCGGCCAGCAGCGAGACGGCCGCGGTGCGCCGGGCGGTGACGGTGGGTCCGTCGATGATCAGCTGGCGCTGGCCGGTGGCAATGTCAAAAATCGTCACATCACCCTGGATGGTGGGGCGTGCCGTTGCAGCATTGGCGGGGGTGAAGGTGATGAGCTTGGTCATCGCCACCTGCGCATCACTGGCCGGCATGCAAAACAGGCTGCCGCCCTGCGGCAAAGGCATCACAATGCGGGGCGGCACCTGCACGCTACTGTCTTGCAGCACGGCTTCCAGTTCGGCAGCCAGGGCTTGCCAGGGCAGCAGTGCCTCGGTGGCCTGCGGGGTGAACAGTCCTTGCATGGCGTGCATGGCAGGGGTGGCGGTAGGGGGCAACACAGACATCACTTGCATGTGGCTTTATACCGTGGGCTTTTGCGATGGGCTAGGTGGTCTGTCCGGGCCTTGTGTCAAGGTGTGGCGTGTTCTCCTACAAAGCCTGGCGCTAAAGTGAGTTCGCACTCTCGCCGTGGCTGCGTAGCATCCAGCGCTTATGGTTTTGTGGGCATCTACATATGGAATCTGGTCAGGAAAAAGGAAGTGCTCACCGTACGGCGGCACGCTGGCAATGGGCGGTGGTGGGCGTGGGCATCGCCGCCATTGCGCTCCTGCTGTGGACCTTTGTCGGGATGCTGGACGATCACATGAGCCAGTCCCGGGAAATGAGCCGCAATGCCCAGTGGCATGTGCACGCCCCGGTCGAAGGCGCCCAGGCGGCGGTGTTGCTGCAAGGCGGCGAACCCTGAGCAGCCGTGCCGGCGCGACTTCATAATGGCGCCCCACAGCGCATCAGGAGCAGACCATGAAGTGGGAAGGTAACCGCGAGTCGGACAACGTTGAGGACCGCCGCTCGGACGGCGGCGGTGGGGGTGGCCCCATCTTCGGTGGCCGCAGCATCGGCATCGGCACCATCGTGGTGGCCCTGGTGGGCGGCTGGGTGCTGGGCATCAACCCGCTGACGATCCTGAGCCTGCTCAGCGGCGGTGGTGGCGGCGGACAGGTCGTGCAGCAGCAGTCGCCTGCACAGGCGCCGCCGGCCCATGACACCATGGCCCGTTTCGTCTCGACCGTACTGGCAGATACCGAAGACGTGTGGACCGACATCTTTCGCCAGGGCGGCAGCCAGTACCGGGACCCCAAGCTGGTGCTGTTCCGGGGCGCTGTGGGCACGGCCTGCGGCACCGGCCAGTCGGCTATGGGGCCGTTCTACTGCCCGGGCGACCAGAAGGTCTATATCGATCTGTCCTTCTACGACCAGCTCAAGAACCAGCTGGGCGCCCCCGGCGACTTCGCCCAGGCCTATGTGATCGCCCATGAGGTCGGTCACCATGTGCAGAACCTGCTGGGCATCAGTGGCAAGGTCGACGAGATGCGCGGCCGCGTCAGCAAGGTGGAATACAACCGGCTGTCCGTGAAGCTGGAGCTGCAGGCCGACTGCCTGGCCGGCGTCTGGGCCCACCATGCCCAGAATGCACGCCAGATCCTGGAGCAGGGTGATGTGGAAGAAGCCATGAATGCCGCCGCCAGGATCGGTGACGACGCGCTGCAGCGCGCCCAGACGGGCCAGGTGGTGCCGGACAGCTTCACCCACGGCACCAGTGCCCAGCGCCAGCGCTGGTTCATGACCGGGCTGAAGAGCGGTAGCGTCAATTCCTGCGACACCTTCTCGGCTGCATCGCTGTAACTGGCACGCAGCAGGCGCAGGTGTTGGCATGGCGCCACATCTGCGCTATCAAATTCTGCGTGGGGTGTACGCCCACCCGCTCTTTGTGGGGGTGGCGGGCAGGGCGGGTGACCGCTGTCGCAGTCCGGATTTGTAGAGCGCCAACAGCTGTCAATGCGGGCAGTGCGACAATAGCGGTATTCATGACAAGTTCTTTTTCCTCTCTCCTCTTGGCGGAGCCTCTGGCACGCGCTGTGGCCGAAATGGGCTACGAGTCGATGACCCCCATCCAGGCGCAGGCGATCCCCGTGGTCCTGACCGGCAAGGATGTGATGGGTGCAGCCCAGACCGGCACCGGCAAGACAGCGGCTTTTTCGCTGCCTCTGCTGCAGCGGCTGATGCGCCATGAGAACAGCTCGGCATCGCCCGCGCGCCACCCCGTGCGGGCTCTGGTGCTGCTGCCCACGCGCGAGCTGGCCGACCAGGTGGCCCAGCAGATTGCGCTGTACGCCAAGCACACCAAGCTGCGCAGCACCGTGGTGTTCGGCGGCATGGACATGAAGCCCCAGACCCTGGAGCTGAAGAAGGGGGTGGAAGTCCTGGTGGCCACGCCGGGGCGCCTGCTGGACCACATCGAAGCCAAGAACGCCGTGCTCAACCAGGTGGAATACGTGGTGCTGGACGAGGCCGACCGCATGCTCGACATCGGTTTCCTGCCCGATCTGCAGCGCATCCTGTCGCACCTGCCCAAGAGCCGCACCACCTTGCTGTTCTCCGCCACGTTCTCGCCCGAGATCAAGCGTCTGGCCGGCAGCTACCTGCAGGACCCGGTGACCATCGAAGTGGCCCGCCCCAACGAGACTGCTTCCACTGTGGAGCAGCGTTTCTACAGCGCCAACGACGACGACAAGCGCCGCACCATCTGTGCCGTGCTCAAGGACCGTGGCATCCGCCAGGCCTTTGTGTTTTCCAACAGCAAGCTGGGTTGTGCCCGTCTGACCCGCGCGCTGGAGCGTGACGGTCTGCGCGCCGCCGCCCTGCACGGCGACAAGAGCCAGGACGAACGGCTGAAGGCGCTGGAAGCCTTCAAGGCCGGTGAAGTGGACCTGCTGGTGTGCACCGACGTGGCGGCGCGCGGCCTGGACATCAAGGATGTGCCTGCGGTGTTCAACTACGACGTGCCGTTCAACGCCGAAGACTATGTGCACCGCATTGGCCGTACCGGCCGTGCCGGCGCCTCCGGCCTGGCGGTGACCCTGGTGTCCAATTCGGACGGCAAGCTGGTGAGCGATATCGAGAAGCTCATCAAGAAGAAGATCGACGTGGAAAGCTATCCGCTGCCGTCGTTCCAGCGCCGCGACCGCAGTGAGCGCGACCACGGCAGCCGTGAAGGCCGGTCGGAGCACAGCCGGGACCAGGGCCGCAGCCGCCGCCACGAAGAAGGCGATGCCGGTTACGGCTCGGCCCATTCCGCCGGCTACCGCCCGGTGGGTCGGGGCATGGCGCGTCCGCTGCGCGCAGCCCCGTCCGATCCCTTCTTCGACAAGCCCTATGAGGCTCCTGCCGCAGCGGCAGCGCCTGCCGCCTGGGATGCAGCTTCCGCACCCGTGACACCGGGCCGCAGCGCCAGTATCCGCACCAAGCGCAAGGTGGCGGCGCTGTTCAAGCCCGCGGGCAGTTTCTGATGCCGCAGGGCGTTGGAGGCCACTCCAACCCCTTCACTCAGTGAATACGCCTGCAGAGCCCTTCGCGCACTGCACCAAGCCAGCAATCCTGCTGGCTTTTCTCATGGCGGCAGGCTGCCTGTGATGTCTGGGCAGCCGGTCAGCCAGGGCGCTGGGCCTGCTCGCAATCGATCTGGATCAGCTCGCGCGCCTGCAGATCATCCTCCACGCGCACGGCGGTCAGCTGTCCTCCCCAGACGCAGCCGGTATCCAAGGCCATCAGCTGCGGCTGGTTGATCAGGCCCAGCGTGGACCAGTGGCCAAAGGCCACCACATGCTGCGCCGTCTGGCGGGCAGGGCAGGTGAACCAGGGGACAAGGCCTTCGGGCGCCTGCGCGGCCGATTCGGCGCTCTCGAAGTCCATGCGGCCTTCGGGCGTGCAAAAGCGGATGCGGGTCAGGGTATTGACGATGGCGCGCAGGCGGTCGGTGCCGGTCAGGGCGTCGTCCCACTGATCGGGCAGGTTGCCATACATCTGCTGCAGAAAGTCCGGCAGCGCCGGACTGGTCAGCACATGCTGCACCTCGGCGGACAGGGCCAGTGTCTGCGCCAGTGTCCAGCTGGGCTGCACGCCGGCGTGCACCATCAGCACCTGCCGGCCTTGCGCATCGGTCCAGCTGCGGGCCAGCGGCTGCTGGCGCAGCCAGTCCAGCAGGGCGGCACGGTCGGGCGCCTCCAGCACGCTGGCCAGGGTGTCGCGGCGCGATGATTTGCGCATGCCGTGGGCGGCGGCCAGCAGGTGCAGGTCGTGGTTGCCCAGCACGGGCTGCACGGCGTCGCCCCAGGCCATGCACTGGCGCAGCACGCCGGCGGAGTCGGGACCCCGGTTGACCAGGTCACCCAGCAGGTACAGGGTATCGCGGCTGGGCGAGAACTCCACCTGCTGCAGCAGGTTCAGGAAGGCGCTGTGACATCCCTGGATGTCGCCAATGAAATAACGGGCCAATGCAAACTCCGAAAAAATCGATTCCCTGCGTGCCGGCAGACGCAGCGGTCGTCCGGGACAAGGCATTTGGCTGCGATTATCGGTGCACAGCCCATACCCCGGCATGGGCATTGCGAGGGCAGTTCCGATATGCCAGCAACGGAAATCAACTTGCAAGTCGCTTTGTCGGTACCATTTCTCGGAAAATCCAGGTGTTACATTTCTCCCGCAATATGGCTGCACAGAATTTTTATAATATGCACTTGTGGATACTGCGTACCCACAAAAAAAACCAGATTGCGTATTTGTTTTTATAATCCTCCCAATTATTGAAAGGATGCAATCCATGACCTCTTACAAAGAGCTACTGCAGCAGCGCGAACAGCTGGAACAGAAGATTCAAGAAGCACGCAAGAGCGAACTGAGCGACGCAGTTGCCAAGGTGCGCGCGCTGGTGGCCGAATATGGCCTGAGCGCTGACGATGTGTTTCCGCCCGCCAAAGCCAGCCGTGGCGCAGGCCAAGGTGGCAAAGTGGCTCCGAAGTACCGCAACCCTGAAACCGGCCAGACCTGGACCGGCCGTGGCAAGGCGCCCAAGTGGATTGAAAACCAGGATCGCGAAAAGTTCGCTATCTAAGCCTTTATGGCAGACAACAGCCCGCTTTCAGCGGGCTTTGTTTTTGGTGGGCTTGAATGTGCTGCGTCGCAGCGGTATTGCGGCCAACCGCTGCTGCGGATAAGCCTGTCCGGTATGAGCGGGCCTTATGCCAGGCCCGCAAAGCGCGGAAACAACATATTCCATTTCGGCCAGTGGTAATGCCAGGGTTTCGCCGTATGGCGATTTCAGGGACAGAATCAACGGACTGCGTTGCATCAATTTCTGCGCAGTTCCAGCCAATCACCGCCCCAGTCCGGCGGACAATAGTCAGCCATGAGAAAACAGGTCTTGATTGCGGGGGGCGGTATTGGCGGCTTGGCGGCTGCACTGGCCAGCTCCCATGCCGGTTGGGATGTGCGCCTGTTCGAGCGCGCGCCTTTGTTCAGTGAAGTCGGTGCCGGTGTGCAGCTGGGACCCAATGTGGTGCGCCGGCTCCAGGCCTGGGGCCTGCAGCGCGCCCTGGTGGATGTCGCGGCCATTCCTGCGCGATTGCGGGTGCGCAGTGCCTTGAGTGGTGCCGAGCTGGCCTGCATGCCGTTGGGCGCTGCCATGGTGGAGCGCTACGGTGCCAACTACCTGTCCATCCACCGCGCCGATCTGCACGGGTTGCTGCTGCAGGCCGTGGGCGAGCGTGCCGAGATGCACATCAACGCCGGCCAGGCGGTGGAGTCCGTGGTGCAGACCCCCCAGGTGGTGACCATCACCACTTCCGCCCGCAAGACCGTGGAGGGCGATGCACTGATCGCGGCCGACGGCGTCTGGAGCCGGCTGCGCGCCCAGTTGCTCAACGACGGGAAGGCGCAGCCTACCGGTCACCTGGCCTACCGCGCGGTGGTGCCCCAGGCCCAGCTGCCGGCCGCCATGCGCAGCGACGGCGTGACCACCTGGCTAGGCCCGCACATGCACGTGGTGCAGTACCCGCTGCGCCGTGGCGAGCTGATGAACATCGTGGCGATCATCGAAGGCCCGGCGCCGGCCGACATGGAGACCTGGGACCATGCCGCCAATGCGGTCGATCTGGAAGCCGCATTGGCCCGCTATTGCACGCCGCTGCAGGACCTGATCCGCGCCGTGCCCGCTGCGGGCACGCAGTGGCGGCTGTGGCCGCTGTCCGACCGCGACCCGCTGTCCAGCGCCGACCAGATGGCCCAGGGCCTGGTGGGCCTGCTGGGCGACGCCGCCCATCCCATGCGCCCCTATCTTGCCCAGGGGGCTGGCATGGCCATCGAAGACGCGGCCGAGTTGCAGCGTGCCCTGGCCATGGACGATCTGGACGTGCGCCTGCGCCTGCGCCGCTACGCGCTCAACCGCTGGCAGCGCGCTGCCCGGGTCCAGGCCCGTTCGCGCCGCAACGGCCGCATCTTCCACGCCAGCGGCCCCATGCGCTGGGGGCGCGATCTCTCGCTCAGGCTGCTGGGCGCACGCATCATGGACCTGCCCTGGCTGTACCGCGGGGATGGTTCCAGCGCCACCACGCTGTAGCGGAACGCGTCACCAGCTCACCCAGCCGCAGGGAACACCGTTGCTGCGCAGCCGCCCCCAGCGCCGCACGGTCGCGGGAGAGAACTGTTTTGCGGCGGTGGTGTGGAAACCATTCCAGTGCGTGCCGTCCAGCGTGGGGCGCTGTCTGCAGGGCGCGCAGGCGCCCGGTGCGTACGGCCCCCGGCTCAGGCCTTGCTGGTCTGCAGCAGCGGCGAGCTGGGCAGAAAACGGAAGGCTGTGGATGCCGCAGCCAGCATGGCGGCAATGCTGAACATGACCGCCTGATAGGGCTCGATGCCGCGCCCCTCGGCCCAGGCCGCGACGATGCCGGTGAGCCACTGCATCAGTGCCACACCCAGAAACATGGCCATGGTAAACAGCGACAGTGCGCGGCCGGTCAGCTCCGGAGGGTAGGAAGAGCGCACATCCGCGTACTGCAGGATGCTGTAGCCCGAGACCAGCCCCATCAGCAGGATCAGCGCCACATTGGCGGCGGCGTGGTGCAAAAAGGCCATCAGCAGAAACAGCGCCGCCATCAGCAGCGAGAAATTGTTCAGCCAGCGGCGGCGGCGGGTCGGCCCGGGGTCCATGCGGCCGAACATGGCCGGGGTGAACAGCGAGATCAGCGACACCAGCAGCGCCACGTTGCCGCTTTCCACCAGGGAAAACTGGTAGCGCCCGATGAGCATGGGCCCCAGCCACAGTCCGCGCAAGGTCAGAAAAGCCGCGTAGCAGCTCATGCCCAGAATCAGGATGCCCACGGTGTGCGGCAGCTGGAACAGCGCACCCATGCGGCGGAAGGCCTGGCCCCTGCTTTCACGCGTCTGCTGCGTGGTGTGGGCGGAAGCCGGTTCATGCACGCGCCAGGCAATCAGCAGCCACGACAGCAGCGACAGCACGGCCAGCAGCCCGAAGCCGGTGCGCCAGCCCCAGTGCTGCACCACCCAGGCCAGCGGTGTGCCGGTGAACAGCAGGCCCAGGCCCCCCACGCCCATGCCCAGGCCGGAGAAGAAGGCAAAACGCTCGCTGGGAAAGTGGCGCGAGATGAACACCGTGCTCGCCAGAAACACCGGCGCACAGCCCACCCCTATCAGCAACTGTCCCAGCATCAGCCAGCCATAGCTGGGGGCCAGCGCTGACAGCGCTGCGCCGACCACGGCCAGCGGAAACGACAGCAGCACCGTGCGGCGCAGGCCGTACACATCCATGCCGATGCCCATCAGCAGCTGGGCCACCCCGAAAGACAGGCCGAACAGCCCGGCGAAGGCGCCCAGCGACTGGGAAGAAATACCGAAATCCGCCTGCAGTCCCGTGGCGATGATGGCGGTGACGGTGCGGTAGGCCTGGCTCAGCGCAAAGGCCGACAGCAGGGACACCAGCATCACCCACAGGCACTGGTCGGGGGCAGGACGGGGGGCGGGCGAGTGCGCAGGGGATGCGCTAGAGGCGGTATCGGCAGGCACGGGTGGGGAGTCTCCTGGGGCGCAAGCCTAGCGAAATCCGCGCCTGCGTGCTGTCGCGCACAGGCGAAAAACGAGTGCGGCAGGCCGCATGGGCCGCGGCGCTGCCGGCCCGCCCTGCTCACAGCTCGGTGCGCAGGCTCCAGATTTCGGGGAACAGCACCACATCCAGCATCTTTTTCAGATAACTCACACCGCCGGTGCCGCCCGTGCCGCGCTTGAAGCCGATCACGCGTTCCACCGTGGTCAGGTGGCGAAAACGCCACAGACGGAAGGCATCTTCGATATCGGCCAGCTTTTCGCCCAGCTGGTACAGGTCCCAGTGCTGCTGCGGGTTGCGGTAGACGGTCAGCCAGGCCTGCTTCACGCCTTCGCTGGCTTCGTAAGGCTGGGTCCAGTCGCGCTGCAGCCGGTCGGCCGGCACCTCCAGGCCTTCGCGTGCCAGCAGCTGCAGGGCCACGTCGTACAGCGAAGGTGCCTGGTAGGCGGCCTGCACCTGTTCCAGCAGATCGCTGCGGTGGGCATGGGGCTGCAGCATGGCGGCATTCTTGTTGCCCAGTGAAAACTCGATGCTGCGGTACTGGTAGCTCTGAAAACCGCTGGAATTGGCCAGGTAGGGGCGCATGGCCGTGTATTCCGGCGGCGTCATGGTCGAGAGCACGGTCCAGGCGTTGACCAGCTGCTCCATGATGCGGCTCACGCGGGCCAGCATCTTGAAGGCCTCGGGCCGGGTGTCGGCCTGCGAACTGGCCAGCGCGGCGATGGCGGCCCGCAGCTCGTGCAGCATCAGTTTCATCCACAGCTCGCTGGTCTGGTGCTGGACGATGAACAGCATTTCATCGTGGGCGGGCGACAGGGGTTTCTGTGCCGTGAGGATCTGGTCCAGCTGCAGGTAGTCGCCGTAGCTCATGTCCCGGCTGAAATCCAGCTGGGCTTTTTCTTCGTGGACGATGGAGGCCGGGCGGCCGCTGCCGTGCATCGGGCAGCCGGAGGATTCGGTGGTCATGGGGCAGTCGCAGTCGTGGGCAATCGGCAAAACAGCGCGCAGCGTAACCGAAAGCGCAGCCTGCAAGAATGTGGAGGCGGGATGGCGCGCCACGCTTTAGAGTGCAGCCATCCCCCGGAAAACCTGTTGCCATGTCTGCCATCCGCCCTGCCGCCGTCCCTTCCGCTGCTGCCAGCGACACCGCTGCCCTGGTGGCGCGCTGCTGCCGCTGGCTGGAAGGCGAGGCCCCGCCTGCGCTGCCCGCACTCGCCCAGCGCGTGGGGCTGAGCCCCTGGCAGTTGCACCGCCTGTTCAAGCAGGCCACGGGGTTGACGCCCAAGGCCTATGCCAAGGCCTACCGCACCCAGGCCGTGCAGGCCGCGCTGCAGCCCGGCCAGTCCCGCTCGGTCACCGATGCGGTCTACGGCAGCGGCTATGCGGCCAGCAGCAGCTTCTACAAGGATGCGCCCCGCATGCTGGGCATGGCGCCGGGGGCTTTCCGCGCCGGTGGCGCGCGCCAGACCATCCGTTTTGCCGTGGGCGAATGTTCGCTGGGCAGCCTGCTGGTGGCCGCCACCGAGCGCGGCGTGTGCTGCGTGCAGCTTGGCAACGATGCCGAGGCCCTGGTGCGTGCGCTGCAGGACCGGTTTCCCCAGGCGGAACTGGTCGGGGGGGATGCGGCCTTTGAAGCCACCATGGCCCAGGTGGCGGCGCTGGTGGAGCGGCCGGCACAGGGGCTGGATCTGCCGCTGGATGTGCAGGGCACGGCCTTCCAGCAGCGTGTGTGGCAGGCGCTGCGCGCCATTCCGGCGGGAGACACGGTCAGCTACACCGAGCTGGCACTGCGCATCGGTCAACCCAGCGCCACCCGCGCCGTGGCAGGGGCCTGCGCCGCCAATCCGGTGGCGGTGGCCATTCCCTGCCACCGCGTGGTGCGCAATGATGGCAGCATCTCCGGCTACCGCTGGGGCGTGGAGCGCAAGCGCGCACTGCTGCTGCGCGAAGCGGCCCAGGCCGGGCACGACGTGCGTGTCGCCTTGCCCGGATTGTTCTGAACCTTTTCCAGAAACGCAGCCGCCTGCGAGCCGGGCTGCCACACAAGATGCCTTCCCTGCCTGTCCAGAAAATCCCGGCGGCACTGTGCCATGTGCAGCCAATGCCTGCGGTGTACCGGCTGCAGGAAGTGCTGTCCTTTCACCAGCGCGATGCCGAACAGCTGGCAGAGCAGGTCACGCTGGGGGCCGACGGCCTGCCACGCTTGCGCAAGGGGCTGGACTGGGAAGGCCAGGCGGCCTGGCTGGAGCTGGTGTGGGAGGCTGCGGCCCCGTCCGCGGCCGACCCGCTGCAGGTGCGCGCCACGCTGCACCTGCCTGCGCACCAGCGCGTTGATGCCAGCACCCAGGCCCGCTGGGCCGCCACCGTGCGCCGCATGCTGGGTCTGGCCTATCCGCCCGAGGCGCTGGAAACCGCCCATGCCGATCACCCGCTGCTGGGCCCGCTGCTGCGTTCCCAGCAGGGCCTGCATGTCCCGGCGGCCCCCACCGCCTGGGAGGCGCTGACCTGGGCCGTCACCGGCCAGCAGATCAGTGTGGCGGCGGCTGTGGCGCTGCGCCGCCGCTTGATCCGCGCCGCCGGCACGCCGCTGGCGCCGGACGGCCATGGCGATGCGGGGGCCGCTGGGCTGTGGACCTATCCCAGCGCGGCCCAGGTGGCGCAGCTGGGACCGGATGGGCTGCGCGCTGCCGGCTACTCCCAGTCCAAGACCCGGGCGCTGCTGGCGCTGGCCGCAGAGGTGGACAACGGGGCGCTGCCGCTCGAAGACTGGGTGCAGGCCAGCGATGCCGGCACGATGCCTGCGGCGGACATGGACACGGCCATGCAGCAGTTGCTGGCCGTGCCGGGCATCGGCCCCTGGACCGTGCACTACACGCTGCTGCGCGGTCTGGGCTGGCCCGATGGCAGCCTGCACGGCGATGTGGCGGTGCGCAAGGCCCTGGCCCGGTTGCAGGGCGTGGAGCGCATCACCGAGGCCCAGGCCCGTGACTGGCTGGCGCCGTTTGCCCCCTGGCGCGCGCTGGTGGCAGCGCACCTGTGGGCCTCGCTGTCGGCCAAGGCGTACTAGGCAGACGGGAAGCCCGGGCCGTTTACAGGCCCGGTAGCTGCGGTTGCGTCTGTGCCTGCGACAGCCGCTGCAGCAGCAGCGCCAGGTGTTTCTTCTGGCAGACCTGCAGCTGCTGCAGCAGGGCATGGTGGGCATCGGGGATGTGCCAGCGCTGGTGCAGGTCGGCCTGCATGCGCAGCAGCAGGTGGGCCGTCATCTCGGCGTCGGCCAGCGCGCGGTGGGCCTTGTCGGCGGGCGGCAGTTGCAGGTGGCGCACGATGCGGCCCAGCGAATGGCTGGGCGCTTCGGGGTAGAGGCGGCGCGACAGCAGCACGGTGCAGGCGAAGGGCTGTTGCGGTGGGATACCCAGGCGCTGCAGCTCGTCCGCCCAGAACTTGCTGTCGAACGAAGCGTTGTGCGCCACCATGGGGGCATCGCCCACAAAGGCCGCAGCCTCGCGCATCACGGTGTCGGCCGCAGGAGCGCCCTCCAGCATGGCATTGGTGATGCCGGTGAGCTGGGTGATGCTCCAGGGCATGCGCTGCCCGGTGTTCATCAGGCTCTGGTAGCGGTCCACGATGCGCCCGCCCTCGATCAGCACAATCCCCACTTCGGCCGCCCGCGCGCCGTGCGCCGGGCTCATACCGGTGGTCTCAAAGTCGATGATGGCAATGTGTTGGGCCATGGGTTCAGGTCACCGCATGCACCTGGTTGAATTGCGGCTGGCGCCATTCCCCCGATTCCAGCACCTGGCGCAGGTGCTCCACGGCATGCCACACGTCTTCAAAGCCCACGTACAGCGGGGTGAAACCAAAACGCAGGATGTCCAGGTGCTTGCCGCCGTCGCCCTTGCGGAAATCGCCGATCACACCGCGCGCGATCAGGGCCTGGACAATGGCGTAGGCGCCGCTGTCCTTGCCGTCCACGCCCAGGCCTTCGCTGCGGGTCAGGCAGACCTGGGAGCCGCGCAGGGCGTGATCGCCGGGGGTGGCAAAGCCCAGCCCATGGCCCGGGCAGCGTTCCTGCACCAGTTGCATGAACAGATCGGTCAGTGCCAGCGATTTGCGGCGCAGCGCGGCCATGCCGCCATACGGCTCGGCTTCGGTGAACACATCCAGCCCGCATTGCAGCACGCTCAGGGACAGGGCCGACTGGGTGCCGCACAGATAGCGGTCGATGCCGGCAGCCGGCTGGTAGTCAGGCGTGAACTGGAAGGGGGCGGCATGGCCGAACCAGCCCGACAGCGGCTGCCAGAAGCGGTTGATCAGCCGTGGGTGGGCCCAGACAAAGGCCGGCGAGCCGGGGCCGCCGTTCAGGTATTTGTAGCTGCAGCCCACGGCAAAGTCGGCATTCGCGCCGTGCAGGTCCACCGGTACGGCGCCGGCGCTGTGGCACAGGTCCCAGATGCACAGAATCCCCTGGGCGTGCGCAGCGGCCGTGAGCTCCTGCATGGCATGCATGGCGCCGGTGCGGTAGTTGACATGGGTGAGCATGCAGATCGCCACATCGGGCTGCAGGGCCGCGGCAATCTCTTCCGGCTCCAGCAGCACCAGCTCCAGGCCATAGGCCTGGCAGACGGACTGGGCGATGTACAGATCGGTGGGGAAGTTGCTGCGTTCGCTGATGAGCTTCTTGCGTGCCGGCGCGTCTTCCTGGGCGATGCGGGCGGCGGCCGTCAGCACCTTGTACAGGTTGATGGAGGTGGTGTCGGTGAACACCAGCTCACCCGGGCCGGCACCGACCCAGGGGGCAAACTGGTCGCCCAGGCGCTGGGGCAGATCGATCCAGCCGGCGCTGTTCCACGAACGGATCAGGCCCTGGCCCCATTCCTGTTCCACCACCCGCGCAGCGCAGGCGGCGGCGGCCTTGGGCTGGGCGCCCAGGGAGTTGCCGTCCAGGTAGATCACCCCTTCGGGCAGGGCAAAGCGCGCGCGCAGCGGGCGCAGCACATCGTTGGCATCCAGGGTGCGGCAGTCTTGCAGGGTCAGGGGCATGGAAAGTTGTCTCGTTTCGGATAGCAGCTTGCGTGCAGGGGCATGGCGCAAACCGCTGATTCTCGCTGGAATGTGCAGCGGCGGGTCACAGGGCGCGCAGCACGGCGCGCACCGGGGAGGCATCGGCTTCGGTGAGCTTGAGCGGCAGGGCAATCAGCTCGTAATCGCCTTCGGGCACCGCGTCGAGCACCAGGTTCTCCAGCACGCGCAGATTGCGCTGGCGTATGACCTGGTGGCTGTCCAGGGTCTTGCTGCTGGCCGGGTCGATGCTGGCAGTGTCGATGCCGATCAGCTGCACGCTGAGGTCGGCCAGGCGCTGCACCGTCTCGGGTGCATAGGCGGCCAGCGCACCATCCCAGGTGGTGGGGGCCTGCTGGTAGGTGCGCACCAGCACGCGTGCGGGCAGATCGGGCGTAATGGCGTGCGCGATATGTTGCCATTCGATCAGCGGCCCGCAATCGATGGCGTGGACCACGCGGCAGCGGCCCAGGAACGGGGCCAGATCGACCGCACCGATGGCAGCGCCCTGCGGGTCGTAGTGCAGCGGCGCATCGGCGTGGGCACCCACATGGGGACTCAGCGTGATGGCGCTGACATTCACCGGGCAGCCCGGGCCGATGGTGGCGCACCACTGCTGGCTGTACGGCGTGTCACCCGGGAAGACCGGTGCAGCGGCGTGGATGGCGGGGGAGATGTCCCACAGGGTGCGTTGGGTGTCAGCGGTCATGGCAGCAAACAAAAAAGCCTGCGACCGGAGGCGGACGCAGGCTGGGCAGTATGGTCGGTTTTGGGCCGGGCTGCAGCGTTCAGCCCTTGTTGCGGCGCAGCAGGTACAGGCCGGCCAGCACCGCCAGCCAGGGCAGGCCGAAGGCCAGCGTCAGGCGGAATGCGGGGGTGAAGGCCGTGGTCAGCAGCACGGCGCCCATCAGCACGGCCCCCAGCAGCGTCAGCCACGGAAAGCCCCACATGCGAAAGGCAATGGCCGGCGCCCCTTCGCGCATGCGGTGGCGACGGAACGCCAGGTGGGTGACAAACACCATGAACCAGGCAAACATGGCGCCGAACATGGCAATCGACATCATCCAGACGAACGATTCCTTGGGCCAGAACGCATTGATGAACATGGCCACGGCCGCGCCCAGGCTGGACACCAGAATGGCGGCCACCGGCACCCCGTTGGCATTGGTCACGCCGAACACGCGCGGCGCCTGCCGGGCGCGGGCCAGGCTGAACATCATGCGCGAGGTGGTGTAGAGCTGGCTGTTCATGGCCGACAGCGCGGCCACCAGCACCACAAAGTTCAGCACGCCGGCGGCGAACGGAATGTCCAGCACCTGCATCACCCGCACAAACGGGCTGGTCTGGGTGGCGGCATCGGTCCAGGGCACGATGGCCAGCATCAGCGCCAGCGTCAGCAGATAGAACAGCACCAGGCGCAGCACCGTGGTCTTCATGGCAGTCTGCACCGCCTGCTGTGGGTGCTGGGCTTCGCCGGCCGCCACGGCAATGGCCTCCACGCCCAGGTAGCTGAACATGGCCACGATCACCCCCAGCCACATGCCCCAGGCGCCCTTGGCCCAGAAGCCGCCGCCTATCTGGTAGTTGGCAAAGCCGATACCGGGTGTGGACGTGCCGAACACCACATAGGCACCGATCAGCACAAAGGCCACGATGGCCGCCACCTTGATGGCCGAGAAGCTGTATTCCACCGCGCCGTAGACCTTGACGCTGCGCAGGTTCACGCCAATCAGCACGGCCGAGAAGAGGCCCACCCAGACCCATTGTGGAACGTCCTTGAACCAATAGGCCATGTACATGCCCACGGCCGTCACCTCCATGCCCACGGCCAGCACCAGGGCGGCCCAGTAGGCATAGCGCACCACAAAGCCCGCCATCGGGCCCAGGTAGTACTCGGCATAGGCCCCGAACGAGCCGGATGTGGGGTGGGCCACGGTCATCTCGCCCAGGCAGCCGATCAGCAGCAGGGCAATGAAGGCGCCGATCGCGTAGCTGACCAGCACCGCCGGCCCGGCAAAGCCGATGGCAAAGGCGCTGCCCATGAACAGGCCCGTGCCCACGGCGCCGCCGATGGCGATCATCACCATCTGGGCGCTGGTCAGGTGTTGCTGCAAGCCGGTTTCGCGTTGCTGGATCTGCTGAAAATCGGCCATGCGTCGATTCCGTTCAAAGGGGGTGCCAAAACCCTCAAGTATCGGTGTGTTCGCGTCTGGCGATGGCAGGGCTCGCAGATTGCCGAGGTCTGCTGCGGTGGTTTAGGGCCGCCGCCGGACGGCTTCAGGGTCGGGCGCCCTGGGCATAGCGCCCGGGTGTCAGTGCATGGTGGGCCTTGAAGGCGCGCTGCAGATGGGCCTGGTCGGCAAAGCCCATGGCGTGGGCAGCATCGGCCAGCGCAGTCCCCTCGGCCAGCATCCGGCGTGCACCGTTCAGGCGCAGGTTCAGGCGGTAGGCCCCGGGCGTGACACCGGTGGCCGCCTTGAAGTGGCGGATAAAGCGCGAGGCGCTCATGCCTTCGGCACGGGCCAGATCCTGCACACTGGGTGTCGCATCCGGCTGGCGGTGCAACTGCTGCAGGGCATGGTGTACCGCCGCATCGCGGGCCGGGAGGGGGGACTGCGCCGCCAGCGGGTGGGCGATGGCGGGCTGGCGCAGCAGGGCGGTCAGTGCCTGCGTCCAGGCCGCGGCATCGCCCTCCAGCAAGGTCTGGCACAGCTGCTGCACAGTCGCCGTGGCTGCCGCATCGTGCCGGGCGCGTTGCACAAAGCGCAGGCCCGCGACCCCCAGCTGGGCGTGCAGCCAGTCGGCCTGCACATAGAGCATGCGGTAAGACCAGGCCGCCACCTGCGCCGGGTTGCAGGCATGCCAGACGCCGGGCTCGATCAGCACCACGCTGCCGGGGGTCATGGGCTGCGCGCCATCGGCATGCTGGAACACGGCGCTGCCGGCATCCACAATGCCCAGCGAATATTCCGCGTGCGTGTGCAGCCGGTAGCAGTGGGGGGACTGGCGGCTCACGCGCAGTTCGGCCCAGGGCAGGGCCGGGTGGCGGTGGAACTGATGGGGCTGGGCAGTCATGTCCGGCGCATCATGCCAGCATGCCCAGTACGCTGGCCACAAGCAGGGCTGCCAGGGCATAGTGCAGCGCCTGCTGGCGCCGGGGCGTGGACAGCCAGCCGGTCAGCACCCGCCCCAGCAGCGCCCAGCAGCCGACGCCCAGCAGGCAGGCCAGCAGCGAGATGGCACACAGCAGGTACAGGGCTGCGGGGCCGTCTTTTGCGCTGGGCAGGGCAAACACGCCCACGGCCGACAGGGCAAACAGCCAGGCCTTGGGATTGAGCGTCTGCACCGCCACACCCTGGGCAAAGGCCTGGGCGGCCGGGGTGGGCCGGAGGGGCGGGGTGGTGCC
Source organism: Comamonas sp. UBA7528 (assembly GCF_002479375.1). Classification (NCBI taxonomy): domain Bacteria; kingdom Pseudomonadati; phylum Pseudomonadota; class Betaproteobacteria; order Burkholderiales; family Comamonadaceae; genus Comamonas; species Comamonas sp. UBA7528. Next base: position 466,164 of record NZ_DLMU01000014.1, read on the forward strand.
ATCGGCAGCCTGGGGGTGGGCGGCGGCCCGGGCCAGGCGCCAGGCCAGCCACAGCAAATAGGCCGCGCACAGCCATTGCGCGGCGCCTGCCAGGCGCGGCAACCCGTCCACCAGCTGCCGGGCGCCCTGGCCCATGCACCAGACCACGGCGGCGTAGCTGACACTGGCGCCCAGCACATACAGCAGCGCAATATGGCGCGGAGCCTGGCTGCCATGGCGCAGGGCCAGCACATTCACCGGGCCGGGCGTGATGGCGCCCACCAGGGCGAAACTGGCCATGGCCAGCAGCGAAGACAGCAGGGAGGGGGAGAGGAGTTCGGTCACAGCGGCGCACTGTGCGCGGCGGCGCTGGATCTGTATTGAACGCAATTGCGCACGGCCGGCAACGGCGGCTCGGGAGGGGACGCCGCCGGGAGGGGGCGCTCCCGCCCCTATGGCCCTGTTCACAGGATGGCCGCTGACACTCCAGTTCTGTCCTGGCGCAAGACAGAGCGGGGTGTTTGGAGTGAAAATGAGAATAAGTAGCGATTGATTGCGTGTTTCATGAATAGTTTTGCTTTGCCCTCCGGCGCAGCGGCCACCATTGGCCTGGACCAACTCGCGCGGCAGGTGCCGGCACGGGTGGTGGATTTGCTGGCCAGCGACGAACCTGCCAGCCAGGAAGCGCTGCTGCGCCTGATGGAAATCGGTTTTCTGCCGGGCGAGCCAGTGCGCATCATCGCCACCGGTTTTCCCCAGGGAGACCCGCTGGCCGTGCGCATTGGCCAGGCCACGTTTGCGCTGCGGCGCCAGGAAGCCGCTCTGGTGCGGGTGAGCGTGGAGGCCGCAGCATGAACGCGCGCGACGACCGCACACCGCAAGGCGCCACCGTGCAGCTCATTGCCATCACCCCTATCACCTCCACTGCCGCGTCGTCCACCGGGGCACAGCCCCTGCGGGCAGCGCTGCTGGGCAACCCGAACTGCGGCAAGACCGCCTTGTTCAACCTGTTGACGGGCGCCCGCCAGAAGGTGGCCAACTACGCCGGCGTGACGGTGGAGCGCAAGGAAGGCTGGCTGCACACCCCCGCTGGCCGGCGGGTCCGGGTACTGGATTTGCCCGGCACCTACAGCCTGCATGCGCACAGCGAAGACGAACGCATCACCCGCGACATCGTCACCGGCGAACATGCGCGCGAGGCACCGCCCGAACTGCTGGTCTGCGTGACCGATGCCACCCACCTGCGCCTGAACCTGCGCCTGGTGCTGGAAGCCCGCGCCCTGGGTCTGCCCATGGTGGTGGTGCTCAACATGAGCGATATGGCCCGCCGGCAGGGCATTGTGGTGGACAAGGCCCGCCTCAGCGCCGCGCTGGGCGTGCCGGTGCTCGAAAGCGTGGGCGTGCGCCAGGACGGCGCCCAGGAACTGTTGGCCTGGCTGGACAGCGATGCAGCCCACCAGCTCCAGGCTCCCGCGCTGGACGGCCGTTCGCAGACCCAAGCCGGCCACAACACCCGTGCCGGTCTGCTTGCTTTGCACCAGGATGTGACTGCCATTCTGCAGGCGGCCGTGCAGGTGCCGCCGGTGGACAACCAGCGTGACGACCGCATCGACGCCGTGGTGCTGCACCCGGTGTGGGGCACGCTGCTGCTGCTGGCCACCTTGTTCCTGATGTTCCAGGCCGTGTTCAGCTGGGCCGAGCCCTTGATGGACGGCATCGAAGGCTCCGTGGGCTTTGTCGGAGAATGGGTGGGCAGCGTGATGCCCGATGGCGTGCTGCGCAGCCTGCTGGTGGAGGGCGTGATCGCCGGCACCGGCGCGGTGCTGGTGTTCCTGCCGCAGATCCTGATCCTGTTCTTCTTCATCCTGGTGCTGGAAGACTCGGGCTATCTGCCACGTGCCGCCTTTCTGCTGGACCGCATCATGGGCACGGTGGGCCTGTCGGGGCGTTCCTTCATTCCGCTGCTGTCCAGCTTTGCCTGTGCTGTGCCGGGCATCATGGCCACGCGCTCCATCCCCAGCTGGCGTGACCGCCTGCTGACCATCATGATTGCCCCGCTGATGACCTGCTCGGCCCGTCTGCCGGTGTATGCGCTGCTGATCGCGGCCTTCATCCCGGAGCAGAGCGTGGGCGGCATATTCAATCTGCAAGGCTTGGTGCTGTTTGCGCTGTACATCGGCGGCATCGCAAGTGCCATGGCGGTGGCCTGGGTGGCCAAGCTGGCCCGCACCGACAAGTCCCGCACGCCGCTGATGCTGGAGCTGCCAGCCTACCGCTGGCCCAGCCTGCGCAGCCTGGTGCTGGGGCTGTACGAACGTGCGCTGATCTTCCTGCGCCGTGTGGGCGGCATCATCCTGACGGTGAGCATCGTGCTGTGGTTTCTGGCCAGTTACCCGTCGGCGCCGGAGGGTGTAACCGAGGCAGCCATCCGCTACAGCTTCGCCGGTCAGATCGGCGGCTGGCTGGAAGTGGTGCTGGCGCCCATCGGTTTCAACTGGCAGATCGCCATCGCCCTGGTGCCCGGCATGGCCGCGCGCGAAGTGGCCGTGGGGGCATTGGGGACGGTGTATGCCTTGTCGGCCGCAGGCGACGACGCCATGGCCCAGCAGCTGGGTCCGCTGATTGCCAGCAGCTGGTCGCTGGCCACGGCCCTGTCGCTGCTGGTCTGGTTCGTGTTTGCGCCCCAGTGCATTTCCACGCTGGCCATGGTCAAGCGGGAAACCAATGGCTGGCGCTATCCCTTGATCATGACGGCGTATTTGTTCGGCCTGGCCTATGCCGCCAGCTTCGTCACCTACCGGGTGGCGGTGGCGCTGGGCTGGGGTTAAAGGAGATCAGGCCATGTGGCAGGAAATCATTGTGGGCATCATCGTCGCCGTGGCAGCCGCCTCGCTGCTGTGGCGCTATCTGCCGGCGCGCTGGCGTCAACGGGCCGGGCGCGTGCACCCGGCACTGGCCCCGGCAACGCCCAGCGGCAGCTGCGGCGGCTGCAGCGCGTGCGGCGGCGACAGCTGCTCGGACACGCGCAAGTCCTTGTGAACAGCGCTCCAGGGGGGCTGCAGCCCCTGCAGTCCACCCTGCGGCGCAGCGGGGTGAGCGCGGCCTACAGCAGGCCGCTTTCCAGCGCCGGCAGGCCGATGCGCAGCCGCACGCGGTTGCAGGCATCGGAGCCGGCCGCAAATTCCCGGCAGGGCGAAGGGCGCCACTCGTAGATCCCGCAGTGGGCTTTTTCACCCACCGTACCCACCAGCGCGGCGCAGCGCGGCCGGGCGTAGTCCGTGCCGCGCATGCGGCAGCTGTGCTCGGTGATCTCGTCGGCCAGCCCGGCCGGTACGCGTCCGCCATGGACTTCGGATTCATAGACCGAAAAATCCACGCGGAAGGCGGCGCAGCAGGCGCCGCAGGCAAGGCAAGGGTGGGTCATGGCGGGCGGGCGACAGAAAGTGGGTGGCGGATTGTGCCTGCAGCGCGCCGCCGGTGCAGCCTGCAGGCACGCCGGTAAAGCGGCGCGGCAGGTTTTTCAAAAACAGGAGCTGCCTGTGCCCTGCGGCACATGCTTGCGGCGCAGAAAAGCACGGAAGTTACGGGAGCGCTGCCCCCGCAGCCACCTGCACCAACCGGGATGTCGGGCAGTGCGGCGGCGGCGCCCTCAGGCGGCTTCCAGCCAGGGGGCTACGTCTTCCTCGCTCAGCGCGGGCAGGCCGAATTTGGCGCGGGTGTCGTGGCAGCCGTAGGAGGCAAACGGGAAGTCGCGGCAGGGGCGCGAGCGCTGCTCGTAAATGCCGCAGCCCACGCAGTTCTCGCCCAGGTGGGGCAGTGCGGTCAGGGCCACGCAGCGTACCGGGTGCTTTTCGGTGCCGTTCATGCGGGCCCGGTTGCCTTTGCCGGGCACTTCATGGGCCAGGTGGTCGGGCACGGTGCCGCCCATGGATTGCAGCTCGTAGACGGAAAATTCCACGCGGTAATTGGTGCAGCACACGCCGCAGGTTACGCAGGGATGGAGGGATTGGCTCATCGTGTTTCTTCAGGATCGGGGCACAGGCAACCGGCAGCGTTTCCGCACCGGAAAGCCGCCTGTCACAGGGAAAGCAAAGGCCACGCCGGGGGCGTGACCGCTTGCGGCCCACTAGGTGTGGCCTTGAAGAAACTTCAGATAGAAGGTGTGGATGCGCACATAGAGCGCGCGCACCCGGGCCGCAAAACGCTTGCGCGGCCCGTAGACGGAGGGCACGCGGCTGTGGCGTGCGATGTGCGGCTGGCGCAGGGCCTGTGCACCGCCGCACTGGCCGTAGCGTGCATCCCCCAGGCAGGGGCGCAGCGGCCAAAAAAACACCGCCAGCCGGCGCAAGGCCTGCAGGCGGTGTGGTGTGCCGGGGCTCGGATGCATGGTGTTGGGGGTATGCAGGTGAGCCGGGCGTGGCGGATCAGCCGGGTTGGCGGCCCAGCAGCAGGTATTCCATCAGCGCTTTTTGCACGTGCATGCGGTTCTCTGCTTCGTCCCAGACGACGGATTGCGGGCCGTCGATGACGTCGGCCTCCACTTCCTCGCCGCGGTGGGCGGGCAGGCAGTGCATGAACAGGGCGTCGGCTTTGGCCGCGGCCATCATCTCGGCGTCCACGCACCAGTCGGCAAAGGCCTTCTTGCGTGCTTCGTTCTCGGCCTCGTAGCCCATGCTGGTCCACACATCGGTGGTCACCAGGTCGGCGCCCTTGCAGGCGTCCAGCGGGTTCTGGAAGACTTCGTAGCAGCCGGGGTGCACGGGCTTGCCGTTGAAGGCCAGCTGTTCATCCACTTCATAGCCGCCGGGGGTCGACAGGTGCACCTTGAAGCCCAGCAGATCGGCCGCCTGCAGCCAGGTGTTGGCCATGTTGTTGCCATCGCCCACCCAGGCCACCACCTTGCCCTTGATGGAGCCGCGGTGCTCGATGAAGGTGAAGATGTCGGCCAGGATCTGGCAGGGGTGGAACTCGTTGGTCAGGCCGTTGATGACGGGCACGCGCGAGTATTCGGCAAAGCGCTCGATCTTGTCCTGGCCGAAGGTGCGGATCATCACCAGATCGGTCATGCGGCTGATCACGCGGGCGCTGTCCTCGATGGGCTCGGCGCGGCCCAGCTGGCTGTCGCCCGTGGTCAGGTGCACCACGGAGCCGCCCAACTGGTACATGCCGGCTTCGAAGCTCACGCGGGTGCGGGTGCTGGCCTTCTCGAAGATCATGGCCAGTGTGCGGTCGCTCAGCGTGTGGTGCTTCTCGTAGCCCTTGAACTTTTTCTTGATCAGGGCGGCGCGCTCCAGCAGGTAGTCGTACTCGTCGGCGGTGAAGTCGCTAAATTGCAGGTAATGCTTCATGCAGTCCATCCTAACGCGTTCAGGCTGCCAGCACGGCTTGCACCAGCGGCTTGAGGCGGGTGACCAGCTCATCGGCTTCGGCGGTGGTCATGATCAGCGGCGGAACCAGACGGATCACGGTGTCGGCAGTCACGCTGATCAACAGACCGGCCTCGGCAGCCTGGCCGATCAACTGGCCGCAGGACTTGGACAGTTCCACGCCGATCATCAGACCCTGGCCGCGCACTTCCACAAAGCCGGGGATGCTGCCCAGCTCGGACTGCAGCTTGGCCTTCAGGTGTTCGCCCACGGCGGTCACATGGTCCAGCAGCTTGTCTTCTTCCATGATGCGGATGGTTTCCACCCCGGCGCGCATGGCCAGCGGGTTGCCTCCGAAGGTGGAGCCATGGTTGCCCGGCTGCAGCACGGTGGCGGCCTTGCCGTGGGTGACCACGGCCCCCACGGGCACGCCCGAGCCCAGGCCCTTGGCCAGGGTCATCACGTCGGGGACGATACCGGACCACTGGTGGGCAAACCACTTGCCGGTGCGGCCCATGCCGGCCTGCACTTCGTCCAGCATCAGCAGCCATTCGTTGGCGTCGCACAGGGCGCGCACTTCCTTCATGTAGTCGGCGCGCATCGGGTGCAGGCCGCCTTCGCCCTGGATGGGCTCCATCATCACGGCCACGATGTTGAGGTTGCCGGCGGTGGCCGCCTTCAGCGCTTCGATATCGTTGGGGGCCACGCGGATGAAACCGTCCAGCAGCGGGCCGAAGCCGTTGCGCACCTTGGGGTTGCCGGTGGCGGTCATGGTGGCGATGGAGCGGCCATGGAAAGCATGGTCATAGACCACGATCACCGGCTTTTCGATGCCCTTGTCCACGCCGTACTTGCGGGCGATCTTGATGGCGGCTTCATTGGCTTCCAGACCTGTGTTGCAGAAGAACACATTGGTCATCTGGGCGCGCTCGGTCAGCAGCTCGGCCAGCTGCTCCTGGCCAGGCACGTGGTAGTAGTTGCTGGTGTGGATCAGCTTGGCGATCTGCTCCTGCAGTGCCGGCACCAGCTTGGGGTGGTTGTGGCCCAGGGTGTTGACGGCAATGCCGCCCAGACCGTCCAGGTATTCCTTGCCGTTCACATCCCACACGCGGCAGCCTTGGCCTCGTTCCAGCGCGATGGGAACGCGGCCATAGGTGTTCATTACGTGGGGCGAGGTTGCCTCGATGTGAGCGGTCATGAATACTCTCCTGACAAAGCAGTGGTGGCGCATATCTTGCTAGTATTTTGGATACTTGCTGCACGATGGAGCGCCAGGTTGGCAAAGCGCAATTCTAGAGTGCGCGTGCTGTGCGAGAGTTGAGGATTGCGCATCACAGCCATGCGAACGCACCCAGGTTCTGGTCGGGTAGCTGCCGCGCAATAAGGCCGGTCTTGTATAAGAGCTAGAATCCGAGGGCTTGGCACACCTGGTGGCGATCCTGCAGTTGTGGCCTGTCTCTCTTAGAAATCGATCCGATGGTCTCCCCTACCTCCAAAGAACTCTTTATCCAGGGCGTCACCCTGGATGGAAAAACCTTCCGCCCCAGTGACTGGGCCGAGCGCCTGGCAGGGGTGATGAGCCAGTTCCGGCCTGGTGGCGCCACGCGCGGCAGCCACCTCAGCTACTCGCCCTGGTGCGTGCCCACCTCGATCGACGGGGTCAAGTGCGTGATCATTCATTCCGATCTGCGCGCCCATGAGCCCATGGCCTGGGATTTCGTGCTGAACTTTGCCAAGGACAACCGCCTGCAGGTGGTGGAGGCGTGCACGCTGCCGGATGCGCCCGAGGCCTGACCACGGCCTTTTGAGGCGACAGAGCAGACCGAGGGCTTCCGCAGGAAGCCTTTTTTATGGCCGCAAATTTTGGGGGATGCCCTGCAGCTTGGGGAGAGCCACCGCCACAGCGGCGGTCCAGGCCCACTGCGGACCCACATCATGCAGGCACAAAAAAACCGCCCGAGGGCGGTTTCTTTGTTTCGCTGGCAGCGCACCGAAGCAAACAGCAGATGGCCGGAGCCATCCGTGCGATGCCTAAAGTGACTTTTAGGCGGCGGCCAGGGCCTTGACCTTGGCGGACAGGCGGCTCTTATCGCGAGCAGCCTTGTTCTTGTGGAAGATGCCCTTGTCGGCAATCGTGTCCAGCACGGACTGCGCCTTGGCGAACAGTTCGGTGGCCTTGGCCTTGTCGCCGGTCAGAACAGCCTTTTCGACGTTCTTGACAGCGGTGCGGTACTTGGAACGCAGCGAGGTGTTGGCTGCGTTCAGCTTGACGTTTTGGCGAGCGCGCTTGCGGCCGGAGGCCAGGCGGGGGTTCTTTTTGGCTTTGGTTGCCATGATCTATATTCCTTGAGTGTGTCTGGGATGATGCCAGCGAAGCCGAGCAGTATAGCATTCCCGGTGGCCCCCTGGGTTCCGCATCTCCGAAGGGCCGGGCCAACGCATGGGGGCATGCACGGCGGCACGCGGCACAGCCCGGGCGCCGGCAGTGGGTGTCCGCTCTCGCTACACTGCCGGGGTGTCACTCTTCAAAGCTGCCTCCACCGTCTCCCTGTTCACGCTGGCCTCCCGCGTCACAGGCCTGCTGCGCGATCTGATCATGGCCTCCATGTTCGGGGCCAATGCCCTGACGGATGCCTTCAATGTCGCTTTTCGCATTCCCAATCTGTTTCGCCGGCTGTTTGCCGAAGGGGCCTTCAGCCAGGCCTTTGTGCCGGTGCTGGCCAGCACCAAGGCCCAGGAAGGCGAGGAGCGTACGCGGGCGCTGATCTCCGATGTGGCCACGGTGCTGTTCTGGGTGCTGCTGGTGGTGTGTGTGGTGGGCGTGGTCGGTGCCCCTGCCCTGGTGTGGCTGCTGGCCAGCGGGCTGGAGCAGGATCCCGGTGGCATGGACGCCGCCGTGCAGATGACGCGCTGGATGTTCCCCTATATCGGCTTCATGTCGCTGGTGGCGCTGTCGGCCGGGGTGCTGAACACCTGGCGGCGCTTTGTGGTGTCGGCGGCCACGCCGGTGCTGCTCAACCTCAGCATGATGGCGGCGGCATGGTGGCTGGCACCGTACTTTCAGTCGCGCGGGATCGAACCCATCTATGCCATGGCCGCCGGGGTGATGCTGGGCGGCGTGCTGCAGCTGGGGGTGCAGATTCCCGCACTGCGCGGCCTGGGTCTGCTGCCGCGCATCGGCATGTCGTGGTCGGCCATCCGAGAGGCCTGGAGCGATGCCGGGGTGCGCCGCATCCTGCGCCTGATGGGGCCTGCGCTGCTGGGCGTGGGCGTGGCGCAGATCAGCCTGATGATCAACACCCAGATCGCCTCGCACCTGGCGCCCGGCAGTGTGACCTGGCTGTTTTATGCGGACCGCCTGATGGAATTCCCCACGGCCATGCTGGGCGTGGCGCTGGGGGTGGTGCTGACGCCACAGCTGGCTGCCGCCAAGGCGGCGGGGGACAGCGAGAAATACTCCGCCATGCTGGACTGGGGTCTGCGCCTGGTGCTGCTGCTGGCCGTGCCCTGTGGTGTGGGGCTGCTGGCCTTTGCCACGCCCTTGGTGGCCACCTTGTTCCACCGCGGCGCGCTGCATGCCAGCGATGTGGGGCAGATTGCCATCGCCCTGATCGGCTACGGCGTGGGGCTGGTGGGGCTGGTGGCGATCAAGGTGCTGGCGCCGGGCTATTACGCCAGCCAGGACATCCGCACCCCTGTAAAGATTGCTATCTGTGTGCTGGTGTTGACGCAAATTTTCAATTTGCTGATGGTGCCCTGGTTGGCCCATGCTGGGCTGGCACTGTCGATAGGGCTGGCGGCGTTGGTGAATGCCGCCTGGCTGCTTGTAGGACTTATCCGACGCAAGGCCTTCGTGCCGGCGCCGGGCTGGGGCAAACTATTGATGCAGGTCACGGCGGCCGCCATTTTGCTGGCGGTACCCTTGCTGTGGTTTGCACAATCTTTTGACTGGCTGGCGCTGGGCGAATGGAAGCGCGCCGGCCTGATGGCGGGAGCGTTGGCGCTCTCCTCCTGTGTGTATTTCGGGGTATTGGCAGTGACTGGCTTGCCCTTGCGCAAGCTGTTGCGCCGGTGATCCCGTGCTCAGCAGCGTGAGATGAATCGAATGACGCTTGATTTTGGACTGCCTACCCCACTGGAATATTTTGAAACCCTGGTGCGCCGCGATGAGCCGCGCCTGCTGCTTGAGGCGGCCATCAGCCTGGGGCAGGATGCCGATCCGCAGCTGGATATCGAAGACGCGCTCTACCAGTACGAGCGTACGCTCAAGCTGCTGCGCGACTGCGTGCCATGGGGCGCCAACGGCCTGCAGCGCCTGACCATTCTGAACCAGTTCTTCTACGAAGACCTGGGCTATGCCGGCAACCACAACGACTTCTTCCACCCGGACAACAGCTATTTGCACCGGGTGATGGACACGCGCCGCGGCATTCCCATCTCGCTGGGCGTGCTGTGGCTGGAGCTGGCCCATGGCATCGGCCTGACGGCGCACGGGGTGTCGTTCCCGGGGCATTTCCTGGTCAAGGTGCAGCTCAAGGAAGGCATCATCGTCCAGGATCCGCTGACCGGCCAGGGGCTATCACATGCCCAGCTGGGTGAGCGCCTGGAGCCCTTCAAGCAGGCCTGGGGCCTGGAGCAGGAGGACATGGCACCGCTGGCCATGTACCTGCAGCCGGCCGGTCACCGCGGCATTCTGGAGCGCATGCTGCGCAACCTGAAGAACATCCACCAGCAGCAGGGCGATGAGGTGCAGACGCTGGCCGTGATGAACCGCCTGATCACGCTGAACCCCACCGCCTGGGGCGAGTACCGCGACCGCGGCCTGGTGCGCATGGAACGTGGCGAGCGCCGCGCCGCCATGCAGGATCTGCAAACCTATGCACAGCACGCCGGGGCCGCGCAGGATCTGGACATGGTGGAAGAGCAGCTGGCCCAGCTGCGTGCCAGTTCCTGAGTCGGTGCTGGCGAGCCTGTGGGCACCCCTTGCACCGGTGGCTAGTGTTGGAGGATAGAAGCCTAGGGTAGATCCAGATGAAGAGCAGTGCGCAGGCACTGCTCTTTTTTTGCGCGGGGATGGTGGGCCAGATCCCACGGAGCCAGAAGGCGGGGCGGCAGCCAAAAAACGTGCTGCGGGCTATGCCACGGGCACTTGTGGCGGGTAGGCGGTAGATGGGGAATGGCGTTTGCCTGTGGCCGCGGACAGGAGGGCGCAGCCTGCAGCCGTTGCGTCAGATCATGCGCGCGTCGTGCAGTTCTTTTTTCAGGTAGGCGTAGAACAACGGGGCGGCCACCAGTCCGGCGGGGCCGAACACCGATTCGGCCACGAACATCACCGACAGCAGCTCCCACACGGCCATGTGGGTGCGCTGGCCTATGACCTTGGCGTTGATCACGTACTCGGCCTTGTGGATCAGGATCAAAAAGGCCAGGCAGGCGGCAGCGGCAATCGGGGAGACCGACAGGCCCACCACCGTCAGCACCACATTGCACAGCAGATTGCCCACGATGGGAATCATGCCGGCCACAAAGGTCAGGGTGATCAGGGCCGGGGTGTAGGGCAGGGACAGGTCCCACACCGGCAAAATGATCAGCAGGAACAGCGCGGTCAGCAAGGTGTTGAACAGCGCAATCCAGAACTGGGCGGCCACGATCTGGCGGAAGGACTCTCCCAGCAGCGTCACACGGCGGTGCAGCGCCTGGGTCAGCGGGTGGTGGGGCACGGTCCGTGGGCGCACGGCGGCCAGGGCGCCGATCAGCAGGCCCACATAGGCGTGCAGCACGCCGGCCAGCCAGGCTTTGCCGGCCATGGCCAGGGTGCCGGCCTTGTTGGCCAGGTAGTTGGCAATGATGTGCTGGATCTCGGCCGCCCCCTGGGGCAGCTGGGCCGTCAGGTCATGCGGCAGTTTGTCGCGCAGCTCCAGCACCGTGCGTGCCAGGTAGTCCAGCAGTTCGCGGTACTGTTGGGGCGCGTCGACGATGTAGCTGCGGGTGTGGGTCAGGGCGCCGGTCAGCAGCAGCAGCGGTGCCAGCATGATGATGCCGGCTGCCAGATTCTGGACCCAGCGCTCGGGCATGGCGCCCGAGGGACGGCGCTGCAGCCGGGTGATGCCGCCGGCCAGTGCGCGGGTGAGCAGAAAGCCCACGCAGGCGCACAGCAGGCCGGGGAGCAGGCCGCGCCACATCACCAGCAGCAAGGCCCCTGCCATCAGCAGATAGCTGGCGATCACTACACCGCGTGGCGGCGTGGGGGGCGAGGAAGGACAGATGCTGGGAAGCTGGGAAGAGTTCTGGCCCATGGTGTCCGCGCCCTGCTGCTGTTTGCTGCGCGATCAGCGAACCTGAACGGCAGCGCCTTCGCTGCGCTCGACGATCTGGCCGATCTGGTAGACCGTCTCGCCCAGGCCACGCAGCGTGGCCGCAGTGGCTTCGGCGTGTTCGGCGTCGATGACCAGCACCATGCCGATGCCGTTGTTGAAGGTGCGGTTCATTTCCACATCGTCAATGCCGGCGGTTGTCTGCAGCCAGGCAAACAGCTCGGTCTGGGGCCAACTGCCGGCCTTCAGGTCGGCGCCCGTGCCTTCGGGCAGCACGCGGGGGATGTTTTCCAGCAGGCCGCCGCCGGTGATGTGGGCCAGGGCCTTGATGGGGTGCTGCTCCAGCGCGGCCAGCACGTTCTTCACGTACAGGCGGGTGGGTTCCATGATGGCGGCCTTGAAGGGCTTGCCGTCCAGCGTGGCAGGTACCGTGCCGTTGGCTTCGGCGCGCTCGATGCACTTGCGCACCAGCGAGAAACCGTTGGAGTGCACGCCGTGCGAGGTCAGGCCCAGCACCAGGTCGCCGGGCTTCACGTTCTGGCCGGTCAAGATCTTGGACTTCTCGACCGCGCCCACGGCAAAGCCGGCCAGGTCGTATTCGCCATCGGGGTACATGCCGGGCATTTCAGCGGTTTCGCCGCCGATCAGGGCACAGCCCGACAGCTCGCAACCCTTGGCAATGCCGCCCACCACGGCGGCTGCCGTGTCCACATGCAGCTTGCCGCAGGCAAAGTAGTCCAGGAAGAACAGCGGCTCGGCGCCTTGCACCAGCACATCGTTCACGCTCATGGCCACCAGGTCAATGCCGACGGTGTCGTGCATATTCCACTCGAACGCCAGCTTGAGCTTGGTGCCCACGCCGTCGGTGCCGGAGACCAGCACGGGTTCCTTGTAGCGCTTGGGCACTTCGAACAGTGCGCCGAAGCCACCGATGCCTGCCATCACGCCTTCACGCATGGTCTTCTTGGCCAGCGGTTTGATGCGCTCGACCAGGGCGTCGCCTGCATCGATGTCAACGCCAGCGTCTTTGTAGGAAATGGGGGTGGAGGCAGAGGTGGAGGAGCTCATGGGGTCGTCAGTGCAGGAGATGCCCTGGGGCGGGCTGAATCTGCTGATTCTAAGGCGAGACCCCATTCACCGGGCTGGTGGTACGGCGTTTGCAAGGCCTTTTGTCCTTGTCGCCAGCCCTGCGTTGCATGCCTTCTGTCCATGGGGTCGTGCGCTACGGTCTAAAATCCCCCAGCGCAGCCTTGTTACGGGTTGTGTGCAAGGCGCTCTGCTTCGGTGGGGCGCACTGCCTGTCCCTTGTTCTGTCTGGAATGCTGCTGCCCTTGTCTGTGCCTGCTTTGATCGTCTGGACCCTGTCGGTCCTTCCCCGGGAGGAGGCCTGCGCATGGCCGCGATGAAGCAGCTGGCCCTGGACATCGGCCTGGCGACCGGCCCTTCGCTGTCGCGTTTTTACGAAGGCAGCAACGCCGCCGTGGTGCAGCATCTGCGCACCTGGGTGGGGGAAGGCCTGTCCTCGGATGCCGCCCGCGCCCCGGTGCCCACCTACCTGTGGGGGGTGTCCGGTTCGGGCAAAAGCCATTTGCTCAAGGCGGTGCACGCCGCGCTGCGCGAGCAGGGCGCCGAAGTGGGCTGGATGGATGCCAGCACTGGCTTCCCCCCGGAATTCGACGAGCGCTGGGCCGCCGTCATCATGGACGATGTGCACCTGTACACCCCCATGCAGCAGTCCCGGGCCTTCAACTGGTTCGTGAATGCGATTGCGCCAACGTCCGGCTCGCCGCGCTGGGTGCTGGCCGCAGGCGACGCCCCTCCGGCCGATCTGACCTTGCGCGACGACCTGCGCAGTCGCCTGGGCTGGGGCCATGTGTTCCAGCTGCACCTGCTGGACGAGCCCGAACGCCGGGCCGTGCTGCGCCAGGAAGCCGACGCACGCGGCGTTTTCCTGAGCGATGATGTGATGGATTACATGCTCAATCGCTTCTCGCGCGATCTGGGCAGCCTGATGCAGCTGCTGGGCATGCTGGACGGTTTTGCGCTGCGCAACAAGCGCGCCATCACCATTCCGCTGCTCAAGACCATGCTGGAAACCGAGTAGGCCATGGCCATTTCGCCGCAACCTGCAACTTCTTTCGACACCATGTCCGCACCCACTGCACCGCAGCGCCCCCGGCTGGCGCTGTTCGATCTTGACCACACGCTGCTGCCGCTGGATTCCGACCACGGCTGGGGCGAGTTCTCCATTGCCATCGGCTGGTGCGACCGCACCGAATTCGGCCGCCGCAACGACGAATTCTTTGCCGACTACCTGGCTGGCCGCCTGGATGTGCCCGATTACGTGCGCTTTGCCACCGCCGCCGTGGTGCAGCGCGGACCCGAAGCCGCTGCGGCGGCCCACGCGCGGTTCATGGACGAGGTGATCCGCCCGGCCATGACGCCGGCAGCCCTGCAACTGGTGCAAGGCCACCTGGATGCGGGCGATACCGTGGTCATCACCTCGGCCACCAATGAATTCGTCACCCGCCCCATCGCCCAAGCCTTTGGCGTGCAGGAACTGGTGGCCACCTCGCTGGCGCGCGATGCCCAGGGCTGGTTCACCGGCGAGATCGACGGCATTCCCAACATGCGCGAAGGCAAGGTGGTGCGCATGGACGCCTGGCTGGCCGCACGGGGGCTGTCCTGGAGCGATGTGGAGACCACGTTCTACAGCGACTCCATGAACGACGTGCCCCTGCTTGAGAAAGTGGACCATCCGGTCGCCACCAATCCTGATACGCGCTTGCGCGCCCTGGCCCAGGAGCGTGGCTGGCGCGTGCTGGACCTGTTTACCGAGACACCATGATCAAAACCTTTATCGACAAACTGCTGGGCAAGGCCCCGGCCGCCACCCGTTCGCGCAAGCCGCAATTCGGCAAGCGCGAAGACGTGCCGGCCGAGGTGCACGGCATCGACCCCGAGCTGGTGGACCGCCGCGCCGTGGACGTGGTGCGCACACTCAAGGATGCCGGCCATGAGGCCTACATCGTTGGCGGCGCCGTGCGCGACCTGCTGCTGGGCCTGCGTCCCAAGGACTTTGACGTGGCCACCGACGCCACGCCCGAACAGGTGAAGAACCTGTTCCGTCGCGCCTTCATCATCGGCAAGCGTTTTCGCATCGTGCACGTGGTCTATGGCCGCGGCCGCGAGAACGAGGTGATCGAGGTCTCCACCTTCCGCGCCTTCATGGACAACAGCTTGGCCGAGCAGGTCAGCGGCAACGAGCGCACCAGCAAGGCCGCGCTGGCCCACATGCAGCATGCGGTGGACGCCAGTGGCCGGGTGCTGCGCGACAACGTCTGGGGTCCGCAGGACCAGGACGCCACGCGCCGCGACTTCACCATCAACGCCATGTACTACGACCCGGAAACCCAGGTCGTGGTGGACTTCCACAAGGGCATCCAGGACGCGCAGAAGAAAATGCTGCGCATGATCGGCGATCCGGCCACGCGCTACCGCGAAGACCCGGTGCGCATCATCCGTGCCGTGCGTTTTGCCGCCAAGCTGTCGCCGCTGGGTTTCAAGCTCGAACCCAAGACCGCCAAGCCGCTGCTCGAGTGCGAGCCCCTGCTGAAGGAAGTGCCGCAAAGCCGCCTGTTCGACGAAATGCTCAAGCTGCTGCAGACCGGCCATGCGCTGTCGTCCGTCGAGCAGCTCAAGAAGCTGGGTCTGGAAAAAGGCATTTACCCGCTGCTGGATGTGGTGGTGGAGCGCGCCGACCATCCCTTTGTCACCGCCGCCCTGACCGACACCGACCGCCGCGTCGGCGAAGGCAAGCCCGTGGCGCCCAGCTTCCTGCTGGCCTGCGTGCTGTGGCAGGACGTGAAGACCGGCTGGGAGAAGCGCCTGAACAAGGGCTTCCATGCCTTCCCGGCGCTGCAGGAAGCCATTGACGAGGTGTTCGACCAGCGCATTGGCGATGTCTCCGGCCGCGGCAAGCTGGCCGCCGACATGCGCGAAATCTGGGTCATGCAGCCGCGTTTCGACAAGCGCACCGGGTCCACGCCGTTCGGCATGGTGGCCCAGGGCCGTTTCCGCGCAGGTTTCGACTTCATGCGTCTGCGCGCCGATGTGGGAGAGGTCGAGGAATCGCTGGCCAGCTGGTGGCAGGAGTTCCAGCAGGCCGACGATGCCCGCCGCGAAGACCTGGTGGCCCAGGCCCGTGAAGAACAACGCCAGCGCCAGAAGAGCCAGGCTCCGGCACCCGCCCGCCGTGTGCCCAAGAAGGCCGCTGCGGCAGCCGAAGGCAGCCCCGCGGCCGTCTCGGCTGCACCGGGCGCCGATACGCTGGATGCCTTGCTGGGCGACAGCGATGCCCCGGCCAAGAAGCGCCGCCGTCGCCGCCGCAAGCCCGCCGGTGCAGGCGGTGCCGAGGCCGCAGGCGAGTGAGCGTGGCGGCCGACAGCCCGTCCTCCTCCCTGCCCGCCCAAGCCGCTCAGCTCGCCTTCATCGGCCTGGGCGCCAATCTGGGGGACCGGGGCCAGGCCCTGGCCCTGGCCGTGCACGCCATGGCCCGCTTGCCCGACACACAGGTGGTTGGCGTGTCGTCGCTGTATGTCAGCGCGCCGGTGGATGCCGGCGGGCCGGACTACCTGAACGCCGTGGTGGCGCTGCAGACGGCGCTGGCGCCCCTGGCCTTGCTGCACGCGCTGCAGACCATCGAGCAGGTCGCCGGGCGCGAGCGCCCCTACCGCAATGCCCCGCGCACGCTGGATCTGGACGTGCTGCTCTACGGCGATCAGCAGATCGCCAGCCCGGCGCTGACCATTCCCCATCCCCGCCTGGCCGAACGTGCCTTTGTGCTGCAGCCGCTGGCCGAGCTGGCGCCGGAACGTGTTTCCGCCGCACAGCTGGCCGCCGTGGCGGAGCAGCGCATCGACCGCTTCCAGGCCGCCGCCGACTGGTGTCCGCAGGTGACCACACCGCACTGAGGCCTCCGCTTGCAGGCTCCATGGCTGCCCAAAGGCATTCAGCGCCATTGGGCAGTTTTTTTATGGGAAATCCGACGCTGGTGCGCGTTGCATTGTGTGCCCCGGTGCTGGGTGGGCGATGTCGCACCCAGAGAGGTATATGCCGTTCGCCCGACCTGCGCCGGAATGCATAGCTGCTGGCACAGCGAAGGAGGGCGTTGCAACCGATCCGGCAGGCAATGCCACGCCTGGCAGTGGGTGATTGGTGAGGGGCCGGCTGGCGCTGCGCGCCGCACAGGCGCTTAATAGTGGGAGAGCGCGCAGGCGCCAGTGGCGGGGCACGCCCCCACCGGCGGGCTGTGCCGGGTGCTGGCTTCAGGAGAATCACCATGTCTGTGCACAACGCTCTGGATGTGGCCCTGCACGCAGCGGTGGCCGACTATGTGGCTCACAACCCGCGCAGCCAGACCTTGTGCGAGGTGGCGGCCCATGTGCTGCCCGGCGGCAACACCCGCTCGGTGCTCTACCACCCGCCTTTTCCCCTGACCATGGTGCGCGGTGAAGGCTGCTGGCTCTGGGATGCGGATGGCCATGTCTACATCGACACCCTGGGCGAATTCACCGCCGGCCTCTTTGGTCACTCCGACAAAACCGTGCGCGCTGCCGTGCAGGAAGCGCTGGTGGGTGGGCTCAACCTGTCCTCCCACACGGCACGGGAGGCGCGGCTGGGGCAGGAGATCCAGCGCCGCTTTCCCTCCATGGCACTGATGCGCTTCACCAACTCCGGCACCGAAGCCAATCTGATGGCCCTGGCCGCTGCCACCGTGCACACCGGCCGGCGCAAGGTGATGGTGTTCGACGGCGCCTACCACGGTGGGGTGCTGAGCTTTGCGGGCGGAAGCTCGCCGGTCAATGTGCCCCACGACTGGCTGGTGGCGCCGTACAACGACCTGGAGCACGCCACGGCGCTGGTGCGCCGGCATGGCGCCGATCTGGCAGCCATTCTGGTGGAGCCCATGCTGGGCTCGGGTGGCTGCATTCCCGGCACGCCGGCCTTTCTGCGCGGGCTGCAGGATCTGGCCAGCGACTGCAATGCCTTGCTGATCCTGGACGAGGTGATGACCTCGCGCCTGTCCTTTGGCGGGCGGCAGGCGCTGCTGGACATTACGCCGGACCTGACCACCGCGGGCAAATACCTGGGCGGCGGGCTGTCGTTCGGCGTGTTCGGCGGACGCGCCGATGTGATGGACCGGTTTGATCCGCGCCGCAGCGATGCGCTGGCCCATGCTGGCACCTTCAACAACAATGTGCTGAGCATGGCCGCAGGCCATGCCGCCCTGTCCCGGGTACTGACGGCAGAAGCCCTGGATGCGCTGAACGCACGGGGCGACCACCTGCGCGAGCGGCTGAATGCCCTGTTCGCCTACGAAGGCGTGGCCTTGCAGGCCACGGGCCTAGGGTCGCTGCTGACGCTGCATGCCACCGACCGGCCCATCCGCAATGCGGGCGACCTGGCCGGCAGCGACCCGCGCGTGAAAGACCTGCTGTTCTTCGATCTGATGGCGCGTGGCATCTTCCTGGCGCGGCGCGGGATGATGGCCTTGTCGCTGCCGCTGGGCGAGGGGGAATGCGACTGCGTGCTGGGTGCGATGCTGGAAATCGTGGAGGAGCGGCAGGCATTGCTGCCGCAGCGCCATGCCGTGCCGCTGATGTAGCGCTGCCTGAGCCGCCCAGGCGGTGCCCCACATGCCCGTGGCACGGCACCGTCCGCCGTGCCTGCAAAAACGCCCTGCAGTGCGGGCACCCAGGGCGTTGTCGCTGAAGCAGCCGTGCAGGCTGCAGACCGGCGGAGGTCAGTCCACCTTGGCGCCGGAAGCGGCCACCAGGCCTTTGTACTTGGCGCGTTCGGCGGCCATGAAGTCCTCAAACTGCTTGGGCGTGGTGGCCACGGGCTCGGCCAGCAGGGTCTTGAAACGGGTCTGGGTTTCGGGCGTGTTCAGGGCGTCGGTGAAGGCCTTGTTCAGCTTGGCGACCACGTCCTTGGGGGTGGCCGCCGGGGCAATCAGGCCCCACCAGGTGTCAATGGCAAAACCGCGCAGCGTGGTGGCCAGTGGTGGCACATCGGGCAGCATGGGCGAGGCCAGCAGCGACGTCACGGCCAGGGCCTTGAGCTTGCCGCTCTTGATGTTGGGGGCGGCGGCAGCCAGGTTGTCGATGTTGAAGTCCACTTCGCCCGCCAGCAAGGCCAGCTGGGCGGGGTTGGCGCCGCGGTAGGGAATGTGCAGGGCGTGGATGCCGGCACGCTGCTTGAGCAGCTCGCCTGCCAGGTGGCCTGCGCTGCCATTGCCGCCGCTGCCGTAGTTCAGCTTGGCGGGATTGGCCTTGGCGTACTTGATCAGGTCGGCCACGGAATGGATGTTCAGCTGCTCGGCGCGGGCGGCATTCATCACCAGCACATTGGGTACGCGCACCATCTGGGTGATGGCAGCAAAGTCCTTCTCGGCGTCGAACGGCAGCTTGGTGTAGAGCCAGGGGTTGACGGCGTTGGTGGCCGTGGTCGCCAGGCCGATGGTCAGGCCATCGGGAGCGGCCTTGGCAATGGCGTCCACGCCAATGTTGCCGCCGGCACCGGCCTTGTTCTCGATGATCACGGTGCCCAGGGTGTTGCGCACGCTTTCGGCCAGTGCGCGCGAGGTCACATCCAGCGGGCCGCCGGGTGCAAATGGCACGATCAGGCGGATGGGCTGTTGTTGGGTGCCAAAGGCTTGGGCCAGGGGGGCGAATGCGGTCACGGCGAAAGCCGCGGTGGCCAGGGCAAGGGTTCTACGCTTCATCATGGTGACGGTATTGTGCAAAAAAATTGCGTGACCATGTTTCGCATGGTTGCATTTCTGCGTTTTATTGCATGAATGGTGTCCATGCACGTGGTGTACGGCACAAATGCACTGCTGTGGTGCGGAATTGTGCGCGCTAACACAGAGCCCATTTCCGTGCACACCGGGCGACGCCCCCCGGTGCCGCAGGCCGCCGGGCGGCTGCGTGGTCTGCCAAGCGGCCAGATTGGCCCGGCGGCAGGTTAGGCGCAGCCGGCCCGGGGCGTGTGCCCCGGCCGGGCTTTCGGGCTTACTTGTCGGCTTCCGAGGTGAAGGCGTCGGCGAAAAAGGCTTCCTCCGGCAGGCTGCGCTGGCTGGTGTAGCTGGTGCGGGCCGAATCCACCACGATGGGGGCGCCGCAGGCGTAGACCTCATGGCCGGACAGGTCGGCAAAGTCGTCCAGCACGGCCTGGTGCACAAAGCCGCTGCGGCCGGTCCAGGCGTCTTCGGGTAGGGCGTCGGAAACCACCGGCACATAGGTCAGCGTGGGCATGGCAGCGGCCAGTTCCAGCAGCCAGCTGTGCATATACAGGTCGGCCGGACGGCGACCGCCCCAGTACAGGGCCACGGGGCGGGTGATGCCCTGGTGCTGGATATGTTCCAGCAGCGCCTTGATGGGCGCAAAACCGGTGCCCGACGCCAGCAGGACGATGGGCTTGGCCGAGTCCTCGCGCAGGAAGAAGCTGCCGAACGGGCCTTCCACGCGCAGGATTTCCTTTTCCTTCATGCCGCCGAACACATGGTCCGTGAACTTGCCGCCCGGCATGTGGCGGATGTGCAGCTCCACGCCGGGGGCCGTTTCCTGCAGGTGCGGGGCGGTGGCCATGGAATAGGCGCGGCGGCTGCCGTCGCGCAGGATGAATTCGATGTACTGGCCGGCGTAGTAGCGGAACTTCTCGGCGGCCGGCAGCTGCAGCTTGAGCTGCATCACATCGTGCGACAACGGGGTCAGGCCCGCCACGCGCACCGGCAGCTTCTTGATGGGATAGGCATTCACATCGGTGACCTGGCGCGACTCCAGCACCACATCGCTCAGGGGCGTGGCGCGGCAGGTCAGCACATAGCCATCGGCCTCTTCGGCCGGTGTCAGTGCCTTGTCGGAATGGGTGTCATGCACCACACTGCCGCTGAGCTTCTTGCACTTGCACGAGCCGCAGGCGCCGTCCTTGCAGCCGTAGGGCAGGCCCACGCCGCTGCGTATGGCGGCGGCCAGAATGGTCTCTGCACCCTGGGTGGCAAACTGGCGGCCACTGGGCTGGACGGAAATCTGGTGGGTGGAGCTGGCGGTATCGGTCATGGGTTTTGGCTATCCTTGGCGGCTGTCACGGGCAGGGGCTGCTGCTGCATCTGCCTTTTGCAATGCGTGAAAACCTCGCGCGAAAAAACAACCTTCCATTGTGCCTTCAAACCAAAATCCTCTCGGTGCGCTGCCAGCGCGCTTTCGCCGCCAGCGCCTGCTGATAGTGGGCTGTGGTGACGTGGGCCTGCGCGTGGTGCGCGCCCTGCAGGCCGGTGGCGCGGGTCGCCATGGCCCGCGCGTGCTGGCGCTGACCAGCAGCAGCGACCGGGCCCCCCTGCTGCGCGCCGCCGGCCTGCAGCCCCTGGTGGGCGATCTGGACCAGCCGGCCACCCTGGCCCGACTGGCCGGTCTGGCCCAGCGTGTGCTGCACTTGGCGCCGCCCCCCACGGAAGGGGCGGGTCCCCAGGCCTGGTGGCGCGATCCACGCACCGAACACCTGCTGCAGGCCCTGGCACGGCGCACGCCGCCGCAGGCCCTGGTCTATGCCTCCACCACCGGCGTGTATGGCGACTGCGGCGGGGCCTGGATCGATGAAACCCGTGGCATCGCTCCCGGCAATGCCCGCGGTCAGCGCCGCGCCAATGCCGAGCGCGCGGTGCGTGGCTGGGCGCTGCACAGCGGGGTGCGTGCCACGGTGCTGCGCGTGCCCGGTATCTACGCCCTGGACCGCGAAGGCGGGACGCCCGTGGCCCGGCTGCGCAAAGGGCTGCCGCTGCTGCAGGCCAGCGACGATGTCTATACCAACCACATCCAGGCCGACGACCTGGCCCGCGCGTGCGTGGCAGCGCTGTGGCGCGGCAAGCCCCAGCGCGTGGTGCACGCCAGCGATGACACCGAGATGTACATGGCCGATTATGTGGACCTGGCCGCCGACCTGTGTGGCCTGCCGCGGCCTCGGCGCATCAGCCGGGCCGAAGCCCAGGGCAGCTTGCCGGTGTCGCTGCTGAGCTTCATGGGGGAGTCGCGCCGCCTGCGCAACCGGCGCCTCAAGACCGAGTTGCGCGTGCAGCTGCACTATCCCACGGTGGTGCAGGGACTGGCGGGGCTGACGGCGGATTGAGCGCGGCCCGTGTTCGCGGGGTGGGCGCCGGTGGTCGCAACCGCAGGCACCGCCGGCGGTCGTGCAGTCCTGGCGCAGCGTGGTCGGCCGGGCGCAAGCTGACACCCGGCTGAAGGCCGGTGTTGCAGGGCGGCCCGCGCAGCACCAGCGCTGTGCGCTATCTTGCGCTGCAGCAAGAGCGGCACAGCCCTGGTGCAGGCGCTGCTGTAGCGCAGCCGAGGGCGGTGCGCATCTTGGGGTATCCCCGCGTTTCCGCAGCGCGACGCCATACGTTGTGGAGGGCAGGAGCGAGGAAAAATGTCGCCCATGGGGCCAGAAAAGCCGCCGCAGGCACGGTTTCTGCAAAGGGAAAGCACCGATGTGGAATCGCGGGCCAAGGCAATAGCTTGGCAACTTGTTCAACCAATGGAGATAGTCGCATGCGCGTTAAGGCAGTTTCGCTCGCAATCGTGGGCTTGGTAGGTGGTTTGGCAATGTCTGTGGCCAATGCCCAGGAAATCATCAAGATCGGCCACATCGGCCCTGTCTCCGGTCCCCAGGCCCACTTCGGCAAGGACGATGAAAACGGCGTGCGCATGGCCATCGAGGACCTGAACGCCAAGAACCCCGAAATCGGCGGCAAGAAGGTCAAGTTCCAGCTGGTGGCGGAAGACGACGGTGCCGATCCCAAGCAGGGCACGGCCGCTTCGCAGAAGCTGTGCGACAGCAAGGTCGCCGGCGCGGTGGCATTCGTGAACTCGGGCGTGGCCATTCCCTCGTCCAAGATCTTCAATGACTGCGGCATCCCCATGATCACGGGCGCCGCCACCAACCCCGCGCTGACCAAGCCCGGCTACAAGACCACCTACCGTGTGATCGCCAACGACAACGCGCTGGGCGCTGCGCTGGCCACCTACGCTGCCAAGACCCTGGGTCTGAAGCAGGTGGCGGTGGTGGACGACCGCACCGCCTACGGCCAGGGTCTGGCAGATGTGTTCAAGAAGGAAGCCGAAAAGCTGGGCGTGAAGATCGTGGCCACCGAGTTCACGAACGACAAGGCCACCGACTTCATGGCCATCCTGACCTCCATCAAGGCCAAGAAGCCCGAAGCCATCTTCTACGGCGGTATGTACGGCCAGGCAGGCCCCATGCTGCGCCAGATGGCCCAGCTGGGCATGGGCGAAGTGAAAATGTTCGGCGGCGACGGCATGTGCGTGCCCGAACTGGCCAAGGTCGCGGCCGGCGCCAAGCCGCTGGACCACGTGGTCTGCGCGGACGGCGGCTCTTCGCTGGCCAAGATGCCTGGCGGCACCGAGTGGAAGAAGCGCTATGACGCCAAGTTCCCGGGCCAGTTCCAGGTCTACAGCCCGTACTTCTATGACGCGACCATGCTGCTGGCCGACGCCATGAAGCGTGCCAATTCCTGGGATCCCAAGGTCTACATCCCCTTCCTGCAGAAGACCGACTACCAGGGCGTGACATCCAAGATCGCCTTCGAGCCCAACGGCGAAATGAAAAACCCGACCTACACGCTCAGCCGCTTTGTGGGTGGCAACAAGACGGCCATCGAGTAAGCCGCCGGCCGTGGCAGCGCGCGTCCCGCGCCGCCTGCCGCACAAGTCAGGGCCCGCTTCGGCGGGCCTTTGTTTTGGGTCGTTGAAAACACCTGCAGACCCAAGACCCGGCAAGTGCTAAGGTCATTGCCAGAACCCGTGTGGCGATGGGCGGTGGCTGCCCGATGGCAGCCCGCCCCCGCCACTGCCAGGAAAGCTGTATGACGACCCGAACCACCCACCGATCCACCTCCACTCCGGCCCGCACGGCGCGCGCCTCCGCCGCGCAGCCCGCCAAGACTCTGGCAGCTGCCATCGAAAAAAGCAGTGCCAGCACCGTGGTGGAACTGCCGCCGCCAGCACCCCAGGCTGCCCCCGGCAAGCGCAGTGCAGCTTCCCAGGCGGCCGCACCCTCCAAGCCTGCCGCCAAGGTGGTGGCCGGCAGCACCGCGGCACGCAAGTCCACGGCTGGCAAGGCGGCAGTCACAGTGCCCACAGTGACCGCACCTGCCGCGGCCGGTGCTGCGGCGCCGGTGCCCGTTGCCACCGCGCAGAAGGTGCTGGGCAAGGCCCTGCACGGCAAAAAGCCCATGCATGGCCCGCGCCCGGCCGACCAGGGCGATGTGGCACAGGGCATTCACAGCGGCAAGGCACTGGAGGAATATGTGGCTGGCCAGGCCACCCAGGCCGCGCAGAAAAAGCGCATTGCCGCCGTCATGGCGGTGCTCGATGGCCCGGGTTCCGAACAGGAGCGTGCCAAGGCGTTGCGCACCCTGCTGGAAGGCGCAGACGCCGACGACAAGCGTGCACTGGCCAAGGCGCTGAACAAGCTGGGCAACGAGCCCGAAGGCAAGGCCAACCCCGACGAAGAGCTGGCCAAGGACTGGAAGGACGGCGGCTACCCCTATGCCAACCTGCTGCGCCGCTCGGTCTATGAAAAAGAGAAATTCCGCCTGCAGGTGGAACTGCTCAAGCTGCAGGCCTGGGTCAAGGAAACCGGCCAGCGCGTGGTCATCGTCTTCGAAGGGCGTGACGCGGCCGGCAAGGGCGGCACCATCAAGCGCTTCATGGAGCATCTGAATCCCCGTGGCGCACGTGTGGTGGCTCTGGAAAAGCCCAGCCAGACCGAGCAGGGCCAGTGGTACTTCCAGCGCTATGTGCAGCACCTGCCCACCGCCGGCGAGATCGTGCTGTTCGACCGCAGCTGGTACAACCGCGCTGGTGTCGAGCGGGTGATGGGCTTTTGCTCCGACACGCAGTACCGCGAATTCATGCGCCAGGCACCGCAGTTCGAGCGCATGCTGGTGGGCAGCGGCATCCATGTGATCAAGTTCTGGTTCAGCGTCAGCCGCAAGGAGCAGCGCCGCCGTTTCAAGGAACGCGAGGCCCACCCGCTCAAGCAGTGGAAGCTGTCGCCCATCGACACCGCGTCGCTGGACAAATGGGACGACTACACCCGCGCCAAGGAAGCCATGTTCTTTGAGACGGACACGGCCGATGCCCCGTGGACCGTGGTCAAGAGCGACTGCAAGAAGCGCGCACGCCTGAATGCATTGCGCTATGTGCTCACCCGCCTGCCCTACACCCAGCGCGATGTCGCCCGCATCGGCCGTGTGGACCCGCTGATTGTGGGCCGTGCGCACGCCATCTACGAACGCGGCGAGCCGCACAGCCGCAACGACAACGAAAACGACTCCTGACGGCCGGTGAGGGACAGGCCGCGGCCACCGGCGGTGGCTGGGGCCTGTCCCCTGTACATGCCGGCGTTGCTGGCGGCCCGGGCCTGCTCTTTGGCGGACGGGTCACCGCAGCGCCTCAGACGGTGCGGACCACCCCTTCCAGCTGGCCAAAGTAGGCGCGCAGCACTTCCACGGCCTGGCGCACCTTGGCGGGCAGGGCGTCACGCTGCGGGGTGACGGCCCACAGGTCCAGCAGGCCCATCTCCCAGTCGGGCAGCAGGCGCAGCAGCCGGCCTTCGCGCAGCGGCCGCACCACGTCCAGCAGCGTGAGCTGGGCCACGCCCAGGCCGGCTTCGCACAGGTACTGCACCGTGCCGCGGTGGTTGCTGGTCATGCGTGGCTGGGCCTGCAGTGCGGCCACATCACCGGTGGCGCTGTGGCGCCATTCCTGGGCTAGCTGCGGGGGCTCGGTGCGGGACTGCTCCAGCCAGGTGGCGGTGGCCAGATCGGCCGGATGGGCGGGCAGGGCGCCGCGTGCGCGGCCGGCCTGCAGGTTCCAGGTTTTCAGCCACTGTGGCGCGGCGCACAGCACCGTGGGCGAGGCTCCCAGATGGCGGGCCACCCAGCTGGAGTCCTGCTGGGGGCCAAAGCGCAGCGCCAGGTCCACCCGGGCCTGGATCAGGTCAATCGGGGCATCGTCCACCAGCAGGCGCAGGCGCAGCTGTGGATGCTGGCCGAGCCAGGCACCCAGTGCGGGCGCGGCATGGCGGGCAAAGCCCACGGGGGCGGACAGACGCAGCTCGCCACTGGGCTGCTGGCGCTCGGCCGCCAGCTCGGCCCGGGCGCGGGTGGCGGCCTCGCTCAGGGCCGCGCACTGGGTGTAGAAGCGCTGACCGGCATCGGTCAGACCCAGCTGGCGCGTGGAGCGGTGCAGCAGGCTGACGCCGGCTTCGCGCTCCAGCTGGCGGATGTGCTGGCTGACAGCCGAGGGACTCATGTCCAACAGGCGTGCAGCCGCGCTCATGCTGCCTTGCTGCACCACGGTGGCAAAGATGGCCATGCGTTTGAGGTCTTCCATGGCGCTTGATTATGAAGCTGTGCTTCAAAGTAATGGTGGTCCAGGGGGCTGTTTCAGGCGCAGGCCGCGGCGTAATCTTGCATCCTGTTGAAACAAACCACTCTCAAGGAGTTCTCTCATGCAAGTCGCTCTGATCGGTGCCACGGGTTTTGTCGGCGCCGCCGTGTTGAAGGAATTGCTGCAGCGCGGCCACGAGGTCGTGGCCTTGGTGCGCGACCCGGCCAAGCTGGCTGCCCAGCCCCGGCTGAAGGTGGTGCAGGCCGATGTGTTGGACGCCCAGCAGGTGCAGCAGGGCGTGGCCGGCAGCGATGCGGTGCTCAGCGCCTACAACGCCGGCTGGACCAACCCGAACATCTATGAGGACTTCCTGCGCGGCTCGCGCGCCATCGTGGAAGGGGTGAAGGCCGCTGGCGTGGCCCGTTACCTGGTGGTGGGCGGTGCTGGCAGCCTGTACGTGGCCCCCGGCGTGCAATTGGTGGACACCCCGGAATTCCCGGCTTTCATCAAGCCTGGCGCCAGTGCCGCCCGCGATATGTACACCGAGCTGCAGAAGGAAGACCTGTTGGACTGGACGCTGCTGAGCCCGGCTGTGGGTTTTCACGGCGGTTCCGCCGCGCAATCCCGGGGCCGCACCGGCCAGTACCGTACCGGCCAGGATGCCCCGCTGATGCAGGCCGATGGCCAGCCCGGCGATATCTCGGCACAGGACCTGGCCGTGGCACTGGTCGATGCGCTGGAGCAGCACCTGCACAGCAAGCAGCGCTTCACGGTGGCGTACTGAGGCATGGACATGGGGCGGTGAGCGGCGTGGCCGGCCACCGCCTGCCCCTGGCCCTGTGCCGGGATGCAAGGGCATGGGGAGCACACCAATCCCCTGCAACCGGCCACAGCGTTGGCCCGGGAGCATAGCCCGCATCGATGGCCAGAATGACTAGGTCTTGGCCGCGTGCGCAATGGCGCCGGTGTTGGGGCGCGGGCGCGTGAATTGCTGCTCGGTCACGGCATGGCCCCACTGGCTGCCGGGTGCCTCGTGCACCAGGGCAAAGCCATGGGCTTCATACAGGGCGCGGGCGGCGTCCAGCCCTTGGAATGTCCACAGCTGCGTAGCCGCAAAGTCCTGCTGGTCGCAAAAGGCCAGTGCCTGCTGCAGCAAGCGGCGACCCACGCCGCTGCCCCGGCAGCCGTCATCCAGGATGAACCAGCGCAGATGGGCCTGGCCCTGGCCCAGATCCTGCCCGTCAATGGCAATGGCACCCACGATCCGGTCCTGCTGGATGGCACACCAGATCTGGTTGCCGGGCTGCTCCAGTCGGCCGACGAATTCCGCCAGACCGCCGGCCACCTTGCTTTCAAAGAACGCCCCGAAGCCGGCATGCCGGGTATAGAAGCGGGCGTGCATTTCGGCCACGCGGCCAATCACCCCCGGCCGGTAGCCGGCGTGGAGGGTGATGGCCGGCGGCATTGCCTGCCCCTGGCGGCAGCTTTGCAGCGCTCCGGCGTAGGCGTTCAGGCCCTGGGCCACGGTTTGCTGCACGGCGGGGCTGAGCTGCTGCAGCGCCGCCTCCACCCGCTGCCGGCCGTAGCGGTGGATGGCGGCCGCCGTGCGCCGGCCTTGCGCGGTCAGCTGCAAAGGCTTGGTACGGGCATCCGCCACCATGCCAGCCGGTGGCGGGCACTCGGCCACTTCGCCCGCCGCGGCCAGTTTGGCCAGCATGCGGCTGACGCTGGACTTCTCCAGCCCCAGCAGCTGTACCAGCTGTGCGGCGGTGAGTGCGCCTTGCATGTCCAGTTCCAGCAAGGTGTGCACGGCCGAAGGGGAGTAGTCCGTGGCGGCCAGGGTGGTCTGCATGAAGCCCAGCTCGCGCACCATGGTGCGCGAGGCAGAACGGACGAGGGCAACCAGGGCGGTGTCGGTGGACATAGGGGGAGTCGAAAGATTTTATGGTTGTACTGTACAACCATTTGCGTGTGCTGTGTAACTGGATGGCCAGGGCCTGGCCCAGCATGGAGATGGCACAGGCAGGGCCATGGGACCTAGACGTCCGGCAGACGTCCGGCAGGCGCCATGGCATATTGGAGCCTGTCCGTCACCTGCCTTGCCTGCGCCGCAGCGGGTGGGCCATGCACCAGCCTGTCACCGTGGAGGATCTCCCATGTCAGCCCGTATCGGCCAGATCGATTTCATCGAATTCCCCGGCTCCGATGCCGCCACCTTGCAGCGGGTGAAAACCTTTTACGGCAAGGCCTTTGACTGGGATTTCCAGGACTGGGGTGGCAACTATGTGGACACCGCCTCCAGCGGCCTGGGCGCTGGCTTCAACGCCGATGCGGCCCAGGCGCCCCGCCAGCCGCTGGCGGTGATTTTTGCGGTGGATCTGGAAAAAGCCCTGGCGGCGGTGCAGGCCGCTGGCGGCACCATCAGCAAAGCGATTTTTCCCTTCCCCGGCGGGCGGCGTTTTCACTTTCACGATCCGGCAGGCAATGAACTGGCGGTGTGGTCGCCGGAGTGAGGGAGGCCGCCGCGCCAGCGGTGCATCGACAAGGCCCGTGAAGCGCGGCTCCGCAGGAGCGCCTGCCCTGGGCCACGCGGCGGACTGGCACAGCACGGCGTCCGCTGTGAATGCGTCCATTCCGGTCAATCCGGCCCGTAATGCCACGCAGCGCAGGGCATTGCTGCGGCCTGCGCTGCGCGTGCGGACCGAACGCCGTACCATCCCAAGTTGCGCGGCATGTGCTGCAGCGGTGGGCAACAGGCTGCAAAGGCCTGTCTGAGGGGGCTCCATCGCATGTGTGCCGATTGCCGCAAGGCGCAGCAGGGACGCGGGGTCTGCCTGCCGTCCTTCTTCTGTGGGCTGTGCGCCGGCCTGTGTAAATCTCTATGTCCGAATCTCTCTCTTCCGCTGCCACCGCATCTGCGCCGGCACCCGTGTCCGACGTCCGTGCCTGGGTGGGCGTGATCGCGCTGGCGCTGGCCGCTTTTGTCTTCAACACCACCGAATTCGTCCCTGTCGGCCTGCTCAGCGACATGGGCGCCAGCTTTGGCATGCGCACCGAACAGATCGGTCTGATGCTGACCATCTACGCCTGGGTGGTGGCGCTGGCTTCATTGCCCGGCATGCTGCTGACCCGCCACTGGGAGCGCCGCCGCCTGCTGATGGGCGTGTTCGCGCTGTTCATTGCCAGCCATGCGCTGTCGGCAGTGGCCTGGAGCTATCCGGTGCTGCTGGTCAGCCGCATCGGCATTGCGCTGGCGCATGCGGTGTTCTGGTCCATCACTGCGGCCCTGGCGGTGCGCGTGGCACCGGCCGGACGCAAAGCCCAGGCACTGGGTCTGCTGGCCACCGGCACCACGCTGGCCATGGTGCTGGGCATTCCCTTGGGGCGTGTGGTGGGCGAGGCCCTGGGCTGGCGCACCACCTTCGGCGCCATCGGGGTGGCGGCGCTGGCCGTGATGCTGGTGCTGTGGCGCCTGCTGCCGCTGCTGCCCAGCGAGAACGCAGGGTCCGCCCGCTCCATCCCGGTGCTGCTGCGCCGCCCGGCGCTGGTGGCCACCTATGCGTTGTTGATTCTGATGGTGACGGCGCAGTTCACCGTCTACAGCTACATCGAGCCGCTGGTGCAACAGGTGGGCGGGCTGAGCAACCATGTGACGACCATCGTGCTGCTGCTGTTTGGCGGCATGGGCATCGTGGGCAGCATGTGCTTCAGCGCCTTTGGTCTGCGCTTTCCGCGCAGCTTTCTGCTGCTGGCGCTGGCGGTACTGACCGCCAGCCTGTGGCTGCTGCTGCCCAGCACGGCCTGGCTGCCGGGTCTGTACCTGGTGTGCGCTGTCTGGGGTGTGGCCATGCTGTGCATGGCGCTGGCATTGCAGGCCAAGGTGCTGCGGCTGGCATCGGATGCCACGGATGTGGGCATGTCGCTGTTTTCGGGTCTGTTCAACGTGGGGATCGGTGCCGGTGCGCTGCTGGGCAGCCAGGTGGGCACGCATGCCGGCTTGCAGCATCTGGGTGCCGTGGGCGGTAGCCTGGCCGTGGTGGGCCTGCTGTGGTGCGCATTCGCCACGTGGAAATGGGCGGGCAGCTTTCACCCCGCACCACAGCGCTGAACGCCCCTCCAGTTTGTTGCCTGGTTGTAATCAAGGTGATGGACGGTAAACACGACGCACCCGTGATGTAACAGCCCGCCTGCCCGCACCCCGGGAAGGCGGGCTGCTCTTTTTGAGGGAGTGCGTGCTTGCAACACCGGCCTGCGCAATGACCGCTGGTGCGCTGCAACACCCTGTGGAGCGCGTCACCGGGTCAGACACCACCGCACCCGGGCGGGCGGTGCTGGCCGGGCGGAGGCCATGGTGTCAAGATGAAATCCAGTCCATCCGGAGCGGCGGTTGAAGTTGTTTTCCCGGACCGGAGACTGGTTTTCAGGCGTGAACTTCGTCACCACGTGGAGGCGCACCATGGACCGCGAAACCAAATGGACAAGTTTCTTTCTGCTGACTCTGGGGCTGCTGGGCATTCTGGTGGGCGGCATGTCGCTGCTGGCGCTGCAGCAGGTGGCCGAGGGCAGCAACTGCCTGGCGCTGTGTGCGGTGGAACAGGTGTTTGCCGACATGGTGGGACCGCGCGTGAGCCAGTTGCTGGTGGGGGTGCTGTGGCTGCTGGTGGGACTGACGTTCAGCAGTGCGGGGGTGAGCGTGTGGCGCAACCGTTGAAAGTGGCGGCCAGTGGACGGGGTGGCACGGGCAGAAAAACTGTGGGCCAGGGTCTGCCAACCTGCTGCCTCCGGACAGGTCCGTATGCAAAGGACTGCTTCGGCAGTCTTTTTTTATAGGAGCCATGGCCGGTGTACCGCAATCGCCATGCACGCACGGATCCCGCATATTGCAGGAGATACATGGCGGCCGATGCGATTATCTATTTTCTATATAAGGCAAGCCTGAATGGGTATTTTGATAACCATACTTGCCATGGACTTGGAAAATAAAAAACCCCGCACTGCGGGGTTTTTTGATGCCGATCAGGAAATATTTATTCCATTGTCAGCTTTTGCTTGTCGACCACGGCCTTGTACGCGGTGTATTCGGCCTTGATTTCCTGGGCAAACTTCTCGGGCGTGCCAGCCACGATCAGCGAGCCGGTGTCTTCAATGCGCTTGCGCACGGCCGGGTCTTGCAGCACCTTGTGCACGGCGGCATTCACCTTGTTGACGATGTCCTTGGGCAGGTTCTTGGGGCCGACGATGCCGTAGTAGGCCATGCGGTTCACGCCAGGCGCGCCAACTTCGGCCAGCGTGGGCACATCGGGCAGCACCGCCAGACGCTGGGGCGCAGCCACCACCAGGGCGGTCAGGCGCTTTTCCTTCACGAAGGGTAGCGTGGAGGGGAAGTTGTCAAACAGCAGCGGAATCTGGCCTGCCACCGCGTCGTTGATGGCGGGGCCCGAACCACGGTAGGGCACGTGCAGCATCTTGGTGTCGGTGGCCAGCATGAACATTTCCATCATCAGGTGACCGATGGAGCCGGTGCCGGGCGTGCCGTAGGAGTACTTGTCGGGGTTCTTCTTGATTTCTTCCAGGAAGCTCTTGTAGTCCTTGCCCACGAACTTGGGGTTGGCCGCAATCACGTTGGGCGTGGCGGCGATGTTCACGATGGGTGTGAAATCCGTGAACACGTTGTACGGGATCTTGGGATTGATGGCCGGGTTGGTGGCCGTGGTGGACACGGTGGCAATACCCAGGTTGTAGCCATCGGCCGGGGCGCGGGCGGTTTCGGCGGCACCGATGGCGCCACCGCCACCACCGCGGTTTTCCACGATCACGGGCTGGCCCAGTTCACGGCTCAGGGGGTCTGCCACGACGCGGGCCACCAGGTCGGTGGTGCCTCCAGCGGCAAAGGGCACCAGCAGCTTGATGGGCTTGGTGGGGTAGCTCTGGGCGTGGGCGGCGGTGCCGAACGCGGCCAGGATGCCCAGGGCGAGCAGGCTGCGACGAATCATGTTGTCATCTCCGAATTGTTTTGTTGAAACTGCCGTTTGGGTAAAACGTGGGAAGAATCCTACGGCCCGGCTTCTGAAAGCGCTATATGCGAAATGCATTTTTGATTCGGTAGTTACCCTGGGGTGAAGGGATTATGTAGATAATCCGGAAATACGATTATCCCTCGCGCATATATATGCTGCGAAGGATATAAAAGGCAGAGGAGAAAATCCTGCAGCGCCGGGCGCGTGTGGCGCCGGTGGCGCTGCAGGGAAGGTGCCTCTGAAAGCAGCTGCGCCAGGGCAGCGGGGGACTGCGTGTCAGATCACCTGCTGGGCTTGGAGCTGGGCCAACTGGGCGGCGTCCAGGCCCATTGCGGTCAGGACCTCGGTGGTGTGCTGGCCCAGGGACGGGGGCGCACTGCGGTAGACCACCGGGGTGCCCGACAGGCGCATCGGGCTGGCCACCGTGCCCACCGTGCCCAGACCTCCTGCGGCCGGCAGCTCCTTGCGGATGCCGCGCGCCCGGACCTGCGGGTCGTCGAAGGCCTGGGCCACGGTGTTGATGGGGCCGCAGGGCACGGCCTTGTCTTCCAGCAGCGTGATCCAGTCCTGGGTACCGCGCGTCTGCATCAGCGGGGTCATCAGCATCAGCAGATCGGAGCGGTTCTGCACCCGGGCGGTGTTGGTGGCAAAGCGTGCGTCCTGGGCCCAGCCCGGGTGGCCGACAGCGTTGCAGAAACGGGCGAACTGGCCGTCGTTGCCAATGGCCAGCAGCACATTGCCGTCGCGGGTCTTGAAGTCCTGGTAGGGCGCCAGACTGGGGTGGATGTTGCCAGCCCTGCCCGGGGCCTTGTCTGTGGCCAGGTAGCCTGCGGCCTGGTTGGCCAGAACGGCCATGCCCACGTCCAGCAGCGCCATGTCGATGTACTGGCCTTCCCCGGTGCCATGGCCCGCGTTGTCGCGGGCATGGAGTGCGGCCAGGATGGCATTGCTGGCGTACAGGCCGGTGAACACGTCGATCACAGCCACCCCCACCTTCAGCGGGCCACCGCCGGGTTCGTGGTCGGCATGGCCGGTGATGCTCATCAGCCCGCACATGGCCTGCACCATCAGGTCGTAGCCTGCGCGCTCGGCATATGGGCCGTCCTGGCCGAAACCGGTGATGGAGCAATAGACCAGCCTGGGGTTCAGCGCCTTCAGGCTGTCGTAGTCCAGTCCGTATTGCTGCAGGCCGCCCACCTTGAAGTTTTCCACCACCACGTCCGCCTCGGCCGCCATGCGGCGCAGCAGGGCCTGGCCTTCGGGGTGGGCCATGTCCACGGTGATGGAGCGCTTGTTGCGGTTGCAGGCCGTGAAGTAGCTGGCCTCGCGCGTGTCGTTGCCGGCCGCGTCCTTCAGGAACGGAGGGCCCCAGTGGCGGGTATCGTCGCCGGCCACCGGGCGCTCCACCTTGACCACATCGGCGCCCAGATCGGCCAGCAGCTGCGTGGCCCAGGGGCCGGCCAGCACACGGGACAGGTCCAGCACCTTGATGCCGGCCAGCGCGGAAGGACGGGAGGCTGCGGGTGTGGAAGCAGGGGAGGAGGCGGTCATGAAGGATCCGATCCGGCGGGATGTGAGGGGGGGAGAAAGCCAGAGAGCCCGGGGGCTCTCCCAACCAAGGCGGCTGGTGCACTATGTGATTGGGCTCTGGAGGCAAAACACAGCCAGAACCCAATCAGCTAGCGCTGGGGCGGCGATGCTCGGTGCAGTGCACGGCGCCCCAGCGGTGCCGACAGACGCTGAGATGAGGGCGGGGAGCCGCAGGCCGTCGCAGCGCTGCGACCCGGCTCCACCACCCCGCATCCGAGCGTGCGGGCGCAGCGACCTCAGTTCGCGAAGGCGGCGATGCCGGTCTGTGCGCGGCCCAGAATCAGGGCGTGCACATCGTGCGTGCCTTCGTAGGTGTTCACCACTTCCAGGTTCACCAGGTGGCGGGCCACGCCGAACTCGTCGGAAATGCCGTTGCCGCCCATCATGTCGCGTGCCAGACGGGCAATGTCCAGGGCCTTGCCGCAGTTGTTGCGCTTGATCAGGGAGGTGATTTCCACCACGTTCTGGTGCTCGTCCTTCATGCGGCCCACGCGCAGGGCGGCTTGCAGGCCCAGCGTGATTTCGGTCTGCATGTCGGCCAGCTTCTTCTGGATCAGCTGGTTGGCAGCCAGGGGGCGGCCGAACTGCTTGCGGTCCAGCGTGTACTGGCGGGAGGTGTGCCAGCAGAACTCGGCGGCACCCATGGCACCCCAGGCGATGCCGAAGCGTGCGCTGTTCAGGCAGGTGAAGGGGCCCTTGAGGCCACGGACTTCGGGGAAGGCGTTTTCTTCGGGCACGAACACATCGTCCATCACGATTTCACCGGTGATGGAGGCGCGCAGGCCCACCTTGCCGTGGATGGCGGGGGCGGACAGGCCCTTCATGCCCTTTTCCAGCACAAAGCCGCGGATCTGGCCGACGTTGCCACCTTCGGACACTTCCTTGGCCCAGACCACGAACACATCGGCCACGGGCGAGTTGGTGATCCACATCTTGCTGCCCTTGAGCTTGTAGCCTCCGTCCACCTTGTAGGCGCGGGTGGCCATGGAGCCGGGGTCGGAGCCGTGGTCGGGTTCGGTCAGACCAAAGCAGCCGATGAATTCACCGGAAGCCAGCTTGGGCAGGTACTTCTGCTTCTGGGCTTCGGTGCCGAATTCGTTGATGGGCACCATCACCAGGGAGGACTGCACCGACGCCATGGAGCGGTAGCCGCTGTCCACGCGTTCGATCTCGCGGGCCACCAGGCCGTAGCTCACATAGTTCAGGCCGGCGCCGCCGTATTCGGTCGGGATGGTGGGGCCCAGCAGGCCCAGTTCGCCCATCTCGCGGAAGATGGAGGTGTCCACGGATTCATTGCGGAACATGGACTGCACGCGGGGCATCAGCTTGTCCTGGCAGTAGCTGCGCGACGCGTCGCGGATCATGCGCTCGTCTTCGGTCAGTTGCTCGTCCAGGTGGAAGGGATCGTCCCATTGGAAGTTGGCCATGTTGTGTCTCCTTGAATCCGAGAAGGTGGGGGAAAGTTGCTGTGGTCGGTGCTTGTCGCCGGCAGACATTGCCGACGACAACGGGATGGGAACGCATGGTAGGTGGCACCGACTGGTGCCGCAAACGATTTGATTGCATCCATGTATGCGTAAATTGCATCTATGGAATCAATTTCTACCGGTTTTCGGTATGCTGGGGGCTGTAATCCACTTTTTACATGAAGGTTTTGCATGCGTCGTGCCATTCCCTCCACCCAGGCCCTGGCCTGTTTCGAATCCGCCGCCCGCCACGAAAGCTATACCAAGGCGGCGCAGGAGCTGGCGCTGACGCAAAGCGCGGTCTCGCGCCAGATCATTGCGCTGGAAGAGTTTGTCGGTCTGCCCCTGTTCAAGCGCACCCGCCACGGTGTGCTGCTGACCGAAGCCGGTCGCCAGTACGCCCAGCAGGTGGCCCGCTGGCTGCAGGGGCTGGAGCGTGACACGCTCGATCTGATGGCTCACCAGGGCGAGGGCGGCACCATCAACCTGGCGGCGGTGCCCACGTTTGCCACGCGCTGGCTGCTGCCGCGCCTGCCGCAGCTGATGAAGGCCCACCCTGACATCCGTGTGCACATCGATGTGCAGACCCGCCCCTTTCTGTTTGCCGACACCGGCTTCGACGCCGCCTTGTACGCTGGTACTCCGGAGCAGGTGGCCCACTGGCCGGGCGTGCAGGCCCAGTGGCTGATGGACGAGGAAACCCTGCCGGTGTGCAGCCCCCAGTTGCTGGCCACCGCCCAGGAGCGCGACCTGGGCCGCGCCTGGCAGCCCGTCAGCCCTGCCGTGATCGCCGGCATGCCGCTGCTGCAGCAAAGCACGCGGCCCTACGGCTGGCAACAATGGTTCGATGCCATGGACGTCAGCGCCCCACGCGCGCTGGATGGCGCGCGGCTGGAACTGTTCTCCATGCTGGCCGTGGCCGCTAGCCAGGGCCTGGGCGTGGCGCTGATTCCGCCCATGCTGATCGAGCAGGAACTGGCACGGGGCGACCTGGTTATCGCCTGCGATCGCCCGCTGCGCGGCAACCGTGCCTACTACCTGGTCACCCCCGCACTGGCCGAAGGCGCACCCCAGGGGCCTGCGCTGCGCGTGTTCAGCCAGTGGCTGCTGCAGCGGGCCGAAGCCGTACGCCCGCCCGCAGTGGTGGTGCTTAAAAAATAAGCGTAAACCATATTATTCAATGCTGACAAATGGTTAGTTGGCTTATCCCATGTGGAAAATGAACTTGTCCACAAGCTTGGTCAGGTCGGATGGGGACAACCGGTGTGGATGCTGGGGCACGGGGCCAGACCTGTCCCTGAACATGCCGGTGGCAGGCCGTGGGCTGCTTCCAAGCCATGGTTTCTGCCCCCGATCGCTATGAAAAGGTAGGTTTGCATAAAAAATAAGCAGCAACCGGGAATCCCTGTGCTGGCAGGCACTTAAGCCACTTATCCCGCAGGCGGGGGGCATTTGTCCACAAGCTTGGGCAGCCCAACTGGGGAAAACAGCCTGGTGCACGGGGTGAGCGGGGTGGAGAAGGCTGTTTCTGTCCCTGATTGTCTCTGTAGGATAGGTTCTGCTTAAAAATTAAGCTTTTGCAAGAAACTCATTGTGAATCAAGTGTTTAACTCACTTATCCATGTGCCGGAGCAGACTTTTCCACAAGTTTGATGGGGTGTGGCGGGGACAAGTGGCGGTAGGTATGGAGGCCTGCCTTTTATCGGGGACATATCATGTGCGGCGACATGCTGCCAGTGCACGCATGGAGACCGCTGCTTTCTCTTTCGATGTAACTTCGAGATGCGTCCTTCCACAAGCCCGGAAGGCGCCGCTCTGACCGGTGCAGTTACATTGCCTATCGATCCGTTCGGCGGCACAGCGAGCAGCTGGAGGCCGCAGACAGTCGCCTATTTCGGGCCCAGAGGGCCGAACCATTCCTCCCAAGCTCCTGGGCGCCCAGGGCTGTGGGGCTGGGGTTGTTACCGTGGGTCTGACATCCATCGAAGCCATGAAATTCAAGCGGGTGCTGCGTGAAACGCTGCGGTTCTGGCCGCCGCAGATACCGATTGGCGACGGGAAGCCCGTGGCCGGCGGTGGCGGCGTATTTCCGCAGTTGTCGGAGCAGTGGGATCTGACAGAAGCCCATGCACAGGTATGGAGCGAGGCGCACCAGCTGATGGTGTGGGCGGTCTTCTGTGCCTGGCATCAGGCCGCGGTCCTGCGTCGGCAGGCGGGTCTGGATTGGGTGACCAAAGCGGACCTGGACGGCAAGTACCTCCGCCGGAAGTACGAAGAGAGCCTGTTTGCGCCCGGCAGCGCTTACCCACGCCAGATGCTGCGGGCATACCGCTGCGAGGTGAAGGCCAGTCAAGGCCAGCGCCGTCGCAGCAGTTCCCGTTGAGCCGTGCCGGCAGGCCAGCGCCTGAGGTTCCGCATCTGCAGGAAGATCTGCTTGTGGGGATAGCACGCTGTGGTCCATGGCCGGGAGCTGCGGGCGCCATTGGCGCGGCGGCCCTTACGCCGCGGCCTGTACCAGATGGTCGATCAGCGCCCGCACTTTCAGCGGCAGAT
This sequence comes from Comamonas sp. UBA7528, assembly GCF_002479375.1. Classification (NCBI taxonomy): domain Bacteria; kingdom Pseudomonadati; phylum Pseudomonadota; class Betaproteobacteria; order Burkholderiales; family Comamonadaceae; genus Comamonas; species Comamonas sp. UBA7528. Next base: position 503,920 of record NZ_DLMU01000014.1, read on the forward strand.
GGCGTGTGGGTGGATACAGGGCGTAGGCCGTGCGTTCCGTATAGCTGCCGCCCAGTTGCCAGTCGGGAAGCAGCTGCACCAGACGGCCTTCTGCAAGAGCCTGTTCTGCCGCAAAGTCGGCAGCAATGCCCACTCCCTGGTGCTGCAGCGCCAGGGTGACGATGCCGGTGCTGCTGGCTACGGTGATGGGGGTGTGCACGGCCAGCTCCAGCAGTGTGCGGTCGGTGGCAGGGGCTGCGGTCGGTGAGGTGCCCGCAGCCGATGGCGGGGCAGGTGCTGTGGACGGGGCTTCGGCCTGCGACAGTGGCTCCCAGCGCAATTGGTTCTGAAAATCCCCGTAACCCAGGGTGATGCAGGGCAGGCCGGCCAGCGCACGCGGGTGGGTGATGGGCGCGGGCAACTGCCGCAGCCAGGCCGGTGACGCCACGGGGATATAGCGCACCGTGCGCAGCGCGCGTGCCACCAGGCCTGCAGGCAGCTGGGCGGGCGTGGTGATGCGGATGGCCAGGTCCAGCCCTTCTTCGGTCAGGTCCACCATGCGGTCGCTCAGTTGCATGGCGATTTCCACGGCCGGCCAGCGCTGGCGCAGGGCCGGCAGCCGCGGGGCCAGCCAGATGTCGCCAAACACCACCGGCGCGCTGATGCGCACCGTGCCGCGCGGGATGTCACCGTAATGGCCGGCGGTGGCGTGCACTTCGCGCGCCAGGCGGGCCATCTGCGCGCAGCCGGCATAGACCTCGGCCCCCAGCTCGGTCAGCGAGACCGAACGCGTGGTCCGGTGCAGCAGCCTGGCGCCCCAGTGCGCTTCCAGCCGGCCCACGCTGCGGCTGATGGCCGAGGTGGTCAGCCCCAGCTGGCGTGCGGCGGCGGCAAAGCCGCGCAGCTCCACCACTTTGGCAAAGACCAGCATTTCAGGCACGAGCGTGTGTTCGGTCAGCATGGGGGGAGGGTAAGGGATTGGTTGTTGAATCAAGCGCAACAGTGCTTTGCATGATGGCTTATTGATGCTTTGCAGGCAATGCGTCACGCTGCAGCCATGCACATCTCCTCTCACTTTTCTGCGGTCTCCGGGGCAGATCGGCCTGCTGCAACGACCCAGGCATCACCGGCTGCCGCAGCAACGGCTGCCGCAGCAATGGCTGCCGCAGCTCCGACGGTGCTTCAGCCTGTTTCGCTCCGGGGTGGCTCCTGGCGCATGGTGCTGGCCATGGCTCTGTCCGGCACCATCGGTCTGCTGGTGGTGGAAAGCGGGCTGCCCGCGCTGTGGGTGGTGTGGCTGCGCTGCCTGTTCGGCGGCCTGGGTCTGGCGGCCTGGGTGGCGTGCACGCGCCAATGGCAGTCTCCCACGCGCCGGGAATGGGGCTGGCTGGGTGTGGGCGGCGTCGCGCTGGTGTGCAACTGGGTGGGGCTGTTCAGTGCCTACCGCTACAGCAGCATTGCGGTGGCCACCGTGGTCTACCACGTGCAGCCGTTTGTGCTGCTGGTACTGGCGGCGATATTCCAGGGCGAAGCCTTGCCAGTCAAGAAGCTGCCCTGGCTGGCGCTGGCACTGGTGGGGGTGGTGCTGAGCAGCGGGCTGGATGGAACGCAGGCCAGCAGCGCGGCCTGGCCCGGTGTGGCGCTGGCCCTGGGGGCTGCCACCTTGTACGCCGTGGCCACCTTGGCCACACAGCGCCTGCGCCGTCTGGCGCCGGCCCAGATTGCCATGCTGCAAATGGGCCTGGGCGTGCTGGTGCTGGCGGGGCCGGTGGTGGTGTGGGGCGGGGCGGCCGCGTTCAGCGCCAGGGCCTGGGTGGCCGTGCTGGTGCTGGGCCTGGTGCACACGGCCTGCATGTACACGCTGATGTATGCCGCCTTTCAGCGGCTGTCGGCCCTGGCGGTGGCCGGCCTGTCCTTCATCTATCCGGTGGTGGCGATGGGGGCGGACCTGCTGTGGTTTGGCACCCGGCCCACCTTGGCGCAGTGGGCCGGCATGGCATTGATTCTGGGCGCGGTGGCAGCGTACCGGCGCAAGGTGTAAATGAAAATCGAGCTAATTGAAATGGAGGAAATTTTCAATAGGAAATGGGATTTTTAGTATGTAGTTTCTTTATTAAGGCATTCGTAATTCGATAGTTTTTAGTAATTGTTCGTAAGCGTGCGAGCCAATATTTAAATTGGAAGACCAACGGTATCGACCAGACCATCCGCCCTACCAAGTCCGCTGGTTCCTTGCGGGCAGCACGCAGCACCGCTGTAGGAGGTCGATATGCGTACGAAACAATTGACAGTGCGGTTAGCCGCTGTTCACGGCTTGTCCGGTGAAGCACGCGTTGCCGTTGCACCCACACGCTGGCGCGCTGCCATGGCGATCATGCTGGCGCTGGGGCTGGCGGCCTGCTCTTCCAGTGGATCGCTGCGCTCGGATGCCGGGCCTGGCGGATCGGGAGGCGGGACAGAAGTCGCCGGAGGAGGAAGCGGCGGCACGGGCGGCACAGGTGGTGGCAGCACGGGTGGCGGTACCGATGGCGGTGACGGCGGCGGCACGGGAACGGTTTCGGCCCCTGTTGCAGCCATCAACGACCTGACAGGTGGCACCAGCAACATCGTCACATCCACCGGCAATCTGCTGGACAGCGTGGCGTCCGGTGTCGGGGGCGTCGGGTCCAATACGGCCCTGGCGCCCACCACGGCGGCGCTGGGAGACACACTCTCCCACCCGGCTGCAGCCGTCCAGGCGGTGGGGACCGCCTTGAGCGATGGTCTGGGCTCCATCGGCACGAATTCGGACGTGATTGGCACCACCGCCAAGGTGATCGAGCCGGTGGTGAATGAGCTGGGGCAGACCGTCTCCGGCGTGGGCACGACCTTGTCCACACTCAACACCCCGGCACTGGGTCCGGTGGGTGATGTGGTGGGCCTGGCCGGCAGCGCCGTGGACGGCGTCGGTCAAGGCGTCTCGCAGCTGTCAGAGCGGGTCGGTACGGTCCTGGACAGCACGGCAGTCACACAGTTGACGACCACGGGAAGCCAGTTGGTCACCCCCTTGCTGGTCACGGCCATCGGTGCCACGCAGTCCATCGGTGGAGCGACCCAGTTGGGCGCCCCGGTCAACAACCTGCTGCAGACCGCCGGCGGCGCGGTCGACCAGCTGGGCCAGTCCATTGGCCAGTCGCAGGCCCCGCTGGCTTCGCCACTGGGTCAGGTGGTCTCGAGTGCCGGGCAGACCGTGGCGGCCGTCGGCGGGGTGCTGAATGGCGGCACCAGCAGCGGTGCGGTGGGTGGTCTGGGCAATCTGCTGGGCGGCAGCAGCGGCCTTCCCGTGGTCAGCGGTACTGCGACGGCAGGGGTCACGGCAACGCCTGTCGTCACGCTCGTCAGCAGCGTCACAGGTGCGGTCGGTGGCACGGTAGGATCCACGACAGGAACCGGAACCCAGGCTGCCATCACGGGAACGGCTTCCGCAGGAACCACCTCCACACCGGCTGTGCAGACCGGCAATGTGCTGAGCAATGTGCTGGGTGGATTGTTGGGCAAGCGTTGAACCGCATGGTCCTGCAGCCGGCCTGAAACGGTCGGCTGCCAGGGCTGAGGAGGAGAACTGGCCTGTATGAAGCTGTACCTGCGTGTGTTGGTGGTCGGGTGGGTGGTGTGCCCCTGGGGGGCATATGCCCAGGCTGTAGCTCCGGCGGGCAATCCGCTGGATTCGCTGCCGCAGACGCCGGCGGTGGCTCCTCCGCCCAAGCCCCAGGTGCAGATCACGCCGCCACAGCAGAGTGCAGACTTTCTGGCACAGACCGTGGTGCCGCGCCAGTTCGATATCGTGGGGGTGCGCTCGGTCCCGTTTGACAGTGTGGCCAAGGTCTTCACCCCTTTGGCCGGCCAGCCGGTCACCCTGGCGCGGATTGTGGAGACGGGAACCGAGATCACCCGCATCTACCAACAGGCCGGTTATGCGCTGTCCTTCGCTTTCGTGCCCCCGCAGGATTTTCGCAATGGGGTGGTGAAAGTCACCGTGGTGGAAGGCCACATCGCCCAGCTGCGGATAGAGGGCCATGCCGGCAAGTCCGAGGCCCTGCTGCGTGAACTGGCAGAGCCGCTGTTGGCGGAAAAGCCATTGCGCAGCGAGACCTTCCACCGCCAGACGCAGCTGATGGCGCGCATTCCCGGTGTCCGCGTGACGGCGTCCGCGCAGCTGCCCACCACCACCGATGGCGCCACCACCTTGGTGCTGGCGTCCACCCACCAGCCTGTCAGCGTGTCCCTGGGCGCAGACCTGCGCCAGGGCCATTCCAAGGCCATGGCCACCGTGCTGGCCAATGATGTGCTGGGAGCCGGCAGCCAGCTGACGGCCACCAGCTTGCTGCGTCCCTGGGATGAAGAACGGTTTCTGGCGGTGGGCTACCGCCAGTGGCTCAACCGGCAGGGAAGCATGCTCAGGGTCAACGCCTCGGAATACCGCCAGACCGTGCAGGATGGGCCGGGTCTGGTCGGCATCGATGACCTGACCCAGCAGCGGCGGATCGATGTGTCGGTGCAGCATCCGCTGCGGCTGGACCCGCGCACTGCGCTGATGGTGGCCGCCGGCATCTATGGGCTCAATTACCAGCGCGGTTTCACCGAAAGGGCCTCTGGCGCGCAGCTGGTGACGCAGGAGCATGTGCGGGCGCTGTATGCGCAGCTGGACTGGAGCTCCGCGCAGGAGCGCACCGTACGCAATGCCTCGCTCATGCTGGTACATGGATTGAATGCGCTGGGCGCGGGCACCGAGCGCAGCACCAACTTCGGGGTGGAGCCGGCGCCCAATCCGGCCAAGCTCGCCTTCTGGCGGCTGGCTTGGGATGCCGGTCTGCGCAGCAACAAAGCCAGCGGGGTGGGCGCAGCGGTGTCTTTCGGCGGCCAGTACAGCCCCGATATCCTGCCCATCGCCGAACGCATCTCCTTTGGCGGCAGCCGTTTTGGCCGCGGCTACCAGGCCGGGGAAGTCTCCGGGGACTCGGGCATTGGCGCAGCCGCGGAGCTGAACTACAGCTGGCCCGTCCAGCAGAAGTGGCTCAAGCAGGTGCAGCCCTATGTGCTGTACGAAGCCGCTAGGACCCGGCAGGAGCAGCGGGGTGTGCCGTCGGCCAGCCTGCGCTCGGCCAGCGTGGGGGTCCGGCTGAACAACCAGCGCTACTACAGCGCCGACTTTGCGCTGGCCAAGCCACTGGGCGATCCCGCCTTCAACAATCCCGACCGCAAACTGCGGGTTAGCGTGCTGCTCAGCTACCAGCTGGATTGAAGGCGCCGGGTCCGCAGGTCCGGGGCGCCGGTATGCAGACGCCGGTGCGTTCCCAGTCAGGCTGTGTAAGAGGGTAAGAGGGTAAGAGGGTAAGAGGGTAAGAGGGTAAGAGGGTAAGAGGGTAAGAGGGTAAGAGGGGCGGCACCCTGCCCCTTTCGCCGTTCACCCGTACGTGCGCAGCGCCGTGGTGCTGCGCGGGGGGCTTACAGCAGGGCCATCAGCAGCGGCATGGCCACCGCCGTGCCAACGCCGTTCAGGCCCATGGCCAGGGCTGCAAAGGCGCCGGCCGTGGGGTGCTGCTGGATGGAGCGGGCGGTGCCGATGGCGTGCGCCGTCAGGCCCAGGGCAAAGCCTTCGACAGCCGGGTCTGTGCAGTGCAACACGCGCAGCAACCAGGGGGCGACGATGGTGCCCGCAATGCCGGTGATGGCCACGGCCACGGCCGCCAGCGAAGGCAGGCCGCCAAAGCGCTCGGCCAGCGGCAGGGCGATGGGGATGGTGGCCGACTTGGGTGCCAGGGAGACCATGCTTTCCATGGAAGCGCCAAACAGCCAGGCAATGCCCATGGCCGACAGCAGGGCCACCACGCAGCCCACCACCAGCGACACGGCAATCGGGCGCCACAGGCGGCGGATGCGATCGCGCTGGGCATACAGCGGCAGCGCCAGGGCCACGGTGGCCGGGCCCACCAGCAGGCTGAGCCAGGCCGTGCCCTGCTGGTAGGTGGCGTAGGGCGTGTCGGTGAGCAAGAGCACGCACACGATGACCGGCACGGCGGTGAACACCGGAATCAGCCAGGGTTGCTGGCCGCTGCGCTTGTACAGCCAGACAGCGCCCAGGTAGCAGGCAATGGTCAGCACCAGCCAGGGCAGGGGGCCGGCGGTCATGCTGGCCAGGGTGCGGGTGAGAAGTTCGCTCATGCCTCGTCCTCCACGGCGCAGCCATGGCGGGCACGCTCACGGCCCATCATCCATTTGAAAGTGAGGGCCGTGGCCACCAGCGTCAGCGCCGCCCCCACCACGCAGGACAGCACAAACGGCAGCCATTCGCGCGAGAGGCGGTCAAAGTGCAGCATCACGCCCGCAATGGTGGGGATGAACAGCAGCATCATGTTCTGCAGCAGGAAATGGCCCGACTGCTCCAGCCACGTGGGCAGCGTGCGCTTGTAGAGCAGTGCGATCAGCAGCAGCAAAGTGCCCGCCAGCGCACCGGGAAAGGGGATGCCCAGGGCGGTGACCAGCACCTGGCCCAGCCATTGAAATACCAAAAGAACCAGCAAGGCCTGCAACATGCCAATAACGTCAATTCAAGGTGGAAAAGAGGGAGCCCGCCCCTGCCCGCCGGGGCACAGGGAGGGGGACGCAGCCGTGGCTAGCACTGCCGCAGGCTGGCAGTCTAGGCCGGCTGGGCATTGGCTGCTGTGCGCGCGCGACAGTCAGCGCCTCCTGCCTGCTTTCTGGGCAGGCTAAGCCGTTGGTAATGAAATCAAACACTTGGCGGTGGTTTGCACCCGCGGGAAACGACTTGTCCACAGGGTTGTGCAGGGAAGCTGTGGGGAAGGCATAGGGTAAATACCTAGAATAGCCCCTTTGGCCGTTCGCCTGCACCGCGGGTGCTGCGGCCCTGCAGGGTGGGCAGTGCGTACCCTGGCGGCTTTCCGTACTGGAGGGCGTTTGCCGGGGGCGCCTGTTCCAAGCGCTGCCGCCTGCTGCGTGCGTAGACAGGTTCGGCATCGCAATGCACGCTTGGCGAGCAAGGGCATGCCAGTGTACGGACACTTCCGCCTCCGCCGCAGCAGTCCCCGTCGACGGCTCGCGGGTGGCGGGACGCTGCTGCGCGCTGTCGCCCGGCTTTACCCCTTTTCGACCGACTGGAATCTATGACAGCCAATACGCCCACCGTGGTGATGTTTGCCATTTACCTGCTGGGCATGCTTGCCATCGGCTGGGCTGGCTACAAAGCCACGGACAACCTTTCCGACTACATCCTGGGCGGGCGCAGCCTGGGCCCGGTGGTCACGGCCCTGTCGGCCGGCGCCTCGGACATGAGCGGCTGGTTGCTGATGGGCCTACCAGGGGCCGTGTTTCTGCAGGGGCTGTCGGCCTCGTGGATTGCGATCGGCCTGTGCCTGGGGGCCTGGTTGAACTGGCGCTTTGTGGCCGCGCGCCTGCGCATCTACACCGAGAAGGTTGGCAATGCGCTGACGCTGCCGGACTACTTCACCAACCGCTTCGAAGACCAAAGCAATCTGCTGCGCATTGTCACGGCGCTGGTGATTCTGGTGTTCTTCACCATCTACTGCGCCTCGGGCGTGGTGGCCGGCGCGCGCCTGTTTGAATCCATGTTCGGCATGGACTACCAGACCGCGCTGTGGGTGGGGGCCGTGGCCACCATGGCCTATGTGTTCATCGGCGGCTTTCTGGCCGTGAGCTGGACCGACACCATCCAGGCGTCGCTGATGATCACCGCGCTGATCCTGGCGCCGCTGATGGTGATCTACGCCGACGGCGGCGTGGGCGCCAGCGCCGCCATCATCGACACCGCCCGCAGCGGTGCGTTCGACATGTTCCAGGGCCAGACCGTGATCGCCGTCATCTCGCTGCTGGCCTGGGGGCTGGGTTACTTCGGCCAGCCGCACATTCTGGTGCGCTTCATGGCCGCGGAATCGGTCCAGACCATTCCCAGCGCCCGCCGCATCGGCATGACCTGGATGGTGCTGTGCCTGGGGGGCGCCGTGGCTGTGGGCTTCTTCGGCATTGCCTTTTTCAATGGCCGCCCGGATGTGGCGGGCGGCGTGAACGCCAATGCCGAAACCGTGTTCCTGGAAGTGACCCGGCTGCTGTTCAACCCCTGGGTCAGCGGCGTGCTGCTGGCCGCCGTGCTGGCGGCCGTGATGAGCACCTTGTCCTGCCAGTTGCTGGTGTGCTCCAGCGCGCTGACACAGGACATCTACAAAACCTTTTTGCGCAAGCAGGCCAGCGAGCGGGAGCTGGTCTGGTTTGGCCGGGCCATGGTGTTTGTGATTGCGGTGATCGCCATCGCAATCGCCCAGGACCCCGACAGCAAGGTGCTGGACATGGTCAGCAATGCCTGGGCCGGCTTTGGCGCGGCCTTCGGCCCGTTGGTGCTGCTGTCGCTGCTGTGGAAGCGCATGACGCGCAATGGCGCGCTGGCCGGCATGGTGGTGGGCGCCGTCACGGTGCTGGTGTGGCAGCACTACCAGTGGTTCAAGCTGTATGAGATCGTGCCAGGCTTTGTGCTGTCCACCGTCGCCATCGTCGTGGTCAGCCTGCTGGGCAAGATGCCTTCGGCTGCGGTGCAAAAGACCCATGCTGAGGTGGAAGCCGAGATCGCCGCACACGGCGAGTGAACGGCTGCGCTCTCCGAAAAAAAGCCCGCCGGCTTAGCCGGGCGGGCTTTTTTGTGGGCGGCCTGCGTGGCCGGCGTCAGCCTTTGACCAGGCCGCAGTCCACGATCAGGTTCTGTCCGGTCACGGCGCGCGACCAGGGCGAGAGCAGCATCAGCACGGCATCGGCAAACTCGGCTGGCGTGGTCACGCGGCGCAGCGGGGTCATGCTGGCGATCAGGTCGAACACCGCTTCCGGGGTGGCGCTGCTGGCGTCGGTGGTGCGCAGCAGGCCGCCGGAGAGCATGTTCACCGTGATGCCGTCCGGGCCCAGATCGTTGGCCGCCGTGCGCGTCAGCGACAGCAGTGCCGCTTTGGCCGCGGTGTAGTCGTGGTAGGGCACCACCGGGTTCTGGAACAGGTTGGTGCCCACATTCACCACGCGCCCAAAGCCGGCCGCGCGCATGGCCGGCAAGGTGGCCTGCATGGTGTTGAGCGCGCCTTTGACGGCACCGTCAAACTGCTGGCTGAAGCGCTCCCAGACGATGGCGTCCAGCTTCGGACGTGCATCGCCATCGAAGGCAAAGCTGGTCAGCGCGTTGTTGACCACGCTGGTGATGGCGTGGCCGCTGCGCTCCTGGGCCGTGCGGACCAGGTGCTGCACCGCCGCGGCATCGGTCACATCGGCCTGCAGCGCCATGGCGCGCGGACCCAGCTCTTCGGCCAGCGCTGCGGCCGCCTTGTCGCTGCGGAGGTAGTTGATCACCACGCCCGCGCCTTCGCGCGCGACGGCGCGGCTGATATGTGCACCCAGACCGCGGGCACCGCCGGTCACCAACACCCATTGCTCAGAAATCTGCATCACTTGCCTCATCCACTTGAAAGCAGGGATTGTGCAGTGCGCTCAGCCCCGTGCGGGCCGCCAGGGCTTGCTCGGGGAGGGAGGTCAGCGGGTGTGGCTGACGTTGGCGTCGATATCGCCGAACACGGTGATGCCGCTGCCGGAGCTGCTGGAGGTACTGGGCATGGTGCCGCCGCAGGCACTCAGGCCCAGGCACAGCAGGGTGGCGGTGGTGAAAAGCAGACGTCGCAACATGGGAAGCTCCTGAAAGGGGATAGGTGGGCAGCGGCGTGCAGGGCCCGTCGCGCTGGCGGAGGGGCAGATGCGGGCATGCACTGCCGTGCGGTGGCGCGGGTGCCGCAAGGGCCGTCACCACCGAGTTTCTAAGTCCATGGTAGCGGCCCCTGCATCCCGCACGGGAATGGACGGGAGCGCAGCACTGCCGCCCCTCCCCGTGCCGGAAGGCCTTGGTGACGACCGTTGGGCGGACGGTTCCCGAAGGGGAAGGGGGAAAAGCTGTGGGGTTTGCGCTGGATCAGAGGTTGATTCGTAACTTCGTGTATCAATCGCGCACCCACGCAGGGTGGTCTGCGGATTTCTTGTTTTTCCTCCTCACGCTTTTCATGTCACTTCCTCATTTTTTGTCGACAGGCCGTGGCCTGCGCATCGGTGCCAAGCTGGGTTTGGCTTTTTTCACGATCAATGTGCTGATGTTCATCATCATCGTGGTGTCGGTGGTGCGCCTGACCGGCGTGACCCACACCACGCGCGACATCATCGAAGTGGAATGGGTCAAGACCGAAGCGGCCAACACCCTCAGCAGCATCGCCCTGGCCAATGGTCGTCGCACCGTGCAGCAACTGGTCAGTGCACCGGCCGAACGCCAGGCGCTGCGCAACGAGATCACCGAAGGCCGTGAGCGCTTCATCGCCGCCTTCAAGCTGCTCAGCGAACAGGTCCAGCGTCCCGAAGCGCGCGAGTTGCTGAAGAAGGCCGAAGCCGCACGCGGTCTGTATGTGGAATCGCAAAAGCGCTTCTACGAACTATTGGACGCTGGCCAGGAAGACGCCGCCCGCCAGGAGATGCTGGGCACCACCCTGGTCCAGCTGGGGCTGGTGCAGCAAAACGCCGATGCCCTGGCCGTGATTGAAAAGCAGCTGGTGGTGGACGCCGGCCACAAGGCCACCGAAGACACCGAATCCGCCCGCCTGTGGGTGTCGGTGATCGGCTTTGGCGCCATGTGCCTGGGCCTGTTTCTGGCGTGGCGCATCACCCGTGCCATCGTCCGGCCGCTGAGCGAGGCCGTGCAGGTGGCCCAGGCCGTGGCCTCCGGCGACCTGAACAGCCGCATCACCGTGCGCACCACCGACGAAACCGGCCAGCTGCTGCAGGCGCTGCAGACCATGAACCACAGCCTGTCGGGCATCGTGACCGAAGTGCGCAATGGCAGCGACGCGATCGCCACCGCCACCTCGCAGATCGCCACCGGCAACCTGGACCTGTCCGGCCGCACCGAGGAGCAGGCCAGTGCGCTGGAGCAGACCACGGCCGCCATGCAGGAGCTGGCGGGCACCGTGGGCCAGAACTACGCCAACGGCCGCCAGGCAGCCCAGCTGGCCGAGACGGCCTCGCAGGTGGCCGTGCGCGGCGGCCAGGTGGTGGGGGATGTGGTGCACACCATGGAAGCCATCAACACCTCGTCACGCAAGATCGCCGACATCATCGGCATCATCGACGGCATTGCCTTCCAGACCAATATCCTGGCGCTGAACGCCGCTGTGGAAGCCGCACGTGCCGGTGAGCAGGGCCGCGGCTTTGCCGTGGTGGCATCCGAAGTGCGCTCCCTGGCCGGCCGCAGCGCCGAAGCTGCCAAGGAGATCAAGGGCCTGATCGACGAGTCGGTCAACAACGTCAGCAACGGCTGCACCCTGGTGGAGAAAGCCGGCAGCACCATGGACGAGATCGTGGTCAGCGTGCGCCGCGTGGCGGACATCATGAACGAGATCAGCGAGGCCAGCGAAGACCAGACCCATGGCATCGAGCAGATCAACCAGGCCATGATGCAGATGGATCAGGTCACCCAGTCCAATGCGGCCCTGGTGGAGGAATCCGCTGCCGCCGCCCAGTCGCTGGAAGGCCAGGCCCAGGCGCTGGTGCAGGCCATCAGCGTGTTCAAGGCCGATGCCGTGCTGGTGCAACGCAGTGCGCCTGCATTGGGCATGCGCCCGGCGATGCCGGCATTGGAGGCCTGAGCGATGGCGTACTTCGAGTGGGCCGATGACATGGTGATCGATGGCGGCCCCATCGATGCAGACCACCGCATGCTGGTGGATCTGGTCAACGAACTGCACACCGCCACCCGCGAAGGCCAGGGCCGGGCGGTGGTGGCGTCCATCCTGCACCGCGTCATCACCAGCACCCAGGACCATTTGCGCAACGAAGAGCACCTGATGGCGCAGATGGGCTTCCCCGATCTGGACAACCACAAGATCGGGCACAACCACTTCATGGACCAGCTGTGGGACCTGGAAAAGAAGCTGCAGGCCGGCAGCATCACCGTGGCGGCGCAGCTGTCCGCCGTGCTGCGTGACTGGCTGTCGCTGCACATCCGCCGCAACGACAAGGAACTGCTGCGTTTCCAGCGCCGCAAGGCACGCGAGCAGGCGCGTGCGTCGGCGGGCACCAAGGCCCCGTTGCTGGCACCAGCCAAGCCGTCGCAGTCGGCGGCCGTCCCCGGCGCGGCGTTGGCGAAGCCGCTGACCAAGGCCTAGGGCGCACCCAGTCCCCAAGGCCTGGCGGCGGCCTGCCGCCACCCACTCCCGGCGCCTGCGCAGCCATGCCAGGCGCCTTGTGCATGCCGCTGTGTCACCAGGCGAGCAAAGGCTTGCCTAGGTGGCGCCGCAGCCCGCCTGTTCCTGCGCCACCATCACCATCCAGTGCACGCCGAAACGGTCTTTCAGCATGCCGAAAGACGGCGAGAAAAACGTCGGCCCCAGCGGCATGGTGACTTCGCCCTGTGCGGACAGTGCATCAAAGTGCTTGCGGGCCTCGGCGGCATCAGCGCAGCTCAAGGTCAGGCTGAAGCCGCTGAAGGGGCGGGTCCCCGGGCTCGGGTCATCGCTGGCCATGATCTGACTGTCACCCACCTGCAGGCTGGCATGCATCACCATGTCGGGCCGTGCGGGTGTGCATTCGGGCGGCGGCGGCTCCGGGCTTTCGCTGTAGCGCATCAGCGCCTGGATGGTCGCCCCAATCGCATCGCGGTAAAAGTTCAGCGCCTCTTCACAGCGGCCCTGGAACAGGAGATAGGTCTGGACTTGCATGCATGCCTCCGGTGGTTAGACAGCGGTTGTACGGCAGCGGCGCCAGCGCAGGTATGACAGAACGTAGCAGGCGGATAGACGGCCCACGGTGGGTGCCGCCGGTTCACGGCACCTCTCCCACGCCCGGGCTACCACCACCAGACGGTACCGCTGCCCGTCGCTGGCGTGGCGGTGGATGCCATGACGGGCAAGGCAGGAGGCAAGCTGTTTCCGGTTGCACCCGCAGCCTGCACCAAGCCGGCGCTACCAGTCTTCCTTCACCGCCAGCACCGCGTCTTCCCCGGTGGCCTGGCGGCCGGCCCACCAGGCCGTCAGCGTACCGGCCAGCACCACGGCGCAGGCCAGGGCCAGCAGGCGCCCGGCAGGCAGGCGCAGCTCCATGGTCCAGTGGAAGCTTTGCGGGTTGACCACATGCACCAGGATGGCCGCCACGCCCAGGCCCAGCAAGGTGCCGGCCAACGCACCCATGGCCGTCCAGGCGGCACCCTCGCCAGCCACCACCGTGAGGATCTGCCGGCGCGTCAGCCCCAGGTGGGTCAGCAGCCCGAACTCCTTGCGCCGTGCCAGCACCTGGGCACTGAAGCTGGCGGCAATGCCGAACAGCCCGATGCCGATCGCCACCGCCTGCAGCCAGTAGGTGACGGCAAAGCTGCGGTCAAAAATCTCCAGCGAGCGCTGGCGCAGCGCGGCGCTGCTGGTGAACTCCAGCGGCGGCGCCTGCCCGCCGGACAGCCGGGCCAGCGCGGCTTCGATGCGCGGTTGCAGCGTGGCCTGGTCTTCGTTCGCAGTGGGCCACAGCGACAACTCGGACATGCGGGCATCGCCCGTCAGGCGCTGGTAGTCGTCCCAGTCCATGGCCACCGCGCCGAACTGGCGGATGTAGTCGCGCCAGATGCCGGCCACGAAAAAGCGCGTTTCCGCTGCGCCAGCCGTGGGGGCGGCGGCCGGGTTGTCTGCCGCTGCGGTATTGCCGCCGGCCAGCCCGGTGCTGAACACACGGTCCAGCAGCGGCCAGGGCTGGCCGGCGTGCACGCCATACAGCGTGGCCACGGCCTCGCTCACATAGACGGCAACCATGCCGGCCGGAACCGGCTGCGCAGGTGCCGCACCCACCCACGGCAGTTGCTGGGCCTGCGGGCCGTGCAGTGGACGCAGCAGCAGGCTGATGGCCGGGCGCTGCGGGTCCAGCCACAGGCTGGTGGCCCGCATCGGCTGGGCGCGTTCCACCCCGGGTAGGTTGCGCACGGCCTGCAGCAGCGCGGGCGGCAGCAGCGCCGCATCGGACTTGGACGAGCCGCCGGCCGCACGCAGGTACAGCGGCGAGGGCAGCACGGCGTCCAGCCAATCCAGCATGCTGCCGCGAAAGCTGGTCACCATCACCGTCAGCGCCACGGCCAGGCTCAGGCTGGCCACTACGCCGCCCACGGCCACACTGGCGCTGGCCCGCATGCGGCGGGCACGTTCCAGCGCCAGCATGGACAGCGGCTGGCGCAGCGTGGCCGGCCACAGCCGCTGCAGGCCGCCCAGCACGCGCTCCAGCAACCAGGGCAGCAGTGCCATGCCGCCCAGCAGCATCAGTCCCACGGCCACATAGGCGGCCAGGGGAATGCCCCCAATGGGCGGCACGCTGGCCAGCAGTGCACTGGCGGCCACCAGGGCCAGGCCGGTCCAGGCGCGTGCAGGAGTCTGGCCCACGGCCCCCAGCCCTTTGAGGGTGGCGGCAGGCGGCAGCGCCCGCGCGGTGCGTGCCGGCCACCAGGCGCCGGCCACGGTGGCGGCCAGGCCCAGGGCAAAGAAGGTGGCGGCGGCCGGCGCGCTCCAGAGCAGCGGGGGCTGGCCGCCGGCAAAATAGCCGCCGCCCAGGTCCCCGCCCAGCATGCGCAGGGCCAGCCAGGCCAGTCCGGTGCCCAGCGCAATGCCGGCCGCGCTGCCGGCAACGCCCAGCAGGGCAGCTTCCCACAGCACCAGGCGCATGCGCTGTGCGGGCGTGAGCCCCAGCACGGCCAGCAGCGCCAGCTGCGGTGCGCGCCGCGCCACGCTCAGCGCCAGCACCGAAAACACCAGAAACGCCCCGGTGAACAGCGCCACCAGGGCCAGCACGGTCAGGTTGACGCGGTAGGCGCGCGACATCTCGGCCGCACGCTGCTGTTCACCGCCCGGCTGCTGCACCAGCACCTGGGCCGGCCAGCCGGGCAGGGCACGCAGCGCAGCGGTGAAGGCGCTGCGGTCGGAGCCGCTGCGCAGCAGCACATCCACGCGCTGGATCTGGCCGTCCTGGCCCAGCAGGTCCTGGGCGGCGCCAATGTCCATCACCGCCAGCGGGGCGCCGCCGGCTGCCACCGTGCCGGCCACGCGCAGCGTCACGGCAAGGGTGTGCACGCGCACCGGCAGCCGGGCACCGGGGGCGCTGGCTTCGTCCAGGCCCAGGGCCTGCAGTGCCGCCGGGTTCAGAAACACCGCGTCGGGCGCGAACAGCTGCAACCGGTCCTGGCCGGCAAACAGCCGGGGCTGCAGCGCAGGGGCCAGCGGGGCCGACTGCAAGGCATCGCCGCCCAGCAGGCGCAGCGACAGCGGTTCCGGGGGGGCGTGGGGCGCGTGATCGCCAGCCACGGCCGTGGAGGGCGGGCTGTCGACCTGCACCGTGCCCTCGATCCACGGCGCGGCATGCTGCACCTCGGGCCGCAGCGCAATCAGTGGGTAAATGGCCTGGGGCAGGCTGGCGCGCATGCCACGGAATTCCAGATCCGGCTGGCCGTTGACGCTGCGCACCGCGCGGGAAAACTCATCCAGCGCCGACTGGTTGATCACATGCACCGCAAAACCCAGGGCCACGCCCAGCGCAATGGCCAGCAGGGCGGTCAGGCTGCGCCAGGGCTGGCGCCGGTACTCCTGCAGCGAAAAACTGGCCAGCAGGCGCGGCAGCGGAGAAGCGGTGAGAGAGGGTGAGGCAGGCACGGAGGTTCCAGGGCAAAACAGCGGTGTGCACCGCCCCCAGGGCGGGTGGGCACGCCTGCGCGGCCCAGGGTTGCATGGGCAGGGCATTCGCCATCCTACAAGCCCCGTGTCAGCCTGCTGCCTACAATGCGGGGTTTTGGTGCTTGCAGCGCTGTTCTGGCGCTGCGGTTAAACGGGAAACATGGACGCCGGCGCCCGCGCTGGCACAGCATGTACTGCCCCCGCAACAGTGAGCGCACAGGTCCCGCAGGACCCGCTTGCCATCTCTTGCCACTGGAGCCATGCGCTCTGGGAAGGCTTGGTAAGCCGTGCGCCAGTCTGGATACCGGCCAAAACAGGTCCAGCATCCGCTGGCGTGCCGCTGTGCATGCAGACCCGGGTTGCTGGTTGTGTGAAGCACGGGCGGGGACGCCAGTGCCAACCATGTGTGCATCCATGCGAAATTTCCAACCATTCCCTGCGGAAGGCCAGCGCGCTTCCGTGCGCTTTCCTCTGGCGGCCGTGGCCCTGGCAGCGGCCTGCCTGGCCCAGCATGCTGCGGCGCAGAGCGTGCCCCTGTCCACCACGGTGGTGACCGCGACCCGCTCTGAAACGCCGCTGGACGAAACCCTGGCCGATGTGCGCGTGATCACCGAAGCGCAGATCAGCAACTCGGCAGGTCGCTCGCTGGCGGAAGTGCTGCAACGCTTTGCCGGCGTGCAGATGTCCAGCAACGGTGGCCGCGGCAACACGCAAAGCGTCTACATCCGTGGCAGCAAGCAGGTGGTCCTGCTGGTGGACGGGGTGCGCTTCGGTTCGGCCACCCTGGGCACGCCCACGCTAGAGTCGCTGCCGCTGGAAGCCATCGAGCGCATCGAGGTGGTGCACGGCCCGGCATCGGCCCTGTATGGCAGCGATGCCATTGGCGGGGTGATCCAGATCTTCACCAAGCAGGGCAAGGGCGTGAAGCAGGCATTTGTGCCCCATGCCGCGCTCACCTGGGGCCGCGCAGGCTACAAGAAGGCCGATGGCGGTTTTGCGGGCGAGCAGTCCGGCTGGAACTACAGCCTGAACATGGCGCGCGTCATCGATCCCGGCTTCTCGGCCACCAACCGCAAGAGCGCCGAGTTCCGCTCCGATGCCGACAAGTTCAACCAGACCTCGGTCACGGCGGCGCTGGGTTATGCCTTCAATGCCGACTGGCGCCTGGATGCCAATCTGATGCGGGCGGACAGCTATTCCGAATTTGACCAGGACTACATCTTCATGCCCGACTGGAGCATGCCGCTGGTGAACGGTTCGTACAACGAATTCCGTGCAGCCACCAGCCAGCTCAAGCTGTCGGGCAGGCTCTCTGCCAACTGGAACAGCACCCTGAGCGTGTCACGTTCCAATGACAAGCAGCGTTCCCACCACCGCCTGGAGGGTCGCACCGACCGTTACCAGGACCTGTTCCAGACCGAGCAGACCGAATACAAATGGGGCAACGAGATCAAGACCCCGGTGGGCATGGTGGTGGCCGGCCTGGAGCGTCTGGAGCAGCAGATTGCCTCGTCCGAGCGCTACGACCACAAGGACCGCTCAACCAATGCCGCCTATGCCGGCCTGAACGGCAGCCACGCTGCGCATTCCTGGCAGCTCAACTTGCGCCGTGACGACAACTCCCAGTTCGGCGGCTACAACACCTGGGGCATTGGCTACGGCTACGAAGTCCTGTCCGGTCTGCGCGCGCGCGTGGCACGGGCCAGCAGCATGAAGGCGCCCACCTTCAACGACCTGTACTACCCCATGTCCGGCAACCCCAACCTGCAGCCCGAAAGCTCCAAGGGCAACGAAATCGGGTTGGATTGGAGCGTGGGCGGCCACGAGTTCAAGCTGACGGGCTTCGACAATAAGGTCAAGAACCTGATCTCCTGGGCCGACGACGGCTCCGGCATGTGGTTCCCTTTCAATATCGACAGCGCACGCCTGAAGGGCTGGTCGCTGGGCTACCGCACCCAGTGGCAGGGCTGGGACCTGTCTGCCCGCTACGAGCACCTGGATGCGGTCGATGGCAAGGGCCAGCGCCTGACGGACCGTTTGCCCGAGCACCAGGCCACGCTGTCGGTGGACAAGCACATCGGTGCCTGGAAGTTCGGCACCAGCGCGCTGTATGCCGGCAAGCGCACCGACAAGCAGGGCACCGTGGATCTGGGTGGCTACACCACCGTGGACCTGCACGCCGAATACCAGTTTGCCAAGGATTGGGCGGTGCAGGCCCGTGTGGCCAATCTGACCGACAAGGTCTATGAAACCGCCTACGGCTACAACCAGCGCGGCCGCGCCGGTTTTGTGACCTTGAAGTGGACGCCGCGCTGAGGCCACGCCGCTAGCACGGCCCCGCGGTCCGGCCCTGTTCAGGCCGCCGCAATGCCCCGGGCCGTCAGCCGCAGCACCCGGTCGGCGCGGGCCGCAGCGTCCGGGGAATGGGTGACCAGCACCAGGCTAGCGCCGGCTTCGCGGGTCTGGGCCACCAGCAGGTCCATGGTGCGGGCGGCTGTGTCCGGGTCCAGATTGCCGGTGGGCTCGTCGGCCAGCAGCAGGGCCGGGCGGTGCACCAGGGCGCGGGCAATGGCCACCCGCTGCAGCTGGCCGCCGCTGAGCTGCTGCGGCAGGCGCTGTCCCATTTCGCCCAGGCCCACGGCCGCCAGCATGGCCTGCACGCGGGTGTCCTGCTCGGCCGGGGTGCCGCGCGCCAGCAGCATCAGCGGCAGGGCCACGTTCTGCGCCACGCTCAGATGCGGCAGCACGTGAAAGGCCTGAAAAACAAAGCCCACATGAGCGCGGCGCCAGACGGCCAGGCCGGCCTCGTCCAGCCGGCCGATGTCCTGCCCCTGGTGCAGCACCTGGCCCTGGTCCCAGCGGTCCAGCCCGGCCAGGCAGTTGAGCAGCGTGGACTTGCCTACGCCCGAATCGCCGACGATGGCGACAAACTCGCCCGCCGCCACTTCCAGGTTGACGTGCTCGAACACCGTGGCCGCATCGGCCCCTGTGCCATAGCGTTTGGCCAGGTCCACGACCTGAACGTTGGCGGGCGGTGTGCTGGCAGTTGGCAAGGACATGGTGGAGATGGTCAACGGCAGGAAAGGGCGGGTTGGGAGGGGGCTTATTTGGGCAAGCCGGACTGCACCACACCCCAGGCGGCCTGCACCAGCTGCACGATGGCGTCGGGGGCCTGGCAGTCGATGGGGTGGCGCTGGGGCATGCTGCGCAGCCAGGTGATCTGGCGCTTGGCCAGCTGGCGCGTGGCGGCAATCCCTTTTTCGCGGACCAGGTGCATGTTCAGCGCGGGCTTGTCGCGGCGCTCCTGCCAGTCCAGTTCCTCCCACACCTGACGGTAGCCCACACAGCGCATGCTGGGCAGGTCCAGGTGCAGATCGGGACGCGCGCGCAGGGCGCGCACTTCGTCCACCAGGCCGTGCTCCAGCATCTGCTCGAAGCGCTGGGCAATGCGCTGGTGCAGCCAGGCCCGGTCGGTCGGTTCCAGCGAAAACAGCGTGGCATCAAAGCGCGGCGCCGATGCGTCCTTCGCGGTGTGGAAGCTGGACAGCGGCTGGCCGGAGATCTTCCACACCTCCAGTGCGCGCTGGATGCGCTGGCTGTCGCCGGGTGCCAGGCGTGCGGCGGTGACCGGGTCCACCTGGGCCAGTTGGGCGTGCATGGCGGGCCAGCCGATCTCGGCGGCCTGGGCGTCCAGCGCGGCGCGCACTTCCGGGTCGGCGGGGGGCATCTCGTCCAGCCCTTCAAACAGGGCCTTGAAGTACAGCATGGTGCCGCCCACCAGCAGCGGCACGGCGCCGCGGGCGCGGATCTCGGCCACCAGGCGTTCGGTGTCGCGCACGAACTCCGCAGCGGAATAGCTTTGCGTGGGCTCCAGGATGTCGATCAGGTGGTGGGGCACGGCGGCCAGCTCGGCCGGTGTGGGCTTGGCCGTGCCAATGTCCATGCCCCGGTAGACCAGCGCGGAATCGACGCTGACGATTTCAGCGGTCAGGCCACGCTGCTGCAGCACGGCGGACAGCGCCAGCGCGGCAGCGGTTTTGCCGGAAGCGGTGGGCCCTGCAATCGCGATGCAGGGCAGGGAAGAGGCGGAAGCGGTCTCGGTCACAGAAAACAGATCAAAAGCGGGGCAGGAAAAAGGGCAGACGGCTAGGCGGCCGGGGCCACGCCCCAGCGGCGCACCAGCACCCAGGAGGCCAGAGCCGTCCAGGCCGCCCAGAAGGCCGTGCCGAAGACCAGAGGGTACACCGTACCGTCCAGGTGCTGGCCCAGCCAGGCCCCCATGGCAAAGGCCGTCAGGGTCATGGCGCAGCCGTTGAGCGCCGCGGCGGTGCCGGCGGCCTGCGGAAAGGCGCTGACAGCGCCGCTTTGCCCGCAGGGCTGCTGGATGCCGTGGGCCACCATGTACAGGCTGAACGGCAGGGCATAGGCCCAGGCATTGCTCACATCCAGCAGGGCGGCGGCCAGCAGGCTGCCTGTGCCCAGCACGGCCAGCAGCCCGGCCACGGCCACGGTGCGGCGTACGCCCAGGCGCTGCAGCAGGCGGCGGCAGAGAATGGTGCCGGCGATATAGCAGGCACCGTTCACGCCCAGCAGCAGGCCCACATCGGCGGCGGTCCAGCCCAGCACGCCGATGAAGGTGAAGGACGAGGCCGCCAGGAAGGTGAACAGTCCGGCGTACGAGCCGCTGGTGGTGGCCGTATAGGCCAGAAAAGTGGGGTGGCGCACGATCGCCGCCCAGGTGCGGGCCAGCTGGCGCGGCTGGGTGGCATCCGGGTGAGGGGTGGCCAGGCTTTCGCGAAAGCGCAGTGCCACCAGCACCAGCGTGGCCGCGCCAAATACCGCCAGCGCGGCCATGGTGGCACGCCAGCCGAAGTGCTGGGCCAGCTGGCTGCCGGCGATGGGGCTGGCGCAGGCGATCACGCCCAGGCCGGTCAGCGCCCTGGACATGGCCTGGGCGCCGGCCGTGGGGGTGTACAGATCGCGCACGATGGCGCGCGCCGCCATCACGCCTGCGCCGGTGGCCACGCCCTGCAAGGTGCGCCAGGCCACCAGCCAGTCCATGCTGGGCGCCAGCGCGCAGCCCAGGGCCGCCACCACATACAGGGCCAGACCGGCCAGCAAGACCGGGCGACGGCCCCAGCGGTCGGACACCGGGCCCCACACCAGCTGCGAGCCGCCAAAGGCCAGCAGCAGGGCGGTGAGCGTGAGCTGGGTCTGCGCCACCGGGGCCTGCAGCTGCGCCGTCAGCAGCGGCAGTGTGGGCAGGTAGAGGTCGGTGGTGATGGGCTGCAGCCCCAGCAGCAGCGCCAGCAGGCCGATCACCAGCAGCGGCGACATGCCGCGCAGCGGGGTGTCGAGGTGGTGTGTGGGGCCGGTGTCCGCAGGGGCGGACGCAGAGGAAGAAGAAGCGGGCGCGGCAGGCATACAGGGCCGCGAGCCTATCAGATTGCGCAAGGCCTGCGTGGCGGGTCGGAGGTGCTGTGGGTGGGGGAGGAACCGGTGATCTGTGCGTGCAGGAGTAGGGCCGGGGCTGGCGCGAACGTGCCGGGCCGGCAGTCGCATGCATGCACCGGCACCGGGCTCAGTCCCTGTCCCGGCCCTTGTCTGCGGTGGTGCTGCGCCCCTGGCCCAGCTCTGCCGGCCACAGCTGCTGCAGTGCCACGCGGTACTGGGCCAGTCCCAGGGCCCCCGCGTTGTGGTGGGTGGCGCCGTCCACCAGCACCCAGCGCTTGGGCGTGGGTGCGGCCTCGTAGAGGCGCTGCCCCAGGCTGGAGGGAATCAACTGGTCCGCGCTGCCGTGCACCACCAGCATCGGTGCCTTGAGCTGCGGCACCTTGTCCACCGAATCGAAAGGCTGGGTGATGAACGGCTGGAACGGCAGCCAGCCCCATTTGAAGGTGCGCGCCACATCGGCAATGCGGGTGAACGTGCCTTCCACGATCAGGCCGCGCACATCGGGCACGCGCGTGGCCAGGTCTACCGCAATCGCGCCGCCCAGCGAATGGCCGAAGATGAAGCGCGGCCGGTTGGGGTACTGGTCGGCCAGCCAGTCCCAGGCGGCCTGGGCATCGGCACGGGCCGAGGCTTCGGAAGGTAGGCCCTTGCTGCTCTGGCCAAACCCCTGGTAGTCCACGGCCAGCACGGCAAAGCCCAGAGACTGCATGCGGCGCATGCGGGCCGTGGAGCCGCTGACGTTCCAGCGCGCACCGTGCAGGTACAGCAGCACCGGGGCATCGGCGCGCTGCCCGTCCAGCCACAGGGCATGCAGCCGCGCTTCATGGGACGTGCCCTCCTGGTCCGCTTCCACCCGGTGGGGGTGGGTGATCCAGACCTCCCGCATGCCCTGCTGGTCGCTGCGCGGCCAGAGGCGGTCGCTGGGCTGGAAGATCATTTCTCGCTGCTTGGCGTCGATGGCGGCGCAGCCCCCGCCCGCCAGCAGGGCGGCCGTGGCCAGGGCGAGGAACAGACGTTGCAGGCGCATAAAGAGGTGACGGCCCAGGAAAAGGGGGTGAAAGATGCGGCAAAACTGCCAGGGATCTGTCGTATTTTGGGTCTATGCTCGGTAATCCAACCAGTTTTATGGGAATGCTCCGACATGCTCTTGGGTCTTGCCGCCAACCGACTGCACCACCAAACCGAAGATGGCGCTTTGTTCGCCCTGCTGCGCGCCTGCGAGCCGGGCATCCGCGAGCTGCAGCTGGGCCTGCATGTGGTGGGCCGCACCTGCGACGCCATTGCGGCGGCCGAAATGCTCAAGGGCTACAAAGGCCTGGTGCGCTATCCCTATGGGCGCGACGGCGGGCTGATGAAGCTGGTGGCCGAGGTGGTGGGCATGCCCGGAGAAGGGCGCACGCTGGACGGCGCCATCTATCTGACCGATCCGGTCGATCCCTCGTCCATCTTTCCCGAGGCGCTGGCGCTCAAGCGCCAGTGCGTGATCCACGGCAAGCCGTTTCTGTCGACCGTGGCCAGTGCGCGCGACTGGGTGGAGATGGAGCGCATCCATGCCGGTCTGGCGCCCGACCGCAGCGCCGACCGGTTTCACGACTTTGCGCACCAGACCGTGGCCCTGATCGCCCACGATGCCATGAAGCCTGCGATGCTGGATTTTGTGGGCCGCAACTTCGAGCTGCTCTCGCGCTTTCAGCGCCGGGTGGGCACCGGCACCACGGGCCAGAAGCTCAATGAACTGGCCTGGAGCAAGGGCTGGCCGGCCGATCGCCCCTGGGTGGATCGCTTCAACAGCGGCCCGCTGGGCGGTGACGCACAGATTGCCGACCTGGTGCTGGAGCGCCGCTGCCAGCGCGCCATCTTCTTTGAAGACCCGCATGTGGCCCGCCAGCACGAGGCCGACATCCAGTTGCTGGAGCGCGCCGTGACCACCATCACCCACGAGGCGGTCTGCGCCACCTCGCCCGCCGTGGCGCAGCGCTGGTGTGATGCGGCGGTGCTGCGCGCCCGGATGTGACACAGGCACACCTTGGCTGTCTTTTCAGCCCGGTCGGCATCCGGCAAATTTTCCGGATGCCCTGAATGCACACAGCCGCCCCAGGGCGGCTGTGTGCATTCAGGGGGGCGGTGCTCAGGGTGCGGGCGTGGCCAGCGGCTTGCCTTTCTCCACCACATAGACGCCGATCAGCTTGACAGCCGCATTGCTGGCGTTGTGCGCGTCATGCACCACGCCGGCGGGCACCACAAACGATTCGCCAGCCTTGAGGGTGCGGGGCGGCTGGCCGTCCACCAGCAGATCGACCTGGCCCTCGCTGACATAGCTGATCTCGTCACCGGGGTGGGTGTGCCGTCCGGCCCGTGCGCCGGGGGCCACTTCGACCCGGGCCACCACGGCTTCACGCCCCGGTGTGGAGACATCGGCCTTGCCCACCAGGGTGCGCGACAGGCCACTGGCGGGTACGGCCTGTGCGCCCTGCGTGGCAGGCGGGCTGGACTGGGGGGCGGCGCAGCCGCCCAGCAGGAACAAGGCACTGGTGCACAGCACGCTGGCCACGGCCGCGCGGGAAGAAAAATGCATGGAACGCTCCTAGGCTGGGGTGAAAGGGGAAACAAGCTGTCTTTTGTACCGGGGTGTGGGGCTGGGTGGCCAGGGGGGCGGCCCTAGGTAGGGCCTGAGCGCAGGGCGGTGTGGCTGGACGGTGGCGGGCCGGTACGGCGGCCGATATGCGGTGTCCCATTCCCATGCACACCACGCCTGTGGCGCGCCGGTCGATGCGGCACAGGCTTGCACCACGGGCATGGGCGCATGCTGCAGTCCGGTAGCCCATGCCATATCCTGTGCACTGCAACATTTTTCCGTCTGCGCGACCATGGACGCCATGCCCTCTGAAAGGCCCTTGCCGATGTTGTTCACCCCCTACCGCCTGGGCGCACTGACGCTGCCCAACCGATTGGTCATGCCGCCCATGACCCGTTCCCGCGCCGCCGCCGGTGACGTCCCCACCGCGCTGATGGCGCAGTACTACGCACAGCGGGCATCGGCCGGGCTGATCGTCAGCGAAGGCACGCAGATCAGCCCCCAGGGCCAAGGCTATGCCTGGACCCCGGGCATCTACAGCCCCGCGCAGGTGGCCGGCTGGAAGCAGGTGACCGATGCGGTGCACCAGGCCGGCGGCCGCATCTTTGCCCAGCTGTGGCATGTGGGCCGCATCTCGCATGTGGACCTGCAGCCCGGGGGCGTTCCGCCCCTGTCGTCTTCGGCCTTGCTGGCCGAGGGCGTGAAAGTATTTGTGGACCCCGGTCAGCAGGGGCCGGAGGCCGGCGTGGGCGGCATGGTGCAGCACAGCATGCCCCGCGCGCTGACGCTGGAAGAGATTCCGGCCATCGTGCGGCAGTTCGCCCACGCGGCCCGGAACGCGCTGGATGCCGGGTTTGACGGCGTCGAGCTGCATGGCGCCAATGGTTATCTGATCAACCAGTTCATCGATTCCCAGGCCAACGACCGCACCGACGCCTACGGCGGCAGCTTGGGCAACCGCCTGCGCTTTCTGAAGGAAGTGGTGGAAGCGGTGATGGCTGTGGTGGGCAAGGACCGCATCGGCGTGCGCCTGGCGCCGCTGACCACGCTCAATGGCGCGGTGGACGACACGCCCCAGGCCACCTACCTGGCGGCGGCCAGGTTGCTCGACGATCTGGGCGTAGCCTATATCCACATTGCCGAAGTCGATTGGGAAGACGCGCCCGAGATGCCGGTGGCGTTCAAGGAAGCGCTGCGTCTGGTCTACCGCGGCACGCTGATCTACGCGGGGAAATACACCGCCGCCACGGCCGAAGCCGCCTTGCAGGCCGGCTGGGCCGATCTGATCGGCTTTGGCCGGCCCTTCATCGCCAACCCGGACCTGCCGTACCGCCTGCAGCACGGGCTGGCGCTGAATCCGCCCGACGGCAGCACCTTCTTCGGCGGTGCGGCCAAGGGGCTGACCGACTACCCCCTGGCATCCGCCCTCCCGGCCTGAATGCCGCAGGGCTGGCGGCGGCTCAGAAATGCTGGCGCAGCCCCACGCCGAAGGAGCGCAGATCCCCACCGGGGGGGGCCGTGCCGTAGCTGGCATGGGCGCGGTTGTCCAGCCGGGTGAACAGGGCGTACAGCTTGGTGCGCGGGCTCAGGTGGTGGTTGCAGGCCAGCGTCCATTGCAGGGCCTGGGTGTCGGCCGCGTTGCCGGCCTTGCCGGCGTAGCCCACATTGACGTGGTATTCGCTGGCGCCGCGGGTGTGGATGGCGGCGATGCGCGTGGTGTGGCGGCCGCCCTGGGCGGCGTCCACCGCATAGCCGGCATGGTCCCAGCCGCGGCTGTACTGGTGGTAGGCCGAGAAGGTCCAGCTTTCGCTGAGTGTATAGGTGGCACGCAGCGTGGCCTGGCGGGCCGGTCCCCAGTCGCCATAGCCCAGACCGAAGGACCAGTCGCCACGCACGTAGGTGGCGGCCAGGTCCCAGGCGTTCTTGGCGGGCTCTGCGGCTTGTTCGTGCAGGCTGGTGCCGATCTCCACCGTCAGATCGTTCCAGGTGGGCGTGCGGTAGGACACATGGTTGCTGCCCTGCGACACAAAAGCGTACAGCGCATCCGCCGAGGTGTCGGTGTCGAAGTTGTGTGCATTCACCACATCGGCGGTGGCGTAGTAGGCCTCGCTGATGAGGCGGCCCATGCGCAGCATGCCGAAGTGGCCGGACAGATGGACTTCGCTCTTGCGGTTGAAGAAGGCGGTGTCGGTGTTTGCGCCGGTGTCGGATTCAAAGCCGCTTTCCAGCTGGAAACCTGCTTTCAGTCCACCGCCCAGATCTTCCTGCCCGCGCAGGCCGAAAAAGGATTCGTTGTTCAGCATGCCGGTGGTGCTGACATGGTCCTGGGTGCTGCGTTCCACCGAGGTGTTGATACGGCCATAGATCTGCAGGCCGGCGGTTTCGGCCTGGGCGGTCAAAGCCAGGGCTGCCAGGCTGGCGGCAACGGCCAGCACGGAAGGGGTGCGTAGGTTCACGGCAATGGGAAAAGAAAGGCAAAAAACACATGCCCGGGCCGCTGCTGGGCAGCGATGGCACAGCGGGCGCGCATGGGGGCGTGGCGGAGGCAGCTCCGCGGTCCGGCCATGCGGCAAGGGGCGACATGCTAGGCCAAGCAGGGCCGGGGTGCAGGCGGC
This sequence comes from Comamonas sp. UBA7528, assembly GCF_002479375.1. Lineage (NCBI taxonomy): Bacteria > Pseudomonadati > Pseudomonadota > Betaproteobacteria > Burkholderiales > Comamonadaceae > Comamonas > Comamonas sp. UBA7528. The sequence continues at coordinate 530,310 of NZ_DLMU01000014.1, forward strand.
GCCGGCCAAAGCGCAGCAGAGGCTATGGGGTTGGGGTGGTGCGGTCGGCCTGGTCCGGTAGGTCGGCGCAGACCTGCTGCAAGGCCTGCACCAGCAGTTGCTGCTCGGCGTAGCGGGCGCCTGCCTTGCGCTGGAACAGCGTGATCGGCGGCAACTGCCAGCTGAACTGGTGGGGCACGGTGGCCACACCGGCAATACGCACCAGCTCCTGGGCGATATCGGCCGGCACGATGGAGACGGCGCGTTCATTGGCGGCCACCAGCTCGCCAATCACCTTGGCGGACAGGCTTTCCACATAAGGAGGTGGGGGCTCCACACCGGCGCGCAGAAAAAAGTCGGTGATCTGCTCGCGCATGGGGGTGTTGCGCGGCCCCAGCACCCAGTCCAGTTCTGCCAGCCCGGCCCAGTCCAGCGGCCGCCGGGCCAGGCGTGCGGCCAGCTTGCGGTGGGCCACCAGCTGCGGTGCCTGGGCATAGAGCACGGTGTGCTGCAGACCGTCCATGTTCAGGATGGCCGAGGTGCGGCCGACCACGCAGTCCAGCTCGTGCGCACGCAGCCTCTCCAGCAACTGGTCGCTGGTGGATTCGTGCAGCGTGACGGTGATGCGCCGGCCCTGCAGGCGTGTGCGGTCGATCGCCTGGGCCAGCATGCGCCCGGGCAGAAAGGGGATCACCCCCACCTGCAGGTGGGCGGCACGTTCCTGGGCCATGGCGGCCATGTCCAGTGCCCAGTGGTCCAGATCCGCCAGCAGGGTGCGGGCACGCGCCAGCACCAGCGCGCCCAGGTCCGTGGGGGCCATGCCCCGGGACGAGCGGGTGAAGAGCGGTGCGCCGAACAGGGCTTCCAGCTCCGCCAGGGCCTGGGTGACGGCGGGCTGGCTGGTGGCCAACTGCTCGGCCACACGAGTCAGCGAGCGCTGCTCGGCAATGGCTACCAGCAGCAGCAGGTGCTTCATCTTCAGCCGCTGGGCCAGGCGGCGTGCCAGTGCCAGCTGGGGCAGCGGTGTGACGGGGGCGGCAGGAGGCTGCATGGCAAGCGTTATTCCATAAGTAAAAAGATATGAAGTAATAAAAATACGCGATTTTCTGCTTATGGCAAGTGCTCAGAATCCCGGCCATGGACCGCGCCGTTGCGGGCGGTGCAGACACAAGGGAGTGGCAGGACGTGGAATCGCTGTGGATGGTGGTGGCGCTGGGCGCCGGGGTGGCGGGGTTTGTGCAGGGGCTGTCGGGCTTTGCCTTCGGCATGGTCGCCATGTCGCTCTGGGCCTGGGTGCTGCCGCCGCAGCTGGCGGCGGTGCTGGTGGTGTGGGGGGCGCTGCTGGGCCAGTTGCTGGCGGTGTTCACGGTGCGCCGGGGCTGGAGCTGGGCGCTGCTGCTGCCGTTCGTGCTGGGGGGGCTGGCAGGCATTCCGCTGGGAGTGTGGTTGCTGCCGCAACTGGACATGCGCTGGTTCAAGGCGCTGCTGGGCGGCCTGCTGGTGCTATGGTGCCCGGTGATGCTGCTGGCGCCGCGCTGGCCGGCACTGGTGGCGGGCGGGCGCTGGGGCGACGGGCTGGCTGGCATGGCCGGCGGGGTGCTGGGCGGCGTGGGCGGCTTCACCGGCGTGGTGCCCACGCTGTGGTGCACCTTGCGGCGCTACCCCAAGGAGCTGCAGCGGGCGGTGATCCAGAATTTCAACCTGTCCATGCTGCTGGTGACCATGGCGCTGTACCTGGGCACGGGCATGGTCACCCGCGAGATGCTGCCGCTGTGTGCCGTGGTGGCGCCGGCCATGCTGTTGCCGACCTGGCTGGGCACCCGGCTGTATATCGGCATCAGCGAGGCGCGCTTCCGGCAACTGGTGCTGGGCTTGCTGACCTTGTCGGGCGTGGCCATGCTGGCGGCGGCAGTGCCGCAACTGCTGGCAGCGTCCTGAACCAGCAGGGCGGGGCGATCAGGGGGCGTGGGGTTGGGATCTATGCGTGCCGCACTATGCAAAACAGGGACCCGAAGGTCCCTGTTGGAGTGCGTGCACTGCGCGCTGCGGCAGCGCAGCGCCGGGCTTAGATCACGCCCTGGGCTTGCATGGCTTCGGCCACCTTCACAAAGCCGGCGATGTTGGCGCCGTCGATGTAGCTGGTGGAGCCGTCGGCACGCTGGCCGTACTTCACGCAGGCCGCGTGGATGCCTTGCATGATCTGCAGCAGACGGGCGTCCACCTCTTCAGCAGGCCAGCTCAGGCGGGCTGCGTTCTGCGACATTTCCAGGCCCGAGGTGGCCACGCCACCGGCGTTGGATGCCTTGCCCGGGGCGTACAGCACGCCAGCGGCTTCGAAGGCCTTGGCAGCTTCGATGGTGGAAGGCATGTTGGCGCCTTCGGCCACGCAGATCACGCCGTTGGCGATCAGGGTCTTGGCATCGGCCTGGTCCAGCTCGTTCTGGGTGGCGCAAGGCAGGGCCACGTCCACCTTGATGGACCAGGGGCGCTGACCGGCCAGGAATTCCACGCCCTGCACCTGTGCGGCGTAGTCGCTGACGCGGCCGTATTTGTTGTTCTTGATGTCCATCAGGATGGCCAGCTTCTCGGTGGTGAAGCCGTTCTTGTCGTACACGGTGCCGGACGAGTCGGACACGGTGACGACCTTGGCGCCCAGGGCCATGGCCTTTTCCACGGCGTACTGGGCCACGTTGCCGGAGCCGGACACGGAGACGGTCATGCCTTCGAACGACTTGCCGCGGGTCTTGAGCATTTCGTCGGCGAAGTACACGGTGCCGTAGCCGGTGGCTTCAGGACGGATCAGCGAACCGCCGAAGGTCAGGCCCTTGCCGGTGAACACGCAGGCAGCGCTGTTCGACAGTTTCTTGTACATGCCGGCCATGTAGCCCACTTCGCGGCCACCCACGCCGATGTCACCGGCAGGCACGTCGGTGTCCGGGCCCACATGGCGGAACAGCTCCTGCACGAAAGCCTGGCAGAAACGCATGACTTCGGCCGGGCTCTTGCCCTTGGGGTCGAAGTCAGAACCGCCCTTGCCGCCGCCCATCGGCAGCGTGGTCAGTGCGTTCTTGAAGGTCTGCTCGAAGGCCAGGAACTTCAGCACCGACTGGTTGACCGAGGGGTGGAAGCGCAGACCGCCCTTGTAGGGGCCGATGGCCATGCTGTGCTGGATGCGGAAGCCGCGGTTGACCTGGACCTGGCCCTTGTCGTCGGTCCAGCTGACGCGGAACTGGATGATGCGCTCGGGTTCGACCAGGCGTTCCAGCAGGGCGTTGTCAGCGTACTTGGGGTTCTTTTCGATGAAGGGCCACAGGGATTCCATCACTTCGGTGACGGCTTGCAGGAATTCGGGCTGGCCAGGGTTGCGGGCAGCAACTTCTTGCAGGAACTGGTCGAGAGAGGCGTACTTCATCAGGAACTTTCAGCAGACAAAAGGTCGATCGCGGAAATGCGAAGAGGAAAATTATGCCAAAAATGTATGGCGGCATGCACCAAAAAAGACATAACCTCTACAAGACTGGTGCATGACTGATTGTTTTTGGTGCGTATTTGTGGGTTTGCGCACAAATTTGGAGCATTTGAGGCGCGGACAGCGAAGCGGCCCATGCAAACGCCGAGATGGCGCCCAGCAACGGCCAGCGGCCGGTGGGCCGCACGGCGGGCTGCCAGGCTGGCGTGGTGGCAGCGCCTCCAATCCATGTGCTGGGGCGATGCAAGGCATCGCGAATGGCGATGATTAACGCCTGAAGGGGAATAGCGTGCCGCACCGGTACAGGCCGGTCGCGCAGACTGGCAAAAAGCGGCAGCAAGCGGCAAGGGGGCGGTGGCAGGCGAAGCCGGTGCCGCAGGGAGCGCTGTCCCGGAGGGCTGTGGGCCTGGTCAGGCGGTCTTGCGGCGGCCCAGGCCGGGTGGCTGGTCACGCTGTTCTGCCGCCTGCGCGATTCTGGTGGTCCGCGCTGTGGGCGTGCATGGCGGCGGGCGGGGCCGCTCCATGTCCGGTGCGTCGGTGTCTGTGGCTGGCTGCGCACCGATGCAGCCCAGGGTCGGCAGGCACTGCGGCCAATCCGTGCCACGCGCCCCCCGGGCCAGGCGGTTCAGACTCTGCGCTACAGCGGCGGCAGGCCGCTCAGATCAGCTCGAACGGCTGGTTGCTCCACTGCACGGCGTGGGCCGTCAGGCTGTAGATCAGGGCCGATGCGGCCGTGGTGTCGAAGACGGGCGGCACATGGCGTTCGGCACCGCCCTGGTTGCGGCTGTAGGCGCTGGTGTGGCAGCGCAGCAGCCAGTCGGATGCCGGGGCGGTGCTGGCCAGATCGGTGATGCACAGCACCTTGGCGCCGGCCGTGCGCGCGGCCTGGGCCACTTCGCCCAGCAACGGATCGGTGCTGTGCAGCGCAAACAGCACCACCAGATCATGGGTGTCCAGGCGCGGCAGCACGTCCTGCACGGTTTCGCCCAGGTCGGGCACCAGGAAGGCGCGTTTGCCCAGGCCATGGCGCAGCTGCCAGCGCAGGTGCGTGGCCAGGCTGTGGTTCTGCTGCAGGCCCATGCAGAACACCTGGGGGGCCTGGTTCAGCGCGGAGGCCATGGCGTCCATCACCGGGGCGGGAATCTGCGCCACGGTGGCCGCCACGTTCTCTTGCACCTGCTGCCACAGCTGCATCGGGGTGGGCGCATGTTCGGCCACATGCACCGACAGCGGCACGCCACTGGGCGTGCTGTCCAGCCGGGCCTGGCGGCGCGCTTCGTCATAGCTTTCAAAGCCCAGACGGCGCACAAAGCGGGTGACGGTGGCGTTGGACACCCCGGTCAGCTGGGCCAGTTCGCTGGCGCTGTAACCGGCCGGGTTCAGCGGCTGGTCCAGCACCATCTGGGCGAGCTTGCGCTCGGTGGGCGAGAAATCGGGCAGCGCCTGGCGCACGCGGGCAAAGAAGGGGGCGGCGGGAGCAGGGCTGCGGGGGGTGGTGGCCATGAAAGCAGACGGTTCGGCGGAAACTGGGGCGAAAGTGTAGAGACAAATGGCGGCGCGCGCTGCAGGCAGGCTGCAGCACGGGCCGCCCGGGATCAACGGCCGCGCAGGAACAGCGCGTCCAGCTCCTTCATGCTCAGCTGGCGCCAGGTCGGGCGGCCGTGGTTGCACTGGTCCGAGCGCTCGGTGGTCTCCATCTGGCGCAGCAGGGCGTTCATCTCATCCAGGGTGAGGCGGCGGTTGGCCCGCACGGCACCGTGGCAGGCCATGGTGGCCAGAATCTCGTTGCGTGCGCGCTGCACCACGCCGCTGGCGTCCTGCTGCTCCAGCTCGGCCAGCACGCTGCGCGCCAGCTCCACCGCATCGCCCTGGGCCAGCGTGGACGGCACGGCCCGCACGGCCAGGGTTTTGGGCGAAAAGGGCGCCACTTCCAGCCCCAGCTCGCGCAGGGTGTCGGCATGGGCTTCGGTCGTGGCCACTTCCTGCGGTGTGGCAGCAAAGGTGGCGGGAATCAGCAGCGGCTGGCTGGCAATGGGCTGGTCGTTGCCCAGCTGGGCCTTGAGGCGTTCGTAGACGATGCGCTCGTGCGCCGCATGCATGTCCACAATCACCATGCCCTGGGCGTTTTCGGCCAGGATGTAGACGCCATGCACCTGGGCCACGGCGCGGCCCAGCGGCCAGGCGGCCGCATCCGAGGCGGTGGAGGGCGTGCTTTCTGCGGCTTGCGCGCCGGGCGTGGCCGCGGGCGACAGTGACGGTGCGGTGCTTGGGGGGGCCAGTTGCGGACCCGTCGAGGCAGGTGCTGCGGCCAGGGGCATCGCTGCGGCGAATGCCGTCGCAGGGGTTTCGGCAGGTGCTTCGGTGGATGCTGCGGCGGGAGCTGCCGTGCCGGCCGGACTGGCTTCGCGCATCGGGGCCCACAGCGCCGTCATGTCGTTGACCACATGGCCGGCGCGCTCGGTCAGCGGCATGGCGTACTGCACCTGGGGCGTGCGGGCGGGCGTTGGGGTCTGGGGCTGCCAGGCGGCTGGCGTCGCCGAGGTGCCCGCAGGCGTGCCGCCTTCCGGGCTCTGTGGCTGCGCTTCGGCTTGGGCGGCCAGCAGCGCGGCGCGCGGGGCGGCCAGGGCGTCCTCGATGGCGTGGCGCACGGCCTGGTGCACTTCGCGGCTGTCCCGGAAGCGCACTTCGATCTTGGTGGGGTGCACATTCACGTCCACCCGGGCCGGATCGATGTCGATGTACAGCGCATACAGCGGCTGCTTGTGGCCGTGCAGCACATCTTCGTAGGCGCTCTTGGCGGCATGCGTCAGCACCTTGTCGCGCACAAAGCGGCCGTTGACATAGCAGTACTGCTGGTCCGGACGGGAGCGGGCGGCATCCGGCAGACCGGCACGACCGATCACCGTGATGCCGCTGCTGCTGGTGCGCTGCACCGGCAGGGTGTTGTCCACAAACTCCTGGCCCAGCACATCGGCCAGGCGCAGGGCCAGGGCCGCATCCGTCAGGGTGCCGGCGGGCACGGCGCGCCACTGCTCCATCAGCTTGCCTTCGTGCCAGATGGCAAAGCCCACGTCCGGGCGGGCCAGGGCGTGGCGGCGCACGGCTTCGATGCAGTGCGCCAGCTCGGTGGCATCGCTTTTCAGGAACTTGCGGCGGGCCGGGGTGCTGAAGAACAGTTCCTTGACTTCCAGTGTCGTGCCCTGGCCGCGGGCGGCAGGGCGCAGCTCGCCGCTGCGGGCGTCGAGCAGGAAGGCGTTGTCCTGCCCCTGGGGGCGGGAGAGGATGGAGGCTTCCGACACCGAGGCGATGGCCGCCAGTGCCTCGCCCCGAAAGCCCATGGTGACCACGGTTTCCAGGTCGTGCAGATCGCGGATCTTGCTGGTGGCATGGCGGCGCAGGGCCACGGGCAGTTCGTCGCGGGGAATGCCGATGCCGTCGTCTTCGACCGAGATCAGGCGCACCCCTCCGGCCAGCAGGCGCAGCGTGATCTGCGTGGCACCTGCATCCAGGGCGTTGTCCACCAGCTCGCGCACCACGGAGGCGGGGCGCTCCACCACCTCGCCGGCGGCGATTTGGCTGATGAGTTCGTCAGGAAGGTCCTGGATGCGCCGGCGAGCGGGCGTGCTGTCAGAAGAAGTCATTGCCGGTGATTCTATGCAGTGCCGGCCCGGGTGCCCGCCGCCGCGGCCATACCGCAGGCCGGGATAGGGGCGGGCCGGAGGGGGAGAGGAGCGGGCATAAAAAAACCCGCAGCCCTGGGGCGGCGGGTGAAGTGAGCGCGCTGGCTGCAGGCAGCCGGCGCGGATCAGTACCAGGTCGACCGGGAAGGGGCTCAGCGGCGGTAGCGGCGGCCACCTTCGCTGTTCTTGCCCACTTCATTGCCCAGCAGGGCACCGGCAGCGGCGCCGCCGATGGTGCCCACCGGGCCGCCGAAGAGGGCATTGCCCAGCACGCCGCCGGCGACGGCACCCACACCGGTCCCGATCTGGCTGTTCGATGGGTGGTGGGCGCATCCGGCCATGCCGAAAGCAGCCAGGGTCAGGGTGGTCAGGGCTAGGGTTCGCTTCATCACAACAATTCCTCCTTATGGAATCACCAACTCTCACCAACGGAGTTGTTGGCGCATGGGCGCACTGTGCCGTCTTGCAGGCCGGGTTTTGCGAAGAACGTGTCGCCCGCACATAAAGATGTGTAACAAAGCGCATGCGTTGACAGGGCAAATCGAATTGCTTGAAAGCAAAAGTTTCTATTGCATGGAAAGGTGTGCAGATTCCGCGCAACGCCGCAACGGCACCACCGACAGCGCTACAGTACGCGCAGCAAGCGCGCACCGGTGGGTGGGCGTTCTGGGCGTATGCCGAAAAATCCACAGGAATAACGGCCACACGCCTTACCGATTACTGAGAGAGCGCATTTTGGAAATCATCCAGTTTCTGATCGACTTCATCCTCCACGTGGACAAGCACCTGGAGGCGTTTGTGGTGGCCTATGGTCCGTGGGTGTACGGGCTGTTGTTCCTCATCGTATTTGTGGAAACCGGCGTGGTGGTCATGCCGTTTCTGCCGGGCGATTCGCTGCTGTTCATCGTCGGCGCGCTGGCTGGCGCCGGCATGATGGACTATTCGCTGGCCTGCGGGGTGTTGCTGGCCGCGGCGATCCTGGGCGACCAGAGCAACTACAGCATCGGGCGCTTTCTGGGGCCCAAGGTGTTCCAGTGGGAGGATTCGCGCTGGTTCAACCGCCGGGCGTTTGACCAGGCGCACAACTTCTATGAGCGCTATGGCGGCATCACCATCATCCTGGCGCGGTTCATGCCATTCATTCGCACGTTTGCGCCTTTCGTGGCGGGTGTGGCGCACATGGGGCGTGGCAAATTCACGCTGTTCAACGTGGTGGGGGCACTGATCTGGGTGCTGGGCATCACGGCCGCGGGCTATTTCTTCGGCAATCTGGCGTTTGTGAAGCAGCACCTGGAAAAGATCATCTGGGCGCTGATCCTGGTGCCGGGGCTGATTGCCATCTACGGCGCCTGGCGCGCCGGCCGCAAGGAGCAGCAGGTCGCCATCCGCTGACCGGAGGGCGTATCCCGCACGCACTGTGCGGGCCGGGAGAAAAAAAGCCACTGCAGCGCTGCAGTGGCTTTTTTCATGGCGGGACCAGCCGCGCCCGGCACGGTGGCCAGGGGGCTGGGAATTCCCCGCTCAGGCGGTCAGCGGCGATCCTGGTTCTTGCCGATCTGGTTGCCGATCACGGCGCCTGCGGCCGCACCACCGATGGTGCCGACAGGGCCGCCGAAAACGGCATCCCCCACCACCCCACCGGCGACGGCGCCTACGCCCGTCCCCAGTTGTTGGTTGTTGGCACAGCCACCGAGGCCTGCTGCCAATGCCAGCACGGCGACACAGCTTCCAAGGCGTTGCAATGTGTGCATTTCAGCTCCTTTCATCCATCTGTGAACTGCAGTGCGCAGCCCCATTGCAGACAGTCTTGCCTGCCGGGCTGCACCAGCGTGTCGGACACCCATCGGGTATCCATGTAGGACGCAAGGAGGGCTACGCTTTGTCTCGGTTGTTTCATGCCTGGCGCAGGCTGGGCGGCTCCGTGCGCGAGCGGGGTGCTGCACGCTCCTGGGCGATGGCCGTGATCGAGCCGTCAGGCGCATGGTGGATCACCGATACCGGTTGGGAACGCAGGCTGTCGAGGGCCGCCTGGTCGATGCCGTAGCTGCGGGTCAGACGTGCATCGTCCAGGGCGCTGGCGGAACTGCGGCGGCTCTTGCCGTGGAAGCGGCTCCAGTTGTACAGCGCCCAGACCAGCAGGAACAGACCCTGCAGCACCATGGCCAGGGCGTAGATGATCAAGGTGTCCACGGACGGCATGACGCGGGAGAAGAACGGCATGTCCACGCCCTGCACCTGGTTGCTGCCCACGGCCATGATGCCGCGGACCAGCAGGTACAGAAAGGCGCACCAGGCCAGCAGGGTCACGATCCAGTCCACGGCATGCCGGAACGCGGAGCGCTGGCTGCGGATCACCATGGTGGAGGCATCGATTTCAAGCGGCAGGTGGTTGGCTGCCGGTGTGGTGGTGGGGGCCATCATGGTGTCTCCAGTTGTTGGATACCCCGGTCCGGGCTGACCCAGCGGGCGCGCTGGGGCTGGCGGCGGAGCATGACCTTGGGAAAGCTCACCAGGCTGGTGAACAGATTGGTCATCCAGAACACCAGCGGGTACCAGATCACCCAGAACAGGGTGCCGACCAGGCCTTTTTCGTAGCGCCGGTCGATGTAGATGCTGACCGCGAACTGCAGCAAGCAGGTCGCACCCAGCACCAGGCCGGTGAACGCCGGCGGGAACAGGGTTTCCACATGGATATGGGCCGGCAGCGGCATGACCTTACCCAGCAGGAACAGCAGGATCGACAGCACAAAGGCGTAGGCCCACAGGGTGGAGACCAGAAACTCCGCCAGCAGCGGCCACATGCGGCGGTTGCGCCAGTGCAGCAGGCTGCCGAAGTTCTTCAGGAAGATCTCGGCGCCGCCCTGGGCCCAGCGCAGGCGCTGCTTCCACAGGCCGCGCAGGGTTTCGGGCATCAGAATCCAGCCCAGTGCGCGCGGTTCGTAGAAGATGGACCAGTGGTCGCGCTGCAGCTTCCAGCTGATGTCGATGTCCTCGGTCACCATGTCCAGGCTCCAGTAGCCCACGCGGTCCAGCGCCTGGCGGCGGAACGCCGCAATCACGCCCGATACGGTGAACACCTGGCCGTACACCCGCTGGGTGCGCTTGATCAGACCGATGATGGACGAGAACTCGCCCACCTGGACAATGCCCACCAGCGTGGAGCGCGTGCGCACCCGGGGGTTGCCGGTCACGGCGCCGACACGGGGGTTGTCCAGCATGGGCCGCACCAGGAAGGACACGGCATCGGGGTCCAGAATGGCATCGCCATCGATGCAGACCAGGTACTCGCTGTTGGACGCCAGCGCGCCCATGCGCAGCGCCATGGCCTTGCCCTGGTTCTCGGCCAGGTGCACCACGCGCAGGCGGGGGTGGGCGGCGGCCATGCGTTCCAGCAGAACGGCCGTGCCGTCGGAGGAACCATCGTTGACGGCGATCACCTCCACATTCGCGTAGCGCTGCTGCAGCGCTGCCAGCAAGGTCTCCTCGGCGTTTTTTTCTTCGTTGAAGCAGGGAATGATGATGGCCACCTGGGGTGAGCCGGGCAGGGAGGGCACCTCGCGGTCTTCCAGGCGGTCGCCCCATTTCCATGCGCGCTCCAGGTGCAGATAGAAATACAGGCCCCCCGCCATCCACAGCGCCGACATCAGCAGCGGGTAGAAGAAGACAAAGTCCAGGACCAGGTCGCCCGTGACAGCCACGGCGACCACGAATGGCATGGCGATGACACACACCATGAGCACAAAGGCAAAGATTCGGTGTTTCATGGGTAGGGATACCAGGTAATGGACATGTGGGGACGGATGTCCTTCAGCACGGGATGGTCCTGGGTGAAGTCATCCGGGTAATAGCCGTAGTGCTGCACGCCACGCAGTTGCAGCCGGCGCATCCAGGTGGCAATCACCTGGGAGTCGATCAGCTGGTCGGTGGAAGACGCGTGCGCGCCGGGTTGGCGCCAGTCGCGCGTCTGCAGCTCGAAAATGGTTTTCTGCAGCGCGCCCGGGCGTTGGGCCATATGGTCCACCAGCTGGTCCAGCCAGCGGTTGGCGTCCTGCCGGGGCACTGATTCCATGTAGGGCATGGCCATCGGTGCGGTCCAGTCATAGGCGTTCAGGAAGTCGTCGGGGTTCTGCGCGAACCACTGTTCGGCCTTGGGGTCCAGGATCGGGGCCGCAAAAATGTTGCGGGCGGTCTTGATTTCCGGGCCGCGGATCTTGCGCACCTTGTCCGTCAGCTCCTGCGTGAACTGCACCAGGGCCTGGGATTTGAAGCGCGTCCAGCGCTGCATCAGCGCCGGATCCGCGCGGATGGCGCCGATGTCCCGGGGCAGCCCGGCACGCTCGTAGGCCGCCAGGGCGTCGGGGCTGGCATCCTCAAAATCGGACAGCAGAGCGTCATCGTGGTAGAGCACGCCGGCAAACGATGCGTGGCGGGCCAGGTCTTCGTACAGCCGGCCTATGGCTTCGCGGTTGCGGGCGTTGAAAGGGCTCAGGCGCTGGTACTGGCCGGGATCGACCGCCACCTGGCCATCGGCGGGGTTCCAGCGGGTGACACGCGGGAAACTGTCGTCCAGCGCCAGACTCAGCACCGGCATCCAGGCATAGACGCGGACTCCGCCGCGGCTGGCCAGCTGCCAGGCCACACGGTTGAAGAGGTCGGCACGCATGGGCAGCACCGCGTTGGGGAAGTAGACCTCCCGGACCAGACCGTCGCCATCGGGATCGGAAAACGCCTGCAGGAAGACGGTGTTGATCTTCATGTCTGCAATGCGCTGCACCAGCTGGTCCAGGTTCTTGGCCTGCTGCGCCGGATCGGCGTCGTAGACGTAATCCAGATCGATGTGCGTGACACGCAGATTGGGCGAGGGGGCCTCGTCCACCATCAGTGTCGCAATGGCCTCGATGTTGTCGCGCCCCGTCATCAGCAGGCGCGGCACGTTATCGGGTTTGTGCACATCGGCCAGGCCCACCTCCAGCGTCAGGAACAGCTCGTAGCCTTCTTCGCGGATGACCTGCAGCGCTTCCCCGCTGGCGCGGCCGTAGGGCCAGACCCAGACGCGGGGCTTGCGGCCCGTGGTTTCGATGATGGTGCGCGTGACGGCCCGCACATCGTCGCGCACGCGCTGCTGGAATTCCTGCGAGGTCTCGTAGCGCTGCTTCTCCGGCAGGTACTGGTGGTTGGCCATATGGGGCATCAGATTGCCCTGGGGGTTGCCCTGGCTGCCTTTGTGGGAGGCGAAGGTGTGGGCGCCGATTTCCACCAGCGGCGACTTGGCGACCCGGCCCAGCTCCTGTGCGTTCAGGAACAGTTCCCGGGGTGCGGGCTCATCGCCAAAGATCACCGGCTGGGAAGCCGGGGTCAGCATCCAACTGCCCACCGGCGCCAGCACCGCCGGCCAGTTAAAGCTGCGCAGCAACGGGATGACCCGGGTGTAGAAGTCCTTGTAGCCATCGTCGAACGTCAGCAGCACGGCCTTGGCGGGAAGCTCCGGGCCCCCTTTCTGGGCAGCCAGGATCTGGTCCACCGACACGGCCTGGTAGCCGTTCAGGCGCAGCCATTGCAGCTGCGCCACCAACTGGTCCGTGCGCACGGCAATGAAGGACTGGTCGGCCACGCCGTCCTGGATGGCGTGGTAGGCCAGGGTCAGGTAGTGGTTGCGGGGCCAGGCCTTGTCATGGCTGGCGACAGTGCGTTGGGCGGGTGGGGTGAACACCGGAATGTCTTTGGCACAGCCCGCACCGAGGAGTGCGGCGGCGGACAGCAGCAAGGCCAGCAGGCGGCGGGAGGAGCGGGTGGGTGTGTTCATGGCTTGCTTCAGAATCGGTAAGTCAGATCAAACACAAGACGCCATTCGCGCTCATGCACCCCGTCATAGGGGCGGCGCAGTGCGGACAGCGTGGCCCCCATCTCCAGCACATCGTTGTGCTTGTAGCGCTGGCCATAGCTGATGGACTGCGCGGCGCCCGTGCCATAGCCCTGCTGGTGCACGCCACCCAGTCCGATGCTGGCTTTCTGGGTCCACTGCGTTTCATAGCGCTGGTAGATCGTGTGGTTCCACTGCAGCGAAGGCATCAGCCCCATTTCGCGACGCGGGCTGTAGTACGGCACATCGGTACGGGAGTTGCGGGCCGCGTAGCCTTCGATCCCCAGGTCCAGGAACCAGGTGGTGCGGGTCAGCAGGCGTTCCTTGCCGGTGACCAGCAGCTCGGTGCGGTGGTTGCCATCGCTGAAGCGTGACGGGGTGATGCCGACGCTCCATTCCCGCAGCTCGCTTTGCCGCCAGCGCAGGCCCAGCTCCACGCTGTTGCTGGTGATGCCGTTGTGCAGGGCGCGCAGCGGTGTGGCACGGGAGCGCCAGTTGGCCGCAGCGCTCAACTGCCAGTGGTCATCGATGTCATAGGCCGCCGCCACACGTGCCCCGGTCTTGGAGCCCTGGCCGAAGCTGCTGCCGGAGACTTCGGCCTCGGCCGACCAGTCGCGGCTGCGCCACTCCAGGCCGACACGGCCGAAGTTCTGTTGCCCCTTGCCTTCGGGGAAGGTGCCGGTGCGGTGTCCGGCACCTGCAAACAGGCGCCAGTTGTAGTTCAGTGGCGGGGTGTAGACCGTGGTCTCCAGCCCGAAGTCGCGGCTGCCGAACACGGGGTTGCCGTCGCCGTTGTTGCCGCCCCTGCTCAGCCCCTTGTAGCCGGAGACCTGCAGCTCCGCCATGTTGTGGACTTCCCAGGCGCGGGCCAGGCGCTTGGCGGAGGGGGCTTCCGGAAAGCGGCCGATGGTGTCGGCGCTCAGCAGCTCGGCCTGGCGCCATTCCTGCAGCACCAGCGCCGTCTGGCCCTGGTGGGTTTCCACATTCAGGTCGCGCGGCTCGTAGCCTTCGGCAATCTTCAGCTCCTGCTCGGCCAGGCGCGGCCAGCCCCGCATGCGGTAGGCCCAGGCCAGGTCGGTGCGCAGGCTGTTGTTCCAGGGCGCAGCATCCACCAGATCCTTGAGCCGGGCCTGCCCGCCCGCCAGGTTGTTGGCATACAGGTCCACCATGATGGCGGTGTGCTGCACCTCCAGATAGGACTCGTTGGGCACATTGGATTTTTCGCCTTCCACATAGCGCCACTTGGCATAGTCCTGCTGCATGGCGCGCACATGCTGCTGTGCTTCGGCCAGGCGGTCCTGGTCGGTATAGGCGTACATCAGCCCCTGGTCCTGCGCCAGGCGTGCCTGGTCATCGTTGCGCATATAGCCGGACGCCGCCAGCGTACGGTAGATGGCTTGCGCTTTTTCGGGCTGGCGCAGGTAGAGATAGGCCGATGCCACATCGCCCAGTGCGAACATGGGGATGTCCACGCAGGCGGCCTGCAGGTCTTCGTATTCCCTTACCAGCTCGGACATGTAGGCGCGTGAATGCAGGGCCTGCAGCCGGTCTATGCGTGCCTGCTGGATCAGAGGGGCCGTTTCCGGGCCCTGTGCCGCCCACTGCGCCAGCAGCGCGTCGTAGCGCGCCAGGGCCTGGTCGGCCACCATGAAGCGCTCGGCTTCGCTGCGGGCGGTGACGCGGGAAAAGCGCACCCACTCTGCCGCTTCATCGGCCTGCAGGGCTCGGAACTGGGCGGGGGTGAGCAGGTCGGGTTGGCGCGCGGCCAGCTCCAGTGCCTGGTGGGCCATGCCTGCCCGCTGCAGCGCAAAAATGTATTCACGCAGCACATAGCCCTGGCCGGGGGCGATCTGCTGCGCCCGGTCGACATATTCCAGGGCGGCAAAGCTGCCGCTTTGCCGCAGCTGCGTATAGGCCTTGACCAGCAGGGCGTCGGCACTGTCTGGGGTCTGGCGCAGCACACCATCGGCCAAGGCACTGGCCTGCGCCTGCTGGCCGCTGTCGGCCAGCACATAGATCTCGCCGTACTGGAAGGCCGTGTCCCGGGGGTATTGCGCACGGCCCTGGCGGTAGTAGGCCAGCGCTTCGTCCCATTGCTGGGCGTCCCGCTTTTGCTGTGCCAGCTGCAGCAACTGGTCGCGGGAGGCTGGGGCAGAAGGCGTCTGGGCCAGTGCAGCGCTGCCCAGGCAGGTCACCAGCACGGCGACAGAAATGGCCCGGGGCACTCGCTGCAGGAAAGGGCTGGGTGCAGAGCGTGTGTGCATGGGGAATGGCCTCTCTCGTATGGGCAATGCTGTGCGCAAGAATTGAAAATTTCTATGTAAGTAAATGCTTGCATTTGATTCATGTATTCAAGCACTTTTCCTTTCAAAACCGATGCGACTTTGGAGGGGGAATGACGTTTATTTGAGGTTTCCTAGGGTTTGTATGGAGGAGTGTCGGTGGCGGCGAGACCGCTGTGCTGCAGTGGCTGCCTGCACACAAAAGTGTGCGCACGCACTGTTGCTATGTATTGCCGTCTCTGAAAGCTATGCCCCGGTGGTTCCTCCCTGGCGGTCCGCGGCCTTGACTGAATAGGGATGCCGAAATTCGTGAAAATGATTGAAATTTACGAATTGATAGCTGATTTTTATGCTTCGGTGCGCAGCCGTGTTTCGGAACATTCCTACCCGTGTGTAGGTGGTGAGCGTGGATTCAAGCCGCGGTGTTTCCCCGACCGGATGCGTCGCGCACCTATGCCCACAAGGGAGACTGCCCGGCAGATCCGTGTCCACGAAGGAGCACCGGGCCGTTGCATGGCACACGGTGTGCACCGTGAACACCCGTCAGACTGTGTAACCCGGGGTGTGGGGGATGGCCGTGGTGGCGGCCTCGGCACGGAGCAGCAAGGACCAGGGCAGCCCACAAAAAAAGGCCCATCCGTGGGGATGGGCCTGGTCGGGGCGCGGGGCCGTCGGTTTACACCGTGCGGCTGCGGGCCAGCGGCGGGTTCTTGGCGAAGTAGAGCTTGATGCCGCGCATCAGCGCGTCAGCCAGCTGGGTCTGGTAGGCCGCGCTGCGCAGCTTGGCTTCTTCTTCCGGGTTGCTGATGAAGGCGGTTTCCACCAGCACGCTGGGAATGTCCGGGGCCTTGAGCACCGCAAAGCCGGCCTGCTCCACACGGGGCTTGTGCAGCTTGGCCATGTCGCCAATCTGGCCCAGCAGGTGGGAGCCGAGCTTGAGGCTGTCGTTGATCTGGGCCGTGGTGCTCATGTCCAGCAGCATCTGCTGCACATTGCGGTCCTGGCTTTTGACATTCAGCCCGCCCACGAGGTCGGCCTGGTTTTCCTTGTTGGCCAGCCAACGCGCGGCCGTGCTGGAGGCGCCTTTCTGGCTCAGGGCGAACACACTGGCGCCTTTGGCTGCGGGCGTGGTGAAGGCATCGGCATGGATGCTGATGAACAGATCGGCCTGCACGCGCCGGGCTTTTTCCACCCGCGTGCCCAGGGGCACGAAGAAGTCGGCGTCGCGCGTCAGGAAGGCGCGCATGGGGCTGCCGCCCACGCTGCTGGCGTTGATGCGGTCCCGCAGCAGATGGGCAATGCGCAGCACCACATCCTTCTCCCGCGTGCCGCCAGGGCCAATGGCGCCGGGGTCTTCGCCCCCATGGCCGGGGTCCAGGGCCACGATGATGATGCGGTCCGTGCGCTGGGCCGTGGCCACGGTGGGGCCGACCGGGCGTTTGGCCGGGGCCGGTTCGGGCGGCGGCGTGACAGGGGGCGTCGGTGCCGTGGCCACCACCGTAGGGGGCGTGGCAGGTGCCGGGGCCGGCGCAGGTTTGGCCGGCACGCTAGGGGCCGGCCTGTTGCCATGCTGGGCAATCAGGTCGCCCAGGGGGTCGGCTTCGGGCGGCACGCCGCTGCCCATGGCGGGCTGGTGGGACTGGGCGGTCTGCGGGCCTGCGTCGCGCAGGCGCTCGCTGATCAGCGCTTCCATCGGATCCACGGCCTTGGCCGGGTAGAGGTCGAACACCAGCCGGTGCTGGTAGGCCGCCACTGGCTGCAGGGTGAAGACCTGGGGCACGGCCTCCTGCTTGAGGTCGATGACCAGGCGCACCACATTGGGCGCGTTCTGGCCCACACGGATGGCCTTGATGTTCGGGTCGTCGGGGCGTACCTTGGCCACCAGGTCCTTGAGGGCCGGGTTCAGGTCGATGCCTTCGATGTCCACCGCCAGCCGGGGTGGAGAGGCCACAAAGAACTGCTTGGCCACCAGCGGCGTGTCGGATTCCAGCGTGACACGGGAATACTCCGGCGCAGGCCAGACGCGCACCGCCACGATGCTGGCGCCACGGGCGATCTGCTGGCTGCCGAGCAGCAGGACCAGAGAGCCGGCCTGCAGCAGATGGCGGCGGGTCAGCGGGGAAGAAGGGGCGGGACGGTTAGTGGTGTCGTCACTCATGCGGGCCAATGCTGCAGCATCTGGGCGCCAGCCTGCGTATGGGCATGCAAGCTCACGCGGCGCTGCGTGTCATCAATTGCTTCGATATGGATAGCTATGTCCGCAGGAGGCGTGAGCGCTGCGGCCTTTTCCGGCCATTCTGCCAGTTTCAGGCCGTCACTGGCAAAGATGTCCCGAAAACCGGCATCTTCCCATTCGCGCGGATCGTCAAAACGGTAGAAATCAAAGTGCCACACGGGCATGGCGGCGCATTCATGCGGCTCCACCACGGCATAGGTAGGGCTTTTGATGCGGCCGCTCACGCCCAGGGTGCGCAGCAGATGGCGCACGAACGTGGTCTTGCCAGCGCCCAGGTCGCCATGCAGCGTGATGTAGGCATTGCGCAACTGGGGTAGCCCGGCCAGTTGCCGGGCAAAGGCGGCGGTGTCGTCCTCGCTGTGCCAAATAAGCTGGCGCGAGGCAAGGGAGAGCGTCATTTCTAAAATAGCGGGGTTATGGTCTGCAGCAGTCAACTCGTTCCTCACATACAAGACTGGGCTCGCGAGTTGGGATTTTCCCAAATTGGCGTAGCCGGTGTCGACTTGTCCTCTGCAGAGCCTGGGCTGCTGCAGTGGCTGGCCGCCGGTTGCCATGGCGAGATGCACTATATGGAAAGCCATGGCCTCAAGCGTGCCCGCCCGGCCGAACTGGTGCCTGGCACGCTGAGCGTGATCACCGCCCGCATGGATTATCTGCCCCAGACCACCCCGGCGGGCTGGCAGGCCGTGGAGTTCGAGCGTCTGCAGCGTCCGCAAGAGGGCATTGTCTCGGTCTACGCCCGGGGGCGCGACTACCACAAGGTGCTGCGCGCGCGGCTGCAGAAACTGTCCGACCGCATCGCCCAGGAGATAGGTCCCTTTGGCCACCGCGTGTTCACCGATTCCGCGCCGGTGCTGGAAGCCGAGCTGGCCCAGCGCAGCGGCCAGGGCTGGCGCGGCAAGCACACGCTGGTGCTCAGCCGGGAGGCCGGCTCCATGTTCTTTCTGGGGGAAATCCTGGTGGACATGGCGCTGGAGCCGACCGCACCGGTCAGTGGCCACTGCGGCAGCTGCAGCGCCTGCATGCAGGCCTGCCCCACGGGCGCCATCGTGGCGCCGCACCAGGTGGATGCGCGCCGTTGCATCTCCTACCTGACCATCGAGCACGATGGCCCCATCCCGCTGGAACTGCGCCCGCAGCTGGCCAACCGCATCTACGGTTGCGATGACTGCCAGCTGGCCTGCCCGTGGAACAAGTTTGCCCAGCCCAGCCGTCTGGCGGACTTCGATGCGCGCGACGGTCTGGCCGGCAGCAGCCTGGTGCAGCTGTTCGCCTGGGACGAAGCGCAGTTTCTGCGCCGTACCGAGGGCAGCCCCATCCGCCGCATCGGCCATGCGCGCTGGCAGCGCAACATCGCCGTGGCCATGGGCAATGCGCTGCGCAGCCTGCCTCCAGGCGCCGAGCGTGATGCGGTGCAGTCCGCCCTGGCGGCCCAGGCCGCCCACCCCAGCGATCTGCTGCGGGAGCATGTGCAGTGGGCGCTGGCGCAGTGCGCCTAGACCTTGGGCGCCCGGTGTGCCTGTGCCGCTGGCAGCGGGCAGCGGGCAGACAACGGATCCCGCGGTTCCCGGCCTTGAAAGCGGCAGTGATCAGTGGGTGTTAAGGCACCAGCGACAGCGCAAACGGCAGGCTGGCCACGCCCAGTATGGTGGACAGCGTCACCAGACCTGCCACATACGGGCCGTTGTAGCCCATGCGCGCCGCCAGCACATAGCAGGTGCTGGCCGTGGGCATGGCGGAGAACAGCAGCAGGATCAGCGCCTGGGTGCCTTCCAGGCCCAACAGGTGGATGGCACCCAGCGCAATCAGCGGCTGGATGAAGTGGCGTATCGCCAGCACGCCCACGCTCAGGCGCTTGGCATGGGTCAGCAGGCCCAGCTGCATGCCGGCGCCGGCGGACATCAGGCCCAGTGCGATGGAGGCTGCGCCAATGCGGCTGACTGGTGGTTCCAGCCAACTGGGCATGCGAAAGCCCAGCAGATTGGCCACCAGACCGCACACCGTGGCCACGATCAGTGGATTGCGCACCAGCTGGCCCCAGAAGCTGTGCTCCCCTGCGCGGGCCATGGGCCAGACGGCCGCGATGTTGAACATGGGGACGCAAAAGCCGATCAGCACCGAGATATAGAGCAGCCCCTCGGGCCCGGCCAGCCGGTCGGCCAGCGCCAGGCCGATGAAGGAATTGAAGCGGAACGCCACCTGGGCTGCGCTGGCGTGGTCGCGCAGGTTTACATGGCCTTTCAGTCCGGGCCACCAGGGCAGGCTGTAGGCCAGTGCCACGCCCACCAGGCCGGACAGCACGCCGGCCGCAATCAGGTTGGAGGTGGCCGCCCAGTCCAGCGGGCTTTTGACGATGGAGTGAAACAGCAGCACCGGAAACAGCAGGTAGTACACCAGTGCTTCGGCACCTTGCCAGACGCTGCGGTTCAGCGGCGTGAACCGGCACAGCAGGTAGCCCAGCAGGATCAGGGAAAAATCGGGGAAGAGGAGCTGGGCGTAATTCACGGGCGCCAAGCATACGCCGGGAATGCACACCACCGGAGCAGGGGGGGCGGTGCCTCTGCCACGGAAGTGACAAGCGACGCAGCGCCCAGGCGATGGCGCACGGTGGCCAAGGGGGTAATCTGCGTGAAAACCCGGCATGCCTAGCGCAGAAAAAGGGTGTGTGATGTCAGCTTTTGTCAGTGTTTGCGCTAGTCAGGGGTAAACACCTAGGTATTTGGCAGTTGCCAGTGGTCAGCAGGATAAAGGGGCGCTTTAGCATCGCCATTCCCCCCTTGGAGACAGAATTGAGGAGTACTTTCATGGATCGTCGTTGCTGGATGGGTGTTGTGTTGGCGTTGGCCGGTTCGGCTGCCATGGCTGATGCATCGTTCCCCAACAAACCCATCAAGTTGCTGGTGCCGTTTGCGGCCGGCGGCACCACCGACATCATCGCGCGCGTGATTTCCGAGCCCCTGTCCAAGGAGCTGGGCCAGCCGGTGATCGTGGAAAACCGTGGCGGTGGCGGCGGCGTCATTGGCGCGCTGGAAACCTCGCGCCAGAAGGCCGATGGCTACAACCTGGGTATCGCCACCGTGTCCACCATGGCCACCAACCCGGCCATCAACCCCAAGAACCCCTACGACCCGCTGACGGCCTTTACCCCCATCGTCAACATTGCGGCCACGCCCAATGTGATCGCGGTGAACCCCAAGTTCGCCGGTGCGGCCAACTACAAGGCATTCGAAGCCGAGCTCAAGAAGAATCCGGGCAAGTATTCCTACGGTTCCTCGGGCACGGGCGGCATCCAGCACATGCTGATGGAGCTGTACAAGAGCCTGACCGGCATCGAAATGACCCACGTGCCCTACCGTGGCGCGGGTCCGGCCCTGAATGACGCCGTGGCCAACCAGATCCCGATGATTCTGGACAACCTGCCTTCGGCACTGCCCTTCATCAAGGACAAGCGTCTGGTGGCCATCGCCGTGGCGGCCCCCCAGCGCCTGAGCGTGCTGCCCGATGTGCCTACCTTCAAGGAAGTGGGTCTGGAGCCGGTGAACCGCATGGCCTTCTACGGTCTGATCGGCCCCAAGGGCATGCCCAAGGAAGTGGTGGACAAGATCAATGCGGCAACCCGTAAGGCGCTGCAGGACCCCGCCATCCGCAAGCGCATCGAAGACACGGGCTCGGTCATTGTGGGCAACACGCCCGAGCAGTTCGCCAAGGAAACGAAGGACGAGCTCGCCATCTACAAGGAAGTGGTGGCCAAGCAGAAGCTGACGCTGGAATGAGCGCCACCTGACCTGGAAAAAAAGCCGCGCACTGCGCGGCTTTTTTGTGCTCGGAGATGGGCCGGAGTCAAGCCGCAGGGGGCATGCGGCAACCCGCATGAAAAAAGCCTGCGCGGCAGCGGCCGGCAGGCTTTGGGGTGATCACTCCCGCACCGTATGCGGGAGGAAGCTGGCGCTTACAGCGAATCGATGAAGCTGCGCAGCTTGTCGCTGCGGCTGGGGTGCTTCAGCTTGCGCAGTGCCTTGGCTTCGATCTGGCGGATGCGCTCGCGCGTCACGTCGAACTGCTTGCCCACTTCTTCCAGCGTGTGGTCGGTGGACATTTCAATGCCGAAGCGCATGCGCAGCACCTTGGCTTCGCGGGGGGTCAGGCCATCGAGGATGTCCTTGACCACGTCGCGCAGGCCGGCCTGCATGGCGGCATCGATGGGGGCGGTGTTGTTGCCGTCCTCGATGAAGTCGCCCAGGTGCGAATCGTCGTCGTCGCCGATGGGGGTTTCCATCGAGATCGGCTCCTTGGCGATCTTCATGATCTTGCGGATCTTGTCCTCGGGGATCTCCATCTTGGCCGCCAGGATGGACGCATCGGGCTCGAAGCCAAACTCCTGCAAGTGCTGGCGCGAGATGCGGTTCATCTTGTTGATGGTTTCGATCATGTGCACCGGGATGCGGATCGTGCGGGCCTGGTCCGCGATGGAACGCGTGATGGCCTGGCGGATCCACCAGGTGGCATAGGTCGAGAACTTGTAGCCGCGGCGGTATTCGAACTTGTCCACCGCCTTCATCAGGCCGATGTTGCCTTCCTGGATCAGGTCCAGGAACTGCAGGCCGCGGTTGGTGTACTTCTTGGCAATGGAGATCACCAGGCGCAGGTTGGCCTCGATCATTTCCTTCTTGGCATCGCGGCTGGAGCGTTCACCGTCGTTCATGCGCTTGTTGATGCGCTTGAGCTCTTCCAGCGGCACCACCACGCGGGACTGCAGGTCGATCAGGTTCTGCTGCAACTCCTGCACGGGCGGGATGTTGCGGGCCATGACGTTGCTCCAAGGCTTGCCGGCGGCGGCTTGCTTGGTGACCCAGTCCAGGTTGAGCAGGTTGGGCGGGAAGTCCTTGATGAAGGTTTCCTGCGGCATGCGGCACTTGTCCACGATGATCTTGCGCAGCTCGCGTTCCTTCTTGCGCACATCGTCCACCTGGGCACGCACCAGATCGCAGAGCTTTTCGATCGTCTTGGCCGTGAAGCGGATGGTCATCAGCTCCTCGGTGATCGTCTTCTGGATCTTCATGTACGTGGCCGAGCCGTAGCCCTCCTTGTCGTACACCTTGTGCATCTTCTCGAAGTGGCCGCGGATGCTGTCGAAGCGCGACAGGGCTTCGTTCTTCAGCTCTTCGAGCTTCTTGGTCAGTGCCTTGGAGCCGCCCTTGCCGTCGTCGTCGTCCTCTTCGTCGTACTCGTCGAAGTCTTCTTCGGCCACATAGTCGTCGTTTTCGTTGGCGTTCACGAAACCGTCGACCACGGTGGAGATCACGACCTTGCCTTCACGGATTTCCTCGGCCATGCCCAGGATTTCCGCAATGGTGGCGGGGGAAGCCGAGATGGCTTCCATCATGTCCATCAGACCGCCTTCGATGCGCTTGGCGATTTCAATTTCGCCTTCGCGCGTCAGCAGTTCCACCGTACCCATTTCGCGCATGTACATGCGCACAGGGTCAGTGGTGCGGCCGAATTCCGAGTCCACGGTGGACAGGGCCGCTTCGGCTTCTTCTTCCGCTTCCTCTTCGGTGGTGGCCGATTGTCCGGTGTTGTTCAGCAACAGGGTTTCGGCGTCGGGCGTCTGCTCGTACACCGCCACACCCATGTCGTTCAACATGGAGATCACGACTTCCAGCGTTTCCGCATCGACCAGCTTGTCGGGCAAGTGGTCGGAGATTTCCGCGTTGGTCAGATAGCCACGGGTCTTGCCCAGCTTGATCAGGGCCTTCAGGCGCTGGCGGCGGGTGTTCAGTTCGTCTTCGGTCAGGACGGTTTCGTCCAGGCCGAATTCCTTCATCAAGGCGCGTTCCTTCGCCTTGCTGATCTTCATGCGCAGGGGCTTGGCCTTCTCGGTGGTGGTCGTGGTCTCCACTTCCACCTCAGCTTCGGCCTCCACTTCGACATCGCCATCGATATCGCCGTCGATGTCACCGTCCAGATCGGCATCGTCCATGTCGTCCGACATGTCCTTGGGCTTGCCGCCCTTGGCGGCCGTTTCGGCCTTGGGCTTGCGGCCGCGCTTGGCGGGCGCCTTGTCGGTGTCGGCCGCTGCTGCCTTGACCGTGGTGGTCTTCTTGGCTGCGGCCTTCTTGGCGGCGGCAGGCTTCTTGGCAGGGGCTTCGGCTTCGTCGCCGTCTACAGCTGCAGCTTTCTTGGTGACGCGTTTCTTGGAATCCGCTGCGAGCAGCGCGTCGGCCAGGGCTTTGAGTTCAGCTTGTGATTTGGTTGCCACTTTGGTGTCTTTCTTGGCTTCGGCCGCCTTGGGCGAGGCGGGCTTTTTCACGGCAGCAGTCTTTTTGGCAGCTGCAGCCGTGGAAGAGGTCTTGGACTTCGCGGAAGCATCGAGGGCCTGCTGGGACTTCGCGGACTTTGAAACGGGCATGCATACCTCACGGTCAAAAGCGGACACACAAAGAAAACTCGCAAGCGCCTCGAAAACCGGCGCGCACAACACATGCCATGGACGCGCCAAGGCATATGGGGAGCGGACGGGCTCCCGGGGCAAGATGGGTGGGCGAACATTTGGTATGCAGTCCTTGCGGTGGAATTGGCCATGCACTTGCTGCAATCCGCGTGAGGTCTGTCACGGGGGCCGGGTCCGGAGGTGCTGCTGTCGCTCTTGCCGAATAGCTTTTAATTATACCTTCGGCAGAAAAAATCAAGAGGTTCAGCGTTATTTTTTCAAAAAAACCTTGCAGGTCAATAGAGGCTTGCTAAAGACGCTACAGTTTTTGATGAATTTGGGGCTGGAAGGCCGTTGATCCTGCCCGTACGGCAGCCAGGGGCATGGTGCACCAGGGCTGCGGTAACGCAGTTATTCGTCGCTCTGCGGCGCAGGCGCCGCCGCCAGCTGCTTGCGGCGCTCCTGCAGCGCGCGGTAACGGTGCACGGCCTGCGGGTCGGTGGCGACTTCGGCCAGGGCCTGGGCCTCCAGTGTCTTCAGGCGCTTGACCAGCATCAGATTGAGCACGCTGCGCAGCTCGCAGCGCAGCTCGGGCAGCTCGCCCTCGGGCTGGCCATGGGGGCCGTCCATCAGGGTGCGGGCCAGTTGGGCTTCGCCGCTGCTACCCAGGCGGGACTGCAGCACGGCCCAGGACTGGGGTCCGTGCTCCTGGTACTGGCTCTCCACCCAGGCAAACAGCGGGCCGTGCGGGGCGGGCTGGCTGACCAGGGCATCCAGGTCTTCGTTGGCCAGCTCTTCCATGAACTCCATGTGCGACAGCAGCAGGCGTGCAGCCTGGTCCGGGCCCAGCGGCTGGGCGATGCGGGGCGGGCGCGGGGCTTCGTTCCAGCCATTGTTGCCGGCGCGGTCGCGTCCCCAGGGCTTTTTGCCCCAGCCGTTGCGGCCTTCGCCGCGCGGACCGTTGCCATTGCGAAAGTTGCCCCGGTTGCCGTAGCCATTGCCGCCCTGGCCGGGCGCGCCGCCGGCATAGCCCGTGTAGGTGTTGCCACCACCACCGGCATCGCCCCAGCCGTCATGGGCGCTGTGGCCGTAGTCGGCGTCCGGCGGCGCCCATTCGCCCGAAGGGGGGGGCGACGCGGCCGGGAAGGCGTGGGAACCCACGGCGGGGGCGGGGTTGGCACCACCGGCGCCACGCTGCCAGCGGTTTTCCTGGGCAGCGGCCTGCTCCCACAGTTCAGTCAGGTCGCTGCTGGACAGCTGGGCCTTGCCCGCCATTTCGGCCAGCAGCTGGCGCTTCAGTGCGCCGTCGGGCAGCAGATTCCACAGCGGCCGGGCCTGGCTGGCCATGCGTGCACGGCCTTCGGCCTGGCCCAGATCGCAGCCTTCGCTGACGGCATCCAGCAAAAAGCGCGACAGCGGCAGCGCATCGCCCACATGGCGGGCAAAGGCATCCGGGCCATGTTCGCGGATGAAGCTGTCGGGGTCGTGCTCGGCGGGCAGAAAGAGGAACTTCACGCTGCGCGTGTCGCTGGCGTAGGGGAGGGCGCCTTCGAGCGCCTTGCGGGCAGCGCGGCGGCCGGCTGCGTCGCCGTCAAAGCTGAACACCACCGCATCGGTGAAGCGGAACAGCTTGTGCACATGCTCGGGTGTGCAGGCCGTGCCCAGCGTGGCCACGGCATTCGGAAAGCCCAGCTGTGCCAGGGCCACCACGTCCATATAGCCTTCGGTGACCAGGGCGTAGCCTTTTTCGCGCAGCGCGTTGCGGGCTTCGAACAGGCCGTAGAGCTCGCGTCCCTTGTGGAACAGCGGCGTCTCCGGCGAGTTCAGGTATTTGGGTTTCTCGTCCCCCAGCACGCGGCCGCCAAAGCCGATGCACTCGCCTTTGACATTGCGGATCGGGAACATGATGCGGTCGCGGAAACGGTCGTAGCGCTTGTCATCGTCTTCGTTGACGATGACCAAGCCCGCTTCCTGCAGCTGCGGATCGTCGTACTGCGGGAACACGCCGGCCAGGTGGCGCCAGCCGGCCGGGGCATAGCCCAGGCCGTAGCGGCTGCAGACGGCGCCGGAGACGCCGCGCTTTTTCAGGTACTCCACCGCGTGGACGGAGTCCTTGAGCTGCTTGCGATAGGAGTCGCCCGCGCGTTCGAGCACATCGGTCAGCGACGCCTGCTGGCGCTTTTGCGCGGCCTGGCGCTCGCGCTCGGCCGGGCTGATGTCGTCCTGCGGCACCTGCATGCCCACCTGTTGGGCCAGGTCCTGCACCGCCTCCACAAAGCCCATGCCGGTATGCTCCATCAGGAAGCTGATGGCATTGCCGTTCTTGCCGCAGCCAAAGCAGTGGTAGAACTGCTTGGAAGGGCTGACGCTGAACGAGGGCGACTTTTCCCCATGGAAAGGGCACAGCCCCATGAAGTTGGCGCCGCCTTTTTTCAGCGGCACATAGCGGCCGACCACGTCAACCACATCGACGCGGGCAAGCAACTCCTGGAGGAAAGACTGGGGGATGGACACCGGCCGTATTGTGCGCCATGGTGCCTACCCGGTGCAGCCGCAGCAGTATCGGAAGTGCTGCCTACGGCCCGCTTTCGCCGGGGCGTACCGGGCCTGCCATGCGCTGCAAGGGCATGCCGCCAGGGTCGGCAGCTGTGGTGTGCCGGAAACACCCCAAGATGTCCGGCTGCCGCCA
The DNA here is from genome assembly GCF_002479375.1 of Comamonas sp. UBA7528. Taxonomy (NCBI): domain Bacteria; kingdom Pseudomonadati; phylum Pseudomonadota; class Betaproteobacteria; order Burkholderiales; family Comamonadaceae; genus Comamonas; species Comamonas sp. UBA7528. The sequence goes on from NZ_DLMU01000014.1 coordinate 556,935, forward strand.
GGGCCTGGAGGGTCGGCCTGCGGCTGGGCGGGCGCAGGCCCCATAAAAAAGGCCCGCATCGGTGGATGCGGGCCAGTCTCCTCCGCCCTGGTACATGCCAGGGCGTTTCCTCATTGATGCACAGGATGCAAAGGACGGTGCCGACTGCCCTTGCGGACGGGGTCTGCACAACCCATGGCGGCATTGTAGGGAGGAAAACGCATAAACCGCTATTTGTGTAATTTATGTCTTATATAAGACGTAAGTTTGTGCAATCCCTGGAATGGTGCTAGCAGGGTTGTGGATTCCGCTAACTGATTGATTCATATAGGGTGGTTGTGCTTCGGCAGGAGCGGCTGCCATCGCGGTGCGGCACGGAACGTGCACAAAAATAGAGTGCTGCATGGGGGCAATGTGTATGTGATTAGCATCATTTTGTGCAGAAATTGCATGGCTACATGCCAGCCGCAGAAGCACATGCCCGCACGGCCGCCTGGTCTCAAAGGCGCAGGGGGCCCCGGGCCGGCGCCAGGCCGTGGCGGCTGCGCAGGCGTGGCATGCCACCGCGGGGCGGCATCGCCAGGCGGGTGTGAAAGCCGGTGGGGTGGAGCGGGAACGCGCAGGCGCAGGCGCAGGCGCAGGCGCAGGCGCGTGGAGCGTGGCTCTGCCTTGCGGGACGATCAGGCCGCGCTGGCGGCAGCGTCTGGCGCAGCCGCGGTGCGGCGCACGCGCACCACCATGTCGATGGCGGCCACTTCCAGGCCCGGGGCCAGGGGCGGCAGCGCATCCCAGCGGATGCAGTCGGGCGGCAGATCCAGCACCTCGCCGCTGTCTTCGATCAGCAGGTGGGGGTGGACTTCGGTGCTGGAGTCATAGACCGTGTGTTCCAGCCCCAGCGGCAGCGCGCGCAGCAGGCCACGCTCGGCAAACAGCGGCAGGCTGGCGTAGACCGTGGCGCGCGACAGGCTGGGGTAGTGCTGGCGTGCGGCCTGCAGCACCTGTTCGGCATGCATGTGCACCGGCTCACCCAGCAGTACCCGGGCCATGGCCAAGCGCTGGCGGGTGGGCTGCAGGCCTGCCTGGCGCAGGCGCTCTGCCAGCTGTGCGTCCTGCGCCTGCTGCTGGGCCTGTGCAGCCAGCGCCTGCGGACGACGGGTGCGCGCGGAGGCAAGGCGGGTGGCAGCAGTGGTGGCGGTGGTGCGCGGGGGCATGGCGGGTCGCAGTCGGGCAATCAAGGTCAGGGTCGCTATTGTGATGAAAAAAAGCGCACCCGGCAAAACACCGGGTGCGCGAGGAAAGGCCCTGCCGCAGTTCGCGCTGTGGCGGGGCGGAGCTAACAGGGTCAGAGTCCGACCGGAGTTACTTCTTCTTGTCGAACGGAGTGGGGCGCGGGGTGGCGTCGCTCGAGGGCGGCAGCACCGGCATGCCGATCTGGGGCTGGTCGCCGGTCAGGGTCTTCAGGAAGGCCACGATCTTGGCGTTCTCATCCTTGGTGAAGTTCTTGCCCAGCTGCACGCGGCCCATGGTGTCCACCGCCTGGCCCAGGGTGTCGGCCGCACCATCGTGGAAGTAGGGGTAGGTCAGTTCCACGTTGCGCAGGGTGGGCACCTTGAAGTTGAAGCGGTCGGCGTCCTTGCCGGTCACCGCCGCACGGCCTTCGGCCGGGTTGCTGGTCTTGTAGGCCTCGACCAGACCCATGCGCTGGAAGGAATTGCCGCCCACGGCCGCGCCGTTGTGGCAGGCCACACAGCCGCTGTCACGGAACAGCTTGTAGCCTTCCAGTTCGGTCTTGGTGATGGCGTTGGCATCGCCCTTGAGCCACTTGTCAAAGCGCGAATTGGGCGTGACCAGGGTTTCCTCGAAAGCCGCGATGGCATCGGTCACCTGGTCGATGTCGATCTTCGACTTGCTGAACACCTTCTTGAACTCTGCCTGGTAGCCGGGAATGGAATTCAGCATGTCCACGGCCAGCTCGTGGGTGAAGGCCATTTCGCCCGGGTTGGCGATGGGGCCGCCGGCCTGCTCCTTCAGGTTGCCGGCACGGCCGTCCCAGAACTGGGCCACGTTCATGCTGGAGTTCAGCACCGTGGGCGAGTTGATGGGGCCTTCCTGCCAGTTGTGACCGATGGAGGTCTTCAGGTTGTCGCTGCCGCCCATGGACAGGTTGTGGCAGCTGTTGCAGGAGATGAAGCCCGACTTGGACAGGCGGGGATCGAACCACAGCTTCTTGCCCAGTTCCACCATGGCCGGGTTCTTGACCACGGCAGGCGCGATGGGGTGGATGGGTTCCTGCGCGCCTTGTGCATGGGCGGGCAGTGCCAGGAAGGCAGCCGCGGCGGCCAGGGCTGCAACGAGGGGTCGGAGGGTGTTTTTCATTGTGTGCTTCCAAACGCTTGTGTGGTGAATGCCTGGTGCGCAGCCAAGGCGGCACACCCGCCACCTGCCGGTACGGCCACGTCATCCTCTGCGTGGTTTGGACTCAGTCCAGATGGCGTAACCATTGCACCGCATCACCTGACGGGTGGTATTGCGCAGTATCAAAAGTGCGGCGAGGCACGTCCATGGCATGCGGGCCGAGGCCAGGGAATGCATGAGTGCAGCCAGGGGCTGTAAGCCTGTGTTGTGGCGTTGGCGCAAAATGCACAAAAAGACACGCTTCGGAGACATTTCATGAGCAAGTACAACGAGCACCTGGACCGCAATGCGGCCAACTTTGCGCCCCTCAGCCCGCTGAGCTTTCTGGAGCGCACCGCCAGCGTCTACCCGGACCGCCTGGCCATCGTGCACGGGGATCTGCGCCAGACCTGGGGACAGACCTACCGCCGCTGCCGCCAGCTGGCCAGTGCGCTGCACCAGGCCGGCGTGGGCAAGAACGACACGGTGGCCGTGATGCTGCCCAACACCCCGCCGATGGTGGAGGCGCACTTTGGCGTGCCCATGTCCGGCGCCGTGCTCAACACCCTCAACACCCGCCTGGATGCGGAGACCCTGGCCTTCATGCTGGACCACGGCGAAGCCAAGGTGCTGATCGTGGACCCGGAATTCACCGCCCTGATGGCCAAGGCGCTGCCACTGCGCAAGTCCACCGTCCCGCTGACGGTGATCCGCGTGGAAGACGCGCTGTATGGCGATGCCGCCGTGCCGCTGGGCGACACCACCTACGACGATTTTGTCGCCCAGGGCGATCCGGATTTCGCCTGGGAGCTGCCCGCTGACGAGTGGGATGCGATTGCGCTGAACTACACCAGTGGCACCACCGGCAACCCCAAGGGAGTGGTCTACCACCACCGCGGTGCGGCCATCAACGCCATCAGCAATGTGCTGGAATGGGACATGCCCAAGCATGCCGTCTACCTGTGGACGCTGCCGATGTTCCACTGCAACGGCTGGTGCTTCCCCTGGACCGTGGCCGCGCGCGCAGGTGTCAATGTCTGCCTGCGCCGCGTCGATCCGCAGAATATTTTCGACGCCATCCGCAACCACGGCGTCACCCATTACTGCGGCGCGCCCATCGTGCAGTCGTTGCTGGTGAATGCCCCGGCGGCGATGAAGCAAGGCGTTCCTGCCGGCGTCAAGGCCATGGTGGCCGGCGCCGCGCCCCCGGCCTCGATGATCGAAGGCATGGAAGCCATGGGCTTCGACCTGACCCATGTCTACGGCCTGACCGAAACCTACGGACCGGCCACCGTCTGCGCCCAGCATGCGGAATGGGACCAGCTCGACATCGGCGAGCGTGCCCGCCTCAATGCCCGCCAGGGCGTGCGCTACCACCTGCAGCGCGATGCCCAGGTGCTGGACCCCGAGACCATGCAGCCCGTGCCGCACGACGGCGAGACCATGGGCGAGATCATGTTCAAGGGGAATATCGCCATGAAGGGCTATCTGAAGAACCCGCAGGCCACGGACGAAGCCTTCCGTGGCGGCTGGTTCCACAGCGGCGACCTGGCGGTGCAGTACCCGGACGGTTACATCAAGATCAAGGACCGCAGCAAGGACATCATCATCTCCGGCGGCGAGAACATCTCGTCCATCGAAGTCGAAGACGTGCTGTACCGCCACCCCGCCGTGCTGGCTGCGGCCGTGGTGGCCAAGCCCGATGCCAAGTGGGGCGAGACGCCCTGCGCCTTCCTGGAGATCAAGGCCGGCGCCTCGGTGACCGAAGCCGACATCATCACCCACTGCAAGCAGCACCTGGCCGGCTACAAGGTGCCGCGCGCCATCGTGTTCGGCGAGCTGCCCAAGACCAGCACCGGCAAGATCCAGAAGTTCGAGCTGCGCAAGCTGGCGGGCTCGGCCACCGCCATTGCGGTGTGACGCGCTGAAGCACGGCGCAGCCGGGTGAACGGGTTGCCCGCCCCGGTGCGCCTACCCTGGGGAAACACATAACCCAGCGGAGGCCGCGGAATGGTGGCATGCGCGCATTGCTGGCCTATACTCGCGGCTGCTCCGGGGTGTGCGAAAGCGCTGAGATGCGGGCTGCTGTGAAAACAGCGGTCCGCGAACCCGACGAACTTGATCCGGTTCATACCGGCGGAAGAAGAGCGGGACCCTGATGCAGGGCCATGGACAGGCAGGCGCGAAGGCAGGGGTGCGAACGCACACGCCACGCAGCCCGTCCACAGGCACAGCAAACCCCAGGCGCCTCGCGCACTGGGGTTTTGTCTTTTCTGGACGGGCCACAGCGCGCGCCAGCCCTGGCCGGAATCACCAGATTCCGGTGGATGCACCACCCACTGGGCCACCAGTGGTGCGGTTCTCCCAGGTGCAAGGCGGTTGGTGGATAGCCCAGGATAGGGCCATCCGCGGCGCCATCAGAGCAGGCCCAGCACTCCACGGAGCGTTTGATGTACTTCAACCGCTTTATGGAGACCGCGATGAACGCCCCTGATGCCATCTTCACCCCCCCCGCGTCCAACTTCTCGGGCGATGCCCCCGACACCGCCCGTTTTGCCGAGCTGCTGACCCAGTCGCGCCAGCCGTTTCCGGCCTCCACCAAAAGCTATCTGAGCGGTGCCATCCACCCCGGCATGCGCGTGCCGGTGCGCGATATCGCACTGACCAATGGCGAGCAGGTCAGCGTCTACGACACCTCCGGCCCCTACACCGATCCGGCGGCGCAGATCGACGTGCACCAGGGGCTGGCCAGCGTGCGTGGCAGCTGGATCGAAGCGCGTGGCGACAGCGAGTTCTATGTGGGTCGCCAGCGCGTGGCGCTGGACGATGGCGGCAAGCGCGGCGAGGAAGACGCGCGCGTGGCCCAGCTGCGCGCGGAAGCCGCTGCGCTGCAGCGCCAGCCGCGCCGCGCCAAGAGCGGTGCCAACGTGACCCAGATGCATTACGCCAGGCGCGGCATCATCACCCCCGAGATGGAATACGTGGCGCTGCGCGAAAACGGCCGCCGCGAATGGATGGCGCAGTATCAGCAGGACGCCGCGCGGGAAGCCCGCCTGGCCGGCAACAGCCTGGGCGCCGCCATTCCCAGGATCATCACCCCCGAATTCGTGCGCGACGAAGTGGCCCGGGGCCGCGCCATCATCCCCGCCAACATCAACCACCCCGAGATCGAGCCGATGGCGATCGGTCGCAATTTCAAGGTCAAGATCAACGCCAACATCGGCAACTCGGCCGTCACCTCCAGCATCGAGGAAGAGGTCGAAAAACTGGTCTGGGCCATCCGCTGGGGGGCCGACAACGTGATGGATCTGTCCACCGGCCGGAACATCCACACCACGCGCGACTGGATCGTGCGCAACTCGCCCGTGCCGATCGGCACCGTGCCCATCTACCAGGCGCTGGAAAAAGTCGGCGGCATTGCCGAAGACCTGACCTGGGAAATCTTCCGCGACACCCTGGTCGAGCAGGCCGAGCAGGGCGTGGACTACTTCACCATCCACGCGGGCGTGCGCCTGGCCTATATCCACCTGACGGCGCAGCGCCGCACCGGCATCGTGTCGCGCGGCGGCTCCATCATGGCCAAGTGGTGCATGGCCCACCACCGCGAGAGCTTCCTGTACGAGCATTTCGAAGACATCTGCGACATCATGAAGCAGTACGACGTGAGCTTCTCGCTGGGCGACGGCCTGCGCCCCGGTTGCGCCAGCGACGCCAACGACGAAGCCCAGTTTGCCGAACTGCACACCCTGGGCGAGCTGACCCAGACTGCCTGGAAGCACGATGTGCAGACCATGATCGAAGGCCCCGGCCACGTGCCCATGCACATGATCCAGCAGAACATGGCGGAGCAGCTCAAGCACTGCCATGAAGCGCCGTTCTACACGCTGGGCCCGCTGACCATCGACATTGCTCCCGGCTACGACCATATCGCCAGTGCCATCGGCGCGGCCATGATCGGCTGGATGGGCACCGCCATGCTGTGCTATGTCACGCCCAAGGAGCACCTGGGCCTGCCCGACCGGGACGACGTCAAGCAGGGCATCATCGCGTACAAGATCGCGGCCCACGCCGCCGATGTGGCCAAGGGACATCCGGGCGCACGTTCGCGCGACGATGCACTGAGCCAGGCGCGTTTCGACTTCCGCTGGGAAGACCAGTTCAACCTGGGTCTGGACCCCGACACCGCGCGCGCCTTCCACGATGAAACCCTGCCCAAGGACAGCGCCAAGGTGGCGCATTTCTGCAGCATGTGCGGCCCCAAGTTCTGTTCCATGAAGATCACCCAGGAAGTGCGTGACTTCGCCAAGCAGCAAGGCGTGGCGGCGGAGCAGGGCATTGCCGTGGGCATGCAGGCCAAGGCGACGGAGTTCAACCGGGCCGGCGGGGATTTCTACATCCCCATCGCCTCGGACACCACGGCGCGGTAAGCACTGTAGCCCTTGCCTGCGTACGCCCAGCGCCTGTCGGGCCCTGGGCCTGACCGGGAACCGCAGCGGCAGCATGCAGCTTTGTGTGTGCAAGCGGTTGGAGGTGCGGGGTTGAAAAAATCTTTTCAACTCCGCGCCGAATGCCGGAGCCTTCCCTCCGCCGCGTTTGCCTTACTGCGGGCGGTGCGCTTCGAAGTGCAGCAGGTCGAACCACTGGCCGTTCAGCTCCATGCTGCGGCGCGAATGGCCGAACTGGGCAAAGCCCTGTTTGTGCAGCACCCGCACTGAGGCCGGGTTTTCCGGGCGGGCAATGGCCTCGATGCGCTGCAGACCGTGCGTGGTGAAGGCCTGGTGCAGCACGGCGGCCACAGCCTGGCTGGCCAGGCCGCGCCCGCCGCAATCCGGTGCCACGCGGTAGCCCAGGGCGGCGCTGTGGAAATAGGGGCGCCGCACCTGGGTCAGGTTGATGCGGCCGACCAGGCGGCTCTCCTCCCACATCAGGTAGTGGAAAGCCTGGTCCTGCTGCTGGCGCTGCAGCGAGGCTTCCATTTCCTCCGCAAATCCTTCGGCGGTGTAAAAGCGCGCCGACCGGGCCTGCACCCATTGCTCGAAATAGGCGCGGTGGGCGGTTTCAAAATTCCAGAGCGCAGGGGCGTCAGTGGCGGCAAGCAGGCGGATGTCCATGGCAGTTCGGCAGGCAGAAACAAACACAGGCTGCCACCCGCAAGGGTGCAGCCCGTGCATTCTAGGCAGCCACCGGGGTGGCTGCCTGTCGCCAACTCAGCTCATTTCCAGTACTGGCACTTGCTCTCGGCCTTGGTGGTCCACACCTGGTCGGCGGGCAGCTTCTTGATGATCTTGTAGTAATCCCAGGTGCCCTTGGATTCGGCGGGGGACTTCACTTCCATCAGGTACATGTCGTGGGCGTAGCGGCCATCGGGGCGGATCACGCCTTCGCCGAAGAAGTCCTTGATGGGTTTGCCCTTCCATTCGGCCATCACCTTGTCGGCCTCCAGCGTGCCGGCACGCTGCACGGCCTGCAGCCAGGTCATGGTGGCGGAATAGTCGGCGGCCTGGATTTCGCTGGGCCGGCGCTTGGTCTTGGCCATGAACTTGTCGGCAAACTTGCGCGACTCGGCGTTCATGTCCCAGTACCAGGGGGCCGTGAACTGCATGCCTTCGGTGTTCTTCACCCCCAGGCTGTGGATGTCGCTGAAGAACACCAGCAGGCCGGCCAGCTTCATGCTCTTGGTGACGCCGAATTCCTTGGCGGCCTTGATGGAGTTGACGGTGTCGCCACCGGCATTCGCCAGGCCCAGGATCTGTGCCTTGCTGTTCTGTGCCTGCAGCATGAAGCTGGAGAAGTCGCTGGCGTTCAGCGGTGTCTTGACCGCACCCAGCACCTTGCCGCCGTTGGCCTGCACGATCTTGGTGGTGTCGGCTTCCAGCGCATGGCCGAAGGCATAGTCTGCGGTCAGGAAGAACCAGCTCTTGCCGCCGGCTTCCACCACGGCCTGGCCCGTGCCCTTGGCCAGGGCCACGGTGTCAAAGGCATAGTGCACGGTGTAGGGCGTGCACTGCTCGTTGGTCAGCGCCGAGCTGCCGGCGCCGTTGTCCACAAAGATGCGCTTCTTCTCGGCGGCCACCTGGGCCATGGCCAGGGCCGTGGCGCTGTTGGTGCCGCCAAACACCAGGCTGATGTCCTGCTGGTCGATCCACTCGCGTGCCTTGCTGGCGGCGATGTCGGCCTTGTTCTGGTGGTCGGCCGTCATCAGCTCGATGGGCTTGCCCAGCACCTTGCCGCCAAAGTCATCGATCGCCATCTGGATGGCGGTGGCGCCATGCTTGCCTTCCACGTCGGCGTAGAGGCTGGACATGTCGGTGATGAAGCCGATCTTGACGGTGGCCGGTTCCTTGAACTGGGCCTGTGCCGCACCATGGGCCAGGCCCAGTGCACAGATTGCCATGGCCAAGGGCGTGAGTTGCTGCCGCATGCGAGTGTCTCCTGTAGATGTTGTGTTCCGTGGCGCTGAACGCCACCTGCACTGCACATGCTGGCACTGCGGCCCGCCGCCGGATAGCGGGCAAGTGCGCAGGGGAAACTCCGGGCTTGCCAGGTCAGGCCAGCCGCTGGTCACCGACGTAAGGGGCAAACGCGGGTCACCACCGCCCCTGCAGATGCAGGCGCCGGCGGGGCCTGGGAGTCCTGCCGCTCAGGCCACGCGGCTGCGGTCGGCCTGCGGGACCGGTGTGCGCGTGGCCCACCACCAGATCAGCGCCCCCAGCGAGACGGTGATGGCCTGGCCCAGCGCCAAGGCCAAGCCGCGGTGAAACAGGTGGGGTACCACGGCGCCGGCCATGGTGGCGAACACGCTCATCTGCGTGAACCCCTGCAGCGACGAGGCCAGGCCGCGCATCTGCGGGAACATGCCCATCACCTGCAGCGTGAGGATGGGCATCAGCAGCGAAATGCCCAGCGTGTAGCAGGTGATTGGCAGCACGGCCCAGGGCACCACGGGCGCATCGGTGAAGGCGTTGTAGAGCACATTGCTGGCGCAGCCGGCCAGCAAAAAGGTGTAACCCATGGCCTTTTGCACGCGGGGGGGAATGCGCTTGGCCAGCGAGCCAGACAGTGCCGAGCCGATCATGGAGCCGCCGATCAACGGGATGAACAGCCAGCCGAACGAGGTTTCCTCCAGGTGCAGCACGTTCAGGATGAATTCCGCTGCCGAACTGATGTAGACCGAGTTGGCGCCGGCCATCAGTGCCAGGCCCAGCAGCATCAGGCGAAAGCGGCCGTTGCGCAGGGCGGTCAGGTAGTTGCCGGCAATCACCTGCAGCTTCAGCGGCACGCGCTTTTCGGGTGCCAGGGTTTCCGGCAGGGCACGCCAGCACAGCAGGGCCAGCAGCACGCCAAAGCCGGACAGAAAGAAGAACGCCGCGCGCCAGCCGCCATGGGTCTGCAGCCAGCCGCCGAAAATCGGCGCCAGCGCCGGGGCCAGGCCAAAGCAGAACATCACCATGCTCATCATGCGCTGGGCATCGGCGCCCTGGAAGCGGTCCTGCACCATGGCGCGCACCACCACCATGCCGGCGCCTGCCGTCAGGCCCTGGACAAAGCGCACGGCAATCAACGCCTGGATGCTGGTGGCAAATGCCGCCACGCAGGAGGTGACGGCAAAGCCCATGGCTGCACACAGCAGCACGCGCTGGCGGCCGAAGGTGTCGCTGAGCGTGCCGTAGAACAGCATGGTGATGGCCATGGCCAGCACATAGGCGCTCAAGGTCTGCTGCACGGCGGCAGGTCCCACGGCAAATTCCTGGGCGATGGCGTGGAACGAGGGCAGGTAGGTGTCGATGCCCAGTGGACCGATCATGGTGCACAGGGCAAACAGCAAGGTCAGGGCAATGGACGATTTCATGCAGCGGCAACAGGAACAGGCACCACAGCCTGGCTGGGTGCTCTGGAATGACTAGCGATGGCGTAGCCTTGGCATGGCGCCAGCGGTCGATTGGACGGCAAAACGCGCCAGCCCGCGTGGCGGGCGTGCAAGACCGCTGCAGGTGGCTGGGCACCGCCGGTAAAGCCTGCGTAAAGCAGCCTGCCGTGCGCAAGCGGGGGCAAGTGGGCGACAGCGGGAAGGGCGCCCGCAAGGAGGGGCGGCCCAGGGATGGTAGGCCGGTGTCAGGCGGCGCGCACGCGCACGGCGTTCTTGGGGCGGAAAGCCTTGCAGACCTTGTCCTGGGTCTCCAGGTAGGGGCCGCCAATCAGGTCGATGCAATAGGGCACGGCGGCAAAGATGCCATGCACCTTCTGCACGCCCTCGGCGTCCTTCAGGCCTTCCAGCGTCTCGGCGATCGCCTTGGGCTGGCCGGGCAGGTTGATGATCAGGCAGTTGCCGCGGACCACCGCCACCTGGCGCGAGAGAATGGCCGTGGGCACAAAGGCCAGGCTGATCTGGCGCATCTGCTCGCCAAAGCCGGGCATCTCCCTGTCGGCCACGGCCAGCGTGGCTTCGGGCGTTACATCGCGCAGCGCCGGGCCGGTGCCGCCGGTGGTCAGCACCAGGCTGCAGCCGGCATCCACCAGCTCCACCAGCGTCTGGCTGATGGTGGCCTGCTCGTCGGGGATCAGGCGCGCGGCGAAGGTGATGGGGTTGTGCAGCGCACGGCCCAGCCAGTCCTGCAGCGCAGGCAGGCCTTTGTCCTCATAGACCCCGCTGCTGGCGCGGTCGCTGATGGAGACAATGCCGATCTTCACCGGATCGGCGGCAAGCGCCTGGCGCACCTCCTCATTCATCGGCGTCGTCCTCGGTATCAGCTCCTTCGGCGGCTTCGCCACCGGTGATGTGGAAGCGCACCAGCTGGAACAGTTCGCGGTAGGCCCGGCCCTTGGTGGCGGGCGGGGGCGTCTGGCCCTTGGCTTCGGCCTCGGCGGCCTTGGCCTTGGCGGCGGCTTCGTCCTTGCGGGCCTGGCGCATCAGCGCGCGGATCTGCTGGGTGTCGGTGGCCGGGAACTGGTCCATCCACACGCCCAGGTGGTCGTCGCTTTCGATCAGGCGGTCGCGCCAGTGCTCGGCAATCTGCGTCTGCTGTTTGCCGATGCTGGCGCCGTTGCGCTGTTCATTGAGCGCATCCTTGATGGCGGCGATCTGCTGCTCGTCGAGCTTGCGCATCTGCTTGCCGATGAACTGCATCTGGCGGCGCTTGCCTTCGAAGTTGGTGATGCGCAGCGCTTCGGCCAGCGCTTCGACCAGCTTGTCGGGCAGTTGCAGGCGCTCCAGCAGGCCGCGGCGCAGCGTGAGCAGCTCCTTGCCCAGGTCCTGGAGGGCATCGCTTTCGCGCTTGAGGTCGGTCTTGGTGGAATCCCAAGTGCCTTTGAGTTCGGCCTTCAGTTCAAGGTCGAGTTCGCTGCCTTCGGCGACGAACTTGCCTCGTACGAAGTAGCCCTTGGTGGGTTTGCGTGACATGGTGAGGGGGCAATTGTCTTGGCGGCGCAGGGAGCGCCGCAGTGGCAAGTATCATAGCTGCCGCTATGAAAAAACCCCGTCCCAGCTCCACAAGCACCAGCAGCGTGCAGGCCGATTCCGGATTCAGCTACCGCCGCGACTTTTTTGAGGGCCTGGTCGACCAGGCGCTGGCACATGCCAAAAAGCTGGGTGCCACCGATGCTGGCGCCGATGCCTCCGAGGGCTGCGGCCTGAGCGTGAGCGTGCGCAAGGGCGAGCTGGAGACGGTGGAGCGCAACCGCGACAAGTCGCTGGGCGTGACGGTCTATGTGGGCCAGCGCCGTGGCAACGCCAGCACCTCCGACTTCTCGGAAGAAGCCGTCAAGCGCACGGTGCAGGCCGCCTATGACATCGCCCGTTTCACGGCCGAAGACCCGACAGCCGGTCTGCCCGATGCCGAAGACATCGCCCTGCCCGGCACCCACCGCGATCTGGACCTGTTCTTCCCCTGGGACGTGAGCAGCGAAGAGGCCGCACGCATCGCCCTGGAATGCGAAGCGGCCGCCCTGGGCACGCACAAGCGCATCACCAACAGCGAAGGCGCCAGCGTTTCGGCCCAGCAAAGCCATTTCTTCAGCGCCCACACCCGGGGCTTCAGTGGCGGTTATGCCAGCTCGCGCCACAGCCTGTCGGTGGCGCCGATTGCCTCGATGCCCGGCAAGAACGCTGAAATGCAGCGCGATTACTGGTACAGCTCCATGCGCGACGCCAAGGAACTGGCATCGCCCGAGGCCGTGGGCCGCTACGCCGCCCAGCGCGCCCTGAGCCGCCTGGGCAGCCGCAAGATTCCCACCACCGAATGCCCGGTGCTGTTCGAGTCCACGCTGGCGTCAGGCCTGCTGGGCGGTTTTGTGCAGGCCATCAGCGGCGGCACGCTCTATCGCAAGAGCAGTTTCTTGCTGGATTCCCTGGGCAAGAAGGTGTTTCCCAAGCACATTGACATTGCGGAAGACCCCTTCATCCTGCGCGGCAAGGGCAGCTCGCCCTATGACGACGAGGGCGTGAAGGTGCAGGCACGCAAGGTGGTGGATGCCGGCCGGGTGGAAGGCTATTTCCTGTCCAGCTACTCGGCACGCAAGCTGGGCATGAAGACCACGGGCAACGCGGGCGGCTCGCACAACCTGAGCCTGACGTCGCGTCTGACCCGCGCGGGCGACGATCTGGACGCCATGCTGAAGAAGCTGGGCACCGGCCTGTTCGTGATCGAGCTGATGGGCCAGGGGGTGAACTACGTGACCGGCGACTATTCGCGCGGCGCCAGCGGCTTCTGGGTGGAAAACGGCCAGATCGCCTTCCCGGTGGAGGAGATCACCATCGCCGGCAACCTGAAGGACATGTACCAGGGCATCGAAGCCGTGGGGGCCGATGCCTACAACTACGGTGCCAAGACCGTGGGTTCCATCCTGATCAACCGCATGAAGGTGGCCGGCAGCTGAGCGCTGCAGGTGGCCGTCTCCGTGAAAGCAGCCTGCGGGCTGCTTTTTTCATCGTGGCTGGCACATGTCCTGCGGGCACGGAGAGGGCACTGCCCGGCAGGCCCGCCATGGGCACGCGGCACCGTGGCATCCAATTTGCTGCATGCCATCTGGCCTGCACGGCGGGCGCAGTCGGGCGATACTGAACGGCTGCTTTCCATTCACGCATAACAACAAAGCTTCATGACTTCTGCCTCCCCTTCTGCCACCGCGGGCATGTCCCGCGCCGACTGGCTCAGCGCTCTCATCGTCATCGTGGTCTGGGGGCTGAACTTTGTGGTGATGAAGTGGGGCCTGGCCACGCTCTCGCCCTTGCTGCTGTGCGCGCTGCGCTTTGTCGCGGCATCGCTGCCGTTTCTGCTGTTCGTGCGCCCGCCGCGCAATCTGTCCTGGGGGCTGCTGGCCGCCTACGGCCTGGTGCAAGGGGTGGGCCAGTTCGGCCTGCTGTTCACCGGCATGAAGCTGGGCATGCCGGCCGGCATGGCATCGGTGGTGCTGCAGACCCAGGCCTTCATCACCATGCTGATGGCCGCTGCGCTGCTGGGCGAAAAGCCGCAGCGCTGGCAATGGATCGGCCTGACGGTGGCCATTGCCGGCCTGGTGCTGATTGGCGCGGCCCATGGCGACGGAGCCAGCCAGATGACGCTGCTGGGTTTTCTCTTCACCGTGGGGGCTGCGGCCATGTGGGCTAGCTCCAATCTGCTCACGCGCATGGCCGCCAAGCAGGGGCCGTATGAGCCGGTGTCCTTCATCGTCTGGACCAGCCTGTTCCCCATTGTTCCGCTGCTGCTGCTGTCGCTGTGGCTGGATGGTACGGAGCAAGTCGTGCAGCAGCTGCAGGCCATCGGTGTGCGGGAGCTGGGGGTGATCGCCTACCTGGCCTTCCTTTCCACGCTGCTGGGCTATGGCCTGTGGACGCGCCTGCTGCAGCGCTACGCCGCCAGCACCGTGGCGCCGCTGTCCCTGCTGGTGCCGGTGATCGGCCTGCTGTCGGCCATGCTGCTGCTGGGGGAGTTCCCCACGGCCTTGCAGTGGCTGGGGACCGCAGGGGTGCTGCTGGGCATGGTGGTCAACCAGTTCGGCGGGAAATGGCTGCGGCGCTGAACGCGCCGGGCGGCACAGGCCGCCTCCGGCCTGCGGTCGCGGCGAGGGCGGCCGCAGGGCCAGGAAGCTGACACGCAACTGATAACCCTGTGGCTTGGGGCCATGGGGTACAGCCCTCCTGGCAAGGAGGGAGGCTTGGTGGCTCCTGCTGTGGTGGGCGGTTACTTTTGACAGATGGACAAGCGGCTGCGGCCTGTCCATGTGGCGGGCGCCGTGCCGGGCGTCTGCAGGCAGCACCAGGGCGGCGCCGGTGCGTGAAATACACCAGATATATAGTTTGTAAATATCGCGTTCGTCCTTATTATTATTGCGATCAATATAAAAAGTCACCGGTCCACGCAGAGGAGGGCTGCCGACCGTTGCCTCGCCACCGATCCGTCGGATGAAGCAAAAGGAATCAGCATGCAAGAGGGAGCTGCGCACGGCGCACTGTCGCAGGCGCTGCAACTGGCACAGTTGCAGGCCGTGGACCGGGTGATGGCCATAGCCGCATTCGAGGTCGATGGCACCTTGTGCCATGCCAATGCGAATTACCTGAAACTGATGGGGCTCTCGGCGGCACAGGCCCAGGGGCGCCCACACCGCAGCTTCTGCACGCCCGCCCTGCTGGGCAGCGACAAGTACGAGACCATCTGGTCCAGCCTGTGCGCCGGCCATGCCTATTCGGGCATCGTGGAGCGTCTGCGCAGCGACGGCAGCAGCTGCTGGCTGGAAGCCACCTATTCGCCGGTGCTGGATGCGCAGGGCCGGGTGCTGCAGATTCTGAAGATCGCCACCGACATCTCGGCGCGCCATGCCCGGGAGCAGGCGCAGCAGGAGCACCTGCGCCGCCTGTCTCTGGTGGCGGATGCTTCTGACACGGCGGTCGTCATCAGCGATGGTGCTTCCTGCATCCTCCACGTCAACGGCGGCTTTACCCGCATGTTCGGCTGGACCACCGACGAAGTGGCCGGGCGCACACCGATTGCCTTGCTGGCGCCCCAGATGTCGGAAGAGTTCATCAACATCTACCGCACCGAGCTGCGTGCCGGCCGGCCGGTGGGCCGGGAAGAGATCGTGGTGGGCAAGAACGGCCAGCGCTACTGGGCCAAGGTCATCAGCAACCCGATTCTGGATGCCGACGGGCAATGGCGCTACACGGTGTCCATGCTTACCGACATCACCCGCTCCAAGATGCACGAAGCGCTGCAGCACCGGGTGCTCGAAGCCATGGCCCGCGAGCGGCCGCTGGCCGAGGTGCTGGAGATGGTCTGCCAGGAGGTGGAGCGCATCGCCCCGGAAGTGACGGCGTCCATTCTGGAAGTGGATGCGCAGGGCCTGATGCACCCGCTGGCGGGCCTGAGCCTGCCAGCGTCGTATTCGCAGCAGCTCGACGGCGTGGCCATCGGTCCCCAGGTGGGCTCCTGCGGCACGGCAGCATGGCGCAATGCGCCGGTGCTGGTGGACGACATCGCGCAGGATCCGCTGTGGAGCAACTACAAGCACCTAATCCTGCCGCTGGGCTACCACGCCTGCTGGTCCACCCCGATCCGCAACAGCCAGGGCCATCCCATCGGCACCTTTGCCTTCTACTACCGTGAACCCCGCACAGATGCCTCGTCGGCCTTTCACCAGCAGCTGGTGGATGCCTGCTCGCACCTGTGCGCGCTGGCGCTCGAGCGCGAACATGCCCGCGCACGCATCCGCCAGCTGGCGTTCTATGATGGCTTGACGGGCCTGCCCAACCGCAGCCTGCTGCAGGCCAAGGCCGACCAGGCCATTGCCTCGGCCGCACGCAACGACGAACAGCTGGCCGTGCTGTTCATCGATCTGGACCGCTTCAAGCAGGTCAATGACTCCCTGGGCCACCCGGCCGGCGATGAGCTGCTGCGCAATGTCGCCAGCCGCGTGCAGCAGGTGCTGCGCGGCTCCGACATTGCCGGGCGCCTGTCGGGTGACGAGTTTGTGGCGGTGCTGCCGCAGTGTGACGCCGAGCATGTCGCCAACACCATCGAGCGGCTGCAGGAGCTGCTGGCCGCACCGCTGACCATTGCCGAGACCTCGCTGGCCGTGTCCGCCAGCATCGGCATCGCCATGTTCCCGGCCGACGGACGCGATATGGAAACGCTGGTACACCGCGCCGACATGGCCATGTACCAGGCCAAGAGCCAGGGCCGCGGCCGCTTCAGCTTCTTCAGCAGCGAGATGAACCGCCTGGCCCAGGAGCGGCTGGCATTGGAGACCGCACTGCGCAAGGCGCTGCAGGAAGGCGGGCTGCGCCTGCACTACCAGCCGCAGATTGATATGGCCAGCGGCCAGCTCTACGGCGTGGAAGCCCTGGCCCGCTGGACCCATGCGGAGCTGGGCGAGGTGTCGCCGGCCCGTTTCATTCCGCTGGCGGAGGAGTGCGGTCTGATCGCGGATCTGGGCCGCTGGGCTTTGGGCGAGGCCTGCCACCAACTGGGGCAGTGGCGCACCCAGGGGCTGGCGGTGCCGGCGGTGTCGGTCAATCTCTCGCCGTCGAGCTTCCACAACCTGGACCTGCCGCGCATGATTGCCGACACGCTGGACCGCAATGCGCTGGCCCCCCAGGATCTGACGCTGGAGCTGACCGAAAGCATTCTGCTGGACACCAACCCCAGCACCATGAAAACCATCGACGAAGTGCATGCGCACGGCGTGCGCCTGTCCATGGACGACTTCGGCACGGGCTATTCCAGCCTCAGCTATCTGCGCCGCCTGCCGGTCAGCGAGCTGAAGCTCGATCGCAGCTTTGTGGCGGACCTGGAGCACGATGAAGCTGCCCGCGCGCTGAGCAGTGCCATCCTGGGCATCGGCAAAAGCCTGCACCTGACCGTGGTGGCCGAGGGGGTGGAAACCGCCACCCAGAACGTGATGCTGCGCGAGCAGGGCTACCCGGTGGCCCAGGGCTTTCTGTTTTCCCGCCCGCTGTCGCCCCAGGACCTGGAGCAGTGGCTGATCCGGCGCCAGGCGGAAGCGCCGGCATTGGCGCCCGTGGCGCAGCTCTGAGCCGCTGCCGCCCGGGCTCTGAGGCCGCCGGTGGAGGGGCCTCAGCCGGGGCATTTCTGCCGCATGGCCATCCCGCGGAAGCGGCCGAAATGGCATGGGATGTGCGTTAGCATCGCTGACCCCGCCGCGCTTGCCGTGGCATTCGGAATGCACGTACAAGGAACTGCCAATGGCCGCAGACGGCAATACCAGCCAACTGGTGGGAATCGTGACTTTGCTGGGGGCCGCCGTCGTCGGTGTGCCGCTGTTCAAGCGCCTGGGGCTGGGCGCCGTGCTGGGCTATCTGGCGGCCGGTCTGGTGATCGGCCCATTCGGCATGGGCCTGCTGACCGATGCGCAGACCATCATCCATGTGGCCGAGCTCGGGGTGGTGATGTTCCTTTTCGTCATCGGGCTGGAGATGAAACCCTCCCATCTGTGGGGCCTGCGCGGGCAGATCTTCGGCCTGGGCAGCATGCAGGTGGTGCTGTCGGCCCTGCTGCTGACCGGGGTGGGGGTGTCGTTTGGCTTCCCATGGCAGGTGGCTTTCATCAGCGGCGCGGGCTTTGTGCTGACGTCCACCGCCATCGTGATGCAGGTGCTGGCCGAACGGGGTGACCTGCATGCGCCCCAGGGCCAGCGCATCGTGTCCATTCTGTTGTTTGAAGATCTGCTGATCGTGCCGCTGCTGGCGGTGGTGGCTTTTCTGGCGCCGGCCGACGCGGCGGCCGCCAATGCATCGGCCGCGCCGCTGTGGCAGCGCATCGGCATTGCCGTGCTGTCGCTGGGCGCGCTGGTGGCGGCCGGCCGCTGGCTGCTGAACCCCATGTTCCAGGTGCTGGCCCGGGCCAAGGCGCGCGAGGTGATGACCGCCGCCGCGCTGCTGGTGGTGCTGGGGGCGGCGCTGCTGATGGAGTGGGGCGGTCTGTCGATGGCGCTGGGGGCCTTTGTGGCCGGCGTGCTGCTGTCGGAATCGAGCTTCCGCCACCAGCTTGAGGCCGATATCGAGCCCTTCCGCGGCCTGCTGCTGGGCCTGTTCTTCCTGGGGGTGGGCATGGCCCTGAACCTGGATGTGGTGGGCCGCAACTGGCCGCTGATCGTGGCCGGGGTGCTGGCACTGATGGTGGGCAAGGCGCTGTGCATCTATATGGTGGCGCGCTTCGCCAAAAGCCCGCATGCCGAGGCTATGGACCGCGCCATCCTGATGGCGCAGGGTGGCGAATTCGCGTTCGTGCTGTTCACCGAAGCGCTGAAGCTGCGCGTCATGGACGCCGAGGTGAACGCCAATATGACAGCCATCGTGGTGCTGTCGATGGCCCTCACGCCTCTGGTGGTGGTGCTGTACAAGCGCTGGGTGCGGGCCGATGCGCTGTCGCTGGACGGCGTGGAAGCGCCGCAGGACCTGCAGGGCAATGTGCTGATCATCGGCTTTGGCCGCGTGGGGCAGATTGCCAGCCAGGGCCCGCTGGCCAAGGGGGTGCAGCTGTCCATCATCGACAACGACCCGGACACCATCCGCGCGGCGGCGCTGTATGGCTTCAAGGTCTATTACGGCGACGGTGCACGGCCGGACATCCTGCATGCGGCAGGGGCCAAGCACGCCCAGGCCATCGTCGTCTGCGTGGACGACAAGGCCGCAGCCACCCGCATTGTGGAGAACGTGCGGCGCGAATGTCCGCATGTGCAGCTGGTGGTGCGGGCCTTCGACCGGGAACATGCGCTGGAGCTGGTGCGCCAGGATGCTGACCATGTGGTGCGCGAGACCTTTGAATCCGCCATGGTGATGGCCCGCCAGACGCTGAAGGTGCTGGGCGTGGACGATGGCGAGGCCGACCTGCTGCTGGAGCAGGTGCGCAGCCGCGATGCCGAACGCTTTGCGCTGGAAACTGCCGGAGGCCTGTTTGCCGGCCGGGCCCTGGTGCTGGGCAATATCGAGCACATTGCCCCGCCGCGCCACGACGACGACGCGCGCAAGTAAGAGCGACGCAGGGCCGTCATGGTGGTGTGCAGCCTTTCGGAAAGGGCTGCGGGCGCCGGGAGGGGAATGCGGGTGCGCTCGCCGCTCCGCAGTCCGGTGCGGGCGGGACTAGGCTTTGCCCCAGACCAGGGGCTGGGGGGCGGGTGCCAGGGCCTGCCCGTCCAGCTTGCCCAGTGCCGCTCCTTCCAGCCGGGTGACGCCCAGCGCGGCCAGCGTGGCGGGCTCCACCGCATCCAGCGGCCCCATCTGCGGCCCCTGGAAATGCGCACAGAAGGCCACGGCGTCGGCCTTTTTCACAAAGTACGCCCACACGGCCTCCAGGCGCAGGTGGCCATGAAAGGCCTGCTCCAGCACCACGCTGTAGGGCGAGGCGTCGAAGGGAACGTAGTGGATGCGCTGGCGCAGCGCCCAGGAGGTGGGGCGTGCGGCCCGCTCGGCCAGCTTGAGCAGGCGGGGGCGGTCCTCCTGCACGCCCACATAGAACAGCACATCGCGGGCATTCACTTCCACCTCGCCGGCCTCGCTGGCGAACCGGGCCTGGGTGCCGCGGTCCGCACTCCAGCCGAGAAAGCGGCTCAGGCGCGTGGGCATGCCTTCCTTGCCCAGCAGGTACATGCGGTAGCGGTCGGTGACGGAGCTGAAGTCGTCCAGCTCGTGCGGAGCGTGCAGCTGAAAGAACCCACCGCCATGGGGCATCACGCGGCGGTAGTCGCTGAAAAAGGCCGACGCATTGAAGCTGGGGTTCTGCTGCGCAATGTGGCGGGTGAGCATGGCATGCAGGCTGTCGGTGACCACCTTGCACAGCGTCGCCACCGCCGGCTGGTGCAGCACCTGCACGGCGGCTTCCCCATCCTCGTGGCAGTGCACTGCGAGGATGGGAGTGCCGTCCAAGGTGAGCAGGTGCCCGGTGGTGCGCCAGTGGCGCTTGGATTCTTCCTTGAACCGGTCTGCGGCCAGGCCAAAGCTGTAGACCTCATGCAACAGCAGCCGGTCTGCGTAGTGCGTCTGCAGTTGCTCCAGGGTGTGCAGCGCAGCCGGGTCGCGCGGTGCGATGCGGATGGCCCCGCCGCTGAGCTGGCCCAGGGCCGCAAAGAAGATCTTGCGGGCCGTGCTGTCCCCCAGCGCAGGGGTGCAGGGCGACGCCTCCAGAAAGGAGTGCAACAGCTGGTCTGTGTCCATACCGGCTCCAGAAAAGGAAAAAGCAGGAAGCCGTCGCTGTGCACGCGGCCACCTGCTTTCTAGAGCCGGAGCAGCCGGAACGCAAAGGTTCCGGTCTGAAAGTCCGGGAAAACCGTTCCAAAGGCGGGACCGGCGATGCCGATGGACGGCCGCGCTGACCGCCGCCGCCCCTTGGTCAGCGCATCAGCCCTGGGCAATCTGCGCTGCAATGGCCTCGCCCACCTGCGTGGTGTTGGCGCTGCCGCCCAGGTCGGGTGTCTTGGGGCCGGCCTTGATGACGGTTTCGATGGCCGCCACGATGGCATCGTGGGCGGCGCGCCAGTTGCCCTCGCTGTGGCCCAGGAAATCCAGCATCAGTGCGCCGGACCAGACCATTGCGATCGGGTTGGCGATGTTCTGGCCGTAGATGTCGGGGGCCGAACCGTGCACGGGCTCGAACAGCGACGGGAACGTGCGCTCGGGGTTCAGGTTGGCCGACGGGGCCAGGCCGATGGTGCCGGTGGTGGCAGGGCCCAGGTCGGAGAGGATGTCGCCGAACAGATTGGTGGCCGCCACCACATCGAAGCGGCCCGGCTGCAGCACAAAGCGCGCGGTCAGGATGTCGATGTGCTGCTTGTCCAGCGTGACTTCGGGGTAGGCCTGGTGCATGGCGTCGGCCTGCTTGTCCCACCACGGCATGCTGATGGCAATGCCGTTGCTCTTGGTGGCCAGGGTCACATGCTTTTTGCTGCGGCTCTGCGCCAGATCGAAAGCGTATTTCAGCAGGCGCTGGGCGCCGTGCTTGCTGTAGACCGATTCCTGGATGCAGATCTCTCGGTCCGTGCCTTCGAACATGATGCCGCCCAGTGCGGTGTATTCGCCCTCGGTGTTCTCGCGCACCACGTAGTAGTCGATATCGCCGGGCTTGCGGCCGGCCAGCGGGCAGGGCACGCCTTCGAACAGGCGCACCGGGCGCAGATTGATGTACTGGTCGAACTCGCGGCGGAACTTGAGCAGCGAGCCCCACAGGGAGACATGGTCAGGCACGGTGGCCGGCCAGCCCACGGCGCCGAAGAAGATGGCGTCCATGCCGCTGAGCTGGGCCTTCCAGTCGTCCGGCATCATCGTGCCGTGGGCCGCGTAGTAATCGCAGTGTGCCCAGTCGAAGTGGTGGAACTCCAGCGGCAGCTGGAATTTCCGGGCCGCGGCTTCCAGCGCGCGCAGGCCTTCGGGCATGACTTCCTTGCCGATGCCGTCACCGGCGATGACGGCAATTTTCTTGGGGGGGATGCTCATGGTCGTGCTTTCCATCAAAGTGCGTGGGCCTGATTCTGACCCATGATGTAATGAAGGCAATCCTTTGTTTGTGCTTTGATTGTTTACATATCGTGTTTAAAAACCTGCTGCCTGAAGACCTGCGTGTGTTCCTGGTCGTGGTGCGCCGGGCCAGCTTTGTCGCGGCGGCGCAGGAGCTGGGGGCCTCACCGGCCTATGTGAGCAAGCGCATCCGCCTGCTGGAAGAAGAGCTGGCCGTCAGGTTGCTGCACCGCACCACCCGCCGCGTGGCGGTGACGGAAGAGGGCGAGCGCGTCTTTCAATGGGCGCAGCGCATCCTGGATGACATCGACCACCTGGTGCAGGATGTGAGCACCACCCGCGCCGAAGTGCGCGGTCTGCTGCGCGTGAGCAGCAGCTTTGGCTTCGGTCGCAATGTGATTGCGCCAGCCTGCTCCAAGCTGATCGCGCAGCACCCCGGCCTGCAGGTGCGGCTGGAAGTCTTTGACCGCATTGTCGATGTGGCGGCCGAAGGCTTCGACCTGGATGTGCGGGTGGGCGACGAGATTGCCCCCCACCTGCTGGCCAGGCGGCTGGCGGCCAACCACCGCGTGCTCTGCGCAGCGCCTGCCTATCTGCAGCGGCGCGGGGCGCTGCGCTCCATCGATGAGCTGCCGGCCCACGATTGCCTGGTCATCAAGGAGCGCGACCACCCGTTTGGCGTGTGGAAGCTGCGCGCCGGTGCGGAGGAGCGCACGCTGAAGGTGACCGGCCCGCTGTCCACCAACAACGGGGAGATGGCGGTGCAGTGGGCCGTGGACGGCCACGGCATCATCCTGCGCTCCATCTGGGATGTGCAGCCCATGCTGGACGACGGCCGCCTGGTGCCGGTGCTTGCCGGCTGGACCCAGGAGGCCAATGTCTGGGCGGTCTATCCCAGCCGCCTGAGCCGTTCGGCGAAGGTGCGTGTGGCGGTGGAATTCCTGCAGCGCTACCTGGGGGAGGAGGCGGGCCTGCATGGGCCTGCCGCGTGAAGGCCGCAGCGGATGTGCCGCTCAGCTGCAGGCATGAAAAAAGCGCCCGCAGGCGCTTTTCTCCATGGCTCTCCACGAGCCCGGCGCTTACTTGCTCAGCGCAGCCTTCACTGCGGCCGACACCAGACCCATATCGGCCTTGCCGGCCAGCTGGGACTTCACGGCGCCCATGACCTTGCCCATGTCGCCGGGGCCGGTAGCACCGACTTCGGCCACGATCGCGGCCACGGCAGCGGTGATTTCGGCCTCGCCCATGCGCTCGGGCAGGTAGACCTTCAGCACTTCCACTTCGGCCTTTTCCACGTCGGCCAGATCCTGGCGGTTGGCGCTTTCGAAAGCGGCGATGGAGTCCTTGCGCTGCTTGATCAGCTTGTCGACGATGGCGATGACGGCAGCATCATCCAGCTCCACGCGCTCGTCCACTTCCTTTTGCTTCATCGCGGCCTGCAGCAGGCGGATGGTGCCCAGGCGTGCGCTGTCCTTGGCACGCATGGCGGTTTTCATATCTTCGGTAATCTGGGCCTTCAAGCTCATCGCTCTCTCCTGGGTGCGGGCGGATGGGGCGCGACACCGGTAACGGCGTTGCAGTGCCTAGCCTCGGCGTGGCGCTCCATCTGCGGGGAGGTCACTGCGCCGCAATCTGTGTTCGCAGTGGCCAGAAAACAAAAAACCCGCGCTTGGCGTCCCTAGCGCGGGTTGCGGCTTTTAAGGGCCGACGAATCCTAGAGGCTGATTAGTACAGCTTCTTGGGCAGCTGCATGCTGCGCACGCGCTTGTAGTGGCGCTTGACGGCAGCAGCCTTCTTGCGCTTACGTTCAGCGGTGGGCTTTTCGTAGAATTCACGAGCGCGCAGGTCGGTCAGCAGGCCCAGCTTTTCGATGGTGCGCTTGAAGCGGCGCAGAGCAACTTCATAGGGTTCGTTTTCTTTGACGCGGATGGTAGTCATTCAATTTCCAGATATATCTGTGCTGCCAGCGGGTTCTCGGGAAGATCGGGCCTAAGAGCCATGTACAGCGGTTGTCCCCGTCTCTATGAACTAGTATGGCGGACGGGGTTGCCAGCAAAGTCGAGCATTATAGCCGCATCCTTGGCGCATGCAAGCCGCCCGGCCGCAGCCGGCGCATTTCGCCCTGTCTCCGCTGCGCGCAGGGGGCCTGCGGATTCCCCTGGAAGGCGCTGATGCGGCGGGGGG
>NZ_DLMU01000014.1:581194-610411 GCF_002479375.1 Comamonas sp. UBA7528
CCCGCCGCATCCCGGCAGGAACCGGTCCGCAGCGCCGCCTGCCGATTCCTGTCGTTCTCAGTGGCTTCCAGTCGCTGCCTGTCGTTTCCTGTCGTTTCCTGTCGTTTCCTGTCGTTTCCTGTCGTGTCCCGCCTCCGGCCTGGGCTTCGCCGCGCTCGCCATCGCCCGGGATCGCCGCCGCCACGCATGCCTGTGCGATTGGGTGCGGAATTTGCTAGAGCCTCCAGGCTTTGTCAGATTCACCACAGGGCGGCCGCTGCCAGCGCAGGACGGGCCGCCGCGGAGGCGCCATGTCGTTGATGTACCGGGTTTCGAGTTGGTTGGGACGCCTGAGTGTGGGTCGCAAGTTGATGCTGATTTACCTGCTGGACCTGTCCGCGGTGATCTACGTCTCCAGCATCCTGATCCACGAGAAATACCTCTCCATTGATTTCACGCGCAAGGAAATCGTCGGCACCACCTACGCCGCCGTGGTGCGCGATGGCCTGCTGGGGCGCTTTCTGCCGGCCGACCAGCAGCCTCTCCCCGTCGCGCAGGCCCTGGAGCGGCTGGCCCAGGTGCGCCAGGCGCATGACGCGCAGTTGCAGACGACCCAGGCCAGCCAGGAGTTTGCCGACACCCTGCAGGCCCTGGCCCCGCTGTCGCCTCAGGATGGGGCGATGCTCTCGCG
The DNA here is from genome assembly GCF_002479375.1 of Comamonas sp. UBA7528. Lineage (NCBI taxonomy): Bacteria > Pseudomonadati > Pseudomonadota > Betaproteobacteria > Burkholderiales > Comamonadaceae > Comamonas > Comamonas sp. UBA7528. Next base: position 581,865 of record NZ_DLMU01000014.1, read on the forward strand.
CCTGCGCAACCAGCTGCTGCGCGATGGGCGCGAACTGCTCACCACGGTCAGCAACCAGTCCAATCTGATCCTCGACCCCGATCTGGACAGCTACTACGTGATGTCGCTGGTGGCGCTGCGATACCCGGTGCTGCTGCAGACCGTCTATGACACCATGGGCTTTCTGGCCGCCGGCCCGCTGGCGCGCAACCCCCAGTGGTCGTCGGACCTGCTGACCCTGGCCGGGCGCCTGGATGCGGTGGCGCAAGGCATAGAGTCGGACTTCAACCAGGCTTTTCTGGCCGGTTCTCCGCAGATGCGCGAAGCCCTGACCGGGCCGCGCCAGCAGCTCAAAGCCACGCTGGACGACTTCCAGCGGCAGATCCAGGACATGGCCAACGGCGATGCCACGGGCACGCTGGCCCAGCTCAGCACCCACGAGGCCGCGGTGCTGGGGGCGCTGACCGGCGCCTGGAATGTCGGCATCACCGAGCTGGAGCGCCTGCTCCACCAACGGGTGGACAGCCTGTTTGCGCGCATGTGGCTGCACCTGGGCACGGCCCTGGTGCTGCTGGGCTGCATCCTGAGCCTGGTGACCCTGGTGGCGCGCCAGATTGCCCGGCCGCTGCAGCAACTGGCCGGCGTGGCCGACAAGGTGCGCACCAGCGGCGACCACACCCTGCGCGCGCACTGGAACAGCCGCGACGAGATCGGCCGCCTGGTCACCGCCTTCAACGGCATGCTGGCCCAACTGGACCACGAGCGCCTGCTGCAGCAGGAGCTGGCGGCCAGCGCCCGGGCGGCCCAGGCCCAGCGCGAACTGGTGGAGGCCTTCCCCATCCCGATGGTCGTGACCTCGATTCCGGAGCACCAGGTGCTGCACGCCAATGCGCCGGCACAGCCCTGGCTCAACGGGCGGCGGCTGGACCCCTGGGCCGTGGGCCTGGAGGCCGGCGTGCGGGCGCGCTTCTTTCAGCGGCTGGCCGACCAGGGTGTGGTGGACGAATTCGAGGTGCGCTGGAAAGGCGGCGCCGAGCCCTCGTGGGCGGTGCTGTCGGCACGGCGCCTGCAGTTCCAGGGGCAGGATGCGGTGCTGACGGCGTTCACGCCCATCAATGTGCTCAAGGTGATGGAGCAGCGCCTGGAGCTGTGGGCCAAGGTGTTCGAAGCCTCTTCCGAGGGCATCATCATCATGAATGCCGAGCAGCACATCATCAGCGTGAACAAGGCGTTCTGCCGCAGCACCCAGTACGACTTCTACGAAGTCATCGGCGAGAGCCTGGACCTGCTGCTGGAGCCGCACGAAGGCGAGCCGCTGTCGGCACAGATTTCACGCACCATGGTGGAAAAGGAGTCCTGGCAGGGCGAGGTGCGCTTTCGGCGCAGAAACGGCGAAACCTACCCGGCCTGGCTCATGGTCTCGGCGGTGCGTCCGGTCAAGGGCGAGGCGGTGCTCAACCACATCGGCATTGCGATCGACATCACCGACCGCAAGCTCAACGAGGAGCGCATCCAGTTCCTGGCCCACCACGATGTGCTGACCGAGCTGCCCAACCGCTCGCTGTGCGTGCTGCGGTTGCAGGCGGCGCTGGCCCAGGCGCAGCTGACGGGCGAGAAGGTGGCGGTGCTGTTCATCGACCTGGACCGTTTCAAGACCATCAACGACACGCTGGGACACCACATCGGGGACGGCCTGCTGCGCTCGGTGGCCGGGCGCCTGCAGCAGTCGGTGCGCAGCTGCGACACGGTCAGCCGCCTGGGCGGGGACGAGTTCGTGGTGGTGATGCGCGGCGTGACCGGGCGTGCCGACGTGCAGACCATGGTGGAGCAGCGCCTGATCCGCCTGATCCGCCAGAGCCATTCCGTCGAAGGGCACGAGCTGAATGTGTCCTGCAGCGTGGGCATTGCGGTCTACCCCGAGGACGGATCCGACATCGAGGAACTGATGCGGCGCGCCGACGCGGCCATGTACGAGGCCAAGACCACCGGCCGCGACATGGCCTGTTTCTATTCGATGGAAACCGACCTGCGGGGCCAGGCGCGCCAGACCATGGAGCAGCAGCTGCGCCGCGCCATCGAGCGGGGCGAGCTGAGCGTGCACTACCAGCCCCGGGTGGGGGCGCGCAGCGCCCAGCTGCTGGGGGTGGAGGCGCTGCTGCGCTGGAACAGCGCGCTGCTGGGGCCGGTGCCGCCCAGCGAATTCATTCCCATCGCCGAAGAAACCGGGCTGATCCGCAGCCTGGGCGCCTGGGTGCTGGAACAGGCCTGCGCACAGTGGATGCGCTGGCAGGACAGCACGGTGGCAGGCGGTGCGCTGATGGGGGTGGGGCTGTCGGTCAATCTGTCGGCCGTGCAGCTGGCCGACCCTTCGTTGGCGGCCGACATCCGTTCGGTGCTGGAGCGCACGGGCATGCCGGAGCAGCACCTGGAGCTGGAGATCACCGAATCCCAGTTGATGGAAAGCGCTCCCAGCGTCGCCGACCAGGTGGTGGCGCTCAAGCTGCTGGGCGTGCAGCTGTCCATCGACGACTTCGGTACCGGCTATTCCAGCCTGGCCTACCTCAAACGCTTTGATATCGACCGGCTGAAGATCGACAAATCCTTTGTCCACGACATGCTGGACGATCCGGCCGATCTGGCCATCACGCGCGCCATCATCAGCCTGGGGCACTCGCTGGGGCTGAAGGTGGTGGCCGAAGGGGTGGAAAACCGTGCCACGGCCCAGATGCTCAGCGCGCTGGCCTGCGAAGAGCTGCAGGGCTTTTATTTCAGCCGGCCCTTGCCGGTGCCGGATCTCGAGCGCTGGGCGCATGCCTACCTCGGGTCCGACCCGCTGTGGCGGCCCGGCACGGTGGGCGGGGCTGTGGCTGGTGGGGCAGCGCTGGCGGAATAAGGGGGGAGGTACGCGGGGGCGTTGCGGCTGCAGCCGCCAGCGGGGTGGCTGGCAGCGTCAGTCCGTGGCCATGCCAGCGGACAGCGCCATGGCGTCGGCGCAGGCGGCTGCGCTGGCCCAGGCCCACTGGAAGTTGTAGCCGCCCAGCCAGCCGGTGATGTCCACCACCTCGCCAATTGCATACAGGCCGGGCTGGGCCTTGCACTCCATGGTCTGCTGCGACAGCGCCTTGGTGTCGATGCCGCCCAGTGTCACCTCGGCCTTCTTGTAACCTTCGCTGCCGGTGGGCGTGATTTCCCAGCGTGTGATCTGGTCGGCCAGCTTGGCCAGGGCCTTGTCGCTGGCCTCGTTGATCGGGCGCTGCAGCTCGGGGTGCTGGGCGACCCAGGCCTCGGCCAGGCGTGTGGGCATGTGCTGGGCCAGCTCGTTCACCACCAGCTTGCGTGACTGCAGCTTGGCACTGGCCAGCAGCTGCGCCACGTCCACGCCGGGCAGCAGGTTGATGTGCAGCGGTGCACCGTCCTTCCAGTAGCTGCTGATCTGTAGCACTGCCGGGCCGGACAGGCCGCGGTGGGTGAACAGCAGGTCTTCCAGAAAGGCCATGCGCTCCTTCTTGCTGCCGGTGCTGATTTCCACGGGCAGGGCCAGACCGGCCAGCTGGGCATAGGGCTGCCAGGCTGCGCCGTCAAAGGTCAGCGGTACCAGGCCGGCACGGCGCTCGATGAGCGGCAGCTGGAACTGCTGGGCCAGGCGGTAGCCGAAATCGGTGGCGCCGATCTTGGGGATGGACAGGCCACCGGTGGCCAGCACCAGCCTGGGCGTGCGCACCAGGCCGCGGTCGGTGTGAACCTGGTAGCTGCCCGTGCCCTCGGTGCCGGCATCCGCCACTGCGGCCGCATGCACCACTTTCTCGACGCGGCAGGGCTGCCAGCGTGTCACGCCACCGTCAGCGCACTCGGCCAGCAGCATGCGGATGATGTCTTCGGCGCTGGTGGTGGCAAACAGCTGGCCCTTGTGCTTTTCCTGGTAGGGAATGCCGTGCCGCTCCATCAGGGCAATGAAGTCCAGCGGGGTGTAGCGCGACAGGGCCGAGCGGCAGAACTGCGGGTTCTGGCCCACATAGTGCTTGTGCGGCGCACGCACATCCAGATCGCGGTTGGTGAAGTTGCAGCGTCCGCCCCCGGAGATGCGGATCTTCTCGGCCACCTTCTCGGCATGGTCGATCAGCAGCACCTTCAGCCCGCGCTGGCCGGCCTGGGCGGCGCAGAACAGCCCGGCCGCTCCGGCCCCCAGGATCACGGCGTCAAAGTGCAGGGCGGAGGTGGTGTCGGAAGGCATGGGGTGGTGAAGGCGAGCGGGTCAGGGCCGCCGGTGGCGGCTGCTGGGGGGCAGGTGCGGCGCCCAGCACAGGCGCCGCTGCAAAGGCGGCAGTGTAGCCAAGCCCTGTGCACCCGGTGGGTTGAGCGCGCCATGCCCTGCCAAAACGGGTGGCGCTTTCTACAATCGCCGTCCATGAACCTGCCCGCACACCAACTCAGCATGACGGTGCTGATGTCCCCCGATATGGCCAACTTCTCCGGCAATGTGCACGGGGGCGCCATCCTCAAGCTGCTGGACCAGGTGGCCTACGCCTGTGCCAGCCGTTACGCCGGCCGCTATTGCGTGACGCTGAGCGTGGACCAGGTGATGTTTCTGCAGCCCATCCATGTGGGCGAGCTGGTGACCTTTCTGGCCAGCGTCAACTACACCGGCACCTCGTCGATGGAAATCGGCATCAAGGTGGTGGCCGAAGACATCCGCAGCCAGGTGGTGCGCCACGTAAACAGCTGCTTCTTCACCATGGTGTCGGTGGACGACGACAAAAAGCCCGCCGCCGTGCCCGCACTGCAGCTGGAAACCGAGGAACAAACGCGCCGCTGGCAGGCCGCGCTGATCCGCAAGGACATGCGCAAGGAAGTGGCCCAGCGCTTTGCCCAGACGCGCAAGCCCAGCTGACGTTCTGCTGCGCATGTGACACGCCGGTGGCTGCTGTGTGACGGCTGCAGCCACTCCGGGCCGGCTTGTCACGCGACTGTCATGGCGGCTTTCCACAATGCCGGCATCCCCCACGATGCCCGAGGAAAGCATGCCATTTGCCCGCACCACGCCGTCCATTGCGATCGACAGCGAAGACCTGCCCACCAACCTGTCTGACAACCCGCATTTCCAGAGCGTGGTGGAACAGGCCGTTTCGCGCCGGGGCTTTTTGCGCAGCGGCACCGGCCTGTCGGCGGCCCTGTTTCTGGGCCTGGGTGGCGGCGTGGCCGGCCTGGCGGGCTGCGCCACGGGCGGCAGCCGCAGCGGCGCCCCGCTGATCGGCTTCACCGCCATCCCCATCAGCACGGACGACGCCGTGCACATTGCCCCCGGCTACACCGCCACGGTGCTGGCGCCCTGGGGCACGCCGCTGCTGGACGGTGCACCCGCCTTCAAGGGCGACGGCAGCGAAGATGCCGCAGCCCAGGCCCTGCAGCTGGGCGACAACCACGACGGCATGCATTTCTTTGCCATCGACGGCAAGAACGACGAAGGTCTGCTGGTGCTCAACCACGAGTACTGCACCGTGGATGACAAGAAGAAGCACTATGTCTGGCTGTTCGGCGCCCAGGGCGAAGCCGTGGCCCGCAAGTGGGGCCGCGACCACGTGCACAAGGCCATGAATGCGCATGGCGTCTCGGTGGTGCACATCCAGCGCAATGCGCAGGGCCGCTGGGACCTGGTCAAGGACAGTCTCTACCACCGCCGCATCACCGCCCACACCGCCATGGAACTGACCGGCCCCGCCGCAGGCGATGCGCTGCTGCAGACCCAGGGCGATCCCAGCGGCCGCCGCGTGCAGGGCACGTTCAACAACTGCGGTAACGGCTTCACCCCCTGGGGCACTTACCTGACCTGCGAAGAGAACTTCAACAACTATTTCGGCACCACCAGCGGCGCCGACCAGCGCACGGCGGCGCAAAAGCGCTACGGCCTCTCGGCCCAGGCCAGCCTGTTCCAGTGGGAAGGCCATGAGCCGCGCTTTGACTATGTGAAGCACCCCCAGGAAAGCCACCGCTTCGGCTGGATCGTGGAAATCGATCCCTTCAACCCCACCAGCATGCCCAAGAAGCGCACGGCGCTGGGCCGCATCAAGCACGAGAACGCCGCCTTTGCCTTGAGCAAGGACGGCCGTGCCGTGGTCTACATGGGCGACGACCAGGCCGATGACTACATCTATAAATTTGTCTCCGACGGCAAGTACGTGAAGGGCGGCGACAACAGCCGTCTGCTGGACAGCGGCAAGCTCTACGTGGCGCGCTTCGGCGCCGGTGCCACGCCGGGTGACTTTGCCGGCACCGGCGAATGGCTGCTGCTGGACAAGGCCGCGGACGCCAAGCTCCAGGCGGACAGCCGCTTTGCCAACCAGGCCGCCGTGCTGGTCTACACCCGACTGGCTGCGGACGTGGTGGGCGCCACCAAGATGGACCGGCCCGAATGGGTGGCCGTGCATCCGCACACCGGCGAGGTCTATGTGACCTTGACCAACAACAGCGGCCGCAAGGTCGCGGACGAAGCCAATCCGCGCGAAAAGAACATCTACGGCCAGATCGTGCGCTGGCGCGAGGCCGGCGGCGATGCCGGTGCCACCACGTTTGCCTGGGACATCTTTGTGCTGGCCGGCAACCCCATGGTGCACACCGACCGCAAGGATTTGCGCGCCGGATCGGCCAATGTCACGGCGGACAACAGCTTCAACAGCCCGGACGGCCTGGCCTTCGACAACGACGGCCGCCTGTGGATCCAGACCGATGGCAAGTACAGCAACCGTGGCGACTATGCCGGCCAGGGCAACAACCAGATGCTGTGTGCCGATCCGGTGAGCAAGGAGATCCGCCGCTTCTTTGTCGGCCCCAAGGAGTGCGAGGTCACGGGCATCAGCTTCACTCCCGACAGCAAGACCATGTTCATCAACATCCAGCACCCGGGGGAAGAGGGCGACAGCCACTGGCCCGGCGGCGGCAACAGCATCCCGCGCTCGGCCACCGTGGTCATCACCAAAAATGATGGTGGTGTGATCGGAACTTAAGGCGCGCACGCGCATCCATAGACAGGACATGCATCCGGGCCCACAAGGCCGGGGCGCATGGCAAGGGCTGGCGCAGTGGTGGATGTGCCAGCCCTTGTTGTTTGGGGAAGGCGCTTTTGGTGCGTGCCCGTGCCAGGCACCAAGGTGGTGCAGCGACGCACCGGGTCGGTGGTGACTGCGCGGGGAATTTCGGCCTTATCCTCGGCGACAGGCACCGTACTTGCTAATTTCCCGCATGCAAAGATTCACCATCTCCCTGGACGACGAACTGGCCGACGAGTTCGAGCGCTACATGCACCGGGCCGGCTATGCCAACCGCTCGGAAGCCATCCGCGACATGCTCTACGTCCGCCTGGGCCAGCAGCGCGAGCAGGCCGACCACCAGGGGGACTGCATGGCCGTGCTGTCCTATGTGTACGACCACCACGCGCGCGACCTGACCGAGCGCCTGGCGCGCCTGCAGCATGCGCGCCACCAACTGACCATCTCCACCACCCATGTGCATGTCGACCCCTTGCAGTGCCTGGAAACCGTGCTGCTGCGCGGTCCGGCGGGCGAGGTGCGGGCGCTGGCCAACGCCATCATGGCCGAGCGCGGCGTGCACCATGGGCAGCTGAATGTGGTGATGGGCCAGGACGCCCAGGGCCATTCCCATGAAGGCTCCCATGGTCATGCGCATGACCACCCCCATGAACATTCCCATGACCACTCCCGTTAGAGACGGCCTGCGGAGGGCCTGACGGCACGGTCCGGACGGCCGGATGTGGACCCCGGCGGCAGAGGTGCGGCGCTTGGTATGAAGTTTGCATAAATCTTCATAACTGCATGGCAGATACAGGACAGCCTTCCCCGGAAGGCATGCACCACCACCACGTTGCCACCCTCCATGTCCTCTTTCTTGCGACAGCTCGCCTGTCCACCACTGCGCACTGCCGCGGCGTTGGCCGCACTGTGTGCCTGCCTTCCTGCTGCGGCGGAAGAGGCCCGCCTGGCCGCCCTGACCGTCAAGGGCCAGGCCCTGGCCGCCAGCCAGGCTGCCTTCAGCACCCAGCACCTGACCCAGGAAGACCTGGCCGCCACCGGCGCGCAGGAGGTCGAAGACCTGTGGCGCCAGGTGCCTGGCATGCATGTGAACGACTACCAGTTGAGTGGCGTGGCCAACGCCGTGGTGCTGCGCGGTTTTGGCGGGGGGGGGCACGGTGGCGACATTGCCGCCACGCTGGACGGCATCACACTCAACGAAGCCATGTCCCATGCCGACGGGTATTTCGACCTGAATGTGGTCGTGCCGCTGGAGGTGGAAGAAGTCACCGTGCACAAGGGCCCGGTGTCGGTGCTGCAGGGCAATTTCAACCGCGCAGGGCTGGTTGCACTGCAAACGCGCCGCTCGGGCACCTACACCGAAGCGCAGCTGCAGGCCGGCTCGCACGGCACCTACGACCTGCAAGGGGCACTGGGCCGCCAGCTGGGTGCGGACGACCAGATGTTCCTGGCCGCACAGTCCTACACCACGGACGGTGCCCGGCCCGATGCCGATGCCCGGCGCCATACGCTCAGCGGCCGCTGGCACCACCGGGTGGACCGCCGGGTGGACTTCGCACTGTCAGCCCGCTGGCACGAGGCGCGCGGCGACTCGCCCAGCTACCTGACGCAGGCCCAATGGCAGCGCGACCCGCAGGGCAAGGATCCGCGCGTCCAGGGCGATGGATCGGAAAAGACCTTCGCCACGCTGCGCCTGGATGTGAACTATGCGCTGGGCGACAGCACCCAGCTGCTGGCCTTTGCCTATGGCACCCGGCAGGATTTCGTGCGCTGGTTCACCCGTCCGCGCAGCAGCACCTGGATGCAGCGCGAAGAGCGCTATGACCGCGACGTGCTGGGCATGGGCCTGCAGCTCAGCGGCAGCGCAGCCCTGGCGGGCGCGCCGCTGGAATGGCTGCTGGGCACCGAGCGCCTGCAGGAAGACACCGACTACGGCTACTGGGAAGGCACCCAGAACCGCCGGCGCATGACAGCGGCCGTCAGCGACCGGCACACGGCGCTGGACACCACGGCCGCCTACGCCCAGGCGCACTGGAAACTGGCACCCTGGCTGCAGCCCAGCATGGGCGTGCGCTGGGACCGTTTCACCGGCGATTGCCGGCGCCTGGGCGCGGAAACCGGCAGCGACGCCTGTGAGCGCATGGCCACCACCCGCCATGCCAGTCCCAAGCTGGGGATGACATCGCAGATTGCACCGCAGACCACCTTGCGCGCCAGCTGGTCGGAAGGCTTTGCACTGGCCAGCGACTTTGCCAAGTACGCACTGGGCACCGCCGGGCTGGACCCCAATGTCTTCCGCCAGACCGAGCTGGGTGTGCAATGGGCACCCCACCGCAGCCTGTGGCTGGATCTGGCCGTCTACCGCACCACCTCCAGCAACGAAATCCGCAACGTGGCGCCGGGCGTGTACGAGAACTTTGGCAGCACGCGCCGCAGCGGTGCGGAGCTGCAGGCCCACTGGGCGCCGCTGTCCAACGTGGAGCTGCAATGGAGCTATGGCCGCATGCACTCGCGTGTGGCGGAAAACGCCAATGCCGCGCTGGTGGGCAAACAGGTCACCGCCGTACCCGCCTACACCAGCACCATGCAGGCCAGCTACCGGCCCACCGCAGACTGGACGCTGCGCGCCATCTGGCGCCATGTGGGCAGGGGCGCGGTGGATGCCGCCAACACCCAGTGGAGCCGCGCCTACCAGGTGGGCGATGTGGGGGCGCAGTACGCGCTGCCGCGCAGCCTGGGCTGGGGTGATGCCCAGCTGAGCCTGTGGGTGCGCAACGTGACCGACCAGCGCTACGCCAGCAGCACCAGCGTGATCGGTGGCGAACGCCTGGTGGCTCCCGGCGCGCCGCGCACCGTGACCGTGGGCCTGAAGTTCGCGCTGTGAAGCGGCGGAGGCTCCCAATCTCCTTTTTTGTTGTTTCCCCGAGCAGGAATTCCCCATGACACCCTCTTACCCCCATCGCCTGCGCTGGCCCGCAGCCCTGGCCGCCTTGTGCCTGTCCGGTGCCGCACTGGCCCACAACGTCTGGTTGGAGCCGGACTCCGACGGCAGCTACCTGCTGCAGTTTGGCGGCCATGCCGGACAGCTGGAAGCGTTTCACCACGCCAAGCTGCAGAGCGTGACTGCCTATGACCGGCGCGGCCGCAGCGTGCCCGCCCAGGTCCGGACCGTGGGCCAGGGCCTGAAAGTCCACCCCGATGCCCAGGCCGCGCTGCTGGCCGTGGAACTGGACAATGGTTTCTTCAGCGGCCAGCCCGGCGACAAGGCCATGCGCAACCTGCCCATGGACCAGAACCCGGGGGCCACACGCGGGGTCTGGGCGCGCAAGTACCACAAGACCCTGCTGGTCTGGGGCGCGGTGGCGCGCAAAGGACTGGGCCAGAAGTTCGAAGTGACACCCCAGCAGGGCCAGGTACCGCATGCGGGCGAGCAGGTGCTGCTGCAGGTCACGCTGGACGGCAAGCCGCTGGCCGGTGTGCGCCTGAGCCAGGGCGAGAACGGCAGCCCCGTGGCCACCGATGCCCAGGGGCTGGCCCGCGTGCCGGTGGTGGCGGGTACCAACACCATCCAGGCCATCTACCGCCAGCCCGTGCAGGGCGATGCGCGCACCACGGAGCTGAGCTTTGAACACCTGCTGCGCTTTGCCGTGCACTAGCCCGGACACCGGTGCCTGCACCACAGTCCGGATGGCCGAGGGCCTACACTGGCTGCATCTGTAACCGGGGCTGTGCCGCAGGGGCCGTGCCCCATGCCCGAAAGGCAGGGAGAGCGAGATGACGACACGGGATCAGCGGCTGGCACAAGCCGCCCAGGCACTGGATTGCCCCATGGATGTGGAGATTGCCCCTGGCGGCAGCTACCGCCCGGTGGTACGGGACGAGCGCATGCTCTATGTCAGCGGCCAGCTGCCGCGCCTCAACGGGGCCATGGCATCGCTGGGGCCGGTGGCACCGGCCTCCGCCACACCGGCCGCCGGAACAGCCACGCTGGAACAGGCCCGGCGCGCGGCGCGGGTCTCGGCCCTGCGCAGCCTGATGCTGGTGCAGCGCACGCTGGGCAGCCTGGAGCCGGTGCAGCGCATCTGCCGCATGACCGTGTATGTGCACTGCACCAGCGACTTCACCCAGCACAGCGAGGTGGCCGACGGAGCCTCCGAGCTGCTGGTGGAAGTGCTGGGTGACATCGGCCTGCCCGCGCGCTCGGCGATCGGCGTGGCGCAGCTGCCCAAGAACGCCTCGGTCGAGGTGGAGCTGACGGCGTCGGCCCATTTCGCGTTGTAAGGGCGCAGGCCACCGGGGTGGCATGCGGTCGGCACAGGCCGCATGCCTGAGGCACCGCAGGCGTTCGCGGCCTTCCGCCACTGTGAGTCGCCCCGCTGGGCCGTACACCCCCCAAAAAAGAGCGCCCTGCGGGGCGCTCTTTTTTGGGGAGGGACTGTGGGTGCAGCGCCGTGCCGGAAGCGGCTTAGCCCGCCACCGCCTGCAGCGCTGCAGCGGCGTGCGCGCCGGCCGAGTTCTGCTGCGCCCATTGCGACACGCCGCGCACCACATCGCCAATCACCAGCACGCTGGGGCTACCCAACTGCTCGTCGTGCAAGGTGGCGGGCAACCGGCCCAGCGTGGTGATGGCGTGGCGTTGCTGCGCCAGGCTGGCGTGCTGGATGATGGCCACGGGCAGGGTGCCGGGCAGGCCGCCCTCCTGCAGATCGTGGGCAATCGATTCGGCGGAGCGCACGCCCATGTAGATCACCAGCGTCAGCTTGGCCGCATGGGCCGTGGCGGCCAGCGCGCGCCAGTCGGTGCCGGCGTCACCGGGCTTGGCATGGCCGGTGATGAAGACGACGCCATGGGCATGGTCGCGGTGGGTCAGCGGCGCGCCCAGGCTGGTCAGGCCGGCCAGACCGGCGGTGATGCCGTTGATGACCTGCACCTCGATGCCTTCGGCGCGCAGGTGTTCCACTTCCTCTCCACCCCGGCCAAAGATGAAGGGGTCCCCCCCCTTGAGGCGCACCACCTCTTCACCGTCCTGCACCGCCTGCAGCATCAGCTTTTCGATGAAGGCCTGGGGCGTGCTCTTGCAGCCGCCGCGTTTGCCCACGTACACCACGCGGGCCGTGGGGGCGGCATGGGCCACGATCTCGGGGGAGACCAGGTCGTCCACCAGCAGCAGCGTGGCGTTCTGGATGGCTTTGAGCGCCTTGATGGTCAGCAGCTCCGGGTCGCCCGGGCCGGCACCCACCAGGGTGCAGCGGCCGGTGGGGAGGGGCGTGGTGGCGGTGGTCATGGTGTGGCTCCTTGCGCAGCGGTGCTGCGCAATTGGCGGTGCAGTGCAGTCAGATACTGCACTTGTTGGGCAATGGGGGCGGGAACGGGCTGGCGGTCTGCGAGCACGTTCTCGATGTAGCGGGCCGTGGACTCTACATCATGGCTGGGCGGAAGCGCAGGCAGATCGGTCAGCGTGCCGCGCTGATTTTCCTGCAGCGGCTGCAGCTGGCCGCGCAGCACGGCCGTCATGGCCGGGTGACGGCGCGGGTCGGCCACGGGCTCGCCCTCGGTGCCGCGCAGCAGCAGGGCGGTGGCGCCCACCAGGGCCTGGGTGGCGGCCATGGAGGTGGCGTATTCGGGGTGGGTGTAGCTGCCCACCACCAGGGTGTCGTGGCCGCTGCGGCCCAGCGGGTTCAGCAGTTTGACCAGGCTGTGCGACGGGTTGCGCAGGCCGATGGCGGCGCGGGCATTCAGCAGCCTTTGCAAGCCGGTGTGCAGCGCGCCCGTGGCGCAGTGCAGCAGCTGTCCGGGGGCGATGTCGGTCAATGCGGTGGCGGGGGTGTGGCCCAGCGCCTGCAGCACCTGGGAGCTGGTGGTGCGGCTGGATTCGGTGGTGCTGCCATGCAGCAGCACCGGCAGGCCTTCGCGTGCCAGCAGCAGGGCCAGCAGCGGGGTGAGCACCGGCAGCTTGCGCGCGCCGTTGTAGCTGGGCAGCACGATCCAGGGCTGCTGGGGCGCAGCCAGTGCGGGCAGGCGCTGGTGCACCGCGTCCAGAAAACCGGCCATCTCGTCGGGCGTTTCGCCCTTGATGCGCATGGCCACGCAGAAGGCGCCGGTGGCCAGCTCATCCACCTGGCCGTCCAGCAGCTGGCCCATCAGGTCGGCGGCCTGGTCGCGCCGCAGCGCCCGCGCGCCGTCTTTGCCGCGGCCGATTTCTTTGAGGTAGTGCTGGATTGACATGGGGTATATATTGTCTTTCGTTGTTATGGTTTGTTTTTAATATTTATTTTTCATATGTAAATGGTGCTGGCGGTTGCAGAGGCGGGCATGGCGCCCGGACCGGCACACCGCTGTGGCGGCTATTTTCGTTCTGAATAGACGCCGTGTTCATGCAGGGGGCCGCAGGTGGCAGTCGCTGTGCACTTTTTTCCGCTTCTCGAGGGGCCGGCGCAGGCGCGGGCTCCCCATTGCGGGTCATCGGAAAGCCAGCGGTAACAGTGTGTGGGAGCCGCCGTCGGCCCCAGGCAGCACACCGGGTGGCGCACTCGGGACGGCAGTGATGATTGTTCACGATGGCAGCCATGGCTTTCGGTGGACGCCGCGTGTGCAGTCTGTACGATGGGGTGCTGAATTTCCTCCGGAGTCTCTGCCATGAACGCTTCCCCCTCCCTGGTCGATGAACTGATGTCCCAGCTGCAAGGTGCACCCATGCAGCAGATGGCGCAGCAACTGGGCACCGACCCCCAGCAGATGCAGTCGGCCGTGGGCGCGGCCCTGCCGCTGCTGCTGGGCGCCTTGGGCCAGAACGCAGCCCAGCCCCAGGGCGCCGCTGACCTGCTGGGGGCGCTGCAGCGGGACCATAGCGCTGCCGTGCCCCAGGGCCTCGGCGGCTTGGGCGACCTGCTGGGCTCGGTGCTGGGCGGCGCACAAGGGGGTGGTGCCGGACTGGGCGGCAGTGCCGACATCCTGGGCCACATCTTTGGCGGCAACCAGCAGCGCGCGGAAGCGGGCTTGGGCCAGGCCACCGGTCTGGGCGGCAATGCCGGCAATCTGCTGCAGATGCTGGCCCCCATCGTGATGGCTTTCCTGGCCAGCCGGGTGCAGTCCGGCGGCCTGGATGCCGGCGGGCTGGGCCAGGCCCTGGGCCAGGAACGTGAGCGGGCACAGGCCCAGGGCGGCCTGGGGGGAGGCTTGCTGGGCAGCCTGCTGGACCAGGACGGTGATGGTCAGGTGGGTATGGGCGATCTGTTCAAGATCGGTGGCGCCTTCCTTGGCGGGCGCCGCTGAGCGCACCCCGAACAGGGCATGCCGTGTCCGCATGGGGGCGGCGCAGCGCCGCAAAGACGGATAAAAGGCAGCGCAAGCTGCCTTTTTTGTAGGCACTCAGCGCGGGATCGGGTAGGAGACCGGCGCGAGGGCTGCATACCCGCTACAGGGATACGGGCATCGCCTGATTGCTGCATTGCCGCGATGCCGCCACACTGGCGCTGCGACTCTGGTAGGTATGCATGCCAATGGCAGTTCCGTTGGCGCTTTTTGTCCCAAGGAGATGCGGTATGACGACTGTGGCTGACATCCTGCGAGCCAAGAACAACAGCCCCGTGCACAGCGTGGGCCCCACCGACACCATGCTGGCGGCGCTGCAGCTCATGTCCGACAAAGGCATCGGCGCGCTGCTGGTGCTGGACGGCGGGCGCATCGCCGGCATCGTGACCGAGCGGGATTACGCCCGCAAGGTGGTGCTGCAGGGGCGCAGCTCCAGCACCACCCAGGTGCAAGAGGTGATGACGTCCCAGGTGCACTGCGTGCTGCCGCGCCAGACCACGGCCGAATGCATGTCACTGATGACGTCCCGGCGCATCCGCCATCTGCCTGTGGTCAACACCGAACACGAGGTGCTGGGCATGGTCTCGATCGGGGACTTGGTCAAGGAAATCATCTCCGAGCAGCAGTTCACCATCCAGCAGCTGGAGCACTACATCACCGGCTCGGCACACACCACCAGCTGAGCACCGGCGGCGCCGGACCGGATGGCAAACGGCAGGCCGGGCCAATGTCCGCCTGCCAGCGCCGCTGTGCCGCAGGTTCTACACTGGCGGCCATGAGTTCGCTGATCCTCGGTATCGAATCCTCCTGTGACGAAACGGGCGTGGCCCTGGTGCGCCTGCCCGATGGCGGCGCCGTGCCACAGTTGCTGTCGCACGCACTGCACAGCCAGATCGACATGCACCGCGCCTATGGCGGGGTGGTGCCGGAGCTGGCCAGCCGCGACCACATCCGCCGCGTGCTGCCGCTGACCGAGCATGTGCTGAAGGAAAGCGGCACCACGCTGCAGGATGTGGATGTGGTGGCCTTCACCCGTGGCCCGGGCCTGGCGGGCGCGCTGCTGGTGGGTGCCGGTGTGGCCTGCGCCCTGGGCGCGGCGCTGGACAGGCCCGTGCTGGGCGTGCACCACCTGGAAGGGCATCTGCTGTCGCCCTTTCTGAGCGAGGATCCACCCGAATTCCCCTTCATTGCCTTGCTTGTCTCCGGCGGTCACACCCAGCTGATGCGGGTGGATGGGGTGGGCGACTACGCCATCCTGGGCGAGACCATCGACGACGCGGCCGGTGAAGCCTTTGACAAATCGGCCAAGCTGATGGGGCTGCCTTACCCCGGCGGGCCCGAGCTGTCCCGCCTGGCCGAAGGCGGCGATCCGGAAGCCTTCAAGCTGCCGCGCCCGCTGCTGCATTCGGGCGACCTTGATTTCTCTTTTGCCGGCCTGAAGACGGCGGTGCTGACCCAGGCCAAGAAGCTGGGGGATGACCTGGAAGCGCGCAAGGCCGATCTGGCGGCCAGCACCCAGGCGGCCATCGTCGACGTACTGGTGCGCAAGACGCTGACGGCGCTGAAGGACACCGGCATGCGCCGCGTGGTGGTGGCCGGCGGCGTGGGCGCCAACAAGCTGCTGCGCGCCCAGCTCAACGCCGCCTGCGCCAAGCGCCAGATCCGCGTGCACTACCCCGAACTGCACCTGTGCACCGACAACGGCGCCATGATCGCCATGGCCGCTGCCATGCGCCTGCAGGCCGGGCGCGAACAGGCGGAAAAAACCTATGCCTTCGATGTGAAGCCGCGCTGGCCGCTGGACTCTCTGAAGTAAAGCCAGGCCAGACCCTGCTGGCCGTGCAGCCCACCAAAAAGCAGCCCCGGGAGGCTGCTTTTTTGATGGGATGGCGCAGGCCGCGTTCGCTGTTTATCCGGCCAGCTTGGTCGCCAGCTTGGCGACGGTCGCACCCTGGTTGCGGGCAATGGCCAGCTCATCCGGATGCGGCTGGCGTGAGCCGTCCGGGCCGGCAATGGTGGTGGCACCGTAAGGCGAATTGCCGCCCTTGACCGCCGACAGATCGGTCTGTTGCGGCAGGGCATAGCCGATGGGCACGATCAGCATGCCATGGTGGGCCAGCGTGGCCCAGGTGGTGGTCACGGTCATTTCCTGGCCGCCGCCGGTGCCGGTGGAGGCGAACACGCTGGCCACCTTGCCGATCAGCGCCCCCTTGGCCCACAGACCGCCGGTCTGGTCCCAGAAATTGCGCATCTGGGCGGTCATGTTGCCGAAGCGGGTGGGGGTGCCCACGATGATGGCGTCGTATTCCGCCAGCTCCTGCGGGGTGGCCACGGGCGCGGCCTGGTCGGCTTTGCCGCCGGCATTCTTGAACACGTCGGCGGGTATGGTTTCGGGCACGCGCTTGACGGTGACCTGGGCGCCGGCCACGCTGCGTGCGCCGTCTGCCACGGCATTGGCCATGGTTTCGATGTGACCGTACATGGAGTGATACAGAACCAGAATCTTGGCCATAGTGCTTTCCTGCAAGGGTTGGGGGAAAAGGTCCCGAAGACGCCCCGAAGAGGCTCCGATGAGGGCCTGGGTGGGACAGAGAAGATGCCCGTGCATCGTAGGCAGCCATGCGGGGTTTGAGAAGGCCCCCTCCGGTGTTCCTCTGTAGGCGCATACCCCGTGGTGCGGCGGTGGCCCTGCACTGCGGGGGGAAAGGGAGCCGCCCCTCGGGGCACAAATGGCCCCGGTGCGCAGGGATTCAGAGGGCGGAGCAACTGCGCATCTCGGCACAATCGCGTGCCGTGCGGATGACAGGCTGCTCTTTACCAGGGCTTCACACACAGTTTGTCGCAGCCCTACAGAGCGTGCGCACAATCCGTCACAGTTCACGGCACGATCCACCAGGGCCTTCATGTATTTTTCTTCCTCTTTCCCTGTCATTGCTTCCCCAGCGCGGCGCCCGGCCGCGCTGCCGTTGGCGGTGGCTTTGGCCGGCGCACTGGTGCTGGCCGGTTGCAGCCACACCACCTCCTTCACCCCCGCAGGCGCCATGCCCGCCGTGCCCACGGCATGGCATGCCGCCCAGTCGGCGCCGCAGCAGCAGGCGCCGGAAGACCTCTCGCATTGGTGGCAGCGCTTTGGAGATGCCCAGCTGACAGCCTTGATCGACCAGGCCCTGCAGGCCAATCCCAGCCTGCTGAGCGCCCAGGCGGCCGTGCGCCAGGCCCGGGCCACGCGCGATGTGCAGGCTGCCGGCCTGTTGCCCAGCGCCGGCGCCAGTGCCAGTGCGGGACGCAGCCGCCAGGGCAACAACGACGCGCGCAACAGCTATTCCGCCGGGCTGGATGCCAGCTGGGAGCCGGACTGGTGGGGTGCCCAGGGCAACCGGGTCGACGCCAGCGAAGCCACGGCCCGCGCGGCCCAGGCCACGCTGGAAAGCACCCAGGTGTCGCTGGCGGCCGAGGTGGCCCAGACCTATGTGGAACTGCGCGGTCAGCAGGACCGTCTGCGCATTGCCCAGCAGAACCTGGCGCTGCAACAGCAGACCCAGCAGATCACCGAATGGCGGGTGCAGGCCGGTCTGGCCACGTCGCTGGAATCCGAGCAGGCCCGCCAGTCCACCAACCAGACCGCAGCGCAGATTCCGGCGCTGCAGACCAGCCTGGCACAGTCGCGCCATGCGCTGTCCATCCTCACCGGCCAGCCGCCGGCCGCGCTGGAGACACAGCTGCAGGTGCTGCAGCCCGTGCCCCGGGCTCCGGACGAGCTGGCCCTCACGCTGCCGGCCGACACGCTGCGCCAGCGCCCCGATGTGCGCGCAGCCCAGCACCGGCTGGAAGCCGCGCTGTCCACCTTGTCGGCCCAGGAAGTGGCCAACTACCCCAGCCTGCGCCTGAGCGGCTCACTGGGCCTGAGCGCCTTGACCCTGGGCGCGCTGACCAATGGCGCCTCGGTGGCGGCCAGCATGGCGGCCGGTCTGTCGGCCACGCTGTTCGACGGCGGCGCCAACCGTGCCCAGATCCGCGCCCAGAGTGCGGTGGTGGACCAGGCCCAGGCCAGCTACCAGTCTGCGGTGCTGACGGCGCTGCAGGAAGTGGAAGACGCACTGGTGCAGCTGCAAGGCGACAAGGAGCGCCTGGTGCGCCTGCGCGCGGCTGAAGCCGCGGCGCGCAACGCCTCGCTGCTGGCCAACCAGCGCTACCAGAGCGGGCTGATCGACTTCCAGACCGTGCTGGACACGCAGCGCACCCTGCTGAGCTCGCAGGACAGCGTCTCCACCGTGGCGGCCAGCATCAGCACCGACCACATCCGCCTCTACAAGGCCCTGGGCGGCGGCTGGACGCCGACCGTGGCGACCGACGCCGCCGGCACGCCCGTTGCCCGCAACAGCCAGCCCTGAGCCACGCCGACCGCAGAAGAATCAACAGGATCTACCGAACATGAAAAAGAACAAAACGACTTCCAGCAGCCAAGAAGTGCAGGACCTGCTGGGCGACGGCCTGGCCCGCAAATGGTGGCAAAGCCCCACGGTGTGGATTGGCGCCGTGGCCGTGGCCGTGGCGGTGGGCGGCTTTGCCTGGTGGCAGGCCGACCAGAAAGCCAAGGCCAAGCCCGTGTATGTGACCGAGGCGCTGAAGAAGGGCACGCTGTCGCTGACCGTCTCGGCCAACGGCACCTTGCAGCCCACGCGCACGGTGAACGTGGGCTCCGAGCTGTCGGGCACGGTGCGCAAGGTCTATGTGGACGTGAACGACAAGGTGAAAAAAGGCCAGGTGATGGTCGAGCTGGACACCGACAAGCTCACCGCCCAGGTGGGCCGCTCGCGCGCCACCATGGCCTCGGCCCAGGCCAAGCAAAGCCAGGCGGAAGCCACGCTCAAAGAAGCCCAGGCCAATCTGGCGCGCCTGGAAGAAGTGCACCGCCTCTCCGGCGGCCAGGTGCCTTCGGCCACCGAGCTGGATTCCGGCCGCGCCACGCTCGACCGCGCCAAGGCCGATGTGGCCGCCGCCAAGGCCTCGGTGGAAGATGCCCGCAACGCGCTGTCCACCGATGAGACCAACCTCTCCAAGGCCTCCATCAAGGCCTCTATTGACGGCGTGGTGCTGACCCGCACGGTGGAACCCGGTCAGGCCGTGGCGGCTTCGCTGCAGGCCGTGACCCTGTTCACCGTGGCCGAAGACCTGAACAAGCTGCGCCTGGAAGTGGCGGTGGACGAAGCCGATGTCGGCACCGTGCAGGCCGACCAGCGTGCCAGCTTCACCGTCAGCGCCTACCCCTCGCGCCGCTACCCGGCCAAGGTGACGCGCGTGGACTACGGTTCCACCAAGACCGACAACGTGGTCACCTATGTGGCCCGTCTGGAGGTGAACAACGAAGACCTGAGCCTGCGCCCCGGGATGACGGCCTCGGCCACCATCCGCGCCAATGAGCGCCAGGATGTGCTGCTGGTGCCCAACTCGGCCCTGCGCTTCACGCCCACCGGCATGCAGAACCCCGGCCAGGTGGCCGCGGGAGCCGGTGCCGCGCGCGAAGGCGGCAAGCCGGCAGGCGGCGCGCCCGGCGCCAGCGGTGGCAGCGGTGGCGGCATCGTCGGCCAACTGATGCCGCGTCCCCCGCGCCAGGGCGGGTCGCGCCAGGGGGGCCGCGAACAGGCCCAGGCCCCCGGCCAGACCCGCTATGTGTGGGTGCTGCAGGGCGGCCAGCCCGAAGCCCGCCAGGTCAAGACTGGCCTGAGCGATGGCCGCATGACCGAAGTGGAGAGTGAAGCCCTCAAGGAAGGCGATCTGCTGATCACCGACCAGCGCAGCGGAGCCTCCAAATGAGTGTGCTGTCAAGTGCGCTGACGCCCGAAGCCGCGGGCGACGGCGGCCTGCCGCTGATCCGCCTGCGCGGCGTGACCAAGACCTATGGCGAAGGTGGTCTGGCCTTCCAGGCCCTCAAGGGCGTGGACCTGGACATTGCCCAGGGCGACTTTGTGACCATCATGGGCCCCAGTGGTTCGGGCAAGTCCACGGCCATGAACACCCTGGGCTGCCTGGACCGTCCCACCACTGGCTCCTACCTGTTCAAGGGCGTGCACGTGGAAGGCCTGTCGCGCGACGAACGGGCACGCCTGCGCCGGCGTTACTTCGGCTTTGTGTTCCAGGGCTTTCACCTGCTGCCGCGCACCACGGCGCAGGAAAACGTGGAGCTGCCCCTGCTGTACCGGGGCGAGCCCACGGCCCAGCGCCATGCCGCCGCCGCCCGTGCGCTGGAAGCGGTGGGGCTCAAGGGCTGGGAACACCACACGCCGGCCGAGCTGTCAGGCGGCCAGCAGCAGCGCGTGGCCATTGCCCGGGCCATCGTCTCCGACCCGGCCGTGCTGCTGGCCGACGAGCCCACCGGCAATCTGGACACCCAGCGCAGCGAGGAAATCATGGAGCTGCTGTGGAAGCTCAATAGCGAAAAAGGCATCACCGTGCTGATGGTGACGCACGAGCCCGAGATGGCGGCCTATAGCCGCCGCATCGTGCGCTTCAAGGATGGCATGATGGACACCGACACCCCCAACACCCCGCTGGTGCTGCGCCGCGCCGCACTGGACAGCCAGGCCCTGGCCGCGGCCGAGAAAGGCGGTGCCTGATGCTGTGGAACACCATCTGGCTGGCGCTGCGCTCCATCCGCCGCAACCTGCTGCGCTCGTTCCTGACGGTGCTGGGCATTGTGATCGGCGTCAGCGCCGTGATCACCATGGTCACCCTGGGCAACGGCGCCACCGTGGCCGTGCAGAACCAGATCTCCGGCCTGGGCACCAATCTGCTGCAGGTGCGCTCCGGGCAGCGCATGGGGCCGGGCGCCACCGTCGCGCCGTCGTTCAAGGACACGGATGCCACCGCCATCGCCCAGCAGATCGGCGGCATCCAGGCCGTGGCCCCCGAGGCACGTTCCAGTGCCACGGTGGTGGCTGGCGGGCGCAACTGGTCCACCAGCGTGATCGGCAGCACCAATGACTGGCTGATCACCGGCAACTGGAAGCTGGCCCAGGGCCGCGAATTCACCGACGAAGAACTGCGCGCCGGCGCTGCCGTATGCATCATCGGTGCCACCTTGCACCGCGAGCTGTATGGCAATAGCGCCGATGTGATCGGTCAGCAGCTGCGCATCAAGGGCTTTTCCTGCAGCGTGATCGGCCTGCTGGACTCCAAGGGGCAGGGTGCCTTCGGCAACGACCAGGACGACACCGTGCTGATCCCGCTGAACACGCTGCAGCGCCGGGTGACCGGCAGCAAGCGTCTGAACACCATCCTGGTGTCCATGGAGGACGGCAGCGACCCCGAGCGTGTCAAATCCAGCATGAACCAGCTGCTGCGCGAGCTGCGCAAGCTGGCCCCCAGCGATGAAGACAACTTCAACGTGCTGGACACCAAGCAACTGGCCGACACCATGGCCGGCACCACCAAGGTCATGACCACGCTGCTGGGTGCGGTGGCAGCGGTGAGTCTGCTGGTGGGCGGTATCGGCATCATGAACATCATGCTGGTGAGCGTGACCGAGCGCACCCGGGAAATCGGCCTGCGTCTGGCCATCGGCGCGCTGGAGCGCGAAGTGCTGCTGCAATTCCTGATAGAGGCGGTGGTGCTGGCGGCACTGGGTGGGCTGGCCGGCATTCTGATTGCCACCGCCGCGTCCTATGTGCTGGCGCAGGTGATGGGCGTGCCCTATATCTTCAACGCCGGGGTGAATGCGCTGTCCTTCATCTTCTCTGCCGCCATTGGCGTGGTGTTCGGCTACTTCCCCGCCCGCCGCGCGGCGCAGCTGGACCCGATCGAGGCTCTGCGCCACGAGTGAGCCGGTCGCCGGTCTGTACGTTGGCGGTTGTCACACCCTGAACGCCATCCACCCGGATGGCGTTTTTTTATGGGTGCTCGCAACGGCCAGTGCTGTCTGTCACCGGCCAGTTCGCGGCGAGTCCTGCGGTGTGGTGCAGCGGCCTCGGAGTACCCGCACGCAGGGCCGTGGCGAGCACGACCTTCACCGAGGCAGGGGCCCGCGATCAGGACGCTGCAAAGGCCTCGGTGGGCAGGAGGGCGGCCGTGCACTACTCCGGCGCAGGACGATGGCGCCGGTGTCAGCCACCGGGCAAGTGGACTTTCCGGCATCCGTGGGGGAGGAAAGGCGGTACGGCCGGTGGCAGCGTCGCACAGCGCCGTGCAGCGCAGTCGACCTGCGCCGCTGCGCACACCGCCCGCAGGCAAAAAAGAAGCCCGTCAACGTTGTGCAACGTTGCGGGCTTCATGCTGTCTGGCTTGCCGGTGCTAATCAAGAGGAGAAGAAAGGTGGCAGGCCAGTCAACCAAGGGTGGGCAGCGCACGGAGCGTTGCCCGAAAGACGCGGCTTACTGGATGCTCAGCTGCACCGAGGTGTCCACCGGCTTGCGCTGTGCCAGCACCAGGGTCAGCACACCGTTTTCCAGTTTGGCGCTGCTGGCTGCGGCATCGATGGCGTGGGGCAGTTCCCAGCTGCGCTGCACCTGGCGGGGAGCGCCTTCGACGCTGCTGAGGTGCACCTGGTGGTCTTCGATGCGCAGTTGCAGCTGCTCGCGGGCCAGGCCCGGCACATCGACGGACAGCGTGGTGGCGTCCTCGGTGGAGGTGGCGGTATAGCCGGCGGTCTTGGCTGCGGCGTGCTGCGAGGCTTGCAGAAAGCGCTGCAGGGCCAGATCGGCCTGGTGGGAAGCATTGAAGGCAGAACGGCGGATGACAGGCGATGCGAAGAACATGGTTGTTGGGCTCCTATACACTGCGCGGCGCTCCGGTTGGTTGCCGCATGCTCAGCAATTGCAGGCTGTGCCGGGGTTTTCAAGGGATGATTTGGTATGAATAAATTTGGCTCGCAGGTCTTGAAAAACCACCAACCAGCGCCATCGCGCAGGTATCAGGTGGCATCTTCGCTGCGCAAAATGGTGCTGGCCGGGGTGGCGGGTGCCACGGTATGGGGCCTGGGGGGCGTGGTTTCGGCAGCGTTGGCGGCCAGCCCCGCCAAGTCCGGTACGGCCGCTGCGGCGCCCACCGGCGCCCCCATCCAGCTGGCGCTGGTGGAAAGCCTGTCCGGCCCGTTTGCCAACACGGGCGAAGCGGTGTTCCGCAACATCCTGATGGCGACCGAACGTGTGAACGCGCGCGGCGGCGTGCGCCTGCAGGGCGATGCGGCCGCCCGTCCTCTGGTGGTGCAGCGTTTTGACAGCAAGGGCCAGAACGAAGAGGCGCTGTCCGCACTGCGCGCCGCCATCGACGGCGGTGCCCGCATCATCCTGCAGGGCAACTCCTCGGCCACGGCTTCGGCGCTGCTGGACGCCATCAACAAGCACAACCAGCGCGAACCCAAGAAGCGGGTGCTGTTTCTGAACTATTCGGCCGTGGACCCGGCCTTCACCAACGAGCGCTGCAGCTTCTGGCATTTCCGCTTTGACGCCCATGCCGACATGCGCATGGCCGCGCTGATGCAGCTGGTGCAGGCAGACAAGGCGCTCAAGAACGTCTACCTGATCGGCCAGGACTACAGCTTTGGCCAGGCCGTGCTGGGCGAAGCCCGCCGCCAGTTGGCCGCGCGCCGCCCGGAAGTGACCGTGGTGGGCGACGAGCTGCACCCCGTGGGCCGCATCAAGGACTTTGCCCCCTATGCGGTGAAGATCAAGCACAGCGGTGCCCAGGCGGTGATCACCGGCAACTGGGGCAACGATCTGACGCTGCTGGTCAAGGCCGCGCGCGAAGTGGGCTTTGACGGCATGTTCTACACCTTCTACGGCAACGCGCTGGGCGCGCCCGCTGCACTGGGCGATGCCGGTGTGGGCAAGGTGGTGGCCGTGGCCGACTGGCTGCCCAACACGCCGGGCGCCGCCAGCGAACAGTTCTACCAGAGCTTCCGCCAGCGCTTTCCCAAGCCCGAAGACGACTACGCCCACCTGCGCATGCAGATGATGGTCGAGGCCCTGGCCCAGTCCATGCAGAAAGCTGGCAGTACCGAAGCCGCCGCCGTGGCCCGCGCCATGGAGCAGGTGCAGGTGCAGCTGGCTGGCCGCACCGGCTACATGCGTGCCACTGACCACCAGTTCCAGCAGCCGCTGGCCGTGGGCGTGATGGAACGCCAGGGCACACCGGGGGTGAAGTTCGATGTGGAAGGCTCGGGCTATGGCTTCCGCGTGGTGCGCGAGATCACGGCCTTGCAGGCCGAACTGCCCAGCATCTGCCAGATGAAGCGTTTCTGAGTTCCGGGGACGGCTGCGGCATGCTGCCGTGCTGTCCCGTACCGCTGCGCAATGACAAAAAAGGCCCGCATCTGCGGGCCTTTTGCATGGGGCACTGCGCGGCGCTTACGGGGCGCTCGCCGCCGCGGAACGGGGCGCCTGCGGTGCCGGCTCCAGGCGGGCTTCCTGGACGGCGGCAGCCACTTCCTGGCCCAGGTCGTGCACGGCCATGGCGTAGTAGCTGGACATGTTGTAGCGGGTGATGGCGTAGAAGTTCTGTGTGCCGATCACATAGGTGGGCGCATCTTCGCCGTTGAGCAGCTCCACCAGGGCCAGCGGTCCCTGGTGGCGCATGCCGCCATCCAGTGGAATCGCCCCCAGCTGCAGCATCTGGTCGGCGGTGAAGCTGGGCTTGATGTCCGGTGCCAGCAGCGTGGCCATGTCGGTGCCGTTGGGGTTGAAGGCCACGCCGTACTGCACCGCCATGCCGGGCTGCCAGCCGTGGCCGCGGAAGTAGTTGGCCACGGAGCCAATGGCGTCCACGGTGCTGTTGTAGAGGTCGACCTTGCCGTCGCCATCAAAGTCCACGCCAAAGCGGGCCAGGCTGCTGGGCATGAACTGTCCCAGACCCATGGCACCGGCAAAGCTGCCCAGCGCCTGGGTGGGGTCCTGGCGGGCACTCCAGGCGGTGGTCAGGAACTGCGCCAGCTCGCCCTGGAAATAGGCCACGCGCTCGGCCAGGCGCGGGTGGTTGGTGGGGTAGTCGAAAGCCAGCGTGGCCAGAGCGTCGAGCACGCGGAAGTTGCCCATGTTGCGGCCGTAGATGGTTTCCACGCCGATGATGCCGACAATGATTTCCGGGGGCACGCCATAGGTTTGCTCGGCGCGCTCCAGCGCAGCGGCGTTCTCCTGCCAGAAGCGCTTGCCGGCCTGCACGCGCACCGGGTCGATGAAGCGGCTGCGGTACACCGCCCAACTGCGGGCCGTGGTCTTCTTCGGGCCGGTGCTGGGCGTCATCAGCCGGCGCACCTGTTCCAGCTTCTGTGCCTGGCCCAGTTGCTGGCGCAGCCAGGCGGCATCGATGCCTTGCTGCTGGGCCAGGGTATCGGCCCAGCGCAGCGCTTCGGCACGCTGGCCGTAGCTGTTGTCCACAGCGGCCGCAGCGCGGGCTTTGGAGTTTTTGGGGCTTTGCGCGTAGCTGGGGAGGGCGCAAGCAGCGATGCAGACAAGAGCAACGGGAAGCAGACGGGTCATGAAATCTCGGTGAGGGGGACGGCCCGGCGGCCAGGGTAGGAAGCGGAACTCCCTGCCGCAGCGCTCGCGGGCTGGCTGTGCCGGGGTGGCGCAGGCATTGCGGGCATGTTCCATGCATTCCCGCCAGGCCTGCAGCGCTGCGGCACCGAGCCCCCATTGTGCGATGGTCCGCAGTGCTCCCACGCAAGTCCATGTGCCGGGCAGTGGGTATTTTTTGCAGAGGGCCGTACCGGCTCCGCCGGGGCGGCGTAGGGGCCGCGGTGCGCGCACGGCACTGCACCGGGCGGCGGTGTGTCGGCCCGCCCGCTGCGCACGCGTTGTCCCGTTGGGCGGTGCGCAAAGCCGCCGTGCACACCACCGCTGCCCGCTGCAGCGGGCCATGGCGCACAGCGCTTCGCTGCCAAGCTGACCGCCCGCCAACAGGCCAGCAACGCAGTCGTGTACTCGCTGCGGGCGGCCCGCAATGACCGTGTTAAGCTGGTCTGGAAGGCCCTTGCGCAGCGCCTGTGCGTGCTGCATCCATTGGGGGCCATGGCTGAAAAAAACAAAAACGGGGACAAGGAAAATGGGCAGAACAGGCTATTTTTCCCACAAGGATTGCTGGAAGCATGAGATGGGTCCTGGGCATCCGGAATGCCCGGAACGACTGGACGCCATCGAGGACCGCCTGCTGATCACTGGGGTGTTCGACGGGCTGGAGCGCGTGGAAGCGCCGCTGGCTTCGCTGGCCGATGTGGAGCTGGCCCATGACCGTATGCATGTGGCGGCACTGCGCGGCCTGACGGACCGGCTCAAGGAAGAGGTGCAGGCCGGCGGTCCCGCGTATTCGCCGCTGGACACCGACACCTCCATCAATGTCCACACCTGGGATGCGGCGCTGCGCGCCGCCGGGGCGGCCGTGGCTGCCACCGATGCGGTGATCGACGGCAGCCTGGAAAATGCCTTCTGCGCCACCCGCCCGCCCGGCCACCACGCCGAGCGCGCCAAGTCCATGGGCTTTTGCTTCTTCAACAACGTGGCGATTGCGGCCCTGCATGCCCTGCAGCGCCGCCACCTCAAGCGCGTGGCCATCGTGGACTTCGATGTGCACCACGGCAATGGCACGGAAAACATCCTGGCCGGCGACGACCGGGTGCTGATGGTCAGCTTCTTCCAGCATCCGTTCTACCCGTTCAGTGGCGACAAGGAGCCAGCGTCCAACATGCTGAACCTGCCGGTGCCGGCCTATACCAAGGGCATGGATATCCGCGAGCTGGTGGAGATGATGTGGATTCCCCGCCTGGAAGCCTTCAAGCCCGAAATGATCTTCATCAGTGCCGGATTCGATGCCCACCGCGAAGACGATATGGGCCAGCTGGCGCTGAACGAGCAGGACTTCGCCTGGATCACCGAGCGCATCAAGGACGTGGCGCGGCGTTTCTCCAAGGGCCGCATGGTGTCCTGTCTGGAAGGCGGCTATGTGATGAGCGCCCTGGCTCGCAGCGTGGAAGCCCACGTCCGCGTGCTGGCCGATATCTGATTTCGTCTGGGCATAGCAACAGGAGCGTCGGCCATGATGGATTTGCAGAATGTGGACCAACTGGTGGAAGTGCAGCGCAGCCCGCAGGGTGTGGTGCGCATCACCTTGAACGATCCCCAGCGTTTCAACGCACTGGGTGCCGAGATGCTGGTGGCGCTGCAGCAGGCCCTGGATGCCGTGGCCGCCGATGCCTCGGCCCGCGTGGTGGTGCTGGCCGCGCAGGGCAAGGCCTTCTGCGCCGGCCACAACCTGAAGGACATGGCGGCCAACCCCCAACTGGTCTATTACCAGCAGCTGTTTGCCCAGTGCAGCAAGATGATGGTGAGCATCGCCCGCCTGCCGGTGCCGGTGATCGCGCGGGTGCAAGGCATGGCCACGGCGGCCGGTTGCCAACTGGTTGCGCAGTGCGATCTGGCGGTGGCCAGCAGCGCGGCCAGCTTTGCCACCAGCGGCATCAACTACGGGCTGTTCTGCGCCACCCCCAGCGTGCCGCTGGTGCGTAACCTGCCCATCAAGCAGGCCATGGAAATGCTGCTGACCGGGGACTTCATCGATGCGGACACCGCCTTCGCCCGCGGGCTGGTGAACCGGGTGGCCGAACCCGAAGCGCTGGATGCCACCGTGGAGGCGCTGGTGCAGTCCATTCTGGTCAAGCCGGCGGCGGCCGTGCGCATGGGCAAGGCCCTGGTCTACCAGCAGCGTGAACTGGGACTGGAAGCGGCCTACCAGCTGGCGGGCCAGACCATGGCGGCCAACATGATGGATGCCGATGCCCAGGAAGGCGCACAGGCCTTCGCGCAAAAGCGCAGGCCGCACTGGCAGGGCTGAGGCGGGCGGTCCGCTCTCCTGTGGCGGGGCGCTGCGCAGGCGCCCCGGATGCCGGGTCATGTCGCCATCCTGTGCCGGTCCGTGCAGGCTGGGACGAGCTGCCGATGGGGCTGTCAGATAGGTGGTAACCCGAGGTTGAGCCGATTTCCATCCACAGCGCCGCCGTTGTGCGCATAAAATAGAACGATCGTTCTTTTTTGTGCCGGCAAGGACCGTGTGAATTGTCAGGAATTCCGCCGCTGCTGCAGCAGCGCCGCATAAAATGAGTCGGTTTACGTAAACGTCAATCTTCCAAGAAATCAAGGAGCCGCAGCATGAAGGTATTGGTCCCAGTCAAGCGGGTGGTGGACTACAACGTGAAGGTCCGCGTGAAGTCGGATGGCACGGGCGTGGACATCGCCA
>NZ_DLMU01000016.1:0-205242 GCF_002479375.1 Comamonas sp. UBA7528
CGCCACACGCCACAAAAACAAAGCCCGCGTGGCATGGGCCGGGCGGGCTGGAGACAGGTCTGGGGGCTGCGTTTATTTGGGAATGTGCTGGATGCTTTTGGAATACCTGTCGAGGTGTTCCAGCAGGCGTTCGTACAGCTCGTCGGTTGCCATGGAGTTCAGCAGCTCTGTTCTGGCTTCTTCGGCGTGGTGCTCGAACCGCGCCAGCAAGCCACTGCGTTGCACAGGCTCCAGCGTTTCGATGACGGAGAACAGAAGCGCTTCCTGCGCCAGGAGCTGGCTCTTCATTTTTCTCAGCTCCGTGGGCTGGTTTCCAAGGAAATCCATATGTCTCCGTTTTCTTGTCAGTGTGAATTATGAGCCTTGGAATACGCATGCATCGGCGTTCAGAGAAATAAATCAGCACCCGGCAGCTCCCTTAGACTCACGTCATGGCCAACATCTACGATGCAATGGTCGCCGCGCTGCGCGAGCACTGGGATGCCCATGCAGGAGCATCGCCGCGACGGTTCGAACTGACACAGAAAGCGTTCAATGCGTTGACGGATGCCCGCAAGGCGGTGATGTCCGTTGGAAGCTACTGTCCTCCACCGGGTTGGGAAGTGGTTTTCCACGGTATTCCCGTGTGGGTGGTGGAAGGCGCCGATTGCCATGTGGTGGACCAGGATGGCCAGCGCACCTCCCTGGGTATAGCGCCGCTGTACTGGGATGCGGATGGACGACAGGACCGCCGCCACACGCCCAAAAGCCAGGGCTCCTGAACGCGGGTCTGAATGGGCTGGTGCAGCGGGCTGGGTGTTATTTTTTTGTTCAATAGTTCCAAACAATTGGAATCAAATTGTCAATAAAAATTTATCGTAGTGTCAATTACACTCTTTGACGCTACTGCAGCGGATCATTTCTCGCTCAGTGAAAATCGCCCAGATCTTGCCCGGGGTAGCGCGTTCAGCCAGGCTGGTTTGCGCCCGGGTGGCAAATCGGTGGCCGGAGGTGCTGCATGAATGATGTTTCCGCATGGGGTCAGAGTGATGCTGTATACAAAACGCTGTTGGAATCCACCAAGGCCATTCCGTGGAAGATTGACTGGGCGACCAAGAAATTTGCCTATATCGGCCCCCAGATAGAGCCCTTGCTGGGCTGGTCACAGGACAGTTGGCTGACGGTAGAAGACTGGGTCATGCGCATGCACCCGGATGACCGTGACTACGTGGTGAATTTCTGCGTTTCGCAATCCCAGGCTGGTATTGACCATGAGGCGGATTACCGGGCACTGACGGCCGAAAACGGCTATGTCTGGATCCGGGATGTGGTGCATGTGATGCGCCATCCCGATGGCAGTCCCGAAGCCCTGGTCGGGTTCATGTTCGACATCACCGAACGCAAGAAAACCGAGGAAAAGCTCCTGGTCCTGCAGCG
Source organism: Comamonas sp. UBA7528 (assembly GCF_002479375.1). Taxonomy (NCBI): domain Bacteria; kingdom Pseudomonadati; phylum Pseudomonadota; class Betaproteobacteria; order Burkholderiales; family Comamonadaceae; genus Comamonas; species Comamonas sp. UBA7528. Next base: position 1,417 of record NZ_DLMU01000016.1, read on the forward strand.
CGAGCTGGAAGCCCTTTCGTTCAAGGATGGGCTGACCGGCATTGCCAACCGGCGTCGGTTTGATGCGTGCTTCGCCATGGAATGGGACCGTGCACTCAGCGACGGTGCACCGCTGTCCGTGCTTCTGTTCGACATTGACTGCTTCAAGCAGTACAACGATGAGTATGGGCATATCCAGGGGGACAAATGCCTGGTGGACATCGCCAGCACCCTGAGTCTGGCGGTGGATGGGCCCCATGATCTGGTGGCCCGCTATGGCGGGGAGGAGTTCGTCATCCTGCTACCGCATACGGATGTCGCGACGGCGCTGAAAGTGGCCAACCGGTGCCAGCGGCTGATCCAGAAGCGGTCGATTCCGCACGCGCAGTCCCCCATCCGGGACCATGTCACCGTCAGCATTGGTGCGGGCACCATCACGCCGGATGCAGGTGCCGAACCTTCGGCGTTTCTGGACGAGGTGGACAAGCAGCTGTATGCCGCCAAGAAGAGCGGGAAAAACCGCATCGTGGCCATGCACAGCGCCCCCAGTCTGGCCCCCAGTCCGCTGGACGCCAAGTAGCTTCCGTGGCCTGGAGCCTTCTGGGCGGGAGGAGGCGTTGGACGCACCTGGCCGCTGGTGCGATAAGCCTGCGTCGTGTTCCAGCGGCACTGCTGACACCGCTTTCCATACCGTGGTTGCGCCGGGCATGCCCAGGGAGCCAGTCGCACGCCACGAACCGCATTGCATCGGGGCGGTTCGCCGATGCAAGGCCCAGCGGCGCGCAACCGCTCAGAATGTGTTCACGCGGTAGCTGCAGCCCACCAGCACCTTGCCGGGATGGGTGACCACGGTGGATACCTCATGGCTGATGACCGTGTTGATGGTGCCGCTGCCCACCTTTTCCTGGGTATGGTGTGCCACGCGCATGGCCATGTACTTGAAGCTGTCATCCCGCAGGGCTTCCTCGATGCCGAGCTTTTGGGCCACTTCCTGCGGCTTCACGTTGTCCAGCACCGCCATCAGCGCGCCGGAGGCCAGGGCCACGCGCTGCGTGCGGTAGCCCAGCACGTCCACTGGTGCGGCCAGGTCGTACTCGTGCATGAAGGGGTTGGATTCATCCGGAATGCGTGTCAGGCCCAGCGCGGCCGCCCCTTCGCCAGCGGCACCCAGGGCCAAGGCGTAGTCGTTGTAGGTGGGCACGTCATACCCACAGGCCAGCATGGTGGTCACATCCACTTTCTGCGGATCGGGCTGCCGTTGCTGGCGCTGTGCGGCGCCTGCCACCATGGCCGCGCCCGCTGCCATCACCACCACAGAACGCACCGCCGTCGAAAAACAAAATCGCATCGCTTGTATCTCAGCCAAAACAGGCATCCTACTTCAGCGATACAGCGCTTTTAAAGTCGCTTTTTGACGTGGATCACCGGGCCAAATGCCAGTGCAGGCCATCCGGGCCGAATGTTCTGGCGATGCACCGGAGCGGTTTTCTGCCCCTGCAGGCATGGGGCATAGGGATATTCCGCGCCCGTGCGGCACAAAAAAATCCCCAGCAAAGCCGGGGGAAGTCCTCTCATTCACGTGTGAGAGGAGGGAGATTTGATGCTCTCATTATGGGAGCGGCTGTCTGCTCATGTGCCATGCGCCCGGATGAATGGCGTGCACGCTGGACAAAAGGCGCATACTCTTTGCACAGACAACGCAATGCGGGTGGGAGCAGAGGCAGCCATGGATTGCTGGATAAATACCAGCCATTTCATCAATCAGGTTGCCGGGCTTTCTGCATAACCCGACTTGTCATGCGCCAGAAGTGCGCACGTGCCTGCCAGCAGGTGGTGCTCTTTCTGAATTTCCCCTGCCATGTTGCCTCGGGTAATTTCCGCAGCTCGTGCGTAAAAAAAGCCCGTATGCAGCGGGCTCGGCGGGGTAGATGCGCATTCAAATGGCATATGCGGCACGGTCTTTGCCCTTGATCCAGACCGGTTCCCGGCCGCGGCCAGTCCAGGTGGCACCTGTGGCAGGATCCCGGTACTTGGGCGCCACTGCGGAACGCGCACCCGCGGTGCGGCTGCCCGGTGTGCTCTTCTTTCCAAACACGTCGTCCACATTCAACCCATATTGGTCGATCAGCGCGCGCGCCTGCGCCACGGCCTGGGACTTTTCGCGTTGCTGGGCTTCTGCGATCAGCGCGTCCAGTTCGGATTTCTGTTGAAGCAGACTTTGGTAAGTGCTCATGGTGAAGATCCCTTCAATGGTGATTTTGCCGTGGCCATACACGCACTGCGCGCATGGCATGCGCGAAGGCTTTTCCCGGATGGCAATACCGGAGAGTTCATATCCGCTGATTGATTATCAATGGTAAGGAGACTTCTTTGATTTCTGGAATGTAAATCAAGCCCTATTGCAATTATTTCTATATGGGTGACGCCATATGGCGTACAAGGCTGTCCGTTTTGGGCGCGGGTGTCTGACACCCATCTTGAGGGCAGTGCCTTATGGCGGCTGTGTGCTATTCCTGTCCGGTGTGTAGAAGCGGCAATAGGGCGCTAGGATGCAGCTTCCCACAGTGGAGCAAGCATGGAAAAATACCGGTTCAATGTGTTTGGTGACATCCTGGCCGTAGAGCGCCATGGCCCGGTCTGGCGCTGCTTTGCCATAGGGTATGACGGAAAGCGTGGTCCGGTGGATCTGGCCATTCCGCCGGAGGTCAGCCATGCCGAGCTGCCCCAGTACCTCTACGACATCTACCATGAGCAGGCGGTGATGTCGGATGCGGACATCTTCGAGATAACCTGACCCTCTCCGTAACCTGCCATGCACCAGCATCTGGCAGACCTGTGGCTGAGCCCATGGGTGTGTGGCGTTTGCTGGCAGTCAGCGCACGTCCCCATCACAGCGGCATCCCATATTGCGCCATGGAACGATCCCGCTTAATGCACGCACACAGGGGGCTGTTTCCTATCTGCCAGATTGAAGCTGAACAAGATTAGCCTTCGGGCTGTACCCAGTTGACACGAAACTGCCCTGTTTTGAATATCTGGATGTGGACCGCCTTCCATTGCCGTAAATTTTCAGGAAGGGTGGCGCTGAGTTTTTCGACCAGCATTGCGGGAATCAATGGCCTGCATGGCTCCAATCGGTCAGTCACACCACCGGCACTTACACGGTGCGTCACCGCCACCTGGTTGAGGCCTTTGTCATCCTTTCCATTGCGGGAGTAATGAACAGAAAGCTCTTCCCAATTGTCTGGTGCATTTTCCACCAGGCAAGAGGCCAGGACTTGCACGATGTCCTTTTCGGCATCGGCCCAGGCAGGGCTCATGCAGCCCATGACAATCAAGGCCGGCAAGAGAAATTTTTTCATCCAGTTTTCAGAAGCTGTTGGTCTTATTGCGAGCTGCAAAGCAGTAAGGGACTTGGAGTTTACTCGCGATAAAGGGCGCGAACTGTTTCCAATCGGGGTCACTTTGGAGCCGTCAGCACCACCCTCTGTGCGTTGTTTTCAGTCTTGTCTTATCAGAGATGTACTGCCAGTGGCATCATGCCTCGTCTCCACTGAAAGCTGAGATTCGCTGGGTCCTGTTAGCCGCTTGGAACAATTTCCTGTTCACCAGGTTGCGCGTGGCAGTGCTTTGGGGTACAGGGGGGACTTTGACGCAAATCCGAGTGTCTGGCCCAGGGGGCTGTGTGCCAGATGCGAGGGCCATAGACTCTCTGCCAGGCAAAAACATGGGAAGGGTTGGCATGCACGCGGGATTGTTGGAAGTCCGTTCCAGTTGGTATGAGGCCTACGTGGCTGGCGATGTGCTGCGGCTGGAAGCTCTGGAGAGCCCGGACTTTATCGCCATGGGCCCACATGGCATGGAAGAGCGAGCCCATCGGCTCCACGGGATTGCCAACGCGGTGGAGGCGGGCCGCTGGTTTCCGCAGGGAAGCAGGGCCCAGGATGAACGCCTGTCGTGGCAGGCCGTCGCCCCGGATGTGGTCACGGCGTTTGGCACGGGCCGGATAGCGACACCGCGGGAACAAGGCTCCCTGGTCCAATTCACCGAGCTGTGGCGGCGCACAGGTGGGCAATGGCAGGTGGTGCAGCTGCATTACAGCGAGCTGCCGTGCTGAAAAAGGCACTGGGTCGCAGGGCGGCGGATGCCATGGGTGGCGGCAGACCGGAGGGTCCCGGGTGAAGGGCTGACCCGATGCGTCAACCTGCTGTCCCGCTTCTGGCACGGTGCAGTTCTGCCATTTCTGCCAGTCCCTGGGCATGGCTGACGATAGGTGCATATCCCAGGTCCTGGCGGGCCTTGCCGATGTACAGCGTCACCTCCACGGCTGAGGTCGCCAGTGCCTGCCGTGTCACAGGGGGATGCCAGCGCCCGCCAGACAAGCGTGCGATGCGCTCGGAGACTGTGGCCACGGCATGGACCAACCACCTGGGGACCGATTTGTCGCTCACGCTGCGCCCCTGGGTGGCCAGCAGGTCGGTGAGGAAGGTGCGGAACTCGACTGCATCAGCGTCGGTGATGAAGTAGCACTGCCCAGACTGGCCTGCCAGCAAGGCGCGTTCAATGCCGTGCACCAGGTTGCCAATGTGGGTGGTGGAGGTGCGGTAGCGGCCGCCGTCAATCCACGCGAACTTGCCTGCATCGACGGCTTGCAGCAACTGGGGCAATGCGGTTGTGTCATCGCGCCCCCAGACGAACCGCGGACGCACCACGGACACCTGCATGCCCGTTTGGACTGCGGCCAGGGCAATCTGCTCCGCTTGGGCTTTGGTGGCGCCGTAGCCGCCGACGGGGTGCTCCGGGTAGGGATGGTTTTCGTCGGCGTTGACCAGCGGGCGCCCGTCGAGCAGCACTGACTCTGTACTCAGGTGTACCGCGCGTGCCACCTGTGCCTGGGCTGCCGCGGCAAACACCCGCCGGGTTCCTTCCACATTCGTCAGCTGTTGGGCCTTGCTGGCCAGGCCATGCTGGGTGTCGGCCGCCGCATGGACCAGTGCGCAGCAGCCTTGCATGGCGTTGTGCAACTGTGGCGAGAACAGGTCACCTTCAATGGGCTGTGCACCCAGCGAACGCAGCAGGGTGCATGCGCTGGCGCTGCGCGCCAGGGCGTGGACTTCCACCCCCTGCGCCACAAAATGCCGCACCAGATTGCGGCCCACATAGCCGCTGCCGCCGGTCAAAAAGAGCCGCCGCAAGCGTGGTTCGGGCAGGGTGTGGGGGGGTTGTGGACGGGGGGCAGAAGGGGTCATGGGTCGCAGAGGCAGAAAGTGGGCGAAGCGAGGCAGCAGGCCGCCCGTGCGGCCTGCGAGGAGTGCAAAAAAAGGGGGGCCGGTGCTACCGGCGGCGCGAAGGCTGTTGGCTGGGCGGCTGGGCGGGCACTGCCGCAACGGCAGGAGGGTGGTCCACCAGTGCCTCGATGTCTGCCAAAAGCCGATCGCGGTCGGGCTGCGCAAAGGAGTGGAAGTCCAGGCTTTCCAGCAGCTTCAAGCCTTCCAATGCCAGGTACGCAATCAGGGCGCCGCGCGGTTGGGCTGCATCGGCCTGAATGGCTGCGATGACAGCGGCCTGGTTGGCCTGCATCAGATGTCGAAGGTCACCATCCTGGGCCAGTGCCGCGCACAGGTTCAAGGCCACGGCACGCTGCTGTGATGGCAGCGGGTTCGCAGCAGCAGCGATGCGCCCACGGACCGTCCGTGCGTTGGCGTCGCCCAGCCGCTGCGCTTCGGCCTGGTTGAACGCGTTGTCACGCGCGAGCGCCCGGCGCACCAGCGCCTCGATCAGGCCTTGTTTGGTCTTGTGGTCGTAGGTCACGCTGGCTTTGCTGACACTGGCTTGCACAGCCACGGCCTCCAGCGTCAGCTTGGCCGCTCCTTCGCGCGCAATGACCGCTTCAGCGGCATCCAGCAGTTGATCTTGGTCGATGACCCGTGAACGTCCCATGGCAGTAAAATTTATTTCCGACTGGTCGTATATTAATTGAGGTGATCGCAGGCGTCAACGACAGAAGCGTAAATCCACGAACACAGCGCAGGGGCATGCCCACGGACGGGCAGGGCACGATTGTGCCTGGCGGCCAGTGGCTGGCGCAGTGCCCTCGCAAGAGGCCGCTTTCGGTCTGAAGGCCTCCCTTCATCACTGTTGGTACGCCGTCATGTAGCGTCGTGCTCACCGACAGCGACTTCCTGAAGGACGGCGGCGCGACCGCGAACTTCTTTTACGGCCCCGACGCCAAAGGGGCGCAAGGCCGGTGGGTGCAGCTGTGGGATGGGGTTCACCGCACGATCAGGACCGGCATCCTGGCCAGGCGCAGGACCTTGCAGGCCACGGAGCCCAGCAACACGGCTTCGGCGGCCGTCCACCCGTGGGAGCCGATGCAGATGCCCAGGCTGTCCAGTGATTCGGCCAGTTCCACGATGGCGGCGGCATCCTCTCCCATCAGCACATGCAGCTGCCAGGGCGTGGCGGATGCTTGCAGCAACTGGCGCGCCGGGGCGGTGGCGGCCCAGCCGCGCCGTGCCAGTTCGGACTCTGCGGCTTCCTTGCTCAGCCAGGGCTGGACGTTCACCAGATCCAGCACATTCCCCTGTCCCATCGCCACCAGGTGCGCGCTGGCGGCCACGGCGCGCAAAGAGCACGCGGAACCGTCCACGGCCACCAGCCAGCGCGTGCTGGTGGTGGCGGCGCGGGTCTGGCCGCCGAACCAGGCCAGGGATGTCAGCCTGCCGAGGTTGTCGCGCCGCTCCTGATCCGGTGCCGGCATACAGGACGGGATAGAGGCAGAGATGGTGGCCGGTGTGGCTGCATCGCTCATACAACCCCCTTGGACGGTTTGCGGGCGGAGAGCTTCACGCTGAGCCACACGGAGACCATGACGATCGATCCCACAATGGCCAGCGACCAGTGGGCGGGCATATGGAACCACGGCATGGCCAGCATCTTGCCCCCGATGTAGATCAGCACCAGGGCCAGACCGTACTTCAGCAGATAGAAGCGTTCGGCCATGTCTGCCAGCAGAAAGTACAACGCCCTCAACCCCAGTATCGCGAAGATGTTGGAGGTAAAGACAATGAAGGGGTCGGTGGTCACTGCAAAGATGGCCGGGATGCTGTCCACCGCAAAGACCAGATCGCTGGCCTCGATCATCAGCAGCACCAGGAACATGGGCGTGGCATGGCGCACACCGCCGATGCGCACGAAGAAAGCCTGGCCGTGAAAGCCCGGCGCCACCCGCATGTGGCCGCGCAGCCAGCGCAGCAGGGGGTTTTTTTCCAGGTCGGGCTGGTGGTCTGGCATGTACAGCATCCTGAACCCTGTGACGACCAACAGCAGCCCGAATACATAGAGCACCCAGGCAAACTCGGACACCAGCCAGATCCCCCCCAGGATCATGATGGCGCGCATGGCGATGGCGCCCACCACGCCGTACAGCAGCACCCGGCGCTGCAGCTCCGCCGGGACGGCGAAGTAGGTGAAGATCATCACGAACACAAACATGTTGTCAACCGACAGCGCCTGTTCGATCAGGTAGCCGGTAAAGAACTCCAGTGCCTTGCGGTTGGCAATGTCGCGGCCGGCCGTGGCATCCAGATACCACCACAGCAGAACGCCGAAGCTGGTGGCCAGCGTCATCCAGGTGAGGGTCCAGCCCGCGGCCTCACGCACCGACACCTTGTGCGCCTTGTTGCCGCCCAGCACGAACAGGTCCAGGGCGAGCATGGCGCACACAAAGGCGATGAAGCCGATCCACATCGGGCCGGTGGCCAGGGTGTCGATGGTGTGCATGCCAAGGTTCCAGGCAGTTTGTGCCGTTTATGCGGTGTAGGTCTTTCGGGGAGGGGGGCCGCCGCCTGACTGCCCTGGTGGGCACATGGCGGGCTCGTCCCGGGCGCAGGCGGACTGCCGAATCAGTTGGAGGCCATCCACAATGCGACCAGGCCCGCACCGGCGCCCACCCCTGCGGGAATGCCAAAGCGTTCCAGCTTGGTGGCGGCTTCCCCCGCAATCACCTCCACGGGCACGCTGGTGCGTGCCAGCACCTGGTTGGTCACCGAGTTCTCGACCAGGCGCACCAGCGCGCTTTTGCGTGCCGTGCTCATCACAATGCCGTCGCAACCCAGCTGGCGCGCGGTGTCGACAATGCAGTCCACTGTGTTGCCGACCTCCGTGTGCACCGTGTAGGGGATGGCGGCCGCATCCAGCAGCTGCCGGGTGCCGGCCAGCGCGGAGGCAGCCTGTTCCTGGTGGAACTCCATCAGGTCGCCCTTGCTGGCGTAATCGTTGAACAGCTGCGGAAAGGGCGGCTGTACGTTCAGCAGGTGGATGACCAGGCTGGGTTGCGTCTGGTACTGCCGGATCACATGGCGCACGGCATAGTGCGCATTGGCCGAGCCATCGGACGGGACAAGAACTTTCAGCATGGTTTTTCTCCTTCGGTTGCACGGTGTGGTGCTCCAGCGGATGGCGGGGCATGGCCGCATGGCTGCATATTGGCCCCTGGCCTGAAGCGGATGGGGCAGGCCGCTGCCCAAGTCGTTCTGCCCGTTGTCACTCGAGCTTTCCCTTGGTGTTTCCCTGCATGCAATGGCCCCAACGATAGCGACGCAGCCGGTTTGTAGAAGCAGATAATCAGGAAGCCACAGCTCTGAAAAACCGAACCATGGGTCCAGGCTTCAGTTACCGGCACCTCTACTACTTCTGGGTTGTCGCCAAGGAAGGCGGCATGGCCCGTGCTGCGGAACGGCTGGGCATGGCGGTGCAGACCGTCAGCACCCAGGTGCGCGAGCTGGAACGGTCCCTGGGCTATGCCCTGCTCAAGCCCGCAGGGCGGGGACTGGTGCTGACGGATGCAGGGCTGGCCGCCATGCGGCAGGCCGAGCAGATTTTTCAGTTGGGTGAGCAGTTGCCAGCAGTGGTGCGTGATGCCGTGGGCACGCCGGTGGTGCGGTTGGTGGTGGGCATTGCCGACGAACTGCCCAAGCTGGCGGTGCGCAGCCTGATGCAGCCTGTGATGCAGGAACCGAATTTGCGGCTGCTGTGCCTGGTGGACGAATTTGCGGATCTGCTGGGGGACCTGGCGCTGCACCGGCTGGATGTTGTGCTGGCAGACCGGGCTGCCCCGTCCAACCCCAATCTGAAGGTCTACAGCCACCTGCTGGGTGCGTCCCCCATCACCTGGTATGCGCCCGCTTCGCTCTACGCGGCAGCCCGGCGGGGCTTTCCGCAGTCGCTGGCGACCGTGCCGGTGCTGCTGCCCACCACCCATGCCGCCGTGCGCGCAAGGCTGGATCAGTGGTTTGAGCGTGAAGCCATCCAACCCCATGTGACCGGAGAGTTCGAGGACAGCGCCTTGCTCAAGACCTTCGGCGCAGCAGGCATGGGCGTGTTTCCCATGGCCAGCCTGGTGCACGACGAGCTGACCACCCGCTACGGCGTGAAGCGCCTGGGCGACTGTGCGGGAGTGGAGGAGCAGTTCTTTGCCATCGGCGCCAGCCGCAAGCTGCTGCACCCGCTGGTGCAGAAGTTGTTCCCTTCCGAGGGCTAGCTTTCAGTCTGTCAGAGAGTGGGGTGGGTGCACGCACGGTGCACTCACCCGGGAGGTGGTTGGCTGGGGTTCAGCCCGCAGGGGAGTTGCCCCAGTTCAGCTCCATCGCCTGCGCCATCAGGGCAGAGCCTGCGCGCAGCGGCTCCGGCTGTCCCACCGGGGCAAAACCGTGTGATTGGTACAGGCGCATGGCCGGGGAGTCTGCGACCGTCACCCCCAACCGGACACGCTGTGTCCCACAGCTTTTTGCCCAGGCCAGCGCCTGGTCCAGCAAGACCCGGCCGGCCCCCAGGCCACGGGCCGTGGGCGCCACCCACATCTGGTAGATATCGGCCACGCCGGGCTCCATGACAGACAGCTTGCACCAGACCAGGCCACACACCGCTTCGCCGTTGACGGCAAAAAGTGCCCGGTCTGTGCCGCTCGCTGCTGCTGCTGCAATGCGTGCGGACCAGTGATCATCTGCCTGCGCCGCTTCCGCCGCCCACGTGCTGCCAAAGGCATCGGGGGCGTCCTGCAGCGCTTGCAGGCGGATGTCGCGGTACTTCTGCCATTCGTGCGGGCTGATGGGGCGAACGGAAATCAAGGCGCATCCTTGGCTGCTGGTGGTAATCGGCAGCCATTCTCACATCTCATCGGCCACAGGTTCAGATGACAGAGGCGAACGCCTGAAAGCTTTGAATCCGGCTGCCTCAAAACGAGCATTGATGGGGTGGGGTGATGGCTGCAAAGCGGCGGTTGTCGTCATTGATACCGCCAAGTCCACCAACGACCTCATGACACTCCTCGGCCGCTCGAGCCTACGAGCATGATCTCTGTGGGGCGCGCGCGCTCATACTTTGGCGAGGAAGGCCGACGCATCACCCGCTTCACACTTCCAGTCTGCGAAGACCCCAACCAGATTGCATTCCACGCAGTGGCATGCGATGTAGTACCAGCGCACGTCATGGGTGCCCTCGTACACGGAGACGCCGGACATTAGCTCGAACACCTCGTTCTCACACACGCACTCGTGCACTTCGGGGGCGGCCTCTTCAACATGGTCCGCGCTGTCGCCCATCAGGTGTTCCTGCCCGCAGTCGGTGCAGGTGCGGATTGCCACGCCGGCTTCCTCATCCGTCTGCAGCGCAAAAGTCCGGCTCCCGCAATTGCATTTGGACGATGCAAACCGGACGGCCTCATAGCCATTCGCAACGCTGTAGCTGCGCAGCTCGGCTTGGGTGTCGCCGGACGTCGTCCCGTACCAGAACTCGCCCTTCTTCGTCAGTGCCATTGATGCTGTTCCATTCTTCAAGGTGGGCTTCCCGGCAGACCTGACGCCAAGCTTGCCCTGATCATCTGGATTTTGCCTGAAGGCGCGGTGAATCGTCGTCAAGGGGCCGGGGTGGGGTGGTCTCCGACAAGGGCTGCGGACATCCTTGATCAGCTGTTGATCGCCGCCAACATTCGGTGTTGAAGCCCCTATGTCAGCTCTCCCCCGAAACCCACCGTTAACGCGGATGCCTTTAGACGGCTGTAGGCAGGCAACTGCTATCCGCTGATGCATGCCCGCTCACACACATAATCAAGGCATGACTGCAATACGAATGTCCCGGCCCGATGACGGTGCGCGCGCGGTTGAGATTTGGCGTGATGCCGTGGATGCGACCCATGACTTTTTGACCCGCGAAGACAGGGTGGCGCTGGATGCCATGGTCTGCGGTTTTCTGCCCAACGCCCCGCTGTGGCTGGCGGTGGACGGGCGTGATAGGCCGTTGGCGTTCATGCTGATCGACAACGGGCGCATGGAAGCGCTGTTTGTGGACCCCGCTGTCAGAGGCCAAGGCATTGGCGCGGCGCTGGTGCGCCACGGGCTGGCGCTGCATGCAGGCATGACCACCGATGTCAATGAACAGAACGCCCAGGCGGTGGGCTTTTACGAAAGCATGGATTTCCAGCGCACGGGTCGTTCTGCGCTGGATGGGCAAGGGCGTCCTTACCCGCTGGTCCATCTGAAGCACGCTACGTCAGGGGCCGAAGGGCGGTAAGGTGCACCAGGGGGCGGGCAGGGCACAGCGCCCATCTGCTGCACCTGCCCTTTTATCTCACCAACGGACTCTGCATTCAGCAGCGCCGAGAGCGTGCATTGACCGGGAGGCTCGAAATGGACTGTCCGCTGTTTACCGGCTTTCCACGTTGCAGGCAGCCCTGGTACACCAACCGCTGCGCCGGTCAGCCGGGTCTGGCTCCCGAGAGGCGCGCTGCGTTACTTGTCGGCAAAGACAAACACCGGTTCGTGGGTGATGGGGAAGTTCACCGAGCGGGCGATGAAGCAGACTTCGTGAATGCGACCATGGATGGCGTGGGCCACTTCCACATTGCTGCCGGTTTGCAGCGTGATCTTGGGGTGCAGCGTGGCACTGGCAAACCTGCCGGCACTGCCTGGGCCCAGCTCTGCAATCCCCAATGGCGTGTCCTGGTAGTCCAGCACCACCACCCCGTCCACGGCGGCATAGTGCAGGTACCACAGCATGTGGCAGGCGGCCAGAGCAGACAGCAGCAGATCTTCGGGGTTCATCTTGGCGGGATCACCGCCCAGCAAGGGGTCGTTCGAGCAATGGATGACGGGCTTGCCTTCGACCGCGATGTCCCAGGTGCGGTCATAGGAGCGGTAGCCGACGGTGCCTTCCCCGCGGTTGCCAGTCCACACAATGTGCGATTGGTAGTGGTGCGTCATCGTTTTGTCTTGCTGCTGAACGGGGCCTACTTTTAGGGCTTATTTGGGGGTCCTATTCTGCCCATGTTGCAAGACGGTTTTCGCAGGCCCGCCGCGCAGGGCCGCAACGGTCTGCAGGGCAGCCTGTTGCGGCTGGTGTGGGTGTGGGCATGAAGACCGCCACCGATTGGCAACTTGATGTGACCATGCAGTCGCACCTGAATCCCGACGGCGATTCGCATCTTCAAGCTGCCTCGCTTCGCATCACACAACCACCAACAGATGAGTAGATCTGCTTCGCTGGTGTAGGCCACATGCAGTCTGCATGAGGACGCCAGCCATCAAAAAAAGCCGTGACGCACAAGGTGCCACGGCTTTTTGGGGGCGAGGCTGGCAGCGTCAGGGCTGCACGATGCCGGGGTTCTTTTCGACCACGCTCTTCCAGCGTGCAATGTCCTGGTCAATGAATTTCTGGAAGGCCGCCGGCGTGCCGGGGGCCAGTGTGATGCCGCTGCGGGTGGTCAGGGCCTCCACTACGCTGGCGTCTTTCAGCACTTCGTTGACGGCGGCATTGACTTTCTGCACCACGTCGGCGGGCGTGTGGCTGGGGGCTACCACGCCGTAGTACACGCCCAGGTCGTAAGCGGGGTAACCGGCTTCGGCAAAGGTGGGCACGCCGGGGGCCAGGTGGGAGCGCTGGGTGCCGCTGATGGCCAGGGAGCGCACTTTGTCCGAGGCCACATCACCCAGCAAGGGGTTGACCAGCACGTCGATCTGGCCACCGATCAGCGCAGCCAGTGCATCGGAGCCACCCTTGTAGGGGATGTGCGTCATTTTGATGCCGGCGAACTGGTTGAACAGTTCGGTGGCCATGTGGGGGGTGCCGCCGATGCCGGAGGAGCCGAAATTCAATGCGCCGGGGTGGGCCTTGGCGTAGCTCACCACGTCGTTCAGTGTTTGAAAGCCGCGCTGGGTGCTGACTTTCAGAATCACCGGGCCGACGCCGACGTAGGCCACGGCACGCAGGTCCTTTTGCACGTCGAATTTCAGGTTGGGGTAGACCGCGGGGGCTATGGCAATGCTGTTGGCCACGATCAGCATGGTGTAGCCATCCGGTGTCGCGCGCGCCACCAGGCCGGCGGCAACGTTGCCGCCCGCGCCGGGCTTGTTGTCGATCAGCACCGGCTGGCCCAGCTTGTCCGACAGCTTGTTGCCGACGGCGCGGGCCACCATGTCAATGCTGCTGCCGGCAGAGAAGCCCACCACCAGCGTGATGGGTTTTTGGGGGTAGGTGGCGGCCAGGGCCGGGTGCGCCGTGGCCAGCAGTGCCAGTGAGGCCAGGCTCCAACGAGCCAGCGAGCGTTTGGTCAGGGAAATCATGGAACGACTTTCAAGGAATGAGGGGGGGAGCCGGGATGCGCCATCAGTGCGCAGACGCCGCGGTGGAGGGAAGGTCGGTGGCGCTGACATAGCCCAGCAGGCGGTCGCGGGCGGTGGCATCGGCGCTGCGGGCCGCGGCAGGGCCGTAGCCACCACCACCGGGGGTGCGCAGCGTGACCACGTCACCGGGTTGCAGCACCTGCGGGGTGCGGGAGTTGATGGGCTGGCCATTGATCCAGACTGCGCCGGGGGCGCCGTCGTCGCCACCACCCAGTCCGGGTGCCGCCACCTTGAGGCGTTCGGTCAGGAACACCACGTTCAACGGGCCTTCGTGCTGGTTGACGAACTGGATTTCTTCGCCCAGTCCACCGCGCCATTGGCCGGTGCCGCCCGAGTCGGGGAGCAAGGCCTTGCGCAGGAAGCGCAGGGGGGCATCGCGCTCGGCCACCTCGATCGGGGTGGGCGAGATGTTGCTGGGCCAGGACATGACGGAGGCCCCGTCCTTGCCGTGCGTGGCACCCATGCCGCCGTTGTAGAACAGGACATTGGCAAAGGATTTGCCGTTGGCACGGCGGCCCGTCAGGTTGGTGATCCACACCGGCGATCCGACACCGGCCATGACGCGTTCGGGCAGCAGCGGATACAGCGCCCCGAAGATGGTGGTGGGCACGTAGTGCCCGGTGCAGGAGCGGCCACCGACCGGGGCGGGCGAGAGCGGGTTGAGCAGGGAGCCTTCCGGGGCGACGGTCTGGATCGGCCGGAACAAGCCCTGGTTGTTGGCCAGCTCGGGCAGCAGCAGGCTCTTGATGGCATAGGCCGTCATGGCATGTGTATAGGCCAGCACGCAGTTGACGGCGCGGGGTTGCTGGGGGGAGCTGCCGGTGAAGTCACAGGTGAGCGCACCATCGGCAATGCGCACCGTGACTTCGAAGCGGAAGCGCTCGTCAAAGCCGTCGGTGTCCATGCCGTAGCGGTATTCCCCATCCGGCAGGGCGCGAATGGCGGCGCGCATGGCCTGTTCGCTGCGGCTGAACAAGGCCACGGCCAGGTCGTCGACACCGGTCAGCCGGTACTCGTGCAGCAGGTCACTGACACGGCGGGCGATCAGTTCGGTGGCGCTGGCGTGGCACCAGATGTCGCCCACGGTTTGCTCAGGCGTGCGCACATTGGTGCGCAGCAAGCTCAGCAAGGTGGCGTCGGCCTGGCCTTCCCGCAGGAAGTGCATGGGCGGAATGTGGAAGCCTTCTTCGAACAATTCGCGGGCATCGACCGACCGGATCTTGCCGCCGATGTCGGGCACATGTCCGGCGGTGGCGGCGAAACCGACCAGATGCGATGCATGGAAGATGGGCTTGACCAGGCACACGTCATTCAGGTGGCCGGTGCCGATCCAGGGGTTGTTGGTGATGTAGATATCACCGTCGCGCATGGCCTGCGTGCCGATGGCGCCGATGATGGCGCGCACGGTGTTGCCCAGCGTGCCGATGAACGAGGGAATGGCGCCGGCGTTTTCGGCAATGGTCTGGCCTTGCGAGTCGGTCATGACGACGGCAAAGTCATTGGCCTCGGACGACAGGGTGGAGAACGATGTGCGCACAATCAGCTTGGCGGCTTCGTTCACGGCGGAGCGTACGCGGGTCCAGAACACCTCCAGAAAGATGGCGTTGTCGGCGGTGTTGTCGTGGGTGGGGCGGGTGGTGCTCATTGCGCGGTCTCCACAGTGATGACCAGATTGGCGTGGGCCGTCATGGCGATGCGGCCCAGCGGGCCGACGACGACGGTGGTGCTGGGCTCTTCCACCAGCAAGGGGCCCGCCATGGCAAAGCCTGGGCGCAGTTGTGCACGCCGGAAGATGGGTGTGGACACGTAATCGCGCACTTCGTGGAAATACACATTCCGATAGGCCACCGGCTCGGGCGTGCTGTCGTTTGCGGACAGTGGCGCGGCGTGGAAGGGCTCCACCGGTGGTGCTTCCCCGGTGATGCGCAGATTGACCAGCTCCACCGGAACATCGGGTGGAACGCGGCCGAATTTGCGCTGGTATTCGCTACGGAATGCCTGGTCCAGCTGGGTGCGCCATGCGGCTTCTCCGGCGCTGTCTGCGAAGTGGTAGGGCCCGCTGGGCAGGTCGACCGTGAGGTTGAAGCCCTGGCCGACAAAGCGGCCATCGGCCCGGCGCTGCAGGTGGATAGGGCCAAAGCCCTGCTCCAGCGCGTGCAGAGGGGGCAGGGCCTCGGTTTCCAGCGCCGTGAACTGGGTTTCCAGGTCACGCAGATCGTCGGTGGCTGGCTTGAAGCTGATGGTGCGCGAGCGGTCGGACCGTGCCGTGGCGACCAGCAGGCCAAAGGCCGACGCCACGCCTGCTTCGGGCGGCGCAATGATGGTGGAGATGCCAATCTTGCGTGCCACGTAGTAGGCATGCAGCGGGCCACCACCGCCCGTGGCGACCAGGACGAACTTGCGGGGATCCTGTCCACGCTCGGACACATGCACCCGGGCCGCGGCGGCCATGTTTTCGGCCACGATGTCGTGCACACCCCAGGCGGTGGCGACGGCGCTGTGGTTCAGTTGCTGGCCCAGTGCCGCAAACCCGGCTTCAGACTGCTGGCGGTCAATCGCCAATGTGCCACCGGCGAAGAAATCGGGGTTGAGGTAGCCCAGCAGCAAGTTGGCGTCGGTGACCGTGGGGGCATCGCCGCCCAGGCCATAGCACATGGGGCCGGGTTCGGACCCCGCGCTGCGTGGGCCCACCTTGAGCAGACCCAGGGCATCCTGGTGCGCAATGCTGCCGCCGCCAGCGCCAATCTCGATCAGGTCGACCGTGGTGATGTGGATGGGCAGGCCACTGCCTTCCGCAAACCGTTGGCGGCGGGCCGCCTCGAAGCCAAAACTGATGGAAGGCTGGCCCTGGGTGACCAGGCACAGCTTGGCGGTCGTGCCCCCCATGTCGAAGGCCAGCAGATCCCGGTGGCTTTCCAGCAAGCTGTGGTGGACGGCAGAGACGGCGCCCGCCGCCGGGCCGGATTCCAGCAGGGCAATTGGCAACTCACGGGCATCGTCAATGCGTGCCAGGCCTCCGTTGGATAGCATCATCAGCACGCCGCGCGGCAGACCGATGGCGCCCAGTTGGTCGGCCAGCTTGTCCAGGTAGGCGCGCGCCATGGGCTTGATGTAGGCATTGGCCAGGGTGGTGGTGGTGCGCTCGTACTCGCGAATCACGGGTGCCGTCTGGCTGGAGAGCGTGAGCGTCAGCTGGGGGTGGCGGCCCTGAATGGCGGCCTGCAATGCCAGCTCATGCTGTGCCGAGGCATAGGCGTGCAGCAGGCAAATGGCCAGCGACTCGACTCCGGCGTGAACCAGGGCGTCCACCCCAGCCAAGGCCTGCGGGATGTCCAGTGGCTCGATTTCCTGTCCCTGAGCGTTGAGCCGGCCTGCCACTTCGGCCCGCAGGTGGCGTGGCGCCAAAGGCTGCGCGCGCTCAATCTGCAGGTCGTACAGGTCGTATTTGCGTTCGTTGCCCATCTCGGCAATGTCGGCAAACCCTTGGGTGGTCAGCAAGCCGGTGCACGCACCCCGGCGCTCAATGAGTGCGTTCGTGAAGAGGGTGGTGGCATGGACCACCAGTTCGATGCTGTCAGCACGGATGCCATGATTGCGCATCAGCTGTTGTATGCCCTCGGTGACGCCCGTGGAGGGGTCGCCATGTGTTGTGAGCACCTTGAGACTGCGCTGTGTTCCCGTGGCGTGTTGCAAGGCCACCAGATCGGTGAACGTGCCTCCGATGTCTATACCAACGGACCATTTCGACATGACTGTTATTCCTTGTTTTTTCGTTGCCTGCGCGGCCGCCATGGGGGGCTGTGTGGCGCGCGAGGACACGGTTTAAGGCGTCATTCAATCGGTGTTGATATAGCGTTCGGAAATAAGAAAATGTTGGCCACTGTTTTGTAAGGGTAATCCCGCAATACGCCGTGAAGGCACGGCGCTGTTCGCTGCGACTGCCCGTGGTTTCACGCCTTGCCACGCCCGTCCACCTGCGGTGGACTGGGCCGTGTGGGCCGCACTGAGAGTGACTGATACCACTGCGTCAGATGCCTCCCTACCCCAAAAAAGCAGTTATGCAGGCCGCCCTCAGGCATGGGATTCACATGCACATGCTTGGCGGTATGGCCATGGAGTTTTGGGGCGCAATGGATGCCAATACGCGGCGGATGGGCGAGCCGGTGAGAGCTGGGGCCACGCTGCCCTTGCGTGGCCCCAGCTCTCACGGTATGCCAGCCACTGCCATCGCAGTCCCGCTGCTTACGCCGCCTGAGCGGTCAGCCGGGGATCGGCGCGCAGGGTGCGGGCGGCGGCCACCATGTGCTGCAGCGCCGGTATCACTTCGGACCATTGGCGTGTTTTCAGTCCGCAGTCGGGGTTGACCCACAGGCGCCCGGCCGGAATCCGTTCCGCCGCCTTGTGCATCAGGCTGACGATGTGCTGCTGGGTGGGGATGTTGGGCGAGTGGATGTCATACACGCCGGGGCCGATTTCGTTGGGGTACTGGAAGTGTTCGAAGGCATCCAGCAGCTCCATGTCCGAGCGCGAGGTCTCGATGGTGATCACGTCCGCATCCATGTCGGCGATGGAGGCCATGATGTCGTTGAACTCCGAATAGCACATGTGGGTGTGGATCTGGGTTTCATCGGCCACGCCATTGGCCGTGATGCGGAAAGACTCCACCGCCCAGTGCAGGTAGTGCTGCCACTGGGATTTGCGCAGCGGCAGGCCTTCGCGCAGTGCGGCTTCGTCGATCTGGATGATCCGCACACCGGATTGCTCCAGATCCAGCACTTCCTCGCGGATGGCCAGAGCCAGTTGCAGGCACGAATCCGCGCGAGGCTGGTCGTCCCGTACAAAGGACCAGTTCAGGATGGTGACCGGGCCGGTCAGCATGCCTTTCATCGGGCGCGCGGTCAGCGACTGGGCGTAGCGGATCCATTCCACGGTCATGGCGCGGGGGCGGCTGATGTCGCCGAACAGAATGGGTGGCTTGACGCAGCGCGAACCATAGGACTGCACCCAGCCGAACTGGCTGAAGGCATAGCCGTCGAGCTGCTCGCCGAAGTATTCGACCATGTCGTTGCGCTCGGCTTCGCCGTGCACCAGCACGTCCAGGCCCAGGGCTTCCTGTTCGCGCACGCTGCGTTCGATCTCGGCGCGCATGGCTGCCTGGTAGCTGGCGCTGTCCAGCCGCCCGGCCTTGAAGGCGCTGCGGGCCTGGCGGATCTCGGCCGTCTGCGGGAAGGAGCCGATGGTGGTGGTGGGGAAGGGCGGCAACTGCAGCAGCGCGGCCTGCTTGGCGGCACGCACACTGTAGGCGCTGTGGCGCTGGCCCAGTTGGGCGCTGATGCCGGCCACGGCGGCACGCACGGCCGGGTTGTGCACGCGCGGTGAGGCGCGGCGGGCAGCCAGCGCAGCGGCGTTGTCGGCCAGTTCGGCGCTGACGGCGGCGCGGCCATGCGTCAGCGCCTGGCCCAGCACGCGCAACTCATCCAGCTTTTGCAGCGCGTAGGCCAGCCAGGATTTGACGTCGGCATCCAGCTGGTGTTCGCTGTTCAGGTCCACGGGCACATGCAGCAGGGAACAGCTGGGCGCGATCCACAGGCGCTCGCCCAGGCGTTCGGTCAGCGGCTCCAGCCAGTCCAGCACCAACGCCAGATCCGTCTTCCAGATGTTGCGGCCGTTGATCACGCCCAGCGACAGCACCTTGTGCGGGGGCAGCAGGCCCAGCAGCTGCTGCACATCGTCGCGGCCGGTGGTGGCGTCGATGTGCAGACCGGCCACGGGCAGGTTGGCGGCCAGGTATTTGTTGTCGGCCAGCCCACCGAAGTAGGTGGCCAGCATGATCTTGAGGCGGCTGGCCTTGAGGTGGTGGTAGGCCAGGTTGAAAGCATGCTGCCAGTCGGCATCCAGTTCGGTCACCAGAATGGGTTCGTCGATCTGCACCCATTGCACGCCCTGTGCGGCCAGCGTGTCCAGCAGCTCGGCATAGACGGGCAGCAGGCGCTGCAGCAGGTCCAGTTTGTTGCTGTTGTCCTTGGCTTTGCCGATGGCCAGGTAGGTGACGGGGCCGATGATGACGGGTTTGGCGTTCACGTTCTGTGCGCGGGCTTCGGCCAGTTGGTCCACCAGGCGCGATGCGTCCAGCTGGAAGGTGGTGGCGGCCGTGAACTCCGGCACGATGTAGTGGTAGTTGGTGTCGAACCATTTGGTCATCTCGCCGGCGGCCACACCGCCGCAGCACAGGGCATGGGCTTCCACACCCTGGGCGGAACGGCCCCGGGCCACGCGGAAGTAGTTGTCCAGCGGGTCACCATGGAAGTCCTGCACCCGCTCGGGCAGGTTGCCCAGGGTGAAGCTCATGTCCAGCACCTGGTCGTAGAAGGCGAAGTCGCCCACGGGGACCAGGTCCAGGCCTTGCTGGCTGGCCCAGTGGCGTGCGCGCAGTTCCGCGCCCAGCTGTTGCAGTGCATCGCGGGAGGATTCGCCTTTCCAGTAGGACTCCAGCGCGAACTTGAGTTCGCGTTGGGCGCCGATGCGCGGAAAGCCGAGATTGTGGATGGTGGTCATGGAAGTCTTCTCCTGTCGTCAAGCGTTCAAGCGTCTATGCGGTTAGCAATGGGGGCGAATGCTAGAGAGCGATATTCATGAAGTAAAATGGTTAAATCTCACATATTCATGAATTTAGTTCATTCATGCTGGAGCGCATCCATCTCGCCATCCTCCAAGAGGTTGAAAAACAAGGCTCTTTGACCGCAGCGGCCGATGTACTGTGCGTCATGCAGTCGGCGCTGAGCCACAGCATGAAAAAGCTAGAAGGCCAGCTGGGCACTGATATCTGGCTGCGCGAAGGCCGCAGTCTGCGGCTGACGCAGGCCGGGCAGTACCTGCTGGCCGTGGCCAATCGCGTGCTGCCGCAGCTGGATCTGGCTGAAGCCCGGCTCAAGCAGTTTGCCCAGGGAGAGCGGGGGGCGCTGCGCATCGGCATGGATGCCATCCCTGCTACCAGTGGCTGCTGAAGATCGCCTCGCTCTGTCTGGCGGTCTGGCCCGGTGTGGAAGTGGACGTGGAGCAGAAGTTCCAGTTGGCGGCATTGGCGCGCTGTTCGGCTACGAGATCGACCTGCTGCTCACGCCGGACCCGCTGTACAAGCCGGGCCTGGAGTGTGTACCGGTGTGCGATTACGAGCAGGTGCTGGTGGTCTCCAGCCAGCACCCGCTGGCGCATGCGGACTATGTGCTGCCCCGGCAGCTGGGCAGCGAAGTGCTGATCACCTACCCGGTGGCCACCGACCGGCTGGACATCTACAACCAGTTTCTGCCGCCCGCAGGCATTGCGCCGCGCCGGCACAAGACCATTGAGACCACCGACATCATGCTGCAGATGGTGGCCAGCGGCCGGGGCGTGGCGGCGCTGCCGCGCTGGCTGGCGCTGGAGTAGGCCTCCAAGATGCCGGTGGTACCCGTGCGCCTGGGCAAGAAAGGCGTTGCCAAGCAGATCCACCTGGGCGCGCGCGAGGCGGACATGGACATCGACTACCTGCAGGCCTTTATTGCGCTGGCGCGCGAACCCTTCAATGCGGACTGAGCCCGGCAGCGCTGTAGCGGTTGCCACCGGTCGCTGCCGGTTTTGTCGGGTGTTGCCGCCTGTGCCGAGATTTACCGGTACTTCTGCTCCAGTCCGTCCCAGAAATCCTTGTTCACCAGGCGCTGGCGTTCCAGGAAGGGGGCCACGATGGCGGGGTCTTCATCCACCTGGTGCGCATCGCGCAGCACAGTCAGGCATTTCTGCATGCCGGCCACCGCCCCTTGCAGTGCGGCGTTGGCGTAGAGCACAAAGCCAAAGCCCAGCTGTCCCAGCGCATCGGCATTGAACAGCGGGGTCTTGCCGCCGATGACCATGTTCATCAACTGCGGGGCGTGCAGGCGCTGGGGCAGGGCACGCACCTCTTCGGCACGGGTGACGGCTTCGACAAACAGGATGTCGGCACCGGCTTCCTCGAATGCCTGGGCACGTTCGATGGCGGCTTCAAAGCCGTGCACGGCTGCGGCGTCGGTGCGGGCCATGATGAGGGTGCCGCTGTCGCGGCGGGCATCGACGGCGGCCTTGATCTTCCCCAGCATTTCGCTGGTCTCAATCACCTGCTTGCCGTTGAAGTGGCCGCAGCGCTTGGGCGAGACCTGGTCTTCCAGCTGGATGCAGTCGGCACCGGCGCGCTCCAAGGTGCGCACGGCGTGGTAGGTGTTGACGGCATTGCCAAAGCCGGTGTCGGCGTCCACCAGCAGCGGCACTTCCACCGCGTCGCGGATGCGGGCAGTGTGGTCGGCAATGTCGCTCAGGCCCATGAAGCCCTGGTCGGGCATGCCGAACCACATATTGGTGACACCGGCGCCCGTGACGTAAATGGCTTCAAAGCCCAGGTCGGCAATGAGCCGCGCCGACAGGGCGTTGAAGGCGCCGGGCACCAGGACGCCGCGGCGGGCCTGGGCCAGGGCTGCGAGTTGTTGCTTGGGATTCATGTGTAGGTTCCGATGGTCGCTTCGGTGCCTGCTTTGGCGCCGGTTGTTGCGGTTGTTTCTGCGTTGACGGGGTATGGCGAGGCGTGCCGGGCCGAGCCGGGCGTTCGGCAGCCGGGCCCGCGGCGTGGGGGATCGGTTGTGCAGCGCGGCTTCAGCGGGCGTTCAGTACGTCACCCGGCATGCGCACCCAGCCTTCCATCAGGATGCGGGCGCTGCGGCTCATCAAGGCCTTGGTGACCTGCCAGCTGCCGTTGGTGTGCTGCGCTTCGGCGCCCACGCGCAGCGTGCCGCTGGGGTGGCCAAAGCGCACGGCGTTGCGTGCGCCGCCGCCTGCCGCCTGGTTGACCAGGGTGCCGGGCACGGCGGCGGCCGTGGCAATGGCAACGGCTGCCGTGCCCATCATGGCGTGGTGCAGCTTGCCCATGGACAAGGCGCGTACGACCAGGTCGATGTCGCCGGCGGCAATGGCTTTGCCGCTGGATGCCGTGTAGCTTTGCGCAGGGGCCACCAGCGCAATCTTGGGGGTGTGCTGGCGCGTGGCGGCGTCTTCCAGGCGCTGGATCAGGCCCATGCGCAGGGCGCCGTGGGCGCGGATGGCCTCAAACCGAGCGAGTGCTGCGGCATCGTTGTTGATGGCGTCCTGCAGCTCGCAGCCGGTGTAGCCCAGGTCGGCGGCGTTGAGAAAGATGGTGGGGATGCCGGCGTTGATCAGGGTGGCGGCCAGGCGGCCCACACCGGGGACGTCCAGGATGTCGACCAGATGGCCGGTAGGGAACATGGCGCCACCGCCGTCTTCGCTTTCGCCCTCGTCCGCCGGGTCCAGGAATTCCAGCGCTACTTCGGCGGCGGGGAAGGTCACCCCGTCCAGCGCAAAGTCGCCGGTTTCCTGTACCTGCCCATCTGCGATGGGCACATGGGCCACGATCGTCTTGCCGATGTTCGCCTGCCAGATGCGGATGCTGGCCATGCCCTGGTGCGGAATCCGGGCCGGGTCGATCAGGTCCATGTGGATGGCGCAGGGGCCGACGGCGGCGCTCAGGTTGCCGCAGTTGCCGCTCCAGTCCACCAAGGCCTGGTCGATGGACACCTGGCCGAACAGATAGTCCACATCGTGGTCCGGGCGGCTGCTGGGGCTGAGGATCACGGCCTTGCTGGTGGAGGATGAGGCGTTGCCCATGCCGTCGATCTGCTTGCCATAGGGATCGGGGCTGCCCAGCGTGCGCAGCAGGATGGCATCGCGCACAGGGCCGGGTTGCTGGGCCGCTTCGGGCAGGTCCTGCAGCCGGAAGAACACGCCCTTGCTGGTGCCGCCGCGCAGGTAGGTGGCGGGAATCCGGAGCTGCGGGGCGAACCGCTGCGGGGCGTAGAGGCTGTCAGGCGTGGTGCCGCTGGTGCTGTCGTGCATGCTGTGATTCATGGTGTCTCTGTCGCGATGTTTTGGTCGTGCTGTGCTTATACGGCGGCGGCAGCTTCCTGGTGGCGGGTGTTGGCGGCCAGAAAGTCCTGGGCAAAGCGCTGCAGCACCCCGCCGGCTTCGTAGATGCTGACTTCCTCCGCCGTGTCCAGGCGGCAGGTCACCGGCGCCTCGGTGTGCGTGCCGTTGCTGCGGTGGATGTGCAGTGTCAGCAGCGCACGCGGCTGGCGTTGGCCCACCACATCAAAGGTTTCCGTTCCGTCCAGCGCCAGGGTGTGGCGGGTGGTGCCGGGCAGGAATTCCAGCGGCAGCACGCCCATGCCAATCAGGTTGGTGCGATGGATGCGCTCGAAGCCTTCGGCCACGATGGCCTCCACCCCGGCCAGGCGCACGCCCTTGGCGGCCCAGTCGCGGCTGGAGCCCTGACCGTAGTCGGCGCCCGCAATGATGAGCAGCGGCTGCCGGCGCTGCATATAGGTTTCGATCGCCTCCCACATGCGCATGGTCCGGCCTTCGGGCTCCACCCGCGCGAGCGACCCCTGGCGGACCTTGCCTGCCGCGTCCACCACCATTTCATTGAACAGCTTGGGGTTGGCGAACGTGGCGCGCTGGGCCGTCAGGTGGTCGCCACGGTGGGTGGCATAGGAGTTGAAGTCTTCCTCGGGCAGGCCCATGGCGTGCAGATATTCCCCGGCTGCCGAATCCAGCAGGATGGCGTTGGAGGGCGAGAGGTGGTCGGTGGTGATGTTGTCCGGCAGGATGGCCAGCGGCCGCATGCCGCGCAGCGTGCGCGCACCGGCCAGCGCACCTTCCCAGTACGGTGGTCGGCGGATGTAGGTGGATTGGGGGCGCCAGTCGTACAGCGCTTCGGCGCTGGCGCCGTGGTCGGCCTGGAGGGCGAACATGGGTTTGTACACCGCGCGGAACTGCTCGGGCCGGACGGCGGCCTTGGCCACGGCGTCGATTTCGGCATCGCTGGGCCAGATGTCCTTGAGGCGGATTTCGCGGCCCTGGAACACGCCGAGCACATCGTTTTCGATATCGAAGCGGATGGTGCCCGCAATGGCATAGGCCACCACCAGCGGGGGCGATGCCAGAAACGCCTGCCGGGCATAAGGGTGGATGCGACCATCGAAGTTGCGGTTGCCTGAGAGCACGGCGGTGGTGTAGAGGTCACGCTCCGTGATCTCCTGCTGGATGGCGGGGTCCAGCGCACCGCTCATGCCGTTGCAGGTGGTGCAGGCAAATGCCACCACGCCAAAGCCCAGCGCTTCCAGGTCATGCAACAGGCCGGCCTGCTGCAGGTACAGCGGCACGGTCTTGGAGCCGGGGGCCAGCGAGGTTTTGACCCAGGGCTTGCGCGCCAGTCCCAGGTTGCGTGCGTTGCGCGCCAGCAGGCCGGCGGCAATCACATTGCGCGGGTTGCTGGTGTTGGTGCAACTGGTGATGGCGGCAATGATGACGGCGCCATCGGGCATCTGGCCTTCGGCCTGTGCCCAGGGCCCGGCAATGCCTTGGGCAGCCAGGTCGGTGGTGGCCAGGCGCGCATGCGGGTTGGACGGGCCGGCGATGTTGCGCACCACGCTGGACAGGTCGAACTGCAGGGTGCGTTCGTATTCGGCGTGCGCCAGCGTGTCGGCCCAGAGGCCGGCCTGCCGGGCATAGGTTTCCACCAGCTGCACCTGGGCCGGCTCGCGGCCGGTCAGGCGCAGGTAGTCGATGGTCTGTTCGTCGATGGCAAACATGGCGGCGGTGGCGCCGTATTCGGGTGCCATGTTGGAGATGGTGGCGCGGTCGCCAATGGTCAGACTGCGTGCGCCGGTGCCAAAGAATTCCAGGTAGGCGCCCACCACCTTCTGCTGGCGCAGGAACTGGGTCAGGGCCAGCACCACGTCGGTGGCGGTGATGCCATCGGGGCGCTGGCCGGTGAGCTGCACGCCAACGATTTTGGGCAGGCGCATCCAGGAGGCGCGGCCCAGCATCACGTTCTCTGCCTCCAGCCCGCCCACGCCCACGGCGATCACGCCCAGGGCATCCACGTGGGGGGTGTGGCTGTCGGTGCCCACCAGGGTGTCGGGGTAGGCTTCGCCATGGACGGCATGGACCACAGGGCTCATCCGCTCCAGATTGATCTGGTGCATGATGCCGTTGCCCGGGGGGATCACTTCCACGTTCTTGAATGCGCGCTTGCACCAGTCGATGAAGTGAAAGCGGTCCTCGTTGCGGCGGTCTTCGATGGCACGGTTCCTGGCAAAGGCCTGCGGGTCGTTGCCGCCGCATTCCACGGCCAGCGAGTGGTCCACGATGAGCTGCACGGGCACCACCGGATTCACGGCTGCCGGGTCGCCCCCTTGCGCGGCAATCGCGTCGCGCAGACCGGCCAGGTCCACCAGCGCGGTCTGGCCCAGGATGTCGTGGCAGACCACGCGCGCGGGGAACCAGGGGAAGTCCCGCTGGCGCTGGCGGTGGACGATCTGGCCCAGGCATTCGGTCAGGATGGCTGGGTCGCAGCGGCGCACCAGATTTTCGGCATGCACGCGGCTGGTGTAGGGCAGGGTGGCCCAGGCGCCGGGGCTGATGGCTTCCACGGCGGCCTGCGCGTCAAAGTAATGCAGTGCGGTGCCGGGCAGCGGTTGGCGGTAGGGGTTGGGGCTTTGGGGCGTGCTCATTTTTTGTGGATCTGGTGGCGGCTTTCACAGCGCGGTACTGGGGAGCGGCTGCGGTTCTGGTTGTTGCTGCGTGGGTGGCTGTGGCGGCAGCTGTGGGGCGTTGATGTGCGGAAAGACCGAAGCAGGCAGCAGGGCAGCGCCGGGTGAACGGCCCAACACCTGGCCCCATGGCTCACCACATGCCTGGCCTTGTGCCAGCTGCAGCCGGGCTTGCGCCACGGCGTGCAACTGGCGGGTCAGCGCCGTGCTGGCGGCATGGGGCAGGCGTTCCAGCTGGGCCAGGTGCGCGGCCAGCAGGCTGCACAGCTGCCGGGCTTCCAGTACCTGGGCGGGCGTGAGCTGGGTCACGTGCATGCCCCGCCGGGGCAGGGCGGTCAGCAGGCCTTCCTGGCACAGCAGCTTCATGGCTTCCCGCACGGGGGTGCGGCTCACACCAAATTCCCGGGCCAGCGCGCCGTCGTTGATATCGCTGCCGGGCAGGATCCGGTGGCTCAGGATGCGCTCGCGCAACTTGCTGGCAATGGCAGTGCTCAGCGAATGGGGCTGGATGGTCTGGGAACTCATGGTGTGCGGGGCGGATGCCGGGCTTATCGGCGTTCGTCGATGGGGACGAACTGCAGATCGTCCGGGCCGGTGTAGTGGGCGCTGGGACGGATGATCTTGTTGTCCTGGCGCTGCTCGATGATGTGCGCCGCCCAGCCGCTGGTGCGTGCGATCACGAACAGCGGGGTGAACATGGCGGTGGGCACACCCATCATGTGGTAGCTGACGGCGCTGAACCAGTCGAGGTTGGGGAACATGTTCTTCACCTCCCACATCACCGATTCCAGGCGCGCGGCGATGTCGTACATCTTGGTGCTGCCCGCTTCCTCGGAGAGCCTGTGGGCCACGCCCTTGATGACCACGTTGCGCGGGTCGCTCACGGTGTAGACGGGGTGGCCGAAGCCGATGACCACTTCCTTGGCGTCCACGCGGCGGCGGATGTCGGCTTCGGCCTCGTCGGCGTTGTCGTAGCGTTTCTGGATTTCAAAGGCGACTTCGTTCGCACCGCCATGCTTGGGGCCGCGCAATGCACCGATGGCGCCGGTGATGGCCGAATACATATCGCTGCCCGTGCCTGCCACCACGCGGGCGGTGAAGGTGGAGGCGTTGAATTCATGCTCGGCATACAGGTTGAGCGAGGTGTGCATGGCGCGCACCCAGCCCTCGGAAGGTCGGGCGCCGTGCAGCAGGTGCAGGAAGTGACCGCCAATGGAGTCGTCGTCGGTTTCCACCTCGATGCGGCGGCCCGAGTTGCTGAAGTGGTACCAGTACAGCAGCATGCTGCCCAGGGAGGCCATCAGGCGGTCGGCAATGTCGCGGGCGCCGGGCAGGTTGTGGTCATCCTTTTCGGGCAGGGCGCAGCCCAGCGCCGAGACCCCGGTGCGCATCACATCCATGGGGTGGCTGGCGGCAGGCAATTGTTCCAGTGCCAGCTTCACACTGGTGGGCAGGCCCCGCAGTGCCTTGAGCCGGGTCTTGTAGGCCTTGAGTTCGGCGCGTGTGGGCAGCTTGCCGTGCACCAGCAGGTGGGCGATTTCCTCGAACTCGCAGACTTCGGCAATGTCCAGAATGTCGTAGCCGCGGTAGTGCAGATCGTTGCCGGTCTTGCCCACCGTGCACAGTGCCGTGTTGCCGGCAGTGACCCCGGACAGGGCCACGGACTTCTTGGGTTTGAACGTGGCTGCGGCGGCAGGGGCGGCGGGTGGGGTGGTGGATGGGGCCACGGTGCTCATGCTGGTCTCCTGAAATATGGGGCAGGCAGATCCGGCGGTGGGACCGTCTGTGATCTGCCATACTTCGCAATCTACGCATTTGCTTGGCAACCCGGTAGGCCTGAATGGGCGAATCATTGCGAAGCAAAAGCAGAGGTTTTGCGAAGTTTGCGAATTTCCCGGGCGGCGCAGATCTGGCGGCATGCGCGCACCTCGACTTCAGACCGGCACCAGCACAAGGAGACCAGAACCACCATGGCAAAGACCTTCATGGGCGTGCGCCTGCGCAGCCTGCGCGCCGAGCGCGGCATGACGCAGGCGGCGCTGGCCCAGGCGCTGGGGCTGTCGCCGAGCTATCTGAACCAGATCGAGCAGGACCAGCGGCCGCTGACGGTGGCCGTGCTGCTGAAGATCCACAAGGTGCTGGGGGTGGACATCCAGAAGTTCTCGGAAGACGAGGAAGCCCGCTTGCTGGCCCAGCTGCGCGATGCGCTGGCCGCCATGCCCCAGCCCGAGGCGGCCGTGCCCCTGCCCGAGCTGCGCGAGGTCGCCTCCCGGCTGCCACAGCTGGCCCAGGCCCTGCTGGCCATGCACCAGCGCCATGTGGCCGATGTGGAGCGGCTGGAAGCGCTGACGGCCCGCCTGGGCGATGGCCGGTCGGAGCTGGCGGAAGGTGGCGGAGGGGCCAGTGCGCTGCTGGCCGAGCCGCCACGCCAGATGCCGTTTGAAGCGGTGCGCGATTTCTTCTTTGCCCACCGCAATCACTTTGATGCGCTGGACCGTGCGGCCGAAACCCTGGCCACCCAGGCCCGGGAGCAGACCGGCGCGCAGGGGAGCAGTCTGCAGGAATGGCTGCAGTTCCGGCTGCAGGCACGGCACCAGGTGCTGGTGCTGCGTGGCAGCCAGGGTGGTGCGCACAGCCACCGCCGCTTTGATACCGCCACGCGCACCCTGTATGTGGCGCCGCAGCTGCGCCCGGCCCAGCAGGCCTTTCAGCTGGCCACACAGCTGGCGCTGCTCGAGTTCGATGCGCTGATCGAGGACGCGCTGAAGTCCACCCACTGGCAGGACGATGCCACGCGGCGCCTGGCCCGCATGGGCCTTGCCAACTATGTGGCCGGAGCCTTTGTGCTGCCGTATGGGGAGTTTCTGCAGGCCGCAGAAAGCCTGCAGTACGACGTGGACCTGCTGGCCCGCCGCTTTGGTGTGGGGTTCGAGACGGTGTGCCACCGGCTTTCCACCTTGCAGCGGGCGGAGGCGCCGGGTGTGCCCTTCTTCTTCATCCGGGTGGACCGGGCCGGCAATATCAGCAAGCGCCAATCCGCCACGCATTTCCATTTCTCCAAGACCGGGGGCACCTGCCCGTTGTGGGTGGTCTACGAGGCCTTCACCCAGCCGGGCCGCATCGTGCCCCAGTTGGCCAGCATGCCCGACGGGCGGGTCTACCTCTGGATTGCCCGCACCATCAGCCGGGCTGGCCAGGGCTGGGGTGCACCGGGAAAGACCTTTTCCATCGGCATGGGTTGCGACCTGCAGCATGCGGCGCGGCTGGTGTATTCCAAAGGACTGGATCTGCGCCACCTGGAAGCGGCGACCCCCATCGGCATGGGCTGCAAGGTCTGTGAACGCGATGCCTGTCCGCAGCGGGCGTTCCCGTTTGTAGGCAAGCCGCTGCGTGTGAACGAGCATGAAAGCGGGTTTGTGCCGTACGGCTGACTCGCGACCTGCCATCCACGGGGCCTGTGCTGGCGATGCGGCCCAGCGATAGCAGGGCGGCAGCGGCGGCATGAGCACTGCCGGTTGCGTGCATCTGCATCGGCGCCGTGATCGCAGTCCAGCTCGCACAGAGGTCGCAGGGAGGCTATGGGCGCCATCTATTTATCATCGGCCTGCCGCCAGCTGTTTTGGCGATGGATATGCCTGATGTCACGACTGCTGCGGCTGGCCACAGCCTTGTTCTGCTCCACCATGATGCTGCCCTGGGGCGCGCGCGCCGAGGGGTCTCCGGCCGATTGGCGCACCGCCACTTTGCGCGGTACCCTGCAATTCGAGATGACTTCGCGCCACACCGGCGCACGCTATGTGATTCGGGTGGGCCTGCCGCATGCACCGCCGCCTGCTGCCGGCTACCCGGTGCTGTGGATGCTGGACGGCAACGCCAGCTACCCGCTGACCAGCTTTGTCCGGCCCCATGCGGATGACACCCGCCAGGGAAGCCGCCGCGAAGCGCAGCGCACATCCCGTCCGGCCGGTGTGATTGTGGCCATTGCTTCCGCAAACGACAGCCCTTTTGATGTCGACGGCCGTGCCCGCGACTACACGCCGGTGCCCGATGCGACCACGGGCGATAGGCTGTCGCCCAGCTTTGGCGGTGCGGCTGCGTTCCGCAGGTTTCTGGTGGAAGAGTTGCGCCCCCGGATTGCCCAACAGTTCCCGCTGAATCCCCTGGGCCACACACTGTTCGGTTTTTCCTACGGCGGACTCTTCACGGTCGATACCTTGCTGGCCGACCCCCGGCATTTCCAGCGCTACTGGGCGGCCAGCCCGTCGCTCTGGTTCAGCGAAGCGCTGCTGGCGCGCAGGCTGGCTGGTAGTGCGCAGATCAACGCAGGGGCTGGGACCAAGGTGGTGCTGACGGTCGGGGAGGACGAGCAATACCCTGTGTCACCGGTGCCCACCGCTCGCCAGGAACATTTGAACCAGCGCGCCATCGTCGACCATGTGCGCAAGGCAGGGGCTGCACTGGCTGCCGCCAACCCGGATGCCAGTGTGACCACCGTGGTGGCACGCGACCACGACCATTTCGACATGCTGATGCACGGCGCCCGCAGGGTGGTGGAGTTTGCTTTTGCACCCTGAAGGGGGAGCGGTTCTCCAATCCCGCCGTTCAGCAAGGCTGGGTGGGATCAGCTGAACGCAAACACCCGGGCGCACAGGTAATCCACCAGGGCCCGGACCTTGGGGGCCACATGCCGGCCCGCAGGCCACAGGATGTGGAAGACCCCTTCGCGTTGTGCCTGTCCGGGCATGACGCGCACCAGTCGTCCGTCGGCCAGCGGCTCACGGATGGCGAAGTCCGGCAGGCAGGCAATGCCGCGCCCCTGCAGGGCGAAGCAGGCACGCGTCTCGATGTTGTTGCAGACCATGGAGACCGGGACCGTGGGGGGCTCGCCGTTCGCACCCGGCGGAAGTGGCCATGCCTCCAGCTTGCCGCTGTGGGGCCAGCGGAAATGCAGGCAGCGGTGGGACTGCAGATCCTGCACATTGCGCGGTGTGCCGTGTGCGGCCAGATACTCCGGCGACGCGACCAGTACCATTTGGAAATGGCCGATTTTGCGTGCCGTCAGCCGGGAATCGGCAGGCTCTCCGGTGCGGACCACGGCATCGAAACCTTCATCGATAACGTCGACCAGACGGTCTGAAAAATCCAGGTCCAGCTGGATTTCCGGATATTCCCGCATGAAATCGGCCAGCACCGGCAGAACCAGGGTGCTGACCAGCGGCAGGCTGACCCGCAAGCGCCCGCGTGGGGCCGACGAGGCCTGGGACAGTTCCGTCTGGGCTGCTTCGATCTCTGCCAGGATGCGCCGGCTGCGCTCCAGTAGCAGCAGGCCTTCGGCCGTGGGGGTGATGCTGCGGGTGCTGCGATGAAACAGGCGCACGCCCAGCTTCTCTTCCAGGCGCGCCACGCTCTTGCCCACGGCCGAAGCGGAGACCCCCAGCAGTCGGCCGGCCGCGACGAAGCTGCGCGTTTCGGCGACCTGCACAAACACCACAAATGCGTTGAGGCTGTCCATGTGTCCTGGCCTGTGTCTCTGGATGCATCTATCGATGCGTTGCTGCGAGTGCCGCTGCGTGCATTGCTGGATTACGGACATATATGTCCTAGATGTGCGGAACTCTATCCTACTTTTTCTGGGATGGACGCCCCCCTAAGGTCACGGTGTCTGAGCAAAGAGAGCAGCGATCCGATGACTTTTTCACTTTCTTGCCCGCCCGCCACTGGCGTGCGGCATTCCATTTCCGGGCTGGAGGCGCAGGTGGCACATGCCGTGCACAGCGCCCTGGCAGCGCAACGCCTGGTGGGCGCGGTGGTACTGGTCTACCAGCACGGTCAGGCGCTGTGCCGCATGGCCGCAGGCTGGGCCGACCGAGAGGCCCAGCTTGTGATGGCGCAGGACGCGGTGTTCCGCTGGGCTTCGGCCAGCAAGCCGGTGGTCAGCGCCGCCGTGCTGCGGCTGGTGGCCCAGGGGCGGGTGGCCCTGGACGACCCCATCACGGCCTGGCTGCCGGACTTTCGCCCGCGCTTGCCGGATGGCCGCGAAGCGCGCATCACGGTGCGCCAGTTGCTGAGCCACACTGCGGGCCTGGGCTACCGTTTTCTGGAACCCGACGGGCAGGGCGCGTACGCCCAAGCCGGGGTGTCCGATGGCATGGATGCCAGCGGGATCGACCTGGGAGAGAACCTGCGCCGCATTGCCAGCGTGCCGCTGCTGTATGCGCCGGGCACGGCTTGGGGCTATTCCCTGGCGGTGGATGTGCTGGGTGGTGTGGTGGAGGCGGTGTGCGGTATGGCCTTGCCACAGGCCGTGGAAGCACTGGTGACGCGTCCTCTGGGCATGGCCGATGCCGGCTTTGTCTGCCGGGATGCGGCGCGCCTGGCGACGGCCTATGTCAACGGCAGTCCAGCACCCCACCGCTTGCAGGAGGGTGAGGTGGTGGCGCCGTTCGAGGGGACCGTGGGCATTCCCTACAGCCCGGCGCGTGCCTTGGATGCCAGCGCGTTTCCTTCCGGCGGCGCCGGCATGGTGGGCACGGCGGATGATTTGCTGCACCTGCTGGAGGCCTTGCGCACCGGCCAGGGCGGCTGGATGCCCGAGCACCTGATTGCCGAGATGGGGCGGGACCATACCCTGGGGCAGGAGCTGGCGGCCGGCCCCGGCCTGGGGTTTGGCCTGGGCTTTTCCGTGTTGCGTGATCCGGCGCTGGCCCAGTCACCCGAATCCCCGGGGACCTGGCGCTGGGGTGGCGCCTATGGCCATGCCTGGTGGGTGGACCGGCCCCGGGGCCTGACGGTGGTGGCCATGACCAACACCTTGTACGAGGGCATGTCGGGGCGCTTTGTCACCGACCTGCGGGACGCGGTCTACCAGGGCCTGCAAGCATGACATCTTCAGCTATGGAAAATCGTCTGCCCTGGGCCAGCCTGCTGGCCTTGAGCATGGCTGCATTCATCACCATCCTGACCGAAGCCTTGCCTGCCGCGCTGCTGCCGCAGATGGCGGGGGATCTGGGGGTGTCGCAAGCCTGGATCGGCCAGACCGTGACCTCCTATGCCGCGGGCTCGCTGGTGGCGGCCATCCCGCTGGTGACGGCAACGCGCAGCATGCGCCGGCGCCCGCTGTTAATGGCAGCGGTGCTGGGGTTTGCGCTGGCCAACAGCGTGACGGCGTTGTCAGGCAGCTTCACCCTGACCATGGTGGCACGCGTGGTGGCAGGCATGGCCGCCGGGCTGTTGTGGGCGCTGCTGGCGGGCTACGCCACCCGCCTGGTGGCGCCGCAGTTCCGTGGACGTGCCATCGCCGTGGCCATGGTCGGCACGCCGCTGGCATTGTCCCTGGGCGTTCCCGCCGGGGGCTGGCTGGGTCTGGCTCTGGGCTGGCGCTGGTGCTTTGGCCTGGCCAGCGTGCTGGCGTTGTTGCTGTGGGTCTGGATGGGGCTGCGCCTGCCGGATTTTCCGGGGCAGGCCCAGCGCCAGCGCATGCCCATGTCCGCGGTGCTGCGCACGCCCGGTGTGGCGGCGGTGCTGATGGTGGTGCTGTGCTATGTGCTGGCCCACAACATCCTGTATACCTATATCGCGCCTTTTCTGGCGGCCAATGGGGTGCATCTCCGCATTGACCTGGCCTTGCTGGTCTTCGGTGTTGCGGCACTGCCGGGCATCTGGCTGACGGGGCTGTATGTGGACCGGCACCTGTACCGCATGTCGATGGCAAGCATCTTGCTGTTCTGCGGTGCCGTGCTGTTGTTGGGCGCGCGCTGGGGTGGAGCACCCCTGGCCCTGGCGGCATTGGCCGTCTGGGGATTTGCCTTCGGCGGCTCTGCCACCTTGTTCCAGACAGCGCTGGCGCAGGTAGCGGGGGAGCAGGTCGACATGGCCCAGTCCCTGCTGGTGACGACCTGGAACACCGCCATCGCCGGTGGCGGCCTGGTGGGCGGACTGCTGATCGTGGGCTGGGGTGCAGGGGCCTTTGTGCCGGTGCTGCTGGTGCTGTTGGGCGTGGCGGTGGTCTGTCAGCGGCAGCTTGCGGGGCCAGGCAGCAGCAGCCTTCCGGTACTGCAGCCGGAGGGCAAGCGCTGAAGTCTGCTGCAGGCCTGGCTGCGGCTGCCGCTGTCGCAGTGCGGCCACCAGCAGGCAGGCATCAGGGATGCCCCGTAGACCGGGGACGGGCAGCCGCATGCGCTCAGGTCAACACCTTATCTGCAGCAGTCCGGTGGCTGCGCAGTGCCATATGGAGCCGAGCCTGCTGCCCGCTGCGGTCTGCGGGTTCGAAAACCGACGTCCAGAGGAAAAACGCCCACGGTAATGCGGTACCTTCCTGCCCCCTATCGACTTGGTATGCAGGAGGAAGATGTGCAGATTTACATCACAGGCGCTTCATGTGCGGGCGTGACGACGTTGGGGCGCAACCTCTCCACGAAGCTCGGCGTACGGCACGCCGATGTGGACGATTTTTTCTGGATGCCCACGGATCCACCTTTCACGACCAAGCGCGCCGTCAACGAGCGCGTTCCATTGATCCAGCAACAACTCGGCAACAGCCATTGGGTACTGACTGGCTCTTGCATGAATTGGGGCGATGCGTTGATCGCCCATGCCGATCTCATTGTGTTTGTCGTAACACCGACGCCGATTCGTCTGGAGCGACTGGCGGCGCGTGAGAAAGAGCGCTTTGGTGATCGGATCGCGCCGGGTGGTGACATGCATGAGATACATGTGGCCTTCCGGGAGTGGGCTGCGCAGTATGATGATCCCAACTTTTCCGGACGCAACCGGGCATGGCATGAGGCCTGGCTATCCCAACAATCCACGCCGGTCCTGCATATCGATGGCACAGAGAGTGCTGAAAAGTTGGCTGCGGATGTCATGCGCGCCCTGTCACCTGCCGCGCAATGAGATCAAGGGTGCCCCGCTTCCGCTTTTGGTGAAAGCGAAGTCCGGCGCTCACCAATGACCCTTTCGGGCTTAAGCCGACATATCCAAGGCGCGCAGGGGAGTTGGTTGCGGGCACGCCTGGGCGAAGGCCATGGGCCAGAAGGCGTCGCTGAAGGCAAGGACCGCTGGGCCACGGCGCTGGCGCCCGTCGAGCGCTAGGGGGTCATGACTGGGACTGCTCGGACGAGCTCCATCCGGTCCCGCCCCTTGCGCTTTGATGCGTAAAGGGCTTCGTCGGCCCGCTTGAGCCAGTGCGACAGTTCCTTGCCTGGCTGGTCGAACAAGGTGGCACCGATGCTCAGGGACACGGGCTCCGGTGTCTCAAACAGCGTGCGCGCTTGTTGCGCGAACGATTCGCGCAGGCCCTGGCCCAGCGCCTGTGCGGCTGGGCCGGAGACGCTGCGCAGCAGAATCACGAACTCGTCCCCGCCCAGCCGTGCGGCCAGTGCACCGGGGGGCAGCACGCTGCGGATGAGGTCGCTCAGGGTCATCAGCAGGCGGTCGCCAGCATCGTGACCGTGCAGGTCGTTGACTTGCTTGAAGTGGTCAATGTCGATCAACAGCAGCGCGCCGGGGCTGGCCGGTGAAGCTTTCGCCAACAGCTCCGGTGCACGCAGATAGAGTGCGCGGCGGTTGTCCAGAGCGGTCAACGGGTCGCGGGCGGCGATTTCCGCGATACGCTCCTCGCGGCGATGGCGCTCGGTGCCGGTCATGGACATCGCAAGCAGCATGATGGCCATCACGCCTTCCACCAGCGAGACCACAATCACCTCGCCCCGGAAATTGTTCAGGTTGATGAAGGCGTCCGGCGCCACGACCGACCCGGCCTTGGCGAGATAGAACAGGCCATGCACCAGCAGGACGAAGCGCAGCTGCGCGGCGCCCACGCTCAGCGTGCCGCCCTGCGGGCGCAGCAGCAGGCCTGCGCGCAAGCTGATGACGGCGATGAGCAGCGACTGGGTCCCCATCATTGCCTTGGACCACCAGGGCCGGTCGGGCAGAAACAGCATGGCCAGCCAGACGACGACCAGCAGCCACCAGGCGCGCGACAGCCGGGTGCGTGTGCAGCTGGCAACACCGGCCAGGAACAGCCAGTGGGCGGAGATCAGCAGGCCATTGGGAAACCAGATGCCGAACAGCACATAGCCACGGGAGCGCAGCAGTGCCAGCACGCAGCCCACGGAGATGATGGCAAACCCCCCGCTCCAGAGCAGCAGCGAGCGTTCGCGCACGCTGCTCCATTCCGCGGCCAGGTACATCGCCGAGGCGGCTGCCATGGCTGAAGTGAGGACGAGCAGGGTGAAGGGGTCGAGAGCCATGGACGAGATGGAGGTGCCAGCGCGGGCGGGCTTCGCGCGAGGCGGATTGTCGCAGGATGTGGGTGCTCAGGCATGTCGTGTGGGGCGGTCTGCCGGGAGAAAGTAAGGGATTGAGCCGGGCATGGGGAAAAGATGCCCGGCGCCGCTCCGGCGGCGATCTGCAGACGGTCCTTGTTGACCTGCCGCTGCCGTGGCCTTTGCTACGTGAGCTCGCCGGCACGGCTGCGGATTCATGCAGCAAAAAACGCACCTGTCACCAGCTCGCCGTTCGTCGCTCGTTGCGGGCGTTCGCGGCTGAAGTTGGCAGCAGAAAGACCGCTTTCGCTACAGAGCAGGCCGCCGCCATGCAGGCCCGAGCTTCCGCCATGGGAAGGGGGCAGAGGGAAATAGGCCGTGGACGGCCTTTCGCGGGGGCTGTCCTTGGCCCGCCGCCGCCATGTGATGCACGCGCATGTGCATGCAACACATGGCGGGAGCGTGCGTCACGCGTCGGTGTGTACGTTGCGTCCCGCAAAGATACCCACCACGGCGGCGGTGAATGCCAGAGCGGCACACCCGAGCAAGGGGATCTGCCAGCCGCCAAGCAGGTCGTGGAGCCAACCCGCCGCCATGGGCCCAACTGCGGCCAGCAGATAGCCCACACATTGCGCCATGCCTGACAGTGACGCCGCCTGGTGGGCGTTTTGCGTGCGCATGCCGATAAAGGCCAGGCCGAGGATGAAG
This sequence comes from Comamonas sp. UBA7528, assembly GCF_002479375.1. Classification (NCBI taxonomy): domain Bacteria; kingdom Pseudomonadati; phylum Pseudomonadota; class Betaproteobacteria; order Burkholderiales; family Comamonadaceae; genus Comamonas; species Comamonas sp. UBA7528. The sequence goes on from NZ_DLMU01000016.1 coordinate 38,671, forward strand.
TGTGCCCCTGCGCCCAGCCCAAACAAGGTGGCCCATGCGAAGGCGAACTGCGGTGCAAGCTGAAATCCCACCAGCGCCACGCCAGACAGTGCGGCGACGCTGGCCGCCGCCCAGCGCTGGTCCTGGAGCCGTCGCAGAATGGGGCCGAGCAGCAGGCCCGGGACGGCCGTTGCCAGTTGCATCATCCCGTGCAGCGAACCAGCCTGCCCTGCGGACATGCCGGCATCGGTCAGGATCAAGGGCAACCAGCCGATGACGATGTAGTAGATGGTCGAGTTCAGGCCCAGATACAGCGTCACCTGCCAGGCGAGCGCAGAGCGCCACATGGTTCCGCCATGCGGTGGGGTGGCTGTGTGGGCAGCCGCTTGCTTACCGGAACGCAGTTGGGGCAGCCATATCGCCAGCGCCGCAAGTGGCAGCGCCAGAAAGGCAAGCAGCGCCGCTTGCCAGCCCCACGCGGTCGCCAATGGCACCACCGCGATGGAGGCCAGCGCGGCCACCACGCCCATGGCCAGCGCAAAGGCGCCAGTGACGCTGGCAATGCTGCTTGAAAAATCCCGTTTCACCAGGCTGGGCAACAGGACGTTGCTGACCGCAATGCCCATGCCGATGACGGCCGTTCCCACGTACAGCGTCCACACAGCGCTGGTGGAGCGCAGTGCAATCCCGGCGGCGATGGCGAGCAACGCAGCAAACAGGGTCCGCTCAATTCCGTACGCCCTGGCGAAGTGCGCGCTGACGGGAGACAGCAGTGCAAAAGCCAGCAAAGGCAGTGTCGTCAGGGCGCCAGCAGCCGTGGTGCTGAGCGCAAAGCTGTCGCGGACCAGGCCGAGAACCGGGGGCAGGCCGGTGACTGGTGCGCGGAGGTTGGCCGCGATGAGAAGAATGCCGATAAGCAGCGCCGCGCGGGTTCCTGCGCGTTGGTGAGTCAGTGAGGTCATGCAATGTCCTTGGGAATGACCTCGACTCTAGAAAGCTTGCGGCTGACTTGATATGGAAGTAGTGACAATCAATCTCTAAATCATGCCAAATTCATCCAAGCTCACCCAGGCCCTGTGCGGATTCGATCCGGACACTGACGCGCGCCCGGCGAACGCCCTGCTGCTGGAAGTGGAAGACCACGATGCCGAGCAGCCGGTGCATTTCCATCGAAAGGGGCAACTGGTGCTGGCTGCACGGGGAGGGGTAACCTGCGAGGTGCCCAAGGCCCTGTGGATGGTCCCGCCGCAGCATGCAGTCTGGATACCTGGCGGCATGCCGCACAGCAACCGCGCCACAGAGAACGCCCAGATCTACTTCCTGTTTATCGAGCCCGGCGCAGTCGCCATGCCGTCGGAATGCTGCACGCTGGCCGTAAGTCCTGTCGTGCGCGAGATGATCCGGCTGCTTGCAGCGCAAGGGAATGCATACGAGCCGCACGACGCGACAGGCCGCCTGGTCTCGGTACTGCTGGAGCAGGTCGCACTGTCCCCGGTCGAGCAGCTGCATTTGCCGATTTCCGGGCACCCCAAGCTGCGGCACATCGCCGATGCACTTTCCGTGGACCCAGCCGATCGCACCACACTGCCGCAATGGGCAGCGCGCTTGGCCATGAGCGAACGGTCGCTCGCCCGGCTGGTGGTGCGGGAGACGGGGCTGACCTTTGGCCGCTGGCGTCAGCAGTTGCATCTCATCGTGGCGGTGCGCAGCCTTTCCTCAGGATTGGCGGTCCAGGACGTGGCGAGCACGCTGGGCTACGACTCCGTTACAGCGTTCATCACCATGTTCAAGAAAGCGCTGGGCCAGTCGCCGGCCCGCTACATCTCCCAGTTGCGATAGGCAACCAGGGCCTTGGCCCTGGAAGCATCGCGATGTGTCTTCAGGGAAGATTCAAATCCATACCGAGCTTGCTGGCCAGGGTGAAGGTGAGGAACAACACAACCAGTACCGCCAGGATGAAGAGGGCCGCCAATTTGCCGCACGTGCGCAGCAGCGTGCGCTTGTCCATCTTGTTTGCCCCTTTCTTGCCCTGGTCGTAGTGCCACTTGATGGCGAAAAACATGCAGGTGCCGAAGATGAGCACCTTGAACGTGACGAAGACTATGGGGGTCCAATCGGTCATTTGAGAATTTCCAGCCTGTAACTTGACATTGCCCCTAAGGAGAGAGAGGCAAAAACGCCAGCAGTATCCATACAAGAATGGGGCTGCTGCACGTTCAGATGCATACTACTTAAAAGCAATTTCCATACATTGGGCGCAGACGTCGCCGTTGAAAACCATGCAAGATGACCATCCGCCCATCTGGTTGCCGCGACTAGTCAGGCAGGGCGGGCCACGCTTCTTGCAGATTGCCGATGCCTTGCAGGCGGCGGTGGCAGGCGGATCGCTGAAGCCTGGCGACCGACTGCCTCCGCAGCGCCACTTGGCGGCCCAGTTGGACGTCGACCTGACGACGGTCACGCGCGCCTACGATGAAGCCCGGCGCCGGCACCTGCTGGAGGGACGCGGCGCACGGGGTACTTATGTCGCAGCGCCGAAGGTCGAATTGACCTCGGTCCTGGATTTGAGCATGAATACCCCGCCACCGCCGGAGGGGGTGGATTTTGACGACTTGCTGAAACAAGGCCTGTCGCAGGTATTGATGCGGTCCGATGCGGAATTGCTCATGACCTACCACCTGGGCGGGGGCAGCGACTCCGACCGCAAGGCCGGAGCCCACTGGCTGGCACCGATGTTCGGGGCGCTGGATGCCGGGGAGGTGGTGGTCTGCCCGGGGGCACAGGCGGCGATCGCCGCCTTGATGCTTGCGCTGACGGAACCAGGCGACGTGATCCTGGCCGAGCCCGTCAGCTATCCCGGCCTGCGTGCCGCAGCCACCCAGTTTGGCCGGCGCATCATTGCGGTGGAAGCGGACCAGTACGGGATGGTGCCCGAGAAGCTGGAGCAGGCGTGCCGTCAGCACCAGCCCGGGCTGGTCTACCTCAACCCGACCTTGCAGAACCCGACCGCCATCACCATGGGCGAACGCCGACGCCAGGAGATCGCCAGCATCGCCAGGCGCTGCCGTGTACGCCTCGTCGAGGACGATCCCTACTGGCTGCTGGCCGATGCCCCGCCGCCGCCGATTGCGACCTGGGCCCCGGAGCAGGTGTACTACATCTCCACCCTGTCGAAGTGCCTGACACCCGGCCTGCGCGTGGCCTTTGTGCTCATCCGTGACCCGCACGAACGGGAGCGTTTTCTGGTGGCGCTGCGCTCCTTTGCGCTGATGGTTGCACCGCTGACGGCCGCACTGGCCACGCAGTGGATTCTGGACGGATCGGCTGACGGACTGATGGAAGGCGTGCGCAAGGAGGCGCGTCTGCGCCACCGGATGGCCAGGGATATTCTGGCCGGACGTTACGGCGGTGCTGGAGACGGCCTGCATGTCTGGCTGGAGTTGCCGGGGTATTGGAGCTCCTCCCAGCTTGCGCGTGCAGCCGACAGCGAGGGCATCGCCGTCACCCCGGCGGAGGCATTTTCCACCGGCAGCGAATCCGTGAATGCCATCCGGATCTCTTTGGGCAGCATCAAGGACCGTGCACGTCTGAAGGCGGGTCTGCAACGCCTGTCCCATCTGCTTGCGCGGCGACCTGAACCGTTCAGGGTAGCAGTGGTGTAGCGGTTCAGGACCCAGGGCGCGGCATGCCGGCGTTTTCTCCAAGCGGTGGGGCACGGAGTGGCAGCTTGGTGTTTATGCCGCGTGAGATCAGGGCCCCTTGATACCTATTGCTTGGGCTCTCCGCTGCCCGTCGATTCCGGAGCAATTGGAGTTTGTTGACGAGCATTGGCCTGTCTGTGGTTCCCGTGTGGACCTTATCAATCAATGCCATGCCATGGTTCTCGGGGAAGGTGGGCACAAATTCCTTGCCAGGAGCAGCGATATGTCAAATACGCAATTGATAGCGGCATCAATGAATGGAGTGATTTCTGCTGTGCTTGTCTTGATCTTGCGCATCAAATGCGTACATCGGGCTGAGCAGGATGGCTGCACAGGCATTCTGTGACGAGAGCGCAGTGTGGTACTGGTTCCTTTTTTCCGTGCTGCCATGAGGCGATAGGTGTGGGGTGGAATAACCAATCGACGCCGCGCGATGGCTGAGTGTTATTTGTGCAACAAAAATGGAGTGGCCCGCAGGAGGTGACAACGCCAACTGTAAAAATATAGAATCACGAAAATTTTAGCCATGCCTATACACGTTTTTGCATGTGCGATTGTTATTGAATAACTGATTCTTGGTGGTTACATGAATATTTTTGGTGTTTCATCTCATTCATCTATTGGCTATCGTGTAGAAGATAGAGGCGCCAAGTCTTCGGCGAAGGTCTCAGAGGCTGAGGCTGGAACATCAACTGCTGCAGTTTCTGTGAATATCAGTGGCAAGGCTTTGCTGTACTCTCGTATCTTCAGGACGACAGACCTGTCGAAAGAGCTTCATATTGAGACGGAAGTGGGAACTACCAAAAGCCTGACTACCAGTAGGTATAATTATTTATCGAGAGATGACAGGGAGCTTTTAGCATCTATTTATGATTATGCATCTGACAACAATATTGATCTCAGGCATGTAGATATTTTTGCTGATGAATTGGCTGGTTTTCGGCAATCGGGCTGGGTGCCTGCTGGAGATCTCTATACATTGGATGGAAGAAAAATCACTGCCGACTTTAATTCGGCAGACAAAGAGGTGGCCAATAGAATAAAAGATTCCAAAGAATTTTCATCTACCAAGATTGATAAGGCCTTTCTCAATAGAATTTTGGATAGCAGTAGACCAGTCCATGCGGTGGATTTTGAATTTTTAGAGCATCTGGTTTCTGTTTTTTCAGCTGATGGGGTGCCCAATAATTCTGCTGAAAAATTCGCCACGTATGACAACAAGCCTAGCTCGTGGGTGACGCATATTTCCGATGAGGTGGATGAAAGATTTATCCCGGAGGAGCCTGACCTGATCAGTATCAATGGTGGGCCATACTTCAAGAATCCGAAGAAAGACACATTGTCTAATGACGAATTTTTGAAAAGCATTGATGTGAATCTGGTATCAAAATATTTGTCCGAGTTTGTCGATTCATCGTTTCAAAAAACATATTCTGCCAAGGCAACCTCGGAAGCCAATAATTGGATCGGAGGCCTTTACCAAGGCGTAAAAAAGATGATCGGCGGGTGACGTCCCGCCTCAGCCGCGATAGCAGGTCACTCGCTGTGTGTTGCCGACGGTGCCATGCGGACTTGGCAGGTAGCCGCAGCGCTGTGCCATCGTCACCGCCGTATCACGCTGCCGCCAAAGCGGCCAGGTGGCTGTCCGCACTGCCTGTGCTGCTGGCTGCATTCACATGGTCGAAGTAGCCGTACCAGCCGCTGGCCTGGATGCCGTCCAGCAAGGCGTCCCGCGCGACCTCGGTGGGGAAGCGCCAGATGCCGAGAAAACGGTGTGCGCTGCCCTGGTCGATGCCGGGGGCGGTTTCCGCCAGCGAGAGGACTTCGACCCCCAGGTGGGACAGCTGGGCCAGGGCACTGCCGATGTGGCCCAGAAACTGCTGGCGCTGTGCGACGGGCAGTGCGTGCCAGGCGGCGTTGGGGGTGTAGAGTTCCACGAGGTAATGGGACATGGTGTTTCCTTGCTATCGGTCTTGTTCAACGGAGATTGCGCAGGGCGCGCTGGCAGATGCGGCGTGTGGCGTCGGTGGGGGCGTGTTCCAGCCATTGGGCGCAAATGGCGCGCACCCAGTCGGGCTGGTCCTTGGCTGCGTCATTGAGCCAGTTGGCGACCGAGTCCTGCACATAGGCCGAGGGGTCGGCACGCAGCGCTGACAGCAACGGCAGCGCTTGGCCGGGCATCTTTTTGAGCGCGTCGATGTGGGTGCTCCACACGCCGCGGGGGCGCAGCACCTCGCACGCGAAACGCCGGATGCGCTCCGACGGGGCCTGCGTCCATGGCATCAGATGGGCCAGGGCTGTAGGTAACTCTGCCACCAGGTACGGCCGCACGGCCATCCAGGCCCATTCGCGCACCCCAAAATGCGCGTCATCTGCCAGCGGGCGGATGGCGGCCAGCCGAGCTTTCACATCCAGTCCAGGCTGAGCGCCGATCATGAAGCACGCCCAGCCGCGCACCATGTCCGCGCCGTGTGCCTGGCACTGGGTGAGACCCTCTGTGCCCAGCGCCTCCAGCAGGATTGCACCGATGCGGGCCATGCGTTTGAGCACGCCCAGCTGGCAGGCGGCATCAATGGCGTGCAGCGCAGAAGGCTCCAGGCCTGGAAAGACGACCCGTGCCAGCACGGCCTGATCGATGGCTAGGCATTCCGCCAAGGTGGCGCTTTCCAATTCCCCGTGCGAGAGCGCATGCAGCATATCCCGGGGAATGTCGGCCGCGCGCGTTGCGCCGGTTCGGATGGTCTGGCTCATGGTGCGGTACTCGCCAGACGGCCCGCCACCTTGCCCAGCAAGCTGGTCAGCTGCTGGCGTTCGGTGGTGGACAGGTGGCCGAACAGGCTGGCGATCCATTGGCCATGCTGGGCAATGACGGTGCTGGCCAGCTGCTTGCCTTTGGGCGTCAGCCGAATGCACAGTGCGCGGCGGTCCCTGGCATTGGCGTGGCGTGCAACCAGTTGCTCGCGCTCCAGCCCGTCGAGCAGACCGGTCACGGTGGCACGGGTGACCCCGGCGCGTTCGGCCAGCACGTTGGGTGCGAGCCCGTCAGGTGCCGCATCCAGCAGGAACAGCAGCACAAACCGCCCCTCGGACAGGCCATGGGGGGCGAGCAGGGTTGCACAGTCTCGGTCGATATGTGCCGACAGCGACAGCACCTGGAAGCACAGCTGGATGCCATCCACATCCGGCAGCTTGCGGCTTTGCGCTTCGTCGATGAGTGCCAGGTACTTCTGCTCCAGCTGCATGGTTAGCCTGTAAATAATAAGGTGGCTAATTATATGCATGAAGCACGCTATGTGATCCAGTTGTTGATGGCACGGATTGCAGCTACGTGTGTGTGGGGGTGCGGTTTCGGTGCAGTCTGCGGCCATCGCACATCGGCCACTGAAGGCCACAAGTGCCCAGAAGTGGCGCTGGATTTTCGTCACCAAGTCTTTTGAGCGCCGTAGGTGCCGCCAAAATCAGCCGAATGTCCAACGTCCATCTCTTCGCACCCTACCTCCAACGCTGGAACGTAAAGGTCGCTGGCGATCCCTTCACCACCCATACCAGTGACCTGCTGCCGGTGCGTCTCACAGGGGGGCAAGAAGGTCTGCCTGCGATGATCAAAATCACGCACGACCCTGACGAGCGGATTGGCGGCCAGGTGCTGCAATGGTGGGCCGGTGGTGGCGCGGCATTGGTCTACGCCTGCGACGAAGACACGGGAGCGCTGCTGATGGAGCGCGCCATCGGCCCCAGGCATTTGCTGCGCATGGCGGTGGAAGACGAGGACGATGCTGCGACGCGCAGCATCTGCCACACCATCGGCCAGTTGCATGCCAGAAGATCCTCTGCACCCCTGGAAAAGCTGCTGCCGCTTGCGCATTTTTTCAGGTCGCTGGCACCGATGGCGCAGCAGAAAGGTGGCCTGATGGCCGAATGCGCCATGGTGGCCGATGCGCTGCTGAGTGCACCACGGGAACAAGTCATACTGCACGGTGATGCGCACCACAGCAACATCCTCGATTTTGGCGGGCGTGGATGGCTGGCGATAGACCCCAAGTGCGTCATTGGGGAGCGGTACTACGACTACGCCAATGTGCTGTGCAACCCGGATCTCAAGACTTGTACCGACCCGGTGCGTTTTGCGCGGCAGCTGGAAATCGTCATCGATGCCGCGGGCTTGGAACGCCAGCGCTTGCTCAGATGGGTGATGGCCCAGGCCGCACTGTCGGCGGCCTGGTTCATGGAGGACGGACAGTGCACCAAGGCTGAAAAGCAGTTGGCTGTTGCGCGTCTGGCCCAATTGGCCCTGGGCTGAGGCCACCACTTTTGCCAACTGCATGCCCTCTTCGTGCCCCCTCGTAGCGATTGCTGCGCTCGCAGGCATGGCACATGAGAGCCGCTGTGAGCGGCCAAGAGATGCCGCAATAGAGGCCTGCTCTGGGTGGTTGTGAGCCATGGCTTCTCGGTAGGCTGCGGCCTGGCGTGGCCCGCTGAACGGGAGAGCCGCGACCAGGGAGGGGATGGTGTGGCCTTACTTGATCTGCACTACGACTTTTCCCTTGGCATGGCCTTGCGCAAGATATGCCAAGGCCTGCGTGGCCTGTTCCCACGGAAACACCTTATCGATGACCGGGCTGACATGCCCGGCGCTGAGCAGTTCCCCAATCCTGTCCAACTGCTCACCGTCCGGCCGCACGAAAAGGAAGGAGTAGCCTGCGCCATGCGCAGATGCCTTGCGGATGATCTTTCGGCTCATCAGGCCAAAGATCAGGCGGAGCATGAAGTTCAGCTTGCGGGTGTGCGCAAATGGCATGTCCAGCGGCCCGATGAGCGAGATGATCTGGCCGCCCGGCTTTAGGATGCTGACCGATTTTTCCAGCGCATCCCCGCGGATTGTCCCAAGTACCACGTGATATCCGCGCAGTACCTGCTCGAACGCCTGCTTTTTGTAGTCGATCACTTCGTCCGCGCCCAGGCGCTTGACCAGGGGGATGTTCCCGGTGCTGGTGGTGGTGCCCACGTGGGCGCCCAGGTGCTTGGCCAGCTGGATCGCAAACGTGCCAATGCCGCCGGAACCGGCAGGAATAAACACCTTCTGACCTTGCTTCAGCTGGGCGCGCTCTTTCAGCGCTTGCCAGGAGGTCAGCCCCACCATCGGAACCGATGCGGCCTGCACGAAATCGAGATTGGCAGGTTTGGGTGCGGCCAGGTGTTGGGGGACCACCGCAAATTCGGCGAGCGATCCGGTTCCCTGGTCGAAGATGCTGGCAAAGACTTCATCGCCGGGCTTGAAGCGCGTGACGTTGTGGCCCACTTCCACCACCACGCCAGCCAGATCGCTGCCTATGGTGGCGGGCAGCTGGAACGGGAGTACGGCTTTGAAGATGCCGGTCGTAATCATGTTGTCGATGGGGTTCAGCCCTGCTGCGTGTACTTCGACCAGCATCTCGTCGGGCTTGAGTGTGGGGCGGGGCAGCTCGGTGATGCCGATCTCTGGCGACTTGCCATAGCGTTGGAAGGTGAGGGCTTTCATGGTGCTCCAGCAGGTGGGTTGCAGAGGCTGCAGATGGGGAGGCGCCTATGCGGCCTCCTACTCGGGTCAGTTTTCGGTGCCCAGGTGTCCTGGTTTTGGGTCATTCGGCTGTTGTCACCGAACGACGAGGGCGAGCACTTTCAGGGCGAAGTCCTCGTGGTAGAGGAAGGCCGTTTGGTGGTCTGTATCGGGATAAAGCCGTCGCTGGCGTTGGGCTGGCGTTTGGCCAGTTTGTACGGTGTGCCCCTTGGTCAGTGCGTGGGCCGCATCACGCACACAAAGCGCTGCGCGCGCCCATGGCACGGATGGCCGCCCACGCGCCTTCGGCATCGCAAGCTTGTTGCTGTGTGGGCGGTGGAGGGCAGGGTCAGGCCTGTGGCTGGTAACGCTCAGCGGCATGGGCCTGGCGGATATCGGACATCAGGCCCTGGCGCGCCTGGTTCAGTCCATCCCAGCGCTGGGCAACATGCAGTGGCGGAATCGTCACCAGTTCCTTGCGGTCAAAGCCCACGAGCGCGGCGTCCACCAGTTCGCCCACTTCCATCACCTCCGGCAACGAGTTGATGTCGATGCCGGAGCGGCTCCAGATTTCCGTGCGGGTGGCGGCTGGCAGCACGGCCTGCACGTACACGCCCTTGGCACCCAGTTCCACATGCAGCCCCTGGGACAGGAACAGCACAAAGGCTTTGGTGGCGCCGTAGATGGTCATGCCCAGCTCCGGCGCCAAGCCCACGACCGATCCGATGTTGACGATGGCACCTTGGCCCGTTTGTGCAAAACGGGGGGCGACGGCGGCGGCCAGCCGGGTTGGCACTGTGGTGTTGAGCATCACCAGGCGGTCGATGCTGTCGGCGTTCTGCTGGACAAAGGAGCCGGACTGGCCCATGCCGGCGTTGTTGACCAGGATGCCGATGGAAGCATCTTCGCGCAGGCGCGTTTCCACTCTGGCCAAGTCGGCCTGCTGGGTGAGGTCGGCGGGCAGTACATCGACAGCGACATGGGTTTCATCACGCAGGCGGGCGGCCAGCAGGTCCATGCGGGCCTGGTCGCGGGCCACCAGCACAAGGGGGTGGCCGCGGCGGGCAAAGCGTTCAGCGTAGGTGGCGCCGATGCCGGAGGATGCGCCGGTGATCAGGACGGTAGGCAGGGAGGTCATGGTGGGATACCAAAGTGGGTTGGGAAGGACAAAAAGCAGACCGTCAATCAGGTGGTTGGGCGATCAGTCGGTCTGCTGGCGGTAAAGAAGTGCGGTGGTGCAGGCAACACCCTTCCGCGCCACAGCGGCGGGCGCTGTAGGGGAGGGGGGGGCTCCTTTGAGCTTTGCTGTGGTGGGGGAAGGGGCGTAGCGGGCAGGAACCAGGGGCTGATTCCTGCCGTGTGCAGCGTCGTACTACCTGGGCCTGGGTTCAGGCCGTGGCCTCGGCTGTGTGTGCGGGGTAGTCGGTGTAGCCGGCCGCGCCGCCGCCGTAGAGCGTGGCCATGTGCATCTGGGCCAGCGGCGCGCCGGACTGCAGGCGTTCCACCAGATCCGGGTTGGCAATGTAGTCATGGCCGAAGGCAACCAGATCCAGCTTGCCTTGCTGTAGCCGGGCTTCGGCCAGATCGCGGGTATAGCCGTTGTTGGCGATGTAGGTGTGCTTGAAGCGTGTGCGCAGTGCGTCGTAATCGAACGGGGCAACATCGCGGGGGCCGCCGGTGGCGCCTTCGATCACGTGCAGGTAGACGATGCCCAGTGCGTCGAGCTGTTCCACGATGTAGTTGTACTGGGGTTGCGGGGCGCTGATGGAGATGCCATTGGCCGGCGAGACCGGCGAGATGCGCACGCCGGTGCGCTGGGGGCCGATTTCCTTGGCAACGGCAGCGGTCACTTCCAGCAGCAGGCGGGCGCGGTTTTCCACAGTGCCTCCATAGGCGTCGGTGCGGTGGTTGGCGCCGTCCTTGATGAACTGCTCCAGCAGGTAGCCGTTGGCACCGTGCACTTCCACACCATCAAAGCCTGCAGCCATGGCGTTGGCGGCGGCCTGGCGGAAGCTATCCACAATGCCGGGGATTTCATCCAGGGCCAGTGCACGGGGCTCGGACACTTCCACGAAGCCATTGTTCACAAAGGTCTTGGTCTGGGCGCGGATGGCAGAGGGTGCCACGGGTGCAGCACCTGCTGGCTGCACGGAGACATGGGACACGCGACCCACGTGCCACAGCTGCACAAAGATCTTGCCGCCCTGGGCATGCACCGCATCGGTCACGGCACGCCAGCCGGCAATCTGCGCGGGCGTGTACAGGCCGGGGGTGTCCTGGTAACCCTGGGCCTGGGGCGAGACCTGGGTGGCTTCCGCAATGATCAGGCCGGCCGAGGCGCGTTGCGCGTAGTAGGTGGCCGCCAGCGGGCTGGGCACCAGGCCTTCGCCTGCACGGTTGCGGGTCAGCGGGGCCATCACGATGCGGTTGGCCAGCGCCAGATCGCCCAGAACATACGGTTGGAAAAGCGATTTCTCAGTCATGTTGCATCTGCTCCAGGGGTGAAGAAGTTGTAATGATGATGAGCATAATCTAAGTTGTCAAGACTTTGATGATGGTCATCATCTATGTATAGTCCAAGCATTTCCTGCAGGTGTACACCACAAGGCACAGCCATGAAAACCAGCAAGGCACAGGCACATGACAACCGGGCGCATGTCGTGCAGACAGCGTCCGCGTTGTTTCGCGAACGCGGCTACGACGGCGTGAGCGTGGCCGAGCTGATGGCGGCCGCAGGCTTTACCCATGGCGGCTTCTACAAGCAGTTCCGCTCCAAGGCGGATCTGATGGCCGAGTGTGCGGCTGGTGGCATGGCACAGACCGTAGCGCTGGCGGCGGGCATAGACCGGCCGGCTTTTGTGCGCAGCTACCTGTCGCGTGCGCACCGCGACACGCGTGCGGCGGGCTGCACCCTGGCCGCTCTGGGCGCGGATGCTGCGCGCCAGCCAAAAGCAGTCAGGGCCGCATTTGCGCAAGGCATTGAATGCCTGCTGCAGGCCCTGGAAAAAGAGCTTCCCGTACTGGAGCGGGCAGGGCCGGGAGCAGTGCTCACAGCGCGCGAGGCGCATGCCCATGCCATCGACACCCTGGCGCATGCGGTCGGAGCCATGGTCCTGTCGCGGGCCTGCCCGGATGATTCTCCTTTGGCCGACGAGATCCTGTCGGTGTGCCGGGACAGCATGTTGCGGATGCTGGCTGCGCAATCTCCAAAACCCCCCAAACCGCCATCCAGGACAAGGTTTGTGGCGGCAGGGCATGCCCCGGAGCCTGGTTGAGCCCATGCTGGGTGGGACCACTGCAGCCAGGGCCTGCAGTCAGGCGGCGGCAGCGATGTCCAAGGTTTCATCCTCGCCCAGCAGTTCGATGCAGGAGTCCAGCAGCGTGTGCAGCGCCACCACGCGTTCGCGGCCCAGTTGCTCGTTCAGCGCCAACTGGGCGGCCTTCCAGGCCTGCTGTGCCTGGACCTGCTTGGCGATGCCGGCTTCTGTGGCGCTGACCAGGCGGCTGCGTGCGTCCGCGCCGGCCCCCACTGTCAGCAAGCCCAGCGCTGCCAGCGGCTGCAGGTTGCGCGTCAGCGTAGAGGCGTCCATCTGCATGCGCCGGGCCAGATCACCGGGGCGTATGGGCCCCAGTTTGACCACATGGGAGAGCAGTGAGTACTGCGTGATCTTCAAGCCCACATCGGCAACAAAGCCATCGTAGTGGCGCGTCACGATGCGGCTGAGCTGGCGCAGCTTGAGGTTGGTGCACCCTTGGGGCTTGATGGCGTTCTTCATTTGATATATTGTAGATACAACAGTTGTAATTGCAAATTTAAGCAACCAAGGAGACAGTCATGACAATGGAGCAGGTGATCGAACGCTGGCAGGTGGAGGAAGCTGCGGTGCGCGCGCGTCTGGGTGAGGTCGGGACGGCGGCCCCCAGTGAGGTGGCCCAGCGCTCAGGTATTGAAGTGTTTGACGCCATCTTTGCCGGAGAACTGCCTCCGCCGCCCATTGGCCTGACGCTGGATTTTGTACCCATCCATGTGGCGCCGGGGGAGGCGGTGTTTCAGGGCAGCCCCAAGCGCAGGCATTACAACCCGCTGGGCACCGTGCATGGCGGCTGGTTTGCCACCTTGCTGGATTCTGCCGTGGGCTGCGCCATCCACGCGAGCCTGCCCGCAGGCAAGGCCTTTACCACCCTGGAGCTGAAGGTAAACATGGTGCGCGCACTGACCGATGGCGTGCCGCTGGTGCGGGCAGAGGGCACGGTGATCCATGTGGGCCGCCAGGTTGCCACCGCGGAAGGGCGCATCGTGGGGCCCGACGGCAAGCTGTACGCGCATGCGACCACGACTTGTCTGATCTTTGACCATCCGGTGGGCAAGCAGCCGTCCTGAGGCATCCCTGCACGGTGGTATCGGTGCCTTGGCCAGGGGCGCGCATTGCCGTGGATCGCATGGTTCGCAGGCGCAGTGGCTGCCCATGCAAGCGTTCCCTTTCCTGGTGCGGCGTGGGTGCCTGGCGCGGTGTGTGCAAACCAGCTGCCAGCCTGACATGTCTCTGGTGACCATTCATCCCAGAATAGTGGTGGAGATTCCGGGCGAATCGGTAGTCACTTCGTGGCACCTGCAGGCCAGGCCGGTTTCAGAGTGGTCAGACATTCTGAACCCCAGGCCACGAGGTTTCCAACACGGTCGGGCGCGGCAATTCAGACCGTCTGTGTATGCAGCGATACTTGCACTATGAACATCACCCTCAGCACGCTACTGATCTATGCAAAGGACATGCAGCGTACGGCGCGTTTCTACGCGGAACACTTTGGCTTTGACACTACCTATGAGGTGGTGGATGGCCTGATGGAGCTGAAGAATGGTGATGGTGGTGCAGAGATTCTGATTCACCAGGCGGCGAAGAGTCTCAAGTTCGGCTCGGCGGTTGTGAAGCTGTCTTTCAGCGTGCCAGATGTCGACGAATTCGTCGCAACAGCGGCTGCTGCCGGCATCAAGTTTGGTGCAGTCCATCGTGCAAACGGCTACGCATTTGCCAATACCAAAGACCCGGACGGCAACTCCATCAGCGTGTCGAGCCGCCAATACAGAGCGTGATCGGGACGGCGATAGCTGGCACTCTGCAGGCTTGGTACAGCGCTGGCAGATGTTCGCAATCTGTCGCTGAGTGGAGTGGCTCCATAGCCTGCAACCCTGCCTGCCATAGGCCTGAGGCAGGGGTGTCTTGGGGCATTCCCTGATGGCCATCTGCACCGCCCGTGCTTCCAGTTGCCCATGGATAATGGGTGCTTGCCTAGAGCGGGTTGGATAGCGCGGGCAGCCTGGAGAAGACCCCCGGTGCAGAGGCCTTTTCAGCGGTATGGACCCGGACAGCTTGTTGTTTCTTCCCTGTATGCAAGAGATCATCTAGCCATCCATGAAATTCAGCTGCTTTCCCCTGGCCTTGTTCCTGCTGATGACGGCGGCGTCGCCAGCCCGGGCGCAGACGGTTCACAACGCGATGAGCTTTGAGCAGGCCAGGGCGGCGTTTCTGGAACGGTCGGAGCAATTGGCTGCATCGGCCAAGTCGGTGGACAGTGCCCGTTTGCGCCGGGAAGGCATAGAGGGGCTTGGCGGACCTTCGGTCTCCATCACCGGCATGGCGTACCGCTATTCGGCCAATGTCGACGTGGATCTGGATCCTGCACGGCGTGCGCTCGGTAACGGTATCTCGCTTTTGCCGCCCCAACTGGGCGGTGCGGTCGCGCAATTGCCCAGCCTGCCGAGCAACTACGATCTGCAGCGCAAGAACAATGTCGGCTCGGCCAGTCTGGCCGCCGTCTGGCCTGTCTATATAGGGGGACTGGGCGACGCCGTACGCGGCGAAATGGATGCCATGACCGACGAAGCGGTTGCCGATGCGGCCAGCAGTCGTGCGCAGCTTCAGACCCTGCTGGTGCAGCGTTACTTCACGGCGCAACTGGCCGATCGGAATGCGTCTCTGCGCCGTCGCGCCCTGGAAGGCGTTCGGGCGCATGATGACGCGGCCCAGCGCATGCTCAAAGCCGGCGTTATTTCCCAGGTCGAACGCCTGCAAGCCAGTGCCGCCCTGGCCGATGCCCAGCAGCAGTCGCGCAAGGCCGATGACGATGCTCGGCTGGCACACAGTGCGCTGGCGCGTACGGTGCATGCCGGCGCTGCCGTGCGCCCCAGCTCCCCTTTGTTTGTCAGCAGCGAAGCCTTGCCGCCGCTGCTGCAGTTTCTGGACTCCGCACTGAGCCATCACCCCGGGCTCAGCCAGGTTGCGGCCAAGCAGCGTCAGGCCGCTTCGCTGCACGATGCGTCCGAGGCGCTGCGCAAGCCGCAGGTTCTGGCCTTTGGCCTGCGCGAGGTCAATACCACGGGCAAGCCCAGCTGGGTTGCCGGTGTGGCGGTGCGCTGGACGCTGTGGGACAGCATTGACCGCGACAAGCTCTCGGCGGCAGGCTTGCGCAAGGTGGAGCAGGCCGAGTTGATGGATGCCCAGGTGCGCTCCGACATCGGATTGCTGGTCGAGAAGAACTGGCTTGCCGTGGAACAGTCGCGCACCCAGTACCTGGCTGGACAGGCCCAGGAAAATCTGGCCCGTGAACTGCTTCGCCTGCGCCAGGCGGGTCTGAAAGAGGGCACCAGCACCACACTCGACCTGATTGATGCGCAGCTCAATCTGGCCAAGGTGCAGACGGAACGCGCCTTGGTTGCCAACCAGTATGTGCAGGCTCTGGCCGCCCTGCTTGAGAGCACGGGGCAGAGCGATGAATTCAGCCGCTACATGGCCCGTGCCGACATCCAGATCACCGCAGACACACCATGAACACACCTGAACCTGCCTCCTCTGCCGCAAGCCCTGGCCCCGTGGTCACAAAGCCCAAGCGGCCGCCTGCCGTGGCGCTGCTCGCCGTGGCTGCGGTGCTGGTCTTCATCGTCTGGGGGTTCTGGCGGTCTGCCCAGCCTGCGGCTCCATTTTTCCAGGGGCAGATGGAGGCACGTGAATCCGATATTGCGGCCAAAGTCACGGCGCGTATCTCCAAGGTGCATGTGACCGAGGGGCAGCGTATCCAGCCTGGCGATTTGCTGGTGGAAATGGACAGCCCCGAAGTGCAGGCCAAGCTGGCACAGGCCCAGGCCGCGCGCGATGCGGCCCAGGCCGTGGCCACCAAGGCCAGCAACGGTGCGCGACCAGAGGAAGTGCAGATGGCGCGCCTGGGCTGGCAGCGTGCCCAGGCGGCGGCGGGTCTGGCCAAGACTTCGTACGACCGGGTGCAGAGCCTGTTCAACCAAGGCCTGGTGTCTGCCCAGAAGCGTGATGAAGCGCTGACCAACTGGCGTGCGTCGGATGCGCAGGCACGCGCCGCCAAGGCCCAATACGACATGGCGGCCAGCGGCGCGCGCGCGGAAGACAAAAGCGCAGCGGCCGCGCAGGTGCGCCAGGTGGATGGCGTCATCGCGGAAGCCAAGGCCGCAGAAGCGGAAACCCAGTTGCACAGCCCGGTGGGCGGAGAGGTGGCGAATGTGCTGGCCAAGCAGGGCGAGCTTTCGCCCCAGGGCGTTGCGGTGGTGACGGTGGTGGACCTGTGCGATCAGTGGCTGGTGCTCCATGTGCGAGAGGATCAACTGCAGCGCTTTGCCATGAAAAGCCGTTTTACCGGTCGACTGCCGGCGCTGGGAAACCGGCAGGTCGAGTTCGAAGTGAGCTTTCTCGGCGTGCTGCCGGACTTCGCCACCTGGCGCACCACGCGGGGTAGCCAGGGTTTTGATGCGCGCACCTTTGAGGTGAGAGCCAAGCCCGTGCAGGTGATCGATGGGGCACGCCCAGGCATGAGCGTGATCGTCGAAGGGGCTGCCGGAGCGGGTGCATGAGTGTGTTGACCGCCAGCTTGCGCCGTGAATGGGGCCGGCTGCGGGCAAGCCCCTGGGACTGGGCCATGGTCAGCTGGGTGCCCTTGCTGGTGCTTGCGCTGATGTGCTGGATTTTTTCGGCGGGCCAGCCGTATCGCCTGCCCATTGCCGTCTGGAGCGAAGACAGCTCTGCGCTGTCGCGCCAACTGGTGCGCATGCTGCAGGCTACTCCGGGGCTGGAAGTGCGCCAGACCGTGCTCAACCGGGGGGAGGCGGCGGATGCGCTGCTGCGCAGGGAGGTCTACGGTGTGGTCCATATTCCTCCGGATCTGGAGACCCATGTCAAGCAGGGGCTTGGCGGCGCGGTGACCTTGTTGCACAACGCGCAGCTGGCCACGGCATCCAGCCTGCTGCAGCGTGACCTGAAGCAGGTGGTGGGCACGCTGTCGGCCGCGGTGGAAATGCAGACTGCGGCCAAGCGTGGAACGCCGCACCAGGTGCTGCAGGTGCAGATGGAACCGATCAAGACCCAGTTGCTGGCGCTGTTCAATGTATCCACCAATTACGAGCAGTTTCTGGCTGCCGCCTTGATACCTGCGCTCATCCATATCCTGGCAATGACGGCAGGCGCGTGGTCCGTGGGGCGGGAGCTGCGGGACGGTACGCTGGGGGACTGGCTGAGCCCGGATCGTCCGACTGCAAGCGCGGCATTGGTGGCGGCGGCGCTGCTTGGAAAGCTGTTGCCGCCTGCGGTGCTGCTGTGGGGCAGCGGCATGGCGGCTTTGCTGCATCTTGCGCTGCTGAGAGGCTGGACCGTTGCTGGCAGCATGGCCTGGATTGCGGTGGGCCTTGCAGCACTGATTGCAGTGAGCCTGGCGTGTGGCGCGGCGTTGGCGGCCATCACCTTGTCGTTGCGTACGGCGCTTTCGGGGGCCGGCCTGTTGTCGGCGCCCGCATTCGCATTCAGTGGCATGGGCTTTCCCTTGCTGGCGATGACGGGCAGTGCCCAAAGCTGGGCACTGGCCATGCCCTACACCCACTACGCCAGGCTGCAGGTCGAGCAGTGGCAGATGGGCGCGCCCGTGGTCCAGACGCTGCCCGTGGTGGCAGGCTTGCTGCTGGCGGCGCTGCTGCTGTTTGCATTGGCATCGGCAGGTTTGTCGCGTGGCCTGCGCAAGCCCGAGAAATGGGGAGGGCGCTGAGCCATGCCCCATCCCGATGTCGGTTTCCCCCGGCTGTGGCTGGACAGCCTGGTCCTGATGCTGCGCGACAAGGGAGCGCTTTTGCTGCTGGTGGGCGCGCCGATACTCTATGGTTTTTTCTATCCCTGGTTCTACAGCACCCAGGTGGTGCAGCAGGTGCCGGTCGCCTTGGTGGTACATGACAACTCCGGCCTTGCACGGCAGATGCTGCGGTTTGCCCAGGCCAGTCCACGCATTGATCTGAAACTGGTGACCTCCGATGAGGCGGAGGCCCGCGAGGCGGTGCTGCGCGGTGAGGTCATGGGCTATGCACTGCTGCCGCGTGATCTCAAACGCGATGTGCTGCGCCGCACGGATGTGGTGGTGCCGGTCTATGCCAACGGCGCTTATCCGCTGGTCAGCAAACAGGTGCAGTACGGTTTTGCCGAGGCGTTTGGCACGGTGTCTGCCGGTGTCGAGATCAAGCGCCTGCAGGCAGGCGGTCAAAGTGCGCCACAAGCAGCCGTGGGCCGCTCCCCGGTGAACTTGCAGACCGTGGCCCTGTTCAATCCCACGGAAGGCTATGGCAGCTTTGTCGTGGCAGCCGTGGCCGTGCTGATCCTCCAGCAGACGCTGTTGATGGGTAGTGCGCTGCTGGCGGGAACCTGGCGGGAGCAGGCACAGGCGCATGTCGGCGCTCGCCAGTGGTTTGCACGGCTTCTGGCGCTGTGCGTGCCAGGATGGCTGGCGGGGCTTTTTTATTTTGGCTGGATCTTTGTCTGGCAGGACTTCCCGCATGGCGGCAATCCATGGGGCGCTCTGGCGCTGCTGGCCTGTTTTGTGCCAGCAGTGGTGGGATGCGGCTGCCTGCTGGGCTGGTGGCTGGCGAACCGCGAGCGGGCTTTGCAGGTGGTGCTTTTCACCTCGATTCCACTGGCTTTTCTGGGCGGCTTCACCTGGCCGCCCGAGGCATTGCCTGAGCCGCTGCAGTGGTTGCGGTGGCTCTCGCCCAGCACGGCGGGCATAGAGGCCTCGCTGCGCTTCAATCAGTTGGGCGCGCCATTGCTTTCCGGCCTGGCACAACTGGCCTGGCTGTCCGGCATGGCGTTGCTGTCCTGGCTGGCCGTGCTCTGGCAGGGGGCACAGCGGCGCAATCCCGCGGTGTGAGCCAGATCGGGCGCTGCGAATCGGCCGGCTGGCGCAGCAGGTCTTGCCGAAATACCAGTGGAAGCCCCGGTCCGGTCATGCCTCTGGAGCCAAGGGGCAGAAACCGGATGCTCTGATTTGTGCAATGGGGGCGAAGGCATATGCCGGTGAGCCAACGTGCAGTGATCGCCGAGGCGTTCACTGCAGGCCGACTGCAATATCTATTTTGCGGGCACCCGCGTGGAGGAGATTCTCTGCTCGTCGATATCGACCGGGTTTGATGGCTACCAGCTAAATTTTGCACTGTTGCAGGCGATGCCTGAGATGCCTGAGATGCGGGATTCAGCGGAAGGCAAGTCGCGAGACAGGCTTGGCGATGAAGGGCGAAGGCAGAGGGGGGGAAGGGGAGCTGCCCAGGGTCGATGATCAACGCGACGGAGAAGACGGGGAGCAGTGGCCAAGCTAACACTCTTTGTGGATATGGCGGGTAATCAGCTGGGAGGGGGAGAGCTTGACTACGGCGGTTGCTCAGCTAGGACCATTTCCAATGGTGCATCTCTGGGGATGACGGCTTCAGGCTGATCGCGGTCAGTCGTTACAGTCCATGTGGACGGCAGCATTCGCAATCAAATTCAGACATTGAACAGCGGTAATCGCTAGGCGTAACCCGGACTCGCTAGTCAATTGGCTGAAAAATGGGAGTGCGCGGTATTGATGGAGGCGCCAGGCAGTGCTTTAGGTAGAACTGACTTTGGCTGCGTGACTGACGTATTCGGCGCTCAGGCGGAGCGAGTGCGCGACCAATGCGCGGACGTACGGCAGGCGAGCAGCCTCGTAGCGCTGCAGGATGGCACTCATAGACTCGTTTTCCGAGCGAGTTGCGAGTAGCCAGGCCAGAACGGTGGCGTCGTCCACCCCCGTGGCAAAGCCACTGCCTGTCATGGGTGACACCACATGCGCGGCATCGCCCACAAGCGCGAGTGGTCCGTCAGCCAGCCTATCGGGCAGACACTCCGCGATTGGGGCTCCGCTGAGGGTGTCCTTCGACTGCACACCGACGGTCACGGCTTCGGCCCACATCTCTGGCCAAAGCTCTGGAATTTTGGCCACAAGCTCATCGCGCAACTCCTTGCCGATGCTTGATCGACCCAATGTGCCCACGAGATCGCCATTGGCGCTCAAGCGGTTCATGCTCCGAAGCAGTTCGCTGCGGTGGGCGTCAAACCACGCAAAAGTGATCTGGCGTTTGCCGACTTCCACCGAGCCATCACGCCCTGGCAGCACGGCGGCTACCAGGCGGTAACCCTGCACGAATTCGATCCATAAGCCACCATTGGAGGGCCATGGAACGGGTTTTGTCAGTTTCTGCTCATCCACAAGGCCACGCCACACGAGGTAGCCTGAATAGCGCGCAAAGGGGGTCTCGGGTGCCATCGCTCGGCGGACGACGCTGTGATAGCCGTCTGCGCCGATAACGGCGTCCGCCACCAACTGAGTTCCATCTTCAAATGACAGTTCTGCCTTGTCGCCAAATGCTCTTACGTACGCAACGGACTTGCCTTCTTGCAGCAAGATGCCTGGAGTTTCACTAACCCGGTCGCGCAGCCAGCCGTACAGGGCTGGCCAAGTGGTCAGATGGCGGTCGCGGTATGCCGGTACAACGGGCAGCTTGTGGACACCGCGGGGATCATGGCCTGTGGTGTTTGCAATAGCTGCCAGGTCGACACTCAAGCTGTCTCCCCCCTGGGTTCTTTCTATCGCCCGCTCCACCACTTGAACCGGTACGCCCTTTGAGGCACTGGCCAGCGCCACCGTGAGACCGGCAAGAGAGCCGCCCACCACAACGATTTGAGGTTCCTTTTTCAACATCACAGGACGATTTCCAGGGATCAGAAGTAAGCAGTCTGTGGGCAGGTATGCCGACCCACAGGGTTGCGATTGCCCTTAGGCGATGCCTGCACCCAGGGCCGGGAACACGTCGGTGAACAGCAGCGTGATCAGCTTTTCACCGTTGGGAGTGGACCAGTCCTGAGCGATTTCTGCCATCAACGTGTTGGTGGCTGTGAGTACCACGCCAGCGTCGTGCATGCGTTGGCGCGAGAACTCTTCGGACAGGTCGCTGGGAGAGCCTGAGGCATCCATCACAGCCTGCACGCCAAAACCTTCTTTAGCTGCATCAATGGCGGGGAAGATCAGGCACACGTCGGTGGTGACACCGGCCATGATCAGGTTTTTGCGACCCGTGGCCAAGACGGCCTTGTGGAAATCAGGGTAGGCCCAGGCATTGACCACGCCAGGACGCTTGATGCGAGCCGCATGTGCTTCGGGCAGGATTTGGGCGATTTCGGGCAGGATGGGGCCCTGGGCGCGGTCTTCCTGGCTGGAAGTGATGACCACGGGCATGTTCAGGATCTTGGCCATCTTGGCCAGTGCGATTGACTGCTTCGCGGCCAGATCCTTGTCGATGTTCTTGATCAGCTGCATGGTGCCGACCTGGTGGTCGATGAGCAGCAAAGCAGAGTTTTCAGCGGTGAATTGTTCAGACTTCATGACGTAGCTCCTAGAGTGTGATGAGGCGACTGGGTCACTTGCCCCGAGAGTGCGTGGCGGCCCTTACAGGCTTCCCATATCGCCACGGTGATAAGCAGCGGCCGCTGCGACAAGGTTTTCCTTAGTCGCAAATGCCATTGGTCCATTCGATAACACGGGTTGATACAGCGGTTTCCCGATGAAAACCGCGGCTTTGATGCCGTCTGCTTTTGCCACCAGCTTGTGTGTTGTCGCGTCGACAGCGGTCGGCATAACGGGAGCACCGAGGTCGTCCAGCCCGAAGGCCTTGCCGTCGATTTCGGCACTGCCAAAGATAGGCATGAAGAACGCGCGCTGCCCGGCATGGATTGGCACTTCAAGCTCTGCAAACGGCTCCAAGGTGACATCCAGCAACGTGACCTCGGTGGGAGGGCTTAGCGGCGAGCGAGCGTCGCCAAAGGCGCCCAACGGAACTCGCACACGTGCACCAGGCCGCTGCACCACTGGCACATCTCGCGGCTGCAAAGTCAGGGAAAAAGGTGCCGCGTTCTGGCGATTTGCGGGCAGGTTGATGAAAATCTGCAGCAGATGGGTCGTGCTCCCGAGCACCGCAGGGTTCTCTTCATGAACCACCCCGCGTCCCGCTGCTGTCCAATGCAAGCCACCGGGTTCGATCAGTGTCCGATTGCCCTGGGAATCGCGGTTTGCAATGCCAGTTTCTGAATCAAGAAACAGGTAGGTCACGGCAGAAAACCCTGCATGCGGATGCGGTGGGAACGTCGGTGCGCTCATCCAGGCGTGGTCTACCCCCATGAAGGGATCGAGCAGCGAGGGGTCGGAACCGTGCAGGCGGTAGGCGCGGAACTGGGTTCCTCGGTTGGCGCGTTGCATGCGAGCGATAGTGGTCATGGTGATTTCTCCTTTCGGCGTCAGGCCGCCTTATTCGACTTCCACAGGCACCATCGCGGGGTAATCGATATAGCCCTTGGCGGTAGGTGGTGCAAAGAACGTGTTCCGATCAGGTGCATTGAGTTCGGCACCCACGCGGAAACGCTCTGGCAGGTCCGGGTTGGCCAGGAAGGGGGCGCCGAACACGGCGGCGTCAGCCTTGTTGTCCTGCAGCAGCTTTTCGGCGCTTTCTTGTGTCAAGCCACTGCCGATGAGGTAGGTGCCCTTGAACAGGGGGCGCAGCACGGTGTGGTAGTCCACAGCAGGGTTGCCAAACAGCGAAACGTGCAGGTATGCGAGGCCCCATTCGCTCAACTGGCCCACGAGGTAGGTGTAGGTCTCCTCGGGAGCGGCATCGGTGATGCTGTTGTAGTTCATCTCAGGCGAAATCTTGATGCCGACACGGTCGGCACCGGCTTCGGCAGCCATGGCATCCACCACATCCAGGATGAAACGGGCACGGTTCTCGACCGAGCCGCCATACAGGTCGGTGCGCTGGTTGCTGCCCGAGGACAAGAACTGCTCGGGCAGATAGCCCGAGGCTGCGTGCAGCTCGACGCCGTCAAAGCCAGCTTCGATGGCACGGCGGGTGGCTTGGCGGTAGTCGTCTACGATGCCGGCGATTTCTTCCACTGTCAGCGCGCGGGGAGTGACGAAGTCGACTTGCCCGACCGGAGTCCAAGCTTGCCCTGCAGGCTGAATGGCGGAAGGTGCCACGGGGGTTTCGCCGTTCAGCAGCGAGGGGTGGGAGACACGACCGCAGTGCATGATCTGCATGAAGATGCGGCCACCACGAGCATGAACTGCCTCGGTGACCTTCTTCCAGCTTGCTACCTGGGCTTCGGTTTCAATCCCGGGTGTGGAGATGTATCCCTTACCGCCTGCAGACGGGAACACCCCTTCAGAGATGATCAGGCCGGCGCTAGCGCGCTGTGCGTAATACGTCACCGTCATGTCACCAACAACGCCATCCTCACTGGCGCGCGAGCGGGTCATGGGGGCCATAAGAACGCGGTTCGGGGCGACCAGACGGCCGATGCGGACGGGAGAAAGCAGTTTGTTCATTTCTATTCCTTAAACGTTGGGGTTGAGCACTGCAAAGGTCAGTGAAAGCGAGAAATCCAGCGCACTGGTTGGAGTGCGTTGTGCGTCTTCATGAAGGCCAGCTTTTGCAAGGCGAGTCATTTCAATGGGTGTCAGAGGCGTGCTTGGCCACCGTCAGCGACGATGGTCTGACCAGTCACAAAAGCAGAATCTGGTGAGCACAGGAACGAGACCACGCCGACCAGGTCACTTGGTTCAATCGTTCGAGGAATGGCTTGTTGCTTGGGCAGGAAATCGAAGATGTCCTCGTTGGTGCCGCGCATCGACTTGGTGTTGGTCAAGCCCGGAGCGATGACGTTGGCGGTTACGCCCGAGGCGCCGAACTCGCTGGCCAGGGCGCGGGTCAGTCCGATGACGCCTCCCTTGCTGGCGATGTAGGCGGACATATCAGGGACGTTCAGCCACAGGCTGCTGCTGGCCACGTTCACGATGCTGCCCAGCTTGCGTTCAACCATGCCGGGGATGAAAGCCTTGCTCATCAGGAAAGCACCATCCAGGTTGACGCCCAGCACCTTGCGCCACAGGGCGTAGTCGGTGTCAGCAAACGACTTCCAAGGATAGATGCCAGCGTTGTTGACCAGTGCCACCACAGGAGGAAGGTTCGCTGCAACGTCGGCAGCAAATTTCTGCGTGGATTCAGGTGACGTCACATCCACCAAGGCAGAGAAGAACTTGCGACCTGCGGCCTCAACGAGGCCCTTCGTGGTCGATGCGTCAACGACATCTGCCACGGCAATGTCAAAGCCGTCAGCAGCCAGACGTTGTGCATAGGCTTGCCCGATTCCATTGGCGGCGCCGCTGATAACTGCAGTTCCTTCAGCCATCGAATTTCTCCTGTTATTGAAAGCGATGACTGAATTTTTGATCATTCCTCAAAAGAGATAAATACATCAAAATGGCAATCATTGATTCAAAAATGGAACAATTAGATGGAGCTGCTCAATGACATGGCGCTGTTTGTGGAGGTTGCTCACGCGCGCAGTTTTCGAGGTGCGTCGGATGTGACCGGGGTACCGAATTCAACCCTGTCTCGCAGAATCAGTGCCTTGGAAAAGGCCGTGGGTCTGCGGCTTTTGCATCGCACGACGCGCAAGGTCGAACTTACGGAGGCGGGGCAGATTTACTACGAGCGCTGTCGGCGGATCGTGGACGAAGCCCGTATCGCACATGAGCAATTGGGAGAGATGTTGGCGCAGCCAAGCGGTGTGCTGCGAGCCTCGCTGCCGGTCGATTTCGCTACGATCTACATGGCTCCGTTAGTGGCTGAATTCGCGCGCCGCTACCCTGGTATCACCTTTGACTTTGACCTTACACCCAGACGGGTGGACTTGGTGTCAGAGCCTTTTGATGTGGCGATCCGCATGGGCGAACTCAACAGTTCCAACCTGATCGCCAGGCTGTTGGCCCGTCTCAAAGTGCAGGCCTACGCCTCGCCCGGCTACCTCAACATAGCTGGAATGCCGCAGGAGCCTTCACAGCTGGCCCAACACGAATGCTTGGGATTCGCGAAAGCGGGCACCTGGGAGCTTCATCACGACAAGAAGACCATGAAAGTTGAAGTGGGCGGACGATTCATGGTCAACAGTGTGGGCATGTTCCGACGATTGGCCACGCTCGACATGGGGATTGTCCTGCTGCCCACGGAAATCGTTGCCGAGGACGTCGTAGCAGGCAGACTGCAGCGGATTTTGCCGGAATGGGAGGGCAAGTCGACGCCGGTGTACGCCTTGACGGAAACACGCCTGTTGCCCGCCAAGGTGCAGCGCTTCATCGAGTTTCTTCAGGAGCGTCTTGGCCAGCACAGCCATGTGCCCTAAAGCTGCGCTGGATTAAGGGCGTGCGTGTTGGATGGCCGGTGGCAGATGTGTGACTAGGTAGTCGATCAAGCTGCGAACCGAGGGCAGCATTCCACGTGGTGGCGGATACACGAGGTGGATCAGGCGTTCTGATGCCGTCCAGTCCGCAAGCACATGCTCCAGAAGGCCGCTATGCAATGCCTAGGCCACGATGGGCATTGTGAGGGCGATGCCCAAAGCAGCCCTGAATGCGTACCCCTGGCGCTTACGATAGAGGTTTGGAATTCGGGAGACGAAGCCGTGCTGGAGAGCTATATGGGAAGCTGTTTATGCGCAAGAGTCAGCTACCGCTTGCTGACACCACCCAAGGCAGTGACCCATTGCCATTGCTCGCAGTGCCGCAAAAGCCATGGTGCGGCGTTCGCCACCTACGGTGCGGTGCCGCGCCAGGAGGTGTGCATCGTTTCGGGGGAGGCGGACATCACGTCCTATGCCTCATCGGAATCCGTGCTGCGGCAGTTTTGCCGGCATTGCGGTTCGTCCCTGTTCTGGTCCAGAAAAGCTGGGGATTGGAGCGACTGGGTCTGTGTGGCGCTTGGCACGCTGGACACCCCTTTGGAGGCGGCCAAGCAAAAGCATGTGCACCTGGATGCGCAGCCTGCATGGTCCACCTTTCCCGGGCCGTGCGTGCAGCAGGGCTGATCGCTCAAGCACTGTCCTGCTATTGCGGCCGGCCCGGTGGAGTGAGCTGTCAGGCGTGCACATTCATCAGCTGCGTTCCTTTGCCAGGTGTGCGCGTTTATCCGCTGTGGGGCTTGGCCGCAGCGCCCCAGGCCTGCCCGCGCAACTGCTGGCCGGTGGACCGCACCAGCCGCCGGTAGCCCAGCACCGTGCCGGTGGCGGCCAGGGCCAGCGCGCCGATGCTCAGCAGCACCAGAACGATGTCACGCGGCCAGGCGTGCTGCAGCATCCATGACAGGTCCCAGCTGTGCAGAAAGTTGAACAGCCAGCGGTTGGCGCGCTGCGCACGGTCCAGGCTGAGCACCACTTCCCCGGATGCGGGACTGAGGTAGACGACCGTGCGGCCCGGGTCCTGGAACTCCACCCGCAGCACGGGCAGGTCGCGAACGGCAGCGGCGTACATGGATGCCTGTCCGCGCCGATAGTAGTAGGCGTCGTAGTGGTCCAGCAAGGTGGCGGAATGGATGCCGTAGGGCAGCAGCAGGGGTGCGGCGCGTTCCAGTTGCGCGGGCTCCAGTCCGCGCTGGACCTGGAAGCTGCCTGCAGTGCCGGACAGCACGCGGCTTGCGCCCGCCGCATCCAGGGCCAGCAGGTAGGGCCGGCCGGCCAGCACTTTCCATTCGATCTCGCGGGCACTGAATCCGTCGGCCTGCAGCAGTTGCAGCGCGTCCTCCACCGCCACCGCGGGGCGGGTGGTGCCCGGAAGGGCTTGCTGGTAAGCCCGCAGGTCCGGGCGCGCGCCGGTGGGGCTGAAGATGCCCAGCGGGTTCATGGACATCAGGCCGCTGAAGATCCACAGCACCATCACCAGCCCGAACACCAGGCCGGTGATGTGGTGCCAGCGCATCTGGAATTCGCGGTACGGGGTTTTGGCGCCCGACTTGTAGCGCCCGCTGAAGCGCCAGCGCCAGATGCCTACCAGGGCCCCGGCCAGGGCCGAGAGGGTGCCCAGCGCAGACAGGCCAATGACCAGCCAGCTCCAGACCGGGTCTTTGGCGCCGTCGCGGAACATATAGACCCAGTGCAGCCAGGCGCCCACATAGTTCCAGTAGCCTTGGTAGCGCGGCACATCCACCACCACTTCACCCGTGGTGGAGGAGATGTACAACAGGGTCTGCGCTGCATCGTGCATCTGGACCTGGTAGAGCGGACGGTGCGCATCCAGCAGGCCCGCGTGGGACCACCGGTCACCCTGGGTGCGCCCCAGCACCTGCCCGGCTGCGCCGGGGAGGAAGGCCTGGGCGCTGCGCAGTGCCATGGCCGCATCGACCGGGGGCGCGGCGGCGCCGGTGGTGGCATCCACCACGTGCCAGGTGCCGTCGCCTTCCTTGAGCCGGTAGCTGGGCCGCCCGGCAATGGTGGTGAGCGTGATCTGCTGCACGGCCTGCGGCGCGGGGCTGTGCTGCAGGGCGGCTTCCACCGGCACACAACATTGCGCGGCGGCCAGGGGGAGAGGCGGCAGCGCGCCCAGACGCTCTGTGGGCTGCAGCTTGGGGTAGCTCACAAAGAGCATCACCATGCCGCTGAGCACCCACAGGGCCATCAGCACGCAAGCGGCCACCCCGGTCCAGCGGTGCACCAGAAACACCAGGCGTTTGGCGTGGGAAATAGACCACATACGCAGCCCGATCAGAAGCGGTGGTTCACCGTCAGCTCGACACGCCGGCCTTCACCAGCGAACCACTGGTTGGTGGTGTAGTAGGCGGTGGTGAAGTAGTGCCTGTCGAAGACGTTGAAGCCGCGCAGGGTCAGCGTGGTGTCTGCCGTGGCCTGCCATTGCAGTGCCAGGTCGGTGGTGGTGTAGGCCGGCAGCCGGAGCGTGTTGGCCGCGTCGGCATAGCGTTGGCCGACATGGCGCAGCCCGCCCGACAGCGTCCAGCCGGGCATGAACTTCCAGCCCACCCAGACATTGGCCACGCGTTCGGGTACATCGGTGGGCACATTGCCGTTGCGTGATACGGCGACGCCGCCCACGGATTCGCGGAAGTCGTCATAGCGGGCCTTGAGCAGTGCCACATTGGCATCGACTTGCACGGACGGCGTGACCTGCAGCGAGAGCGTGCCCTCGATCCCCTTGGACGAACGCTCGCCCACCTGGATGCGCAGCGCGGGGTTGCTGGGGTCGCGTGTCAGCAGATTGTTCTTGCTGATGGTGTAGGCGGCCAGGGTCCAGTCCCCCTTGCCCTGCCAGAACGATTGCTTGAGGCCGATTTCGAACTGCTTGCCGGTGGACACGTCGAACGCCGCATTCGCTGCCGACAGCATGAGCAGGCCGCTTACCGGGTCGGCCGCCTTGGCAGCCTGGGCGTACAGCGACAGGTCAGGGTGGAGCTTGTAGACCGTGCCCAGGCGCCAGCCGGTGTTGGAGTAGCTGCGCTGGAAGGCCTGGTTGCCGGCCACCAGGTCCTGGCGGGTGAGGTCGGCATGGTCAAACCGGGTGCCTGCCACGATGGACCAGCGCTCCGTCAGCTCCAGCCGGTCTTCGGCGAACAGTGCGTACTGGTCGGCCTGGTTGCGGTAGCGCGGGATGTAGGGCACCGCGCTGGTGTAGTAGCCGGGGTCGGGGTGGTAGGGGTCCACGGAGCCGGAGCTGCCGGTGTAGGTGTTGTTGCTGTGCTGGAAGGTGGCGCGGTTCACGTCAAAGCCCACGGACACCTGGTTGGGGCGGCCGAACAGGCTGCTGGTGAAGGTGACATCGGTGGTGTTGCCGGTCTGGGTCTGGTCGTGACCGATCTCGGTGTTGCCGGAGCGGTCGATCAGGCCCGTGCTGGCGTTGTAGGCATAGGTTTCGGCGTTGCGCCAGTAGCGGTCGCTGCGGATGTGGTAGAGCTTGCTGCGCACCACGGTGTTGCTGCCGGGGGTCCACTGGGCCATCAGCTCGGTCCAGCGGTCCTGGTAGCGGATGCGGCTGTCGGCCACGTTGTAGTTGCGCTCGCGCAGGGCGGGGTCCTGTGCGCCGTTGACCAGGGGCGTGCCGAAGTAGCGCATGGGTTTTTGCCGGCCTTGCGCGTGCGAGAGCTGGAGGCTGAAGTCCGGCGTCAGGTCCCAGCGCAGCGCGCCGCTGACTGTGCGGTTGCTGGAATCTCCGCGGTCCACCCAGCCGTCCGACTGGTCGCCGCTGACATCCAGGCGATAGGACCATTGTTCATTGATGGCGCCGCCGCTGCCAAAGGCCAGGGCGCGCTTGCCGTCCGTGCCGATGGTAGCCTGGACTTCGTTGCGCACAGCGCCGCGCGTGGGCTTCTTGGGGATCACGTTCACCACGCCGCCAATGGCGCCGTCGCCATAGATGACCGAGGCGGGGCCGCGCAGCACTTCGATGCGGTCGATGGACCAGGTGTCGAACGGAAAGCTGACGCCCACGCCGCCGTACTGGCGGGTGCCGTCATACAGGCGCATGACGGAGGTGGTGTCCGTGAAGCCGCGCGCGGACAAGGAGCTGCCGCTGTTGCCGGGGTGGCCCAGGCTGGTGATGCCGGTGGAGCGGGTAATGGCGTCAATCAGCGTGCTGTCGCCCCTGGCCTCCAGCTGTTCGCGGGTGGTGACTTCCACGCTGGCCGGGGTGTCGCGCAGGCTCAGGTCCAGGCGGCTGCCAGTGCTGACCGGGCGTTCCAGCGTGGTATTGCCGGACGAGTGGACGGTCACCGTATCCAGCGTGGCGGCGGGCATGGCTGCAGTCTGGGCCCAGCCGGGCGAAGCCGCCCATGCCAGGGACAGCAGCCAGGGCAGCCGGGCCATGGCTAGGGCTGTGCGCTGGCGCTGCAAGGGGATGGACGAGCGGAAACGGGCAGCGCCTTGGGGCGCTGCAGCAAAAAAAGGACGGGTCATGAACGATCTGCGTGCAAGTGAAACCAGCCGCGCAGGACACAGCCCGGCGGCGATGGCGCGCGCCGGCAGCCATGCCGGACGCACGGGACTTACACGAGAGCGGGAGGTCCCCGGGGTGGGAGCGGCGCCCCCACCAGCGCGGCAATGCGCGCGGCGACAATGGGTTGCAGCGCCAGCCCCAGGGGCTGCGGCTGCGCCACATGCTGGTACTCATACACTGGTGGCGTGGTGATAGCCAGACACAAGGGGCAGTCCAGCGAATGGTGCGGGCCCGGGATGGCCTGACCGTCCTCATCCAGCATGATCACCTGCATGCTGCCACCAGAGGTGCAGACCACTTCCATGGCGCGGGGGTGCACGATGGGCGAGGCCACTGCAATGCCCAGGGTCAGCATGAACCACGCCAGAACCAGGCGGGTCATTGACAGGGAGGAGCGCAGCGCTTGCATGGCCTGCATTATGCAAGCCAGTGCAGCCAAACCGGAAACGGTGGCCGGAAAAATCCGACCCGGTGCCGTGCTGTGTGCCATTCACCACGGGCTGACGCCAAGTCCGCAACGCTGGCGTTGCAGGGCCGGGTTTGCAGCGTTGGTACGTTCAATTGCCCTTCCACACCCGCATGCACCAGTGCCGCGCGCGGCGGGTTGCAGCGGTTTGCAGGGCGGTATGCCAGAGCGGTTGTGGACACCCGTTCTGGCAATGCAAACACCGCCACTATGGTGGCCGCAGGGCGCTGCAGGTGACTGCAGGCCGCTGGCAGCTACCGCCATGGGCGGGTCAGCCGAGCTCAGGCCGGCTTACCAGGTGTGTGCGTAGCTGATGCGCAGCACCGTGCCTGCTGCGGGCAGGCGGCTGGTGTTGTTGTTGCTTCGCAGCAGCTGGCTGTACAGCGGGTAGTAGTTGCGGTTGAGCAGGTTCTCCACACCCAGGGAGATGCGGTTCTTGGGGTCGATCTTCCACTGGCTGATCAGGTCCAGCGTGGTGTAGCCCTTGGTGTTGTAGCGGCCGAAGCTGGTCTTGCCATCCAGGCGGTAGTCCTTGGAGGAATAGGAGCTGGCCTGCAGGCGGTGGCTCCAGCTAGCGCTGGGGCGGTACTCCACATAGGCCGTCAGCTTGAGGGGCGGAATGCGGTAGCCCGTCATGTCCTGGTACTGGGCCGCATTCTGGGGAAGTTCACGCCCCTTCATCCAGGTGAAGCTGCCGCCGGTGCTCCAGTGGTCGTCGTCGCTGAAGTAATCCAGGCTGCCTTCCAGCCCATGGATTTTTTCCTTGGTGCGCAGCAGGGTCAGGCCGTTGTTGAAGCTTTGCACCGCACCCAGATCGGACTCGGACTGGAAGGCGCCCAGGTTGGCGATGACGTTGGAGAACTTGCCGCGCCAGCCGATTTCGATGGTGTTGGTCTTGACCGCCTGCAGGTTGGAGTTGCCGATGTTGAAGGCCGCCGTGGCATTGCGCACCACCACACCGATATCGGGCAGCTCGAAGCCCTGGCTGTAGGAGGCATAGAGTTCATGCCCCTGGGTGGGTGCGAACACCGTGCCCAGGTTGTAGGTCCAGGCGTTGTACTTGACGGTGCCGCCTGCCACGGGCTGGGGGTTGGACAGTTTGGACTGCGACAGGGGGGTGAAGTCGTCAAAGCTGGCCTGGGCGCGGTCGTAGCGCGCGCCGCCTTCCACCGACCATTGTTCGTTGAACTTGTGCTGCAGCTGGGCAAAGCCGCCGAGGCTGCGCGTGGTGACCGGGGGCATGTAGGTCAGGCGCCCGGTCTTGTTGAACACCAGGCCGCTGCTGGCGTCATAGGCGGCGGGATCGAAGATATCGATCGGCATGTCGGTGCGCTCGTGGTTGAAGTCCGCGCCCCAGATCAGCAGGGTGTTTTTCTCGGCCCCCAGCGGTGTCTTGACGGTCAGGCGGCCGCCGAACACATCGGAGTTCTGCATGGACTGGTCGACGTTGGCACCCCGCACGGGCACGGCCCGCGCATCAAACGGGGCAAAGCGCGTGTAGAAATCCCGGTAGTAGAACTGCGCCGCCACAATGCTGCCCGCAAGGTCACGGTTCTCGTAGTCCAGGCCCAGCATGGTGTTCTTGATCTGGTTCTGGTCGGCCAGCTCCAGACCGCGGATGGACCTGGCCGCTGCCGTGCCTGCAGGCAGGCGGGCCACGGACGGGTCGGACGCATAGTCCGTGTCCTGGTTGGCGTTGTAGTGGCTGACGGAGAGCTGCAGGCGCTGGTTCGCGTCCAGCTTGAAGCCGATCTTGGCCGATGCGTTGTAGATGTTGGAGTCGAACAGGTCGCCCTGGCTGGGTTCGGGGGCGATGCGTTTGCCCTTGACATCGTAGGAGCCGCCGACGTGCTTGGCGCCCAGGCTGACCGAGTAGTCCACCACGTCGCCGCCGCCAGACAGGTAATGCTGGATTTCGCCGCCCAGCCCGGCGCCCCGCAGTTGCGAGAGAGGGGCCGATCCCGTCACGATGGTCTCTGCCTTGGTCTCGCCCGAAGGGCGCTTGGTGCGCACGGAGACGATGCCCCCGGCCGCGCCGCTGCCGTAGATGGCGCTGCTGCCGCGCAGCACTTCGATCTGTTCGATGTCGGCGGGGTTGATGTTGGCCAGGTTGCGGGAGGAGTCGCGGTTGGTGTTCAGCGGAACCCCGTCCACCAGCACCAGCATGTTGCGGCCGCGCAGTGTCTGCCCGTAGTCGGTGATGGTGTGGCTGGAATCCGCCATGCCGGGAACCACCTTGCTGAGCATGGTGGCCAGGCTGTCGGAGCCTTGGCGCAATTGCTGGACTTCTTCCCCTTCCAGAATGGTCACCTGGCGCGACGGGGCCACCAGATTGTTCTGGGTGCGTGCGGACACGGTGACGGCGGCCAGTTCCGCTGCAGCTTGTCCATCTGCCGATGCGGCGGCGCCGGTCTTGGACGCGGCAGGGGCTGCGGGCGTTTGGGTGGCCGGCGCAGCTTCCAGCGCGTAGTTGCCTGCGCCCAGGCGGCGGGCATGCAGCCCCGAGTGTTCCAGCAAGCGTGCCAAGCCGCTGTCGACGGTGTGGGGGCCGGACAGGCCGGGGGTACGCAGGTCCTTGAACTGGGCCAGGTCCATGCTGAGATTGATGCCGGCCTGGCCGGCAAAGTCCATCAACGCGGGGCCCAGCGGGCCGGCGTTGATCTGGTAGGCCTTCTGTGCGGACTGGGCAGCAGGCTCTGCCGCGTGCACCGCCGTGGGCAGGGCCAGTGCGGCACTGCCGACGATGGCCACAAACGCGCCTCGGACGGCCAGGGTGAGCGGGTGCAGTGGCACCGCAGGGGAGTGGGGGGCGATGGGCCGTGAGCGCGTGGCGGGCATGGTGTTCAGTCCTCGTTGTCTGTCAATGAATGGGTCTTGATGTGCTTGACAGGCGAGATCGAAAAACCGGACAGCGTTGGACAAAAAATTGGCATTCCTGCCTGGAAGCCAGGAATGGTCGGTGGCGAAAGATGACGGGCGAGGTCGGTGGAAAGCAAAAGCAGACGGCAGCCGGAGAGGAACAGCGCAGTCCCATCAGCATCAGGCGGGGGTAAGCGTCACCCAGTAGCGGGTGCGTGCTTGCGTGCGCACGGGCAGGGTCTGCGCCAGCAGTTCCAGAATGCGGTCTGTGTCGCGCAGCTGGAACACCCCGGAGACGCGCAGGTTGGCCACACCGGGGGCGCACTGCAGCACCCCGGGGCGGTAGCGCTGCAGCTCGGCCAGGAAGTCTTCCAGGCGCATGTCCTGGGCGTACAGCGTGCCCCGCACCCAGGCATCGGTATGGGGAGGAAGTGGTGTGACGGCACCAGTCTGGTGGCTGTTGAAGCTGACCTGTTCCCCCGCCTGCACCACCAGGGACTGGCCGGACTGCGCGGGCGTGACTTTCACGGCTCCCTGCAGCACGGCCAGCGTGGTGCCGTGCGCATGCTTGCGAACGGTGAACCGGGTGCCCAGGGCGCGCAGCAGGCCGTCGTCCGTCTGCACCAGGAAGGGCAGAGCCTGGTAGGCGCTGTCGTGCGCGGTTTCCACCATGATCTCGCCCGCATAGTGGCGGATCCGGCGTGCTTCGCTGTCAAAGCGGGTGCTGATGGCAGAGGCCGTGTTCAGCAGCACACGGCTGTTGTCCGCCAGCGTCACATCGCGCGTTTCGCCGGTGGCGGTGCTGAAGTCTGCACTCCAGACCTGCCACGGCAGGTGGCGGTAGGACAGCCAGCCCAGCATGGGGGTGGCCAGGGCCAGCGCCGTGGCCCGCAGCACGTGCCGACGGCTGCCTGCCCGCGGACGGTTCAGCACGGCCATGCCCATGGATGGGGGGACGCCATCCATACGCAGTTGCAGCTGTTCTATGCGCTGCCAGACGGCTTCATGGGTGGCGCTCAGGCCGCGCCACTGGGCCAGCTCTGCCTGCTGCGCAGCGCCGAAGCCGGGGGCATACCGGCGCGCCATCCATTGGGCCGCCTCGTCGAGTATGCGTGCATCCATGGGATGGTCTTCAGGCATTCCACATCACGCGCAGGCATTGCCGGAAGCCTTGTGCCATGTAGCGGGTAACGGTGCGCACGCTCAGCTGCATCTGCTGGGCAATTTCTTCGTAGGCCAGCCCTTCGAGCTGAGAGAGCAGAAATGCCGTGCGCACCTTGGCGGGGAGCTCGCCCAGCAAGGCATCCAGCTCCTCCAGCGTCTCCAGCAGAATGGCCCGGTCTTCGGCAGACAGGGCAGTCGCTTCGGGCAGCAGCTGCAAGGAGCCGAGGTAGGCCTGTTCCAGCGACCGGCGCTCCAGATGGTTGATCATCAGCCGCCGCGCGACGGTGGTCAGATAGGCCCTGGGCTCGCGGATGTCTTCAATGGCCTGTGTCCTGGCCGTGCTCCAGATGCGCGCGAAGGTGTCCTGTGCAATGTCCGCTGCGTCGTGGCGGTCGCCCAGCTTGCGCTGCAGCCAGGCAATCAGCCAGCGGTTGTGCAGTGTGTACATGCCGCCAAGTGCGTCACTGGCGATGCTGTTGGCGAGAGTGGACACGGGAGGTTCAGGTGCATTGGAAATGCGGCGATTCTACATAAATGATACCTATTCTCAATTTGTGGAAGGCCTCACCTCGAAATGCAGGTTGGGGGCGGGTTGTGAACCGCCGAGAGCTTGTGTGGAGATGTGGGCCCGAACGCCGGTGCGACTTGGCCAATGCCGCGGTGCGGTCGGTGCCCTCTGCCTCACAAGGCTGTGGGCTGTATAAAGAAACAGTAAACTTTGGACTTGATCGCTCCAAAAAAGAAGCCAAGCATGTCCGTACAACCCGAACAGGAAGACGTCTCCATCTTCGAAGACCGCCTTTGGCATCACAAGGGCTGGGAAGCCCGCGTCATCAAGAGCGAGGACGACGATGGCTGGGCTGTGTCAATGACCCAAGACGGCCAATCGGAACCCGCCCTGGTCGGCCCATGGACCATGGGCCGCGACAAGAAAAATCCCAAGCCACTTGACGTGTCGGCCTTCAATACCTTGGTGAAGACTGCCAACGAGGTCATCCGTCGGCATGAGCAGCACTTGGCAGCGCTGTTGCACCAAGCTATACAGATTGACGTGCACGGATTGCGCGTGACGGTGGCTCTCGATATCGAGCCCGATGAGGAGAACCCCACTGCCACGCTCAGTGCGACGGCAGCGGACGGCAGCCAATTGGCCAAGGTACGAACCCGTCCCGACTACAGGCTCACCCGCGCTGCTGCGCAGCAGTGGGCAGATGCAGGCTACCCGCGTGCGAGCGAGGACTGAACGTCAGGGCAAGGCGCCTGCCTTGGGCTGGCGAGCGGCTTGAAAATCACGCAATGCTGATTGCACCAGGAGTGCGGTACGGCTGCAACGGGTCGCCTACCGCGGTCGCCGGCCAGTTGCAGGCGCTGCCCTCAGCGCTTTGGGTTGATTGCGGTGACCGAAAGCAGCTGCTCGGACATTTGGCTACGGGCCCGTAAACCTGCATTGGAGGATTGCACTTTTTCATCTTGAATAAGGCGGACAAACACCATGGCTTGCGCGCCTTTTCTGGCCCACCCGACATACCAGCCATAGGCTTGATCTGCTTGGTATTTGTTGTCCTGCCCCGGTGATCCGGTGCCTGTTTTTCCGTAGACACGCCAACCATTCAGATCTTCCTGCCGGGTGATCTCTTAGGTCATCTAATACGCACCAGCGCTCACGGGGAGTTGGCGATTGACCAGCTTTCTCAGGAATGCAGCTTGCTCGATGGGTGAAATCTGGAGCGACGATATGACCCAGACACCCTGGTTTCCAGGATGTTGCACCTGGACAGCTGAGGTGTCTTTGTTTCCATAGTCGAAGGAGGCCACATAAGACTTGAAGCGAGTCTGGCCGAGTTGCTTCACCACCTGTTGGGAGTACCAGAAAACGGATTTTTGCATCCAGCCAGCTGGATCAATATCTCTCTTCCATGCATCTCCTGCCCAGTCAGGGTAGCCATCTCGATAGGGCCATGCTGGGCGGTGACTGCTTTGGAGCACTCCAGAGTCAAACCCCATCAAGCTGATGGCGACTTTGAACGTGGACGCAGGCGTGATGCGCTGTGCGCAACTGGCGCCACTGTGGACAACGGTATCGCCGGTTGCCGCGTCCACAACCAGGGTGCACAACTCTCCTGCGTGTGAGATGGGCGCTGAAAACAACACGAATGCAGCGATGAGGCAGGCTGAGGCTTTGAGCATTTTGACGCTTGAGCTGAAAGCTGTAGTTTCGCCCGAGACACCACTGCCCACGTGAAGCGCCCAGGAGTAAACGCTATAGGTCGCAAGCGCCTGTTCGCCGCATACCTGAAACCCGTCATTGGGCCGTCAACCGCATCGACGCCCAGATGACCAATAGGGAGCCGTGAGGATGCATTGCTGCTTCGAGCAGCGGGACAAGCTGGTGGCTGACTCCCCGCCAGTAATGCACCTCTCGCCCTAGCCACGGATATCCAGGCTCATCAGGCGCACCACCAGTTTTTCCACTTCCAGCAGCACCAGCAGCAGCACGCCCAGCCCGATGGACAGCAGACCTGCGGTCATGTCGACAGGGCGGCTGTCGAACAGCGCCTGCATGGGCGGGGTGTAGGTGAACAGCAGCTGTGCCAGGATGACCCCGCCCACGCCCAGCAGCACGGCCGGGGTGCCCAGCACGCCGCGCAGGCTGAGCGACGTGCCCTGGATGTAGCGCACGCTGAACAGGTAGAAGATTTCCATGATCACCAGGGCATTGACGACGATGGTGCGTGCCAGCTCGACCGAGTCGCCACGCTGCAGCGACCATTCGAACATGCCGAAGCAGCCCAGAGCGAACAGCAGCGACACCAGTGCAACGCGCCACAGCAGGTAGGGCTGCAGCAGTTGCTCGTCGGGTGAGCGGGGCTTGCGTTGCATCAGCGTGGGCTCCGGCGGCTCGAAGGCCAGTGTCAGGCCCAGGGCCACGGCCGTGACCAGGTTGACCCAGAGGATCTGCACTGGCGTCACCGGCAGCGACAAGCCCAGCAGGATGGCCGCGACGATGATGATGGCCTGGCCGCCATTGGTGGGCAGCGTCCAGGCAATGACCTTGCGCAGGTTTTCGTAGACGGTGCGCCCTTCCTTGACGGCGGCCACGATGGTGGCGAAGTTGTCGTCGGCTAGCACCATGCCTGCTGCTTCCTTGGCGGCGGCGGTGCCGGTGATGCCCATGGCCACGCCGATGTCGGCACGCTTGAGGGCCGGAGCGTCGTTGACGCCGTCGCCGGTCATGGCGATGACGCTGCGGTCTGCCTGCAGGGCCTGCACCAGGCGCAGCTTGTGTTCGGGGCTGGTGCGGGCAAAGACCGTGGAGGCCCGGGCCACGTCAATCAGCTGGTCATCGTTGAGGCCGTCCAGTTCATGGCCCGAGGTGACGCGGATGGTGTCGGCCAGGGCCAGTTCCTTGGCAATGGCGGCGGCGGTGGTGGCGTGGTCGCCGGTGATCATCTTCACGGCAATGCCGGCACTGCGGCATTCGCGCACGGCTTCCTTGGCGGTGTCGCGTGGCGGGTCGATCATGCCCAGCACACCCAGCAGGGTGAGGTCTTTCACATCGTCCATGTCCACGCTGTCTGCGCCGTGCGCCGGGGCACGGCTGGCCAGGCCCAGCACGCGGTAGCCCTGGGCGGCCAGAGCGTCGATCTGCTGCAGCCAGTAGGGCGCATCCAGCGCTTGCAGGCCTTCGGGGCCCTGCTGGTCCACGCACATGGCCAGGATCTGCTCGGGCGCGCCTTTGACAAAGACCACGGCAGGGGCGTCGGCAGGCCGGTGCAGGGTGGCCATGAAGCGGTGGACGGCATCGAACGGCACTTCATCCAGGCGGTGCCAGTCCAGGCGCAAGGCTTCCACGTCCAGGCCGGCGCGGCTGGCCAATGCCACCAGGGCGCCTTCCATGGCATCGCCTTCCACAGTCCAGGTGCCGTCGTCGGCACGCCGCACATGGGCGTCGTTGCACAGTGCTGCTCCCCGGGCGAACTGCAACAGCGCAGGGTGGGCTGTGGGGTCCACCTGCTGGCCCGCCAGGCTGAAGCGGCCCTGGGGCGCGTAGCCTTCACCTTTTATGTCGAAGCTGGCGCCGGGCAGTACCACGGCGCGCACGCTCATTTCGTTGCGGGTGAGGGTGCCGGTCTTGTCGGAGCAGATGACCGAGACTGCACCCAGCGTTTCCACCGCCGGCAGATTGCGCACGATGGCGTAGCGCGCGGCCATGCGTTGCACGCCAAGGGCCAGTGCAATGGTCATGACCACCGGCAGGCCTTCGGGGATGGCCGATACCGCAATGCCCACGACGGCGATGAATGCATCGGCCAGGTCGTAATGGCGCACCCACAGCGCAAAGCAGAACATCAACGCGGACAGGCTCAGCACCGTGATGGTGAGCTGGCGTGAAAAGCGGTCCATCAATCGTGTCAGTGGGGTGGTCAGGGCCTCTACCGTGCTGAGCATGGTGCTGATGCGGCCCAGCTCGGTGCGCGGGCCGGTGGCCACCACCACGCCCAGGCCTTGCCCGGCGGCGACCAGGGTGCCCGAGTAGGCCATGGAGAAACGGTCGCCCAAGGCAGCATCGGCGGCCACAGGGTCGACCGATTTGTCGACCGCGACCGATTCACCGGTGAGCATGGCTTCATCCAGCTTCAGGCTGCTGGCGCGCAGCAGGCGCACATCGGCAGGGACGCGGTCGCCGGCCTCCAGCAGCACGCAGTCGCCCGTCACCAGCTCTTCGGCAGGCACGGAGGTGCGCAGGCCATCGCGCAGCACATTGGCGCGGCTGGAGACCATGGCTTTCACCGCGTCCAGCGCTTTTTCCGCACGACCTTCCTGGACAAAGCCGAAGATGGCATTGATCAGCACGACTGCCAGGATGACCCAGGTATCGACCCAGTGCTGCAGCAGCGCCGTGACCACGGCCGAGCCCAGCAGCACATAGATCAGCAGATTGTTGAACTGCGACAGAAAGCGGACCAGCATGCTGCGTGACGCGGCAGCGGGCAGGGCATTGGGCCCCTGCTGCTGCAAACGCTCATCGGCCTGGCCGGAGTCCAGCCCAGCGGCGGTCGTGTGCAATTGGGTGAGAACGGCATCGGTCGGCAACGCGTGCCAATCGGCAACGCGGGTCTGTTCACGCATCTGAGACTCCCTGACGATTCAACTGAAACTGAAACGTGTGTGAGCCGGATCTGTGCCCGGTTAGCTGGCTTCCGTGGAGAACGCTAAGGTAAATGATAGGCACTCAGCAGGCTTTGTCATTGAGCAGGGGCAGAGCGGCGGCCAGCTGCATGACTGCAATGGGGCGGCCCGATGGCGTTTTTTTGCCTCCGGAACCGCAGTGGCATTGCCGCCATGCATTCTTTGGCCCGATGTTGGCTGCCTGGTGTAGACGGTCGCCTGTTTCGACTTTGGCGGGCAGGCGTTCGCTCCGCATTTTCACGATGAATTTGTCATCCGCGTCAATACCCAAGGGTACGAGCGAATCCGGCTGGACCGCACATTGCCGGACGCGGGGGCGCGCGGGGTGGTGCCTGGCCAGGAGCAGTGTTCCTATGTCATCAGCGCATGCTGGCAGTTACTGAGCCTGTATTTTTGGCGGGCTTCCTGGCGGTTCCGTGCTGTGGTGCTTTGACTGCGGGGGACTGATGACCCAGAGCTGCCGCTTGATGGGGCCGCACACTTGTAGCATTCATGGGCGGCCGTTTACTTTGAGAGGAGAGCATGGAGATGGAGCAGCGCAAACTGGGAGACAACGGAAAGCTCTCTTCAGCCATAGGCCTATGGCTGCATGGGAATGAGCGAGTTCTATGGAGAAAGCAACGACGCAGATTCGCTTCGAGTCCTGGCGCGAGCACTGGAGGCAGGCGTCACCCACTTCGACACCGCAGACACCTACGGCTTTGGCCGCAACGAACTGCTCCTTGGTCAGTTTGTTGCTCACCTTGGCAAAGCACAGCGCGACCAAATAGTCCTTGCATCCAAATTCGGTATTGTTCGCTCTGAAGGGAAGTATGAGCGCCACATCGACAACTCGCCTGCCTACATTCGGCAGGCCTGTGAAGCGTCGCTGAAGCGGCTCGGCGTCGAAAGAATCGACTTGTACTAGTGCCATCGGCGAGACCGCTCTGTTCCAATCGAGGAAGTCGTGTCCTCCATGGCCGCTCTTGTCGCAGCAGGAAGGGTTGCTGCAATCGGCCTGTCAGAAGTTTCCCCGCAAACGCTCAGGCGGGCCCATGCCATCCACCCCATTGCAGCAATTCAGAGTGAATACTCTCTCTGGAACAGAGAGCCTGAGCACTCGATGCGTGACACTTGCGCCGAGTGAGGAACGACCTTTGTTGCCTATAGGCCGCTTGGCCGCTCTTTTCTCGCCGGACCAGTCAATGTTGACGCACTGGCGTCCGATAATTTCAGGCGTTCCAACCCGAAATTCAACGGTGATGCCGGCTTGCAGAAGCAGCAACTCGTGAGCGAGCTGACGGAGCTTTCTTCACGCTATGGGCTGAAAAACTCCCAAGTTGCCTTGGCGTGGATTTTGAACAAGCATCAGAACGTCATTCCAATTCCTGGTACGCGACGAGTGAGCTATCTACAGAGTAATGTCAGCGCTTCCAGCGTGACACTCACCTCAAAGCAAATTCAAGAACTCGATGAGATGTTCGCACCAAGGCGTGTGGCTGGCGAACGTTACCCTGAGGCGGGTTTCACCGGAATCGAAAGCGAGCGACGGATGACGGCCATGCAAAGCGAGTGGGCATGAGCCTATCTCCTTGCCGCACCATGAATTGCACCGATGTGTTGATGGAGTCTCTGGCTAGTTTGATGAGCGCATCCGGCGCGAGACTGGGGCATCTGCTGCAATGACGCACAGCATGGGTGTGGTGCACCTGCATGAGGAGGCACATCCTGTGCACAGCTGCGCTGTGCCTTGTACGGCGTGATGAGGGCGTACTTTCTCGAACTGTGCTTGTCAAAGTACGCGGCGGCCTTTCTCAGCTGTCACGCTCCGGTCGTGCGGTGCAGCTGTGTTTCAGGCGCCGCGGCGCTTTCGTTTTAGACACCAGCGCCTGCTGCCCGGCCTTCGATGCCGACATGTGCGGCTTCGATCGGTACGCGGGGCAGGGCCGGCTATCGAGACAACTGCAAGAGCTTGGAAGATTGGCTGGAATCCTCTGTTGACAGCGTGAACCGGCTCACAGCATCGGACAAGTGGTGGGCCTGTTCATTGAGCACGCCCGAGGCTGCCGTGGACTGCTCGACCAGGGCGGCGTTTTGCTGGGTGGATCGATCCATTTCTGCCACGGCCTGGTTGATCTGATCAATGCCCGTGCTCTGCTCTGCCATGGAGCCGTGGATCTCATTGATGATGCGGGC
The DNA here is from genome assembly GCF_002479375.1 of Comamonas sp. UBA7528. Taxonomy (NCBI): domain Bacteria; kingdom Pseudomonadati; phylum Pseudomonadota; class Betaproteobacteria; order Burkholderiales; family Comamonadaceae; genus Comamonas; species Comamonas sp. UBA7528. Next base: position 80,903 of record NZ_DLMU01000016.1, read on the forward strand.
CACCCGCTGGATGCTGTCCACGATCTCGCCCATGGTGGCGCCCGAGGCGCGCACCCGCTCCGTGCCTGTGCGTACGCTGGCTCCTGAGGCGTCAATCAGTGCCTTGATCTCCTTCGCGGCGGTGGCACTGCGGTGGGCGAGGGAGCGAACCTCGCTGGCGACCACGGCAAAGCCGCGGCCCTGCTCGCCTGCACGGGCGGCCTCGACTGCGGCGTTGAGTGCAAGGATATTGGTCTGGAAGGCAATGGCATCGATCACGTTGATGATTTCGCCAATGCGGGTCGAGGACTGGGCGATCTCATCCATGGTGGCGACCGCACTGCTCACGGTGGTGCCACCACGGTTGGCCGATTCGCTGGCTGCATCGGCCAAGCGCGTTGCCTGCGCAGCGGCATCGGCCGACTGGCGCACATGGACCGTGAGCTGGGACAGGGCTGCCGAGGTTTCCTGCAGGCTGCTGGCCGAGTCCTCGGTGCGGGTGGACAAGTCCACGTTGCCGGCCTTGATCTCGTCCGTGGCGGTGGTCATGGAGTCCACGCGATTGCGCACGTCCTGCAACACGACACCGATCTGCTGCACAAAGCTGTTGAAGGCCACGGCAATCTGTGCCACCTCGTCCTTGCCGATCACGGGCAGGCGCTGGGTAAGGTCTCCGCCGCCCGAGCCGATTCTGTGCATGGCGTCGCGCACCTGAGACAGGCGGCGGAAGGATGTCGCAGTGAGCGCGGCAGCCACCGCTGCGGCCACCAGAGCCAGGATCACGATGGCGGCGATCAGCGTCTGCAGCAGGCTGGACAGACCGGCCGTGGCTTCCGCCTCGTCCAGGGCAACCACCAGCAGCCAGTCGGTTCCGGCCACGGTTTGGGCCTTGAGCAACTGGGGGCGGCCGCCCAGGTTCAATCGCATGGGAGTCTGGGCACCGGCCAGCGCAGCCAGCGCCGCAGGCGTCAGCTCGGTAGAGAGCGAGGTGGCTGGCTTGAGCGCGTACTCGGCGTCTGCATGCGCCAAGATCAGGCCTTCGGTATTGACCACCCAGCCGCTGCTGTTGGGCGTGGGGTGGATGGCTGCCACTACGGCGCGCACGCCGTCCAGGGGCACGGCACCGCTGAGCACACCACGCACACCGGCGGCCTGCAAAGGGGCGACAAAGGCCACATAGGGTATGCCGGTGCTGGAGTCGCCGTAAGGCTTGGTCACCGTGAGCTTGCCGGCTTGCACGGCCGCCTTGTACCAGGGGCGAGCCGTAGGGTCGTAGCCAGCGGCGGTCTGCGTGGTGGACTTAAAAGTCTTGTCTTCCCAGCCCACCGTGGTGATGGGGAAACCACTAGCCTGGCCCATATGGGCTGCCAGGTCGCGCGGGTCACCGTGTTCAATGGCGGCTGCGGCTGCCGTCACGGCTTGCGCCTTGGCGGCCACCCACTGGTCGACGGCCATGGTATTGCCAGCCGTGATGGCATTGAGGTCCTGCGCCAGCGTCTGGAAGCTGCTGGTGCGGGCGATGGTGTAGCTGGCAGCACCGGTGATCGCCAGTGCGCCGACCACGGTGGCCGTGCTGATGGCCAGGATTTTTGAACGAAGGGTATGGAACATACGGAATCCGAGGCACTCAACAGGTGGTGAAACAAGATGCACAACAACCCTTGTTCTCGGAAGCGCATGAGAAAACTTGAGAGTGAGATGAAACATTGAGTTCTTTTCATCTTTCTAGCGGCGCTTATCGCGGTGAATGTGAAAACGGCGCGTTGGTGCGCAGTGCCATGCGGTTGCGTACCGCCGATCCATTGCGGCCTGGCGGGCTTTGTCAGTGTTGCGTTTGCTGTCCACCACGATGCGCATCTGCACGTTGTGTTGCCGGGTATAGGCCATTTCTGAATACTGGCCTGGGCGCAGGTGAGGGTGCTGAGCGCCCGTTGCCGCGCCGTCTCCCCCGGGCGAGATCCTTCTGCACGCGGGGAGTAGCATTGGAGGCTATGGGTAGTCCCAGCAGGGCTGCCAGGGCGATGGCTGGGATGGGGCCCGGTGCATGTTGGTGTGCCTCTGCGCCGCACCTGTGGTTATTGCCCGGTGATCCAGGCGGCAAGGCGCAGAACGCATAAACCGGAGGCAGGCCACCATGGCGGTGGCACGGTGCTACTTGTGCATGACCGCGGCCATTTCTTTTTGCTTGAGCTTCATCGCCATGGCGCTCAGAAAGACCCTGGACAGCAGGCTGCACACCAGGGCGGCGATCGTGACAGTCACAACATGAACTGTGGCGCTGCGACGCTCTTGTTGGCGTAGCGCTGTTTGCGTTGGCGCGTGCTGCCGGTGAGCGTGTGGACCGAGTATGGGTGGCGCGGGTTGATGCCGATGGTGGGAGGGTGCGGGGCAATGAGAAAAGCCCCAGCTACTTGCGCAGCTGGGGCTTTGGGGTCAATGTGGCGGAGCAGGCGGGATTCGAACCCGCGGTGGGCTATTAACCCACACACGCTTTCCAGGCGTGCGACTTAAACCACTCATCCACCGCTCCACATTGATAACCGGCGTTGTTTCCCTGGAGGGAAACAAAAAACCAAGCTCTACTGGCAGCTTGGTTTTGAAAATTCATTTGGCGGAGCAGGCGGGATTCGAACCCGCGGTGGGCTATTAACCCACACACGCTTTCCAGGCGTGCGACTTAAACCACTCATCCACCGCTCCGTGTGATGAAGCTGCAATTCTAGCCTGAAATTCCGCCGCTCCCGGCGAAGTGCCTGTTTTTTTGTGCAGGCACGCGGGAGCGGGGTCGCAAATCAGACGTTCTTGCCGACCTGCACCATCTTCATGGCGGAGGTGATCAGGCCCGAGACTTCGGTCATGTTGCTGGGCACCACCAGGGTGGTGTTGGAGTCCGCTGCCACCTGGCTGTAGGCTTCCACGGCCTTTTCTGCCACCTTCAACTGCACGGCCTGTTCGCCGCCCGGCTGGCGGATTGCAGTGGCCACACGTTCAATGGCGGTGGCAGTGGCTTCGGCCACGGCCTTGATGGATTCGGCTTCACCCTGGGCCTTGTTGATGACGGCCTGCTTTTCACCTTCGGAGCGTGCAATGAAGGCTTCGCGTTCGCCGGTGGCGATGTTGATCTGTTCCTGGCGGCGGCCTTCGGAGGCAGCGATCAGCGCGCGCTTTTCGCGTTCGGCGGTGATCTGGGCCTGCATGGAGCGCAGGATTTCAGCGGGCGGCGTCAGATCCTTGATCTCGTAGCGCAGCACCTTCACGCCCCAGTTCAGCGCAGCCTCGTCGATGGCGGACACCACTTGGGCGTTGATCATGTCGCGTTCTTCAAAGGTCTTGTCCAGTTCCAGCTTGCCGATCACGCTGCGCAGCGAGGTCTGTGCCAGCTGGGTTACGGCCATGATGTAGTTGGACGAGCCATAGCTGGCACGCATGGGGTCGGTCACCTGGAAGTACAGGATGCCGTCGACTTGCAACTGGGTGTTGTCGCGCGTGATACAGACCTGGCTGGGCACATCCAGCGGGATTTCCTTGAGGCTGTGCTTGTAAGCCACGCGGTCGACAAAGGGCACCAGAAAGTTCAGCCCGGGCGTGAGGGTGCCGGCGTACTTGCCCAGGCGCTCCTTGACCCAGGCGTGCTGCTGGGGGACGACCTTGACGGATTGCGCCACAAAGATGATGGCGATGACGAACAGGACGATGGCAATTTCCATGGATGCTCCTTCAGCATGAAAGGGGAGTTGCAAAAAAGTGGGCTGCCCGCGCTGCAGCAGCGCTGGATGGGCAGCCAATAGGGATCAGGATATCGAGTGCAAGAGGTCTGTAAGCGGCAAGCCTGGATCAGGCCTTGTCCACCACCAGGCGGTTGCCTTGCAGCTCGACCACGCGGTATTGGCCGGGTGCCGGCATGGAGCCGGCGCGCAGAACGGCTGTCCATTGTGCGCCGCGGTAGGCGACACGGGCCGTGCCATCGGCTTCCCATTGGTTGACGGTGACGGTTTCACCTATGTCCAGGCTCATGGCCGGATCGGCCGAAGCCGGCAGGCCAGAGCTGCGGACGCGGCGGATGCGGCGCGCCACCAGCACGCACAGCACGCCCACCACGGCGGCCACCACGATTTGCAGTGGCATGCCCAGACCCAGGTGGGCCGATACCGCGCCGGCTGCCAGGCCCAGGCAGATCATCAGCAGATAAATGGTGCCCGTCAGCAGTTCGGCCACTACGGCCATGCCCGCCAGAATCCACCACCAGGTGCTTGCCTCCATTGTCTGCAGTCCTTTCGGCGCCGTCGTGCGGCGCAGTATGTTGGTAACAAAACCCCGTTTTGCCATGAATTGCGGGCAAACCGCAGGGAATGCCCTCGATATTACTTACACTTCGCGCCTGTTTCGTTATTTATGAGGCCCGGTTGCACGGGGCTGCGCATGAAATTTCGTTTTCCCATCGTCATCATCGACGAGGACTATCGTTCCGAGAACACCTCGGGTCTGGGTATCCGCGCCCTGGCGCATGCGATCGAGGAAGAGGGCTTCGAGGTGCTGGGCGTTACCAGCTACGGCGACCTGAGCCAGTTCGCGCAGCAGCAAAGCCGGGCCAGCGCCTTCATTCTGTCGATCGACGATGAAGAGTTCACGCTGGGCAGCGACAAGGACCCCATCATTCACAGCCTGCGCAACTTCATTGGTGAAGTGCGCCGCAAGAATGAAGAGGTGCCGATCTACATCTACGGCGAGACCAAGACCAGCCGCCACCTGCCCAACGACATCCTGCGCGAGCTGCACGGCTTCATCCACATGTTCGAGGACACCCCCGAATTCGTGGCCAAGCACATCATCCGCGAAGCCAAGAGCTACCTGGAAAGCGTGCAGCCCCCGTTCTTCAAGGCACTGCTGGACTATGCCGAAGACGGTTCGTACAGCTGGCACTGCCCCGGTCACTCGGGTGGCGTGGCGTTCCTCAAGAGCCCCGTGGGCCAGATGTACCACCAGTTCTACGGTGAGAACATGCTGCGCGCCGACGTCTGCAATGCCGTGGAAGAACTGGGTCAGCTGCTGGACCACAACGGCGCCATCGGCGAGTCCGAACGCAATGCCGCGCGCATCTTCAATGCTGATCATTGCTACTTCGTGACCAACGGCACGTCGACTTCCAACAAGATCGTCTGGCACCACACCGTGGCCCCCGGCGATGTGGTGGTGGTGGACCGCAACTGCCACAAGTCCATCCTGCACTCCATCATCATGACGGGTGCGATTCCGGTGTTCCTGAAGCCCACGCGCAACCACTTCGGCATCATTGGGCCGATCCCGCAGAGCGAGTTCAGCGTGGAGTCGATTCAGGCCAAGATTGCGGCCAACCCGCTGCTCAAGGGCGTGGATGCCAAGGCCGTCAAGCCGCGCGTGTTGACCTTGACGCAGTCCACCTACGACGGCGTGCTGTACAACACCGAAACCATCAAGGGCATGCTGGACGGCTATGTGGCCAACCTGCATTTCGACGAAGCCTGGCTGCCCCACGCCGCCTTCCACCCTTTCTATGGCAGCTACCACGCCATGGGCAAGAAGCGTGCGCGTCCCAAGCATTCCGTGGTGTATGCCACCCAGTCCATCCACAAGCTGCTGGCCGGTATCAGCCAGGCATCGCATGTGCTGGTGCAGGACAGCCAGACCGAAAAGCTGGACCACCCGCTGTTCAACGAGGCGTACCTGATGCACACCTCGACCAGCCCGCAGTACAGCATCATCGCCAGCTGCGACGTGGCGGCAGCCATGATGGAGCCGCCCGGAGGCACTGCGCTGGTGGAAGAGTCCATCCTGGAAGCGCTGGACTTCCGCCGTGCCATGCGCAAGGTGGACGACGAGTTCGGTGACGACGACTGGTGGTTCGAAGTCTGGGGCCCCGAAGCCCTGGCCGAAGAAGGCGTGGGCTCGGCCCAGGACTGGATCATCCGTGGCCCCGATGCCTCGCGCAAGCACAAGGCCAAGGGCAAGAGTGGCAAGGAATTCGACAACTGGCACGGCTTTGGCGACCTGGCTGACGGCTTCAACATGCTGGACCCGATCAAGTCCACCATCGTCACGCCGGGCCTGGATCTGGATGGCGACTTTGCCGACACCGGCATTCCCGCGTCCATCGTCACCAAGTACCTGGCCGAGCACGGCGTGGTGGTGGAAAAGACCGGCCTGTATTCCTTCTTCATCATGTTCACCATCGGCATCACCAAGGGCCGCTGGAACACCATGCTGACTGCGCTGCAGCAGTTCAAGGACGATTACGACCGCAACCAGCCGCTGGCGCGCATCCTGCCCGAGTTCGTGCAGCAGCACCGCCGCTACGAGCGCATGGGTCTGAAGGATCTGTGCCAGCACGTGCACGAGCTGTACGCCAAGTACGACATCGCCCGCCTGACGACGGAGATGTACCTGTCCGATCTGAAGCCGGCAATGAAGCCTTCGGATGCCTACGCCCACATTGCCCAGCGTAAGACCGAGCGTGTGGAGATCGATCACCTGGTGGGCCGCACCACTGTGGGTCTGGTCACGCCGTACCCACCCGGCATTCCGCTGTTGATTCCCGGAGAAGTCTTCAACAAGAAGATCGTGGATTACCTGGTGTTCGCCCGCGAATTTGCCAAGGAATGCCCGGGCTTCGAGACCGATATCCACGGTCTGGTGGAACTGGAAGACGAGAACGGCAACATCCGCTACTACGCCGACTGCGTGGCAGAACCGGTGGCCAAGCCGGCAGCCGCGCCGCGCAGCCGCACCGCCAGTGCCAAACCGGCGGCCAAGCCTGCCGTGAAGGCGGCTGCGGTCAAGAAGGTGGCAGTCAAGCCTGCCGCCAAGAAGCCTGCAGCAGCGGCGAAGAAGCCCGCTGTGAAGACCGTCAAGGCAACGAAGGCATGAGCTTCAGGTGCCGTGCCCAGGGGATGCCCTGACAGGCCGGTAGCTGCTATCGCCAAGCCCGCTCCGCAAGGTGCGGGCTTTTTTCATGTGCGGGTCATGGCCCAGCGGTTGTGGCGCCCGACTGCTGCGCGAGGTTGGCGCTCGCGCAGTGCCAGGCCGCGCGCAATGATTGCTCCCATGCGGGCACCGAAAGCACCCGCATTTCAGGCCCGTGTAAAGCGGCGCACGGCCGAGAAATACCAGGCGTCGGGCAGGCAGCGCAGCAGGCGCATCCAGCGCGTGAAGCGGCGCGGAAAATTCATCTCGAAGCGCCCCTGTGCCCAGCCGTGCAGCATGTGCCGGGCAGCCTCGTCGGCACTAATCAGGGCCGGCATGCTGAAGCGGTTCTGCGCCGTCAGCGGCGTATCGACAAAGCCGGGGTTGATGATGGATACGCCCAGTCCCAGGTCGTGCAGATCCAGATAAAGGTTCTCTGCCAGATTGTTGAGCGCCGCCTTGGTCGGGCCGTAGGCCAGGGACATGGGCAGCCCGCGGTAGCCGGCCACCGATCCGACCAGGGCCAGATGGCCCTGTCCTGCGGCCAGCAGCATGGGCAGCACGGCATCGAGCAGGTGTAGCGCCCCGCCATAGTTCACGGCGAGGTGGCGCTGCATCTCGGGCAGATCGAAGGCCGTGGCGCGCTGGGGCAGGTAGTGGCCTGCGCAGTAGAGCACCAGATCGGGCGCCTTGCCCGCATGGACCTGCACGGCCTGGGCGGCTGCGGCCACGGCTGGGGCATCGGTCACGTCCAGCGGCAGGGCCAGGCAGCCCGGATGGCCCTGCACGAAGTCCTGAAGCGCATCGCCCTGCCGCGCAGAGACGATCACGCCTGCTCCCTGTTGGTACAGTGCTTCGGCCGTGGCCCGGCCTATGCCCGAAGAGGCTCCCAGAATCCATGCAGTGCGGCCCTGCCAGTCGCGCAGCGGCGGGTTCAGACGGTGGGAGAACAGTGGCATGGCAGTCACTCCTTTGTGATGGCCAGCGTCACATCACCCAGGTGCAGGCCGAACTTGCTCATGGCGGTCCGGTTGAGCAGGGTGCGCCCGTCCATCAGGTACATCCAGTCGTCCATGCGGACGTTCCAGACCCGACCGTCCACGGGCAAGGCCAGCACATAGCTCCAGCGGATAGCATTGCCTGCACTCTGGCCCTGTGCCTCGCCCACCACGTCGTCGGCCCGGCCGCTGTAGCGTCCGTTGCCCAGGTGGCGGAGATGCCAGGTTCGCTGCTGCGTGCTGCCATCGCTGTAGACGAAGTGTTCTTCCAGCGTGCCTTCGTCGCCATTCCACCGGCCTGTCATGCGCACGGTGAAGCGCTTGACCACCTTGTCCGAGCGGTCCGTGAACATGCCATGCGCTGTCAGCGGTCCGTTGAAGTACTGGCGCAGATCCAACTGCGGTTGCTCATTGGCGTAGTCCTGTACCGAGGGTCCGGCACAGCCTGCCACAGACAGTGCCAATGCTGCCCCCAGGCAGATGCGCCGCAGTGGCGAAAACGAAATGGAGTGGGAGATGTGGCTCATGTGTGCCTCCAGGAAGAATGCAGTTGCTCGGCGCGCCAGAGCAGCGCCGCCGCTGCCAGCTTGAGCAGGCAGGGCAGCCCGCCATAGGCCCAGGCCAGTGCCTGCAGGCCGTCCGGATCGGTGCCGCCGCTGCGGTAGCCCGCCAGTGACAGCAGCGGCAAAGCCAGGCCTGCCGCCAGGGCGAGGTTGAGTTTGGTGGCGCAGGTCCACCAGCCCAGGTAGCGGCCTTCACCCCGACCGCCTTCACCGGAGTTGTGGATCACGCCCGTGAGCAGGGCGCCTGGCAAGGCCAGGTCCGCTCCCAGGGCCAACCCGCTGGCCAGGCAGATCGCTGCGAAGGCCATGCCATCGCCAGCGCCCAGCCAGGGCGTGCAACCGAAGGCCAGCACGCTGGCCAACATGCCCGCGCGCCAGCTGGGCGCCAGACCCCAGCGGGAAACGGCCTTCACCCACAGCGGCAGGCCCATGGCCGCCGCGCCGAAAAAGCACAACAGCAGTACCGGCTGCAATGCGGGTGACTGCAACCTGTCGGCCACGAAAAAGGGCAGCAAGGTGGCGGGGATGGCGGCGGCTACCCCGTTGAGCATGAAGATGGCCAACAGCCTGCGAAAGCCGGCATCCGCCCACGGTGAAGCGGCAGGGCCGTCGGCGGGCTGTTGCTGCGCCACCGGCGCCTGCAGCCGGTACAGCCCGGTCAGGCCCAGCACCAGGCCCAGGGCCAGCACGGCAGTGGTCGCATCCAGTCCCAGCCAGGAAGGCAGCACACTGGCCAGCAGCACGCCCACCAGGGTGGCTCCCTCACGCCAGGCGGTGACGCGTGCACGCCATGCGGGGGCTCCGCCCCAGCGGGTGCCCCACGCCTGGTGGAGGATGGTGAGGAAGCTATAAGCCAGCGTGCACACCAGCAGGCTGCAGGCCAGCCATCCCAGCAGCCCCACCTGCGTTTGCGCACCGAACGGCGGATGCCAGAGGGCCCCGAAGCCCAGCACCATCAGCAGGCCTGCCAGCGCGGCCGCAGCTGCGGCGCTGGCTGTGCCCTGGCGCAGCAGCCGGTCGGCCTGGCGGCCGATGGCGGGGTCCACGAGGGCATCCAATGCGCGCGTGGCCAGCAGCACGGCGCCCAGGCCGGCCAGCGGTGCACCTGCGACGCTGGCGTAGTGGTAGGGCAGGTTCACATACAGCGGCAGGGACACGAAGGCCAGCGGCGCCGCCAGGCCGCCATAGGCCAGCCCTGTACGCCAGGGCAGTTGGGGGGCGGTGGCGGGGTGCGAATCCATGGCCTGGTTCTGTGGTGCTTAGCCCAGGCCCAGCAGGGCGGTGCGCATGGCGGGCGCCGAGGTCTGCGGTGCCAGCCAGATACCGAAGAACAGGCGTGCGTACTCGGCATCGCGTATCTGCGCAGTCGGGCGGCTGTTGTGGAAGAAGCGCACCTCGCCCTGGCCGCTGTTCAGGCCCAGCAGCCGGTCCCGGGGCTGAACGTCGGGGAATGCCTGCTGCATCAGCTCCAGCCATTGCCGGGACTGCGCTTCGGTGAAGCTGCCCACCCGGCGCATCTCGGCAATGGAGCGCTCGGCAATGGCCGCGCCTTCCAGCTTGCGGTCATAGACCAGTTCCAGCGCAAACGGGTGGCGGGCGTAGTCCTCGGGCAGGAACCCGGGGGCCGCCCACAGCCGTGCTTCGTAGACACGCAGGCCGAAGAAGCGCAGCACCCCGGTACCCACCAGGCGGCTGGCAGGCTGGGCACTGCGCAGTTCGGTCGGCAGGTCTGCAGCGTGGGCTGCCGCCGGGGTCATGGCATGGAGGGCTTTGGACATGGCGATCAGAGAGGGGGCAAGCGCACAGGCAGCGCCCCAGGCCAGGGCCTGGCGGCGGCGCGCGCGGGGTTGTAAGGGCGGGAGGGGCTTCATGGCAGGGGCCTGCGCAGCGTGAACTGGACGACATCGGTGTTGCCTGTGTCGAAGGCCGCCTCGCAGTAGGCGAGGTAGAAGGTCCAGATGCGTATGAATCGCTCGTCAAAACCCTGGGCGCGCACGGCCTCGAGCTGGGCCGCGAAGGACTGGTGCCAGCGCCGCAGCGTTTCTGCATAGTCGCGGCCGAAGGCCATGCGGCCTTCCACCACCAGGCCTGCGCGCCGCGCCTCCTGCTCGAATGCGGAAATGCTGGGCAGCAGGCCGCCCGGGAAGATGTATTGCTGGATGAAGTCGGTCGAGCGCAGATAGCGTGCGAACAGGTCCTCGCGCAGCGTGATGGTCTGTATGCAGGCCAGACCGCCGGGTTTGAGGCAGGCGCGCAGTGTCTCGAAATAGCCGCGCCAGTACGCGTGGCCCACAGCCTCGAACATCTCGATGGAGACGATGGCATCGAAGGGCTGGCCCGTATGCAGGGCAGGGAGGTCGCGGTAGTCCTGGTAACGCAGGTCCACGGTGTCGGCCAGGCCGGACTGCAGCATGCGCTGCTGCCCCCAGACCAGTTGCTCGCGCGACAGTGTCACGCCTGTGACCTGGGCCCCGAACTCGCTTGCCGCCGCTTCGGCCAGTCCACCCCAGCCGCAACCGATCTCCAGCAGACGCTGGCCGGGTTGCAGCTGCACCTCGTTCAGTGTGCGCCTGAGCTTGGCCTGCTGGGCACTCTGCAGATCGGCCTGGTGCAGCGCATCGCCGGTGCGCCCCTCGAACCAGGCGGCGCTGTAGCTCATGCCGGGGTCCAGCCACAGACGGTAGAAGTCATTGCCCAGGTCGTAATGGGCATGGATGTTCCGGGCACTGCCGGCCCGCGTATTGCGCTGCAACAGATGGCGCAGGCGGTAACCCAGCCGCCCCCACCAGCTGCCATAGACCAGGTTTTGCACATGGTCGCGGTTGCTCATGCACAGGCGCAGCAGCGCGGTCAGGTCGGGGCTGTCCCATTCGCCTGCTATATAGCCTTCCGCCAGCCCGATATCGCCCGACTTGAGGGTACGCTCCAGCGCCTGCCAGTTGTGCAGCACGCAATGCGCGTCGGCGGGGCCAGGGCCGGGTTGGGGGCGGGGCAGGTGCAGCAGGCGGCCGTCGGGCTGTTCCAGATCCAGCTGCCCGTGCGGCAGGCGTTCGAGCAGGTTCAGCACACGGCGTGCCCGTACAGGCATGCGGTGCGGTGCGGCGGCGGAGGGGCTCAGCAGGGGGGCGGCGGTGGTATTCATCGTGTGACAAAGCGCTTGGGCTCGGAAGGTTTGCCATGGAACGGCACACGCTTGGCCCAAAGGCGCAGCGCCTGCCAGTGGATGCGGGCGACCACGCCCAGGGTCATCAAGGGGGTGCCGAAGAAAGCGCGGCGTACGGCAGGCGCATCCAGTGGGCGCAGTACGCCGCCTACGCTGGTCTGCAGCAGCGGGCCGTGCTCGTCATGCAGGTCCACACGCGCCAGAGTGCGGTTGTCGTCGCGCTCGAAACGGAAGCGGTACTCGCCCCGCACCTCACAGAACGGCGAGACATGGAACTGCTTGTGCGCCGCCTGCTCGCGGCCCCAGGCCAGGTCGGGGCCAGCCAGCAGATAGGCATGGCGCTCGCCAAAGGTGTTGTTGACCTCGGCCAGCACGGCGGCCAGCGAGCCGTCGGCGCGGTGGGCATACCAGAAGCTCACCGGCTTGAACACATAGCCCAGCACACGCGGGAAGGTGTGCAGCCAGATTTCGCCATCGGCATCGTCAATGCCTTCGCTGTGTAGCAATTGCTCGAACCAGGCCAGCGCATCGGATCCGCCTTCGCCGTGGTCGCAGTCATGAAAGCTCAGCCAGCCGAGCCGGTTGCGCTGCAGCACGGCGTCGGGCTGGGTGCGCAGGCTGCGCATCGGCAGCAGCAGGAAGTAGCTGGGATAGCGAAAGGCATGCTCCACCGGCCGCAGGCGGCGGTGCCAGACCTGGCCAAAGCCGATGAGGGGACGTGCAGCAGTCATGCCGCCCCCTGAATGGCTGGGCTGGCAGGCAGGCCCGGCAAGGCGTTCAGCAGATGGTCGGCGGCATCCAGGCCGGAGCGCAGACCATCTTCATGGAAGCCGTAGCCACACCATGCGCCGCAGAACCATGTCCGGTGCTGGCCCTGCAGCGCGTCCACCTGCGCCTGGGCTTCGATGGCGGCCAGGTCGAAAACCGGGTGGCTGTAGGCCACGCGCGCATGGATCTGGCGGTCATCAATGGGACGCACCGGGTTCAATGACACCACCACGGGCTGTTGCCACGGCAAGGGCTGCAGGCGATTGATCAGATAGTGCAGGCAGACGCCGGCCTGGTCGCGACCCGCATCGGCTGCGCGCTCGTAGTTCCACGCGGCCCAGGCTGCTTTGCGCTGCGGCAGCACGCTGGTATCGGTGTGCAGCACGGCCTGGTTGGGCTGGTAGCGGATGGCGCCCAGCACGCTGCGTTCCTGGGGGGTGGCATCGGCACCCAACAGCTGCAAGGCCTGGTCGCTGTGGCAGGCCAGCACCACGGTATCGAAATGCTCCGTGCCATGCGCCATCTGCAGCAGTACGCCGTGCGGGACGCGGCGCAGGCCCAGCACGGGCGCATTCAGGCGAGCCGCATGCCGGCCATCGCTTTGCAGTGTGGCCACCATGCGCCGCACATACTGGCGCGAGCCACCACGCACCGTGTACCACTGCGGCCGGTTCGTGACCTGGACCAGACCGTGGTTGTGGCAAAAGCGGATCAAGGTGGCCACGGGAAAGCGCAGCATCTGGTCGGTGGGGCAGGACCAGATGCAACCCATCATGGGCAGCAGGTAGTCCTGCCTAAAGGCGGTGCCGAAGCCGTGGCGGTCGAGAAAATCCGCGATGGAGCTGTGCAGCCGGGCCTCGTCGCCTTCACGGGCGATGCGTGTGGCCAGGCGGTTGAAGCGCAGGATCTCGGCCAGCATCTTCAGAAAGCGCGGGCGCAGCAGATTGCCGCGCTGGGCGAACACGCCGTCCAGCGAGCTGCCACTCCACTCCAGGCCCGGACGGCCATTGGCCTGCGGCACCTGCACGGAAAAAGACATCTCGGCTGCCGCCGTGGGGACCTGCAGGTCTTCGAACAGACGGGACAACAGCGGATAGGTCCGGTGGTTGAAAACCAGAAAGCCGGTATCCACACCCTGGCTCACGCCATCCAGGGTCATGTCGACGGTGTTGGCATGCCCGCCGAAATGGTTGCCGGCCTCCAGCAGGGTCACGGCATGCCCGCCCGGCGCAGTGGCCAAGCGCCGGGCGGCGGCCAGACCCGCAACCCCTGAACCGATGACAGCAATGCGATGCATGAAGTGCCTTTCCTGGTGGTGCAGTGATTTTGCACCGCAAAGGATAAACTGTGAACTGATGAGTTCAAACTATAAACCAAGAAATTCAAATTTGCACTATTTAGTATTTGGTGTGGCCTTAAAGGTTTAAAATTTGCCCATGACAAGTCGTTCCTCCATCAAGCAGCAGATACAGCGCGTGCGCGAGCAGGCCATCGTGGCGGCCGTCAACCGGCTGCTGGCCACCAAGGGCTATGACGCCATGACGGTGGACGAAGTGGCGGCTGAGGCCGGCATGGCCAAGGCCAGCCTGTACAAGCTTTTCACATCCAAGGAAGAACTGGCTGGGGCCGCGATGGTCGGCGTGCTGGACCGCGCTCTGGCTTTTGTGGATGGCCTGCGTGACGAGGCGGGGCTGGCAGCCGAGGCCGGTACGCCCACGCGCCCGCTGGACCAGCTCAAGGCGGTGACACGCTGGGCCATGCAAACCCAGTTGGAGGGTGAAATGCCTTCCCTGCCGGCGCAGAATTCCAACCTCAGTGCCTCGCTGCAGTCCAATGACGCCTACATGGACCGGCTGATTGCGCTGAGCAATCGCCTCAGCATCTGGATCACCGAGGCCCAGACCAGCGGGCAGATGCAGGCTGCGCTGCCCCCGGAACTGGTGCTGTACACGCTATTCGCGCGGGCCTGCGATCCGGTGGTGGCCTTGCTCAAGGAGTCGGGCCAGTACACACATGCGCAGATCATCGACTGGGTGACAAGCACCACATTCGACGGACTGGCTGACACCAAGTGACTGGCGAGGTGGCCAGTACGGCACCTAGCCTGCAAGGGCCCAGACAGGCCGCCTTGCTGTGGTTACCGCCATCCCGCCACCTGTGCGAACCGGCTTTCAGGCGTCTACCCCTGTGTCGGGGGCAGGTGCCGGTTTCAGCCAGGCACGCATGCTTGGGGTTCAGGAGGTCATCACCACCGGACCGCCCTTGTCCAAGGCCCGCTGGTAAGCCGGGCGCGCATGCATGCGCTGGCGGTAGGCGACCAGATGGGGCCATGCAGCCTCGTTGCCGCTGCGTGCCAGCGCTGCCTCCACGGCAAAGCTCATCTGAAAGTCGGCCATCGTCACATGCTCGCCCGCAAACCAGGGGTGGCTGGCCAGGTGCTCGTTCATGAAGGCCAATGCGGTCTGGACATTGGGCGCAATCAGTTTGTGCTGTACCTTGCCGCACAGGGCGCGGGCAATCGGGCGCACGAAAAAGGGCATGGGCTGGCGGGGGATGGTGTCGAACACCAGTTTCATCACCAGCCAGTTCATCAGCGAGCCCTCGGCATAGTGCATCCAGAAGCGGCACTGTCGGTGCTCGGCCGTGCCGCGTGGCGGCTCCAGGTGGGCAAGCTCCACAGGTGCCTGGTTGCCATAGCGCTCCACCAGGTACTCGATGATCGCGCCGGATTCAGCAACAACCGTATCGCCATCGGTGATCACCGGTGATTTGCCCAGTGGGTGCACACGCTTGAGTTCGGGCGGGGCCAGGCGGGTCTGTGGATCCCGTTTGTAAAGGCGCAACTCGTAAGGCACCCCCAGCTCTTCCAGCAGCCAGAGAATGCGCTGCGAGCGCGAGGTGTCAAGGTGGTGAACGGTCAGCATCGATGGTGCTCCCAGAAGCGGAGCCTGCTGCGCGCAGCCAGCGCATCAGGCCTCCGAGCAGAGGTAGTTTCACATACAGCTCTTCAGCCGTATCCCAGTAATCGCGGTGCATGCTAACCCGGCCTTGGGCATCCAAGGTCAGCAACGTGGCGCCGTTGATGCATTGCGCGGTATCGGGCCGCCAGCGTCGCAGCCGAAAATGAAACTCCCATGCCAGAAAAGCCTGCTGGCCTTGCACCAGCTTTTGGGTCACCACGAAACGCGGATCCTGCAACGACACAAACATGTGCTCGAAGATGCGGGTGATGGCGGGCACCCCCGATACATCGTTGAATGGGTCCTTGAAGTGTGCATCCGCTGCGTAGCAGGCCCCCAGTTGCTGGATATTGGCCGGGGTCAGCGTTTCATACAGCTGTACCAGCCGCTGCACTGCGGCACCCATATCGGCGAGGGAATCGGGCGAATTGGCAGACATGGATCACCGCTCTCTCATTTATTAGCGCGCACATGCGAAGCCACGAGCATAGGGCAGGGACTGGCCCATCTGCAGTGGGAACGTGGAATATATGAAAGACTGCTGGTGACCGTTCAGCGGTTGTCACAGGTCGCCGAGAAAACCAACAGCCAGCGAGACCAAGACGTTCTTCTTTTCATGTGCGCATCCGTTGTCGATATAGTGACGGGGCGTGCATCACGCGGAGACTGAAACAGGGCTGTTTGGGTCTCTTGTACTTTTTGGATTGCTGATCCCGTCTATCGCTGTCGGCGTGCGCCGGCTCCATGACACAGGGCGCAGTGGCTGGTGGACGCTCATATGGGTGATACCGCTCATCGGGACCATCGCCTGGCTTGTTTTCACGCTGCAAGACAGTACCCCTGGCGCCAATGAATATGGCCCGAACCTCAAAGAAATTCCCATCTAACGATCCACATCTGCAGGCCAGCGGCCTCTGCGCTACCAATGCGTAGAGGGTCTGCTGGGCCTGGTCGTTCCACCCTATCGCCACAGACAGTCCATATCGCCAAGCCCCCTTCGCAAGCTAGCGGGCTTTTTTATGTGTGCTTGTGTGGGCGGGCTTTCCAAGATTTTTCCAGACCACGTGAGACCGCCGGCACCAGACAGTACCTGCGGTATGCTCCGGTCTGCACCGCTTCAGGCATGTCCAAACCCGCCATCGCCAGCTTGCTGACCGTTTTTGCCATGGCCCTGGGCTACTGGCTGGGTGAGCACCATTTTTCGGCCCTGCCTGTGTGGCAGCTGTTGCCGGTGTTCGCGCTTGCTGCTGCGTCGTTTTATCTGCTGCGGGGGGCTGGCGTTCGCACTTGTGCCTTGGTTGCAGGCTGCTGTCTGGCGGCAACGGTCTTTGCCTGGCTCATCGGCAGCCGTTCCGCCGCAGCCGCATTCAATCAGTGCGTGGCGGATGGAGAGGGCATACGGGTTGAGCTGGCGGCATACCGGCAGCAGCATGGCCACTATCCCTCGCATCTGAAGCAGCTGGGTTCGAACCTGCCTTGCCAGCTTTTCTCTCCGCCACAGTTTTTGCAATACAGCGCCCATGCAAACAGCTATGTGTTGTCGTTCTCGGACGCTTTCGTCGTACACCGGGCGACCGATACACAAGCCTTTTTTTCATCCAAGTAAGCAGCACCTGCCTCAACTTGCATGCAGGTGAATGGACCGTGTTCGTCGCAGCACTTGGCGTTGAGCCGCGGTCCATCGACCGGCGCAATCCGGCGAGCATGTGATGCATCGGCCAGGAAAGGCACTTCGGCCTAGCACGTCACACGGCCGGCGGCTCGCTCAGCGCTGCTTCGAACAGTGCCAGTTCTTCATCCAGCGTACCGCGTTGCCGGAACCGCCGGCCGGCACGCTCGTACCAGTTTTCGGCATCTTCCAGATCCCCTTCCTGCCAATGCAGCAGGCCATGGAGCCAGGCGGCATGCAGGCCTTCGTACTGTTGCACACGGTCGTGCGCCGCATTCCATTGGCCGGCACGCAGGAGCGCCAACAGGTCGCGCAGCTCGGTGGTGGTGTTGCGCATGCACGGCCTTATCAGGGCAGCATGGCCTGTTGCACCAGGTGGCTGTCCACATACTGTTCCATGCGGATGATTTTCCCGTTCTGCAGGTGGTACAGGTGGGCGAAGGTCGCCGTCATGGCCTTGCCCGTCTTGCGGTAGGTACCGGCGTAGGCGCCAAAGGCTGCCACCCGGTTTCCGTCCGCCAAGTAGGTGTGGACCTTGGCGGTATAGCCTTCCCATTCGGTGCCCAGGCGCTGGAACACGCCCGCCACAATCTGCTCGGCGCCCACATAGGTGCCGGCATACGGAAAGCCTGCGGCCTCGGTCCATGTGGCATCGGGGGCCAGCACGGCCAGCAGGTGCCTGCCGTTTTCTTCCGATGTGCCTTCGTAGGTCGCGCGGATGATGTCCAGGTTGGTGGTCATGGTGGTCCTCTGATTGAACGGAAAAAACTACGCCGCCTCCAGTTGCTGGACGAAGGCTTGCGGGTCGGCAAACGCGGAGCCTGTATGCAACAGCGCACGTTGACTTTCGGTCTCCAGAATGAAGGTGGGTACACCGCGGGCACCGGATGCGTGCAATAGGCGCTGGGCTTGGTTCATCCGTGCCCGGTTGGTGTCCAGCAGCTCCGTATCCGGGGTCTGCAGCCGCAGTGCCTCTCGCGCCAGCCCCAGGGTCTCCAGTATCGACACCAGTGTGTCGGTCTGCGTGATGTCCCTGCCGTCCAGGTAGCGGGCCTGCTGCAAGGCTTTGAGTGCGTCCAGCTCTTTTCCTGGGGCGGTCAGCGCCACGGCGGATAGCGCCAGGGTGGCGGGGGCGCTGTCGAAGCGCTGCTGGCGGTTACCCAGCACCTCCGCGCGGTAGCGCTCGGTAAAGCGCTGGCCGGTCAGGCGTTCGATGCGCTGGTCGTTGCTCCAGGCATAGGCCGCAAAGTCATCGTCCATCTTTCGGGCACCTTCCCCTGCAAACAGGCCGCTGGGCAGAAGGTTCAGGTGCACTGCTGTGCTGTCGGCAACCGCTGCCAGTGCAGCGCTGGCACCGTAGCACCAGCCACACAGCGGGTCGAACAGGTAGTGCAAGGTCTTTTCCATGGAGGGGTCCTGTGAATGCAATGCCCCAATGGTAGAAACTGTGGATTGAAAGATAAATAGAAGTAAATGAATTGGTTTGTATGTCAAAAGCAAACAATCATGGGCCGTCATGACATTGCTGCCCAGATGCTGGGGCCTGGGACACACCCAGTGGCTGCGTGACCTGCGGGCAGGCTGCGGGCGTTGGTGAACGTCCGCTTAGCGTCTCGACGAGGGCAGGGCGTATGGCGGCCGTGCATTTAAGAGGCAGGTGCTGTTTGCCTGGGGTGGAGATGCGCCACAAGCCGGCCTCGGGGGAAAAGCAACGGTGACAAGGCTTTGTTTATTGCGCTGGAGCAGGGCGCGGATCACTCCGTCTGCACATCATCCCTGGGCAGGTAGTCGCCGGACCGGAACGCGCTGGCCCGCTTGACCAAGCTGTTTATCTCGGCGGCGGCGTGCACGGTCACCGGATGCGTGGTGAAACCCGGTCTGGGAGAAATGTGGCCGGCCATCTCGCGGGCCAGTTCCAGCTGGCGCTCGGATGACTGGGCCAGCAGCGCGATGACGATGTTCTCCAGCGCGATGACGCGCACCCGCAGCTGTACCAGCTCTGCGTCACGCAGGGGCGGGTTGATGTCGGTCATCTTGTCGTCCGATGCGGTTTGACCTTCAGGGGAACGGAATCTAGAGTTTGGCTGGTTGTCAGGCATGGCGCACTCTTGTCTTGCGTTGGATGGTCGTCTGCCCAGTTTGACCCGGGGCGCATCGCTTGTGCAATGGATGCCCTGCAAGATCCGTCGGCCTTTGCGCGAAGGCTGGTGCGGCCCGGCCTACACCCCCTGCGCGAAACCCCCAATGGAGCCGCCCCATGGTGTTGCTGCAAAACATTCAAGAACCGTCCCATCCGGCCCCCAAGGGCTTTGCCCTGTTTGCCCTTGGTTTTCGGCCCTTCTATCTGCTGGCCAGCATTTTTGCCGCCTTGTCAGTCCCATTGTGGGCGCTGCAGTTCGCCGGTCTGCTGCCGCAGCCTTATCTGAGCGGTGTGGTGTGGCACGCCCACGAAATGCTGTTCGGCTTCACCTTGGCGGTGATCGTTGGCTTTCTGCTGACTGCCGGCCGCAACTGGACCAATATGCCAACGCCCACCGGCTGGGCGTTGTGCGCCCTGGCCGCCCTGTGGGTGCTTGCGCGCATTCTGGTACTGACGCCGTATGCGCAGGCCGCCGCGGTGGCCAATATTGCATTTCCTTTGGCTGCCGCCGCCGGGCTTGCGGTGCCATTCATCAAGGCGCGCAACCGGCGCAACTACTTCTTTGTGGCGCTGCTGGTGCTGCTGGCTGCCGTGGCGGCGCTTATACATCTCACGGCTCTGGGCGTCCTGGCCATGCCGCCGTGGGTGGGACTGCAGCTTACTCTGGATATCGTGTTGTTCATCATCGTCGTCATGGGCGGGCGCGTCATACCGATGTTCACCAACAACGGGGTGCCAGGCGCATCGGCGGCCAAAAAGCCTTGGGTTGAAAAGCTGGCCCTCGGCGCCGTGCTGGCGCTGCTGCTTGCCGACGCGATGGGCCTGCAGGGCTGGCCCGTGGCGGTGGTTGCGGTAGTGGCCGGTATCGCGCACCTGTGCCGGTGGCTGCTGTGGGAGCCGTGGAAGACCTTGCGTACGCCGCTGGTCTGGGTGTTGCACCTGGCGTATGTGTGGGTGCCTATCCATTTGCTGTTGCGCATGTGCAGCGAGTTCGGGTGGGTGGCTGCGTCGCTGTCCGTCCACGCGCTGACGGTGGGGGCTGTAGGGGGGCTGGTGATCGGCATGATGACCCGTACCGCCAAGGGCCATACCGGGCAACCGCTGCACGCGGACCGTTGTGACACGGCGGCGTACGCGCTGGTCCTTCTGGCTGCGGTGCTGCGCGTGGCACTGCCGCTGCTGGTCCCAGGGCAGACGCTGCATGCCATTCTGGTTTCGGCGGCGTTGTGGTCTGCAGGTTTCGGTCTGTACGCATTGCGCTACGCGCCGCTGCTCGTGCGGCCGCGCATTGACGGACGCCCCGGGTAAAAGAGGGAAGGGATCCGGATCTGACAGAGACTCCGGCGTCCCGGATGCATGCGTTGCATCCTGCCGCCGTGGCCTGGAGGGGCATCAGGCTGCCACCGGCCAGTAATTCACAGCGGTTGCAGGCCGGCTTTCCACGTGCACCGACGCCTTGTGTCTGCGCACCATCCCCTGATGGCGCAGGGACGCACAAGGCCGCACTGGCCTGCCATTGCTGGCTGCGTGCACTAGAATCACCCGCTGACTCTGCGGACACCGCTCCGCCCTCTGACGCAGGCCGAAACCACGGGCACCGCCTCGCCTTGGTCCTGCGCCACCCAGTTGGAGCGCGCGACATGCCATCTACTGTCTTCCCGTCCCACGCGGTTCGCTTTGGCCGATTGGCCCCGACGGTTTCGGTTTCCGATATCGACCAGGCGATGCACTTCTACACCGGCATCCTCGGGTTCACCAAGGTCTTCGAAAATGGGAGCCCGGTGGGCTTCGCCATCCTGCGCAAGGACGATGCCGAGCTGCACCTTTCGCAGCACAGAGGCCACCAGGCGACGGTCCAGAATGTGGCCCACCTGCTGGTGCACGATGCCGCAGCCCTGTACCACCACCTGCAGGCGCACAAGGTCAGGATCATCAAGGCCATGCGCGATGCGGACTTTGGACTGCGGTGTTTTGTCTTTGCAGACCCGGATGGAAACCGCATCGACGTTGGCCAGACGCTGTAGCGTGCGGGCGCACATGTGCACCGTGCGCGCGGTGTGCGATGGCGCCGGGCGGCTTGGGGAGCGCTGTGGCGCGGAGCCCCCGACCCCTGCAGGCCCGGGCATGGACGCTGTCATGATGCCTACCTTCGACCAAGGAGTTTTTGATGCAGCAACGCAAGTTGGGGGCCTCGGGGCCTGTCACGTCTGCCATCGGGCTGGGGTGCATGGGCATGAGCGAGTTCTATGGTGAAAGCGACGACAGCGCATCGCTGCGGACGTTGGCGCGGGCGGTGGAGCTGGGTGTGTCGCTTTTCGATACGGCAGACACCTACGGACTTGGGCACAATGAGGCGCTGCTGGGCCGCTTTATTGCCGAAGGCGGGCCCAGTCGTCGGCAGAAGATGGTCGTCGCCACCAAGTTTGGCATCGTGCGTGCGCAGGGGCAGTATGAGCGGCGCATCGACAATTCCCCTGCGTACATCCGTTCGGCCTGTGAAGACTCGCTGCGCCGTCTGGGCGTGGATTCCATCGATCTGTATTACTGCCATCGGCGCGACCCGGCAGTGCCTGTCGAGGAACTGGTGTCCACGCTGAGCGAGCTGGTGCGGGAAGGGAAGATCGTCTCCATCGGGCTGTCCGAAGTGTCCGTTGACACGCTCAGACGTGCCCACGCCGTGCACCCGGTGGCAGCGGTGCAGAGCGAATACTCTCTGTGGAGCCGAGAGCCAGAGCAGGGCATGCTGCAAGCGTGCGCCGAGCTGGGGGTGGCCTTTGTGGCCTACAGCCCGCTGGGGCGTGCGTTCCTCACCGGTGCCATGGACGCCACCCAGCTGGAGCCAGGCGATTTCCGCCGTCACAACCCGCGCTTCGTGGGCGAGGCGGCCGTCCAGAACCAATGCCTGGTGCAGGAGCTGTCGGACTGGGCGCAGCGCAAGGGCGCCAGCCCTTCCCAGGTTGCACTGGCATGGCTGCTGCAGAAGCACGGCCATGTCATCCCCATCCCCGGAACGCGGCGCCTGAGTTATCTGGAGAGCAATGTGGCAGCTGCCGATCTGGTGCTGTCGGCGCCCGAGCTGGCACAGCTTGACCAGCTGTTCGATCCCGCCCAGGTCGCCGGCGCCCGCTATCCCGAAGCCGGGTTTGCGGGCATTGAAAGCCAGCGCGGCTGAGGCAGGAGTTGCTGCGGACAGAGGCCATCAAGTGTAGCCAGAGAGGTCACTGGATGTCCGCTGTAACCTCGAACGAGCAGAAGCTTGCGACCCAAAGCGGACAAGTCATCTTTGGGTCGTCGCTGCTCGTTACAGCCCCAGTTCGGTGAGTCCTGGGTGGTCGTCGGGACGACGTCCAAGTGGCCAGTGGAATTTACGCTCCGATTCCTGGATGGGCATGTCGTTGATGCAAGCGTAGCGACGGCGCATCAGACCATCGGCCTCAAATTCCCAGTTTTCGTTCCCGTACGACCTGAACCAGTTGCCCGCGTCGTCATGCCACTCATAGGCGTAGCGGACTGCTATGCGATTCCCCTCATGTAGCCAGAGCTCCTTGATGAGCCGGTAGTCAAGTTCCTTCTTCCACTTTCTCTCAAGGAGAGCCTGGGCTTCGGTTCGGCTGGTGGCGAACTCGGCACGGTTGCGCCACTTCGTATCCAGCGTATAGGCCAAGGCAACCTTGG
This sequence comes from Comamonas sp. UBA7528, assembly GCF_002479375.1. Classification (NCBI taxonomy): domain Bacteria; kingdom Pseudomonadati; phylum Pseudomonadota; class Betaproteobacteria; order Burkholderiales; family Comamonadaceae; genus Comamonas; species Comamonas sp. UBA7528. Next base: position 103,754 of record NZ_DLMU01000016.1, read on the forward strand.
CGGCGTCGCGTGTGTTCCAGCCGTCTTCCGCCAAGCGAACTTTCTGTACGGCAGTTTCGTGGGTGAACGGGGGCAGGGGTGGGCGTGATTCCATGATTGACCTCTGTGTGAGTATGTAGAACGATCTGTCTACATGGTCAATGCTATTCGATGTAGAACGACTTGTCTACAATGTGTGCATGAACCCAGACAAACAATCTTTTGCCGCACTGCCGCCACGCGAGCGGATCTTGGTAGCAGCCCATGACCTTTTTTACAGCGAAGGAATCAGAGCGACGGGTGTTGACCGGATCATTGAGCGCTCGTCGGTCAGCAAGGTCACGTTCTATAGGCAGTACGCGAGCAAAGACGAGTTGATTCGGGCTTACCTCGATTACCGACACCAAGGGTGGATGTCCTGGTTCAGGAGTTCTTTGATGCAGGAGTCCCGTGACGGCGCTGGCGCGACCGAGGCACTGCTCCGTACTCTCAGGGGCTGGTTTGGTCAGACCCACTTTCGAGGCTGCGCTTTCCTGAATGCTGCTGCAGAGCTGGGATCTACCGATCCCGGGATTCTGGAAGTTGTGCGTCAGCACAAACAAGAGATGGCAGGCGTTTTGGATGAGCTGTTCGACCGCAGCGCAACCTCGGCAGGCCTGCCGCTTTCACTGGCTGTGGATGGCGCTATCGTGCATGTACAGATGGGCCAGCCGCTTGAGGAAGTGCTTGGAAATCTCCAAGTCATCGTCGAAAGAACCGTCACCAGGTAAGACCGCGTGTGGCCGCTGCAGCGTCAGCTTGTCATGGGTCTTGCAGGCCTAAGCTCCCACGGTGCACGGAGTGACCGCTTCTGGCCGAGACGGACGTCTGGGCTGCTGCTGGCACAGGCGCATGAAGGCGCCGGACTCCTAGGAACGTTCGACCTGCATAGCTACCTGGCTAACGGTCTGCCCACTATGGCTGCAGGTTGCCTGGCTCAACGGACTCCGTTGCGCACGGCCGTGCATGCTCAGGGCGCCGTGATCACTGCATGGATCACCATTTCACGGTGGCAGACGCGGCAACGTGCCTAAGTTATCACCTGCGCCTGCTTTTGTGCTTCGCGCCACTGGCGTGGTGGCATGCCGATCTGGGCGCGGAAGGCGCGGGAAAACGCCGTCTCGCTGCCGTAACCCACGGCATCGGCGATCTGCAGCAGCGACTGACCCTGGCGCAGCAGGCGCTGGGCAATGACCATGCGCCAGTTCTGCAAATACACCCCGGGCGTGCAGCCCACCGTGTCGCGAAAGCTGTTGGCAAACACACTGCGCGACATGCCGCACAGCGCGCCCAGTTCCTCCAAGCTCCAGGCATTGGCGGGAGCCTCATGCATGGCCACCAAGGCCAACCGCAAGCGCGGATGGGCCAACCCCGCCAGCATGCCTCCCTGCACCTGACTGCGTTCCATCAACTGACGCAGCACCTGGATCAGCACCACCTCAAACAGACGGTTCAGGACTGTGGTGCGCCCACAGCGCTGGTCAAAGGCCTCGTCGAACAGCAGTTGCAGCACCATGGCGGCATCGGGCATGTCTCCCAGCGGCAGGCAGACCACGTTGGGCAATGCATCGGCAATGGAGTTGTTCACACCACCGGCAAACACCAGGTTCGCACAGACCATGTCGGCACCCGAATACGCATCGCTTTCAAAACGGTGCGGCATGGGCCGTGGGTAAAGCAGCAGGCTGGGGGTGTCGATTTCCAGCTGGTCACTTCCGTGGTAGACGGTGAGCGGGCCACGGCGTATCAGGTGCATCTGCCCCATGTTTTCCTTCGCAGCCAGCCAGTGGCTGCCGCACAAGGTACCCGCATGAAACATCTCGGCCGTGACCGAGAAGTGATTGAGTAAAGCTGCCAGGCGATCCACCATAAAAATACCAAAAGTCAAAAATCAAAGACTAATCATCATAAATCGTATCTCTGGACGCGAGAAACTTCTTCCTGTCGCAACGCAGTACTGAACTGCACCACACGCAGGAGTTGAAAACCATGTCCCTCGCCAAAGTGCTCTACACCGCCTCTGCCACCGCCACCGGTGGTCGCACCGGCCAAGCCGTTTCCTCGGACGGCGCCCTGGCCGTGCAACTGTCCACGCCCCGTGAACTGGGCGGTGCCGGCGGCAGCGGCACCAACCCCGAGCAGCTGTTTGCCGCTGGCTACTCGGCCTGCTTCTTGGGCGCACTGCAGTTTGTGTCCCTGCGCAACAAGAAGGCCTTGCCCACTGACACCCGCATCACCGGCGAAGTCGGTATCGGCCCCATCCCCACGGGTTTTGCCATCCAGGTACAGCTGACCATCCGCGCCCCCGGGATGGAACGTGCCGTGATCGAAGACCTGGTGGAGCAGGCGCACGTCGTCTGCCCCTACTCCAATGCCACCCGCGGAAACATTGACGTCACCCTGGTGATCGCCGACTAAGCAGCCTCCCTGTCTATCCATTACGTCCTCACCCTGACCTCACACCTTCAGGAGATCACCATGAACGCGATTGTCCGTACCTCTGCGATTGCCCTGCTTGCCGCAGCCGCCCAACTCGTGGCCCAGGCTGCGCCCACTACCTCCCACGCCGCGCCTGCGCCGGTCGAAGCCTTTGCCCGCACGGCGAACACCATCACCACGGTCGATGGCGTGCAGCTCTATTACAAGGACTGGGGTCCCAAGAACGGCCCGGTCGTCACCTTCAGCCACGGCTGGCCCTTGAGTTCGGACAGTTGGGAGTCACAGATGATCTTCCTGGCATCCAAAGGTTACCGTGTGGTGGCGCACGACCGCCGTGGCCATGGCCGCTCCAGTCAACCATGGGATGGCAATGACATGGACCACTATGCCGACGACCTGGCTGCCGTGATCAATGCACTGGATCTGAAGGAGGTGACCTTGGTGGGCTTCTCTACAGGCGGCGGCGAAGTGGCACGCTACATCGGTCGCCACGGTACGGCCCGTGTCAAGAAGGCTGTGCTGGTCAGTTCCGTGCCACCGCTGATGCTCAAGACGGCCGATAACCCTGGCGGTCTGCCCATCGAAGTGTTTGATGGCATCCGCAAGGCCGCGCTGGAGAACCGCTCGCAGCTGTATCTGGACATTGCCTCCGGCCCCTTCTTTGGCTTTAACCGCCCAGGCGCCACACCCAATCTGGGCCTGATCCAGTCCTTCTGGGCGCAGGGCATGCAGGGTGGCCATAAGAACACCTACGACTCGATCGCGGCGTTCTCGGCCACGGACTTCCGTGCGGACCTCAAGAAGTTCGATGTGCCTACCCTGGTGATCCATGGCGATGACGACCAGGTGGTGCCGATTGACGCCGCTGGCAAGGCAGCAGCTGCGCAGATCAAGGGCGCACAGCTGATCGTCTACCCGGGTGCACCGCATGGTTTGACCGATACGCACAAGGACCGTCTGAACCAGGATCTTTTGAACTTCCTGGCTCGATAAGACTTGGGGCCAAGGCTTGAATTTGTATGCCTTGGCCTTGCTTGCATTGATGTTGTCACATCAAAAAATGGTATGTGAATCGACCATGGTGGTGTAAATCGCCCGTGGCCGACCAGCCGCGGACTATCTCTTCCCCATCACCTGTCGGTGAGCAGGCGACTACCGTGTCACTCCTGATGACCGCGATGTGCTTGTGACCGGGGGTTGCGTTCCCGTATGGCTGCCGGTGGGCATGCTTTGTGCCCTGGCTTGAGGGGGGCGCCCCGCGGCCATCGCTCCGGAAGCGGGAAGTGGAGCGCCTTGACCTGTACAGAGCCGCATGCAAGGGGGAGGAGCCCCATCGGGGAGGGCAGGCTGTCTGCGTTGTCCGCGCCGGCCAGGGTGTGCGCAATGGCTTCTTTCCTTCCGAATTCCAGAGCAAGACACGGAGTGCCAAAAAATGGCGCGGCACCTACATTGGGGGCATGCAATCCTTGATGAGAGGCTCCACCATGTCGAAGCAGACTGAAGCGCACGCGCAGGCGGTGTTGTCCGATCCCCGCTGGACCGCAGTGGTGGCACACGATGCCCAGGCAGACGGGCAGTTCTTCTATGCGGTCAGGACGACCGGGGTTTACTGCCGCCCTTCCTGCGGTGCCCGTACGCCGCGCCCGGAGAATGTGCGGTTTTTTCCGACGCCGGCGGCGGCGGTGCAGGCGGGCTTTCGTCCCTGCAAACGCTGCAAGCCGGACCAGCCCGCACGGCTGGGACAGCATGCCGAACTGGTGGCCAGGCTGTGTCGCTTCATTGCCTCCGCCGAAACCCCGCCCAGCCTGGAAGCGCTGGCAGAGGCAGCGCAGATGAGCACTTTCCACGTGCACCGGGTGTTCAAGTCCGTGACCGGGGTCACGCCCAAGGCCTACGCGGCGGCCCACCGCGCCCACAAGGTCCGGGAGGAACTGGTGCGGGGCGGCTCGGTCACGGAGGCGATCTATGGGGCGGGCTACAACTCCCATGGCCGTTTCTATGAGCAATCGGACCAGTTGCTGGGCATGACGCCTTCCACCTACCGTGGGGGAGGAGCGCAGGTCACCATCCGTTTTGCGGTCGGCCAATGCGCGCTGGGGGCGATCCTGGTCGCTGCCAGCGCACGGGGCATCTGTGCCATTCTTCTGGGAGACGATCCCGATGCGCTGGTGAGGGACCTGCAGGATCGGTTTCCGAAGGCCGAGCTGATTGGCGGAGATGCCGGGTTCGAGCAGTTGGTGGCCCGCGTGGTCGGGTGGGTGGAAATGCCGCAGCGGGGTCTGGACCTGCCGCTGGATGTGCGCGGGACCGCGTTTCAGCAGCGCGTCTGGCAAGCCTTGCGTGATGTGCCGGCAGGCCAGACCGTCAGCTATACGGACATTGCCCGGCGCATCGGTGCGCCCAAGGCGGTGCGTGCCGTTGCGGGGGCCTGTGCCGCCAATGCACTGGCAGTGGCGATTCCCTGCCACCGCGTGGTGCGAACCGACGGCAATTTGTCCGGCTACCGCTGGGGGGTGGAACGCAAGCGTGCCTTGCTGGAGCGGGAGGCCCAGGCATGAGCGGGCTGGACCATGGCGGTCTGGCACAGCGCTTGGCGGCGGTGGACTGGCAGGAGGTCAGCGACGGCCTGAACCACAGCGGCTGCGCCGTGATTCCGCAACTGCTGACGCCACAGGATTGCCGTGCCCTGGCAGCCCTGTACGCCCAGCCTGCGGTGTTCCGCAGCCGCATCGTCATGCAGCGCCATGGCTTTGGCAATGGCGAGTACCAGTATTTCGGCTACCCCTTGCCGGATCTGGTGCAGGGGCTGCGCACCAGCGTCTATCCCTACCTGGCACCGGTGGCCAACCGCTGGTACGAACAGATGGGCCTGTCGCCGCGTTTTCCGGCGGAGCATGCTGCCTTTGTGGCGCGGTGCCATGCCGCAGGGCAGCGGCGCCCGACCCCGTTGCTGGTGCAGTACGAGGCCGGTGACTACAACTGCCTGCACCAGGACCTGTATGGCGAGCATGTCTTTCCCTTGCAGATGGTGGTGCTGCTGGCGCAGCCGGGGCAGGACTTCACGGGAGGGGAGTTGGTGTTGACCGAGCAGCGGCCGCGCATGCAGTCGCGCGCCGAGGTGCTGGCGCTGCGCCAGGGCGATGCCGCCGTGTTTGCGGTGCAGCAGCGGCCTGTCCAGGGCAGCCGGGGCAGTTACCGGGTCACCATGCGGCACGGGGTGTCCCGTATCCGCTCCGGCCGGCGCCATACGCTGGGCATCATCTTTCACGATGCAACCTAGCCCCACGGGACACCCACAGGGAGCTGCAGCAAAGGGTTCTCGGAAAGCGGACACGCCGGGGCGGCGTGTCCTGGTGGTGCGGGGCTGGTTCAGCCCAGGGCGGTGTCCAGCACCATCATCAGCACAAAGCCCAGCATCAGCCCGCCGGTGGCAAAGGCCTCGTGCCCTTTGCGGTGGGACTCTGGGATGATTTCGTGGCTGATGACAAACAGCATGGCGCCTGCGGCAAAGCCCAGGCCCCAGGGCAGCAGCACGGCCGAGCTGCTGACCACGGCGGCACCGATGACGGCGCCCACCGGCTCCACCAGGCCGCTGGCCATGCCCAGTAGTACCGCAAAGCGGCGCCGGTAGCCGGCGGCCAGCAGGGCCACGGCCACCACCAGGCCTTCGGGCACATCCTGGATGGCAATGCCGGTGGCCAGGGCGTTGGCACGCAGGCCGTCATTGCCGGCATAGCCCACGCCAATGGCCAGGCCTTCGGGCAGGTTGTGCAGGGCAATGGCAATCACAAACAGCCAGGTGCGCTGCAGCTTGCGGGCGGCGTTGCCGTCCAGTCCCTCACGGCCTTTGATGAAATGCTCGTGTGGCAGCAGCTTGTCCATGGCCATCAGTGCCGCAGCGCCCAGCAGGATGGAGGTGCCCATCACCCCACCGGCGCCCCAGCCGCCACCGCCCCACAGCGACTGGGCCTTGGCGGCTTCCAGCCCGGGCAGGATCAGCGAGAAGGCACAGGCTGCCAGCATGACGCCGGCGCCAAAGCCGAACAGCGTGTCCTGGGTGCGTTCGGACATGCGCTGAGACAGCATGACGGGCAGGGTGCCCAGGGCCGTGGCCAGCGCCGCCATGCTGCCGCCCAGCAGGGCCTGCCACACCACCGGGTGGTGCTGGGCGTACAGCCAGAACTGGCTGCACAGGGCCCAGACACCGGCCATGGTGATGGTCAGCCCCAGCCACAGCCGGGCGCTGTGGCGCACACCGGTGGCGGCATGCAGGCGGGAGGCAGGTGAAGGGGCCGAGGACAGGCTGGCACTGGCTTTTTTCATGGAGGGGTCCTGGTGCGGGGGCAAAGCCATAGAGCGGTGCGCTGGCGGGGATCAGCCCAGCGCCAGCTGGTAGCGGTGGGCCACTTCGTCCCAGCGGATGACCTGGAAGAAGGCGGCGATGTATTCCGGGCGGCGGTTCTGGTACTGCAGGTAGTAGGCGTGCTCCCACACGTCCAGCCCCAGGATGGGCGTGCTGCCCGAGCCGATGCCGGCCATCAGCGGGCTGTCCTGGTTGGCGCTGCTTTCCACGGCCAACTTGCCCTGGGCGTTGACCACCAGCCAGGCCCAGCCGCTGCCAAAGCGTGTCAGCGCGGCCTGGGTGAAGGCTTTCTGGAAGGCTTCCATGCCACCCAGATCGCGCTCAATGGCCTGGGCCAACGCACCGCAGGGGGTCCCACCGCCGCCCTGGCCAGCTGGCGCCATCACGGTCCAGAACAGGCTGTGGTTGGCGTGGCCGCCGCCGTTGTTGCGCACGGCAGGGCGAATGGCTTCGGGCAGACGGTCCAGGTCGGCGATCAGCTGTTCCACCGGCACCTCGGCAAACGGCGTGCCTTGCACGGCGGCGTTGAGGTTGTTCACATAGGTCTGGTGGTGCTTGCTGTGGTGGATTTCCATGGTGTGCGCATCGATGTGCGGAGCCAGGGCGTCATAGGCATAGGGCAGGGGGGGCAGCGTGTGTTGGGTCATTCCGTTTTTTCCAGTCAAGGGGTGGCAAAAAGGCAGGTGCGTGGGGGCTGGTCAGTGCAGCCGGTCGGCGGGCAACGGGCAGCGTTGCAGCGGTTCGGGTTGCAGCGCCGCCGCGGTGGGAGCCGTGGGCGGCGGCGCTGCCGGAGGGGCGCAGAGCGTGGACTGCAGCAACTGCGTCACGCGGGCGCTGGGCCCGTGCTGGCGCTGCCACCGCAGCAGCGCTTGCACCGTTTCGCGCTGGTGGCGCCAGGCGGCCTGCTGCAGCAGGCTCACTTCGGTGCTGTCCCCCAGGCCCAGCAAGGCGGTGTGGGCATCGCACAGGTAGTCCAGCGCGGCAGGCAGCTGCTGGCGTTCGGCCAGCAGCTCGGCAATCCACAGGTGGGTCACGACCCAGGCGGCCAGGTAGTCGTCGGGCTGTACGGTCAGATAGGGGCTGCGCAGCAGCTGGTGGGCCAGCGGAATGGCCTGCACCAGTTGGGCCAGGGCAAATTCCTGTTCGCCGTTTTGCCACAGCGCTTGCGCGCGCTGCATGCGCTGTTCCCAGGCCTGCAAGGGCGTAGGAGGGGCGGGGGGGGCGTTGGGATCCGCATCGCCGTGGTGCTCCTGGGCCATGGGAGATACTCCAAAAACAATTTGATTGAGAATTATTCTCATTCAAATTGATGCATATCACCAGCAGTTCACGCTAATATCCATATGAATTGAAAGGGCTAATGGCCCCGTGCCGGGGATGAAAAAGCCCCGCAGGCGGTGAACCTGCGGGGCTTGGCGGTGGGGGCAAAACGCTGCTTACACCTGGTCGGCCGACAGGCCTGCGGTCTGGCTGAAGCCGCCGTCCACGTAGGTGATCTCGGCGGTCACGCCCGAAGCCAGGTTGGACAGCAGGAAGGCGGCGACATTGCCCACGTCTTCGATGGTCACGTTGCGGCGCAGGGGGGATGCATCGGCCACGCGGCCCAGCAGCTTGCCGAAGTCCTTGATGCCGGAGGCAGCCAGGGTCTTGATGGGGCCGGCGGAAATGCCGTTGGCGCGGATGGCACGGCCGTCGGCGGTGCGGCCCACGGCTTCGGCCAGGTAGCGCACGGAAGCTTCCAGCGAGGCCTTGGCCAGGCCCATGGTGTTGTAGTTGGGAATGGAGCGCAGCGCGCCCAGGTAGGACAGGGTCAGCAGCGAGGACTTGTCGTTCAGGTAAGGCAGTGCGGCCTTGGCCATGGCGGGGAAGCTGTAGGCGCTGATGTCGTGGGCGATCTGGAAGGATTCGCGCGACAGACCGTCCAGGAAGTTGCCTGCAATGGCTTCACGGGGAGCAAAGCCGATGGAGTGCACAAAGCCGTCGAACTTGCCCCAGACGGCGCCCAGGTCGGCGAACATCTTGTCAATCTGGGCGTCGTCGGCCACGTCGCAGTCGAACACCAGCGTGGAATTGAATTCGGCGGCGAATTCGGTGATACGGTCCTTGAAACGCTCACCAACGTAGCTGAACGCCAGCTCGGCGCCTTGTTCGTGGCAGGCCTTGGCAATGCCGTAGGCAATGGAGCGGTTGGACAGCACGCCCGTGATGAGCAGCTTCTTGCCGGTCAGAAAACCCATTGTTCTTCTCCTGAGGGGTAAAGGGTGGAAGCGGCTGGTGCAGGCCATGCATCTACAGGAGGCATTGCCGGGCCGGGGCCGCTGTGGTGCAGAATTGTCGCATGCGCCTTTGGAAGTTTTGCCTGTTGCTTGCAGGAGCCACTGCGGCCCTGCCGTCTTGGTCCGCCCACGCCTATGCGTTATGGGGGGAGCCCAAGTACCCGTCCGGCTTTGACCACTTCGCCTATGTGAACCCGCAGGCCCCCAAGGGCGGGGAGCTGCGGCTGGTCAGCAATCTGCGCACTTCCACCTTCGACAAGTACAACCCGTTCACCATCAAGGGCTCGGCACCGGCCTATCTGTCGTCGCTGATGTTCGACACCCTGCTGCTGGGCAGCATGGACGAGACGTCGACCGGCTACGGCCTGCTGGCCGAGGATGTGAGTGTGGCGACGGACGGGCTGTCGGCCACCTTCCGCCTGCGGCCCCAGGCGCGCTTTCACCATGGCAAGCCGGTCACGGCCCAGGATGTGAAACACAGCTATGACACGCTGATCGGTCCCTATGTGTCGCCCGGCTACAAGACGCTGCTGGCCGAGGTGGCGGGCTGCGAGGTGCTGGATGCGCGCACCGTGCGCTTTGTCTTCAAGGTGCCCAACCGCGAGCTGCCGCTGACGGTGGGCGGCCTGCCCATCTTCAGCCGCGACTGGGGCCTGGGCGAGAACGGCAAGCCCAAGCCCTTCGATCAGGTGGTGATGGACACCCCCATTGGCAGTGGCGCCTACCGGATCGGGCCGGTGCGCTTTGGCAAGGACATCACCTATGTGCGTGATCCGCAGTACTGGGCGCGTGACCTGCCGGTTCGCAAGGGCGCGGCCAATTTCGACCGCATCAGCGTCAAGATTTACAAGGACAACACGGCCAAGCTTGAAGCGCTGAAGGCCGGTGAGTTCGATCTGATGCGCTTTTTCAGCGCCGGCGACTGGGCGCGGCGGGTGAACGGGCGCAAGTTCACCAGCGGCGAGCTGGTCAAGGGCGAGTTCGCGCACAAGCTGCCCACGGGTTTTCAGAGTTCGGTCCTCAACACCCGCCGCCCGCTGCTGCAGGATGCGCGGGTGCGCGAGGCCCTGGGGCTGGCGGTGGACTTCGACTGGATGAGCCGCCAGATGTTCTATGGCGCCTACCAGCGGGTCAACGGCATTTTTGGCAACACCTTGTGTGAAACCCACGGCAGCCCCACGCCGGCCGAGCTGGCGCTGATGGAACCCTGGCGCAAGCAGCTGCCTGCGGCCGCCTTCGGGCCGATGACGGTGCCGCCCAGCACCTTGCCGCCCAGCAGCCTGCGCGACAATCTGCGCCGTGCTAAGCAACTGCTGGCGGATGCAGGCTGGACGGTGCAGGACGGCGTGCTGCGCAATGCCAAGGGCCAGGCCATGGAGCTGGAGTACCTGGACAGTGGCGATGGCGGCATCCGCACCGTGGCGCCCTGGCAGCGCAACCTGGAGAAACTGGGCATCCGCCTGAACTTCCGCGCGGTGGACTTCGCCCTCTACCAGCAGCGTCTGCAGAAGTTCGACTTTGACATCACCACCATTGCCTACCAGGGCACGAACAACCCGGGCCAGGAATTTGCGGACCTGTTCGGCAGCGCGGCGGCCGACCAGGAGGATTCGGGCAATTTCCCCGGGGTGAAGAGTCCGGCGGTGGATGCCTTCATCAAGGCCATGACCAGTGCCAAGACGCAGGAGCAACTGCTGCCCGCCTGCCATGCGCTGGAACGCGCCATTGCGCACGGTCACTACCTGATTCCGCAGTGGTCGGCCGGTACCCACCGCATGGCCTACAACGCCTGGCGCCTGGCGGTGCCCAGCGTGGTGCCGCCGTACTCCAGCGGCGAAGGCTGGGTGATGGATACCTGGTGGGCCCGGTCGCCCGCGGGCAAGCCTGCGCCCTGAGCCATTTGCCTGGACCGTTCCCCGCCACGGGGACGGAAGGTGTGCCAGGAGTTCAGCGCGCCATGCGCTTGGCTTGTTTGGCAGCGTACATCGCCTGGTCGGCACGAACCAGCAGTTCGGCGCTGCTGCGGCCTGCTTCCGGAAAGCGGGCGGCACCGATGCTGGCGCCCACCTGCAGCGCCAGGTCCAGGTAGTCCACCGGGGCTTCCACGGCGGCCGTCACCTTGTCCAGCAGTTGGTCCAGCTGGAATTGCGGGCCCTTGCCCTGCGCCACGATGACGAATTCATCGCCGCCCAGCCGGGTCACGGTGTCCGTGCTGCGCAGGCAGGCCTGCAGACGCTGTGCGACGGTCTGCAGCAGCACATCGCCGGCCGCGTGGCCGTGGGTGTCATTGACGGGTTTGAAACCATCCAGGTCCAGCAGCAGCACATAGCCGTGCAGGTCATCCCCGGACTGCGCGTGCGCTAGCGCATGGCCCAGGGCTTCCTCCAGCACCACGCGGTTGCCCAGCCCGGTCAGCGGATCGTGGCGGGCACGGTGCTGCAGCGCCCGCTCGCTGTCGCGCAACTGCACGATGGCACGGTCCAGGGTGCGGGTGTGCTGCCGGCTTTCCAGGAAGGCGCCGATCATGTCGGCCACGGTGTGCAGAAACACCCGCTCGCTGTCCGACCAGCGGCGCTGCTGCTGCAGGTCCTGCACGCACAGATAGCCGAACCACTGGCCCTGGCCCCACACCGGCAGTGCGGCCACGCTGCGCACTCCGGCGGCGATCAGCTGCTGGCGTTCGGGCTCGGGCAGGTCCTGTACGGTGCCCAGCACCCCGGAGCGTTCCTCGAAGCAGCTGCGCCAGCGCGCTGGAACCAGGGCCTGCGCTGCGTCCGGCCAGGGCGCGCCGGCCACCACGCGGGCCTGGGCCTGCCAAGTGGCGGCGGTGGTCTGCAGATTTTCTGCCAGGTAGATCCGGTCCGCGCCGGTGGTGCGCAGCACCTGGGCCAGTACCTCGGGCAGCGGACTTTGCTGGCCGGCGGCGGTGGCCAGCAGGCTGCGGGCGCAGTGGGCCAGGGTGGACTGGCGGGAGAAACGGGAGTCCAGTTCTTCCAGCAGGGTGTCGTAGGCCTGGACCACGTCAGACAGTTCGTCGTTGCGCAGCCGCTCTCTGGCATCCTCCGGGCCGGCGTGGCTGTGCACGGTGCGCTGGTCGCGGATGGCCTGGCGAAAGCGTGCCAGCGGGCGGCCGATGAGGTGGCGGAACACCAGGGCGGCCCCCAGCAGTACCACCACCAGCATGGCCGCAAATACGGCCAGTTGCTGGCCCAGGTTCTGCATGGCGGCCTGGGCCATGGAGAAAGGGGTGAACTGCACGCTCAGGTGGCCCACCTGGTGGTCGCGCCCTTGTTCGTCGCGGTGGTGCAGTGGCATGGCCAACTGGTTGGTGTGTGTGGGGTCCTGGGCTGGGAGAGCGGTGTCGGGGGCGGATTCGGAGGCGATTACATTGTCTCCGCAGCTGTCGTGCAGGCGCACGGCCTGTACCAGGGGCTGCTGGGCCAGGGTGTCCACAATCCCGCGTGCGGTGGCGCCATCGCAGTCCCAGAGCGGCTTGATCAAGGTGCGCGCAAAAATGCGCAAGGTCTGTTCGCGCAGTGCGGTGTGCTGCGCTTTTTCGCTGTGGTAGTTGACGGTGGCCGTGGTGCCTGCTGCCAGCACAAAGGCCAGCACCAGCGGCCACAGCAGCCGCTGCACGAACTGCCCGTGCAGCGTGCGGCGGCGTGACAGCGGGGGCGCCGATGTAGTGGGGGAAGGGGGCATGCGGGCCTCAGGGCTTGAACAGCAGGTGGCGGTAGCGCGGTGGCACCAGGCGCTGGTCGTAGAAGGGGTTGGCAATGTCGATGGTGGTGCGTTCGCGGAAGAAGCGCGCGTCGGGCGGGTGGCGGTACTGGTTCCACACGCGCATGAACTGGCCGTTGGCCACGATGCGGTCAAAGCCGGTCTGCAGTGCCTGGTACAGCGCCTCGGTCTCCGCTCCCGGGGCCACCCAGACAAAGCGGAACCAGGGGTAGCGCACCAGGAGGTAGGGGTCGATGGTGAGCTGGGGGTAGTACTTCTGGAAGTGGGGCAGGAAGTAGTTCAGCGTTTCTTCCAGGCCCAGCGGGAACAGGTCCAGAAAGCCGGCCTCCATCTGTTCCGCGAATTCCCCGTTGCTCCAGTGCTTGATTTCCTTGGTGGGGATGCCGGCCGCGCGGTAGATCTCCACATCCATCCAGCCCACGTTCTGCCCCATGGAGAACTGCGCCAGGTCGGCAGCCGTGCGCACCTTGGCCAGCTTGTCGCGCTGTGATGCCAGCAGCAGGTTGATGCGCCAGCCCAGCAGCCCGCGGTCCAATGGAATGGGCACCATGCGCAGCTTGCCTTGCTCCACCAGGCGCAGCCGTGCCGGGGTGGCGGGCATCATGTCGATATGTGTGTGGCCGTGGCTGATCTGGTGGAGGTTGCGGCGTTCGTTGCCCTGCGGGGCGTCGGCGAAGGTGGCCTGCATGCCGGCGGCATCCAGTGCGGCGCGCACCAGGGCGCGGGCATGGGCCAGGTGGGGCTCGTTCTGCACCACGAAAACGGGTGTGGCGGCCTGGCATGCCGGGCTGCCCAGCCCGCAGGCGAGTGCCAGAATGCGCAGAGCGGATCGAAAGCGGAGGAGCCAGACCATGTTGTCCATGCAGCGGATAAACGGGCGAGATGTAAGCAAAAGCTGCAAAGCTTAGCCGATTCCGCGCGACATAATGCATGTTCTATGCTGGCCTATATCCTCAAACGCTTTCTGTTGATGGTGCCCACCCTGCTGGGTGTGCTGCTGCTGACTTTTGTGGTGATCCAGTTTGTCCCCGGCGGCCCGGTGGAGCAGTACCTGGCAGAGGCCAAGGCCGGTATCGGCGGGGGCGGTGCCGAAGGCGGGGGCATGGCCTACCGCGGGGCGCAGGGCGTGGACCCGCAGCGGCTGGAGCAGATCAAGGCCTTGTACGGCTTTGACAAGCCGGCACACGAGCGCTTTTTCCAGATGCTGGGCCAGTTCGCCCGGTTTGACCTGGGGCGCAGCTTTTTTCAGAACAAGGACGTCTGGACGCTGATTGCCGAGAAGCTGCCGGTCTCCATCAGCCTGGGGTTGTGGACATTTTTCATCAGCTACCTGGTGGCCGTGCCGCTGGGCGTGGCCAAGGCGGTGCGCGCGGGCAGCCGCTTTGATCTGCTGACCACGCTGCTGATTTTGGTCGGCTATGCCATCCCGGGCTTTGTGCTGGGCGTGGCCCTGCTGGTGATTTTCGGGGGGCAACTGCAGTGGTTCCCGTTGCGCGGGCTGACATCGGCCAACTGGGAGGAGCTGAGCACCCTGGGCAAAGTGGCGGACTACCTGTGGCATATCGCGCTGCCGGTGACGGCCATGGTGGCAGGCAGCTTTGCGGTCACGGCCATGTTGACCAAGAACGCGTTTCTGGAAGAGATCCGCAAGCAGTACGTGCTGACGGCCCGGGCCAAGGGCCTGTCGGAGCGCCAGGTGCTGTGGAAGCATGTGTTTCGCAACGCGTTGATTCCCATCATCACCGGCTTTCCGGCGGCATTCGTGGGGGCCTTCTTCACGGGTTCTCTGCTGATCGAGACCCTGTTTTCGCTGGACGGGCTGGGCCTGCTCAGCTATGAGAGCGTGATCCGTCGCGACTACCCGGTGGTGCTGGGCTCGCTGTTCTTTTTCACCCTGATCGGCCTGGTGACCAAACTGATCAGCGATCTGTGCTACGTGTGGGTGGACCCCCGCGTAAAGTTCGATTGAAGGCGCACTCTGTGCACACTTCAAGGCCTTTCCATACGTGCAGGCAACCGGCGGCGTTCGCGCAAGCGCAGGGCGAGCACGGCCACCAGCGCCAGATTGATCAGCAATACGGCGGCGCCCTGCCAGTGGGGGGCGTGCAGCAGGTGCTGCACCTCCAGTGGCACATAGATGCCGCAGGACAGCACGCCCAGCCATTCGCCCCAGGCCCTGTCCTGCCACAGGCCCCAGGCTTCAACCCAGCGCACGGTGATGTACAGCCCACCCAGCCACACCAGCGTGTGCACGGGCGTGGCATTGATGCGGTCTACCGCCTGCATCAGAAGGGCAGGGTAGTGCTGCAGAGGGCTGAGGCCGATATGCCCCATCCATTCCAGCGCCAGATGGTGCAGATCGTGGTGCAACAGCTCCAGCAGTCCCAGCAGGCCGACAAAGGCTGTCACCCCTTTCAGGGCCTCGAAGATCGCCACACCGCGCACGGCGTTGCGTATGCTGGGGGGCGAAGCTGGGGTGGACGAAGGCATGGATGCGGGTGTCGGGCGAGGCTGGCGGTATGCAGTCGCCGCAGTATGGGCGCGCAGTTGCGTGCCTGGCAATGGATGCGCCGTCGGCAGCGGTCGCTGCTGGCAGTACAAGGAGTGTTTGCATGACGTTGGAGACAGCGCGTTCGCCAGCCGCACGCGCGTGGGCGCGGTTTCGGCGCAACCGCCTGGGCTTTTGGAGCCTGGTGCTGTTTGTGGTGCTGGTGGTCATCAGCCTGGGGGCGGAGCTGGTCAGCAATGACAAGCCGCTGGCTGTGCGCTATGAGGGGCAGATGTACTGGCCGCTGTGGCACAGTTACCCCGAAAAGGTCTTTGGCGGCGACTTTGACACCGCCACCGACTACCTGGACCCCTTCATCCAGGCGCAGCTGTCCAAGGGTAGCAACTGGGCCGTGTTTCCGCCCAACCCTTACGGCGCCAACACCATCAACTATTTTGCCCAGTCGCCCAACCCCGCGCCGCCCACCGCGGCCAACTGGCTGGGCACGGACGACCGGGGCCGCGACATGCTGGCGCAGCTGCTGTACGGCTTTCGCGTCAGCGTGCTGTTTGCGCTGGCGCTGACAGCCACCGGCGTGATGCTGGGCGTGGTGACCGGCGCCATCCAGGGTTTTTTTGGCGGCAAGACGGATCTGGTGTTTCAGCGCTTCATCGAAATCTGGGGTTCCATGCCCGAGCTTTACCTGCTGATCATCTTCTCCGCCGTGTTTGCGCCCAGCATCACGCTGCTGCTGGTGCTGCTCAGCCTGTTTGGCTGGATGGGGCTGTCCGACTATGTGCGGGCCGAGTTCCTGCGCAACCGCCAGCTGGATTACGTGAAGGCGGCACGCGCGCTGGGGGTGTCCAACGGGCAGATCATCGGGCGCCACATCCTGCCCAACAGCATGACGCCGGTGGTCACCTTTTTGCCTTTTCGCATGAGTGCGGCCATTCTGGCGCTGACATCGCTGGACTTTCTGGGCCTGGGCGTGCCGCCCGGCACCCCCAGCCTGGGCGAGCTGCTGAGCCAGGGCAAGAACAATATCGACGCCTGGTGGATTTCGCTGTCCACCTTTGGCGTGCTGGTCACCACGCTGCTGCTGCTGACCTTCATGGGGGACGCGCTGCGCGACGCGCTGGACCCGCGCAAGGCGATGGAAACACCGGCGGCGCCTGCCGCCCCCGCCGGTGCGGGCAAGGGGGGCGCATGAGCGAGTCCACATCGATGAATCCAGTCCCGCTGCTGTCGGTACGCGATCTGCGCGTGGCCTTTGGCAGCAAAGAGGTGGTGCACGGCGCCAGCTTTGAGCTGCACGCTGGTGAAAAACTGGCCCTGGTGGGGGAATCTGGTTCGGGCAAGACGGTGACGGCGCTGGGCCTGCTGCGCCTGCTGGGGGATGCCCGCATCAGCGGCCAGGCCCTGCTGGACGGGCGCGATCTGCTGACTTTGCCGGAGCGGCAGATGCAGGCCGTGCGCGGCGGCGATGTGGCCATGATCTTTCAGGAGCCGATGACGGCGCTGAACCCGCTGATGACCGTGGGCGACCAGGTGGCAGAGGTGCTGCTGATCAAGCAGGCCCTCAGCAAGGCCCAGGCCTGGAAGCAGGCCGTGGAGCTGCTGGCCACCACCGGCATCCCGGAGCCCGGGCGCCGCGCTGCAGCCTATCCGCACCAGCTCAGCGGCGGCCAGCGTCAGCGCGCCATGATTGCCATGGCCCTGGCGTCCCAGCCACGCCTGCTGCTGGCCGATGAGCCCACCACCGCGCTGGATGTGACGCTGCGCACGCAGATTCTGGAGCTGCTGGGCGACCTGCAGCGCCAGACGGGCATGGCCATGGTGCTGATCACCCATGACCTGCACCTGGTGCGCCGCTTTGCCGACCGCGCCGTGGTGATGGAGCATGGCCACCTGGTAGAGCAGGGCCCAGTGGCGCAGCTGTTTGCAGCCCCGCAGCACCCTTACACCCGCAAGCTGCTGTCCAGTGCACCCCGGCGCCAGGTGGTGGAGGTGGCGGATGGCGCTGTGCCCCAGCCCCCTGTGCTGCACACGCAAGATCTGCGCGTGGCCTATGCCACGCCGCTGCCGGGTATCCGGGGGTGGTTTCGCCACGGCGAATTCGTGGCCGTGCAGGGCGCCAGCCTGGCGCTGCAGCCGGGCCAGACACTGGGGGTAGTGGGCGAATCGGGTTCGGGCAAGTCCACCCTGGCGCAGGCCATTCTGGGGTTGTTGCCGTCCAAGGGGACCTTGGACCTGGGCGGCCAGCAGTGGCAGCAACCGGCTATCCGCAACAGCCTTCACAACCAGCGGCTGCGCCGCCAGGTGCAGGTGGTGTTCCAGGACCCGTTCTCGTCGCTGTCGCCGCGCATGACGGTAGGCGAGATCGTCGGTGAAGGCCTGCGGGTGCATGCGTCTGCGCTGTCGGCCGAGCGGGTACGCCAGCAGGTGCTGGCGATGCTGGACGAGGTGGGCCTGGGGGAGGCCCAATTCCCCGGCCTGCTGGAGCGCTATCCACATGAATTTTCCGGCGGTCAGCGTCAGCGCATTGCCGTGGCCCGCGCCCTGGTGCTGGAGCCCCAACTGATGGTGCTGGACGAGCCCACCAGCGCGCTGGATGTGACCATTCAGCAACAGGTGCTGGCTCTGCTGCAGCGCCTGCAGCGCGAGCGCGGGTTGGCGTACCTGCTGATCACCCACGATATGGATGTGATCCGCGCCATGGCCCATCAAGTGCTTGTGATGAAGGATGGCTCCATCGTCGAGCAAGGTCCGGCGCTGGAGTTACTGGCCCAACCCCGCCATCCCTACACCCAGAAGCTGGTGGCCGCCACACAATAGGGCAGCACCACCATGGAAGGGCATGCACCACTTCCGGCATGCAGGGGTGTGGCCGTTGCGGCCTGTGCACGGCGCGGTCGCTGGCATATGGCCGCCGCCCTGCCGCCGCAGGCGGCCGCGTGGGTGCTAGTAGCTGCCGGTGGGGTTGACGCCGTCCTGGTGCACCCAGATCACGCGATCCACCGGGACGCCCATCTCGCGCGCCTGGCGCAGCAGGCGCTCTTCCACGCCCATGGGCAAAAAGGGCGTGCGCGACAGAATCCAGAAGCGGTCCAGCTGCGAGCCCACCACCATGGCCCAGCGGTATTTGGGGTCCAGGGCCACCACGTTGTAGCCGTCGTAGAAAGGGCCGAAAAATGCCACTTTCAGCGCCCCCACATCTGGCCCCAGCACGGTCTTGGCTTTGCCGGTGGCAATATGCCATTCGCGCTTGCGTGGGTCGTAGCCGCGGTTTTCCACGCGAATACCGCCATTGGGCATGCGGCTGTATTCCGCCTGGGTGCGCTGCAGACCTTTTTCAAAACGGTTGTCGATGCGCGCGACCTCGTACCACTTGCCCAGGTAGCGGCCCAGTTCAAAGTCGGACACCGGAATGGCCGTGGGAGGGATCGGCGGGCGGCGCAGCGCGTACCAGGCAATCGCGCCCACGGTGGTCAGCGCCAGGGTGGCCAGCACGGGGATGTTGCGCTCCAGCAGTTGCGGAACTTGCAGGTGCGTGCGTGCTTCGGTGTGTTCCTGGCGGGTCGGGTCGGGGAGGCGGAGCATGGCAGGTTCCTTTGGCTGCAAACAGAAGAAGTCGGGCGGCGCAAACGGGTGCGGTTACCAGCTTAGGCATATCCGCAGGCGCTTGCTATAGGTTCTGACTGTAGGTGTGGCGTAGTTGCAGCGCTTGTAGTCCATTTTTGGCAAAACGCGTGCGCAGGTGCAGGGCTTGCAGTCATGTCAGCGTGCCGGCAGCGGTGTGCCGGAGGGGGGCTTGTGGGGGAAAGCTGATGCAGTACAACGCTGTGCACTACGGGTTTTTGCGGGGTGACGACGGGGCTCGCCCCGGCCGTGCTGCAGGGGGATTCTGTGCCACATGGCAGGAACGCGGGGCCCTGCGGCCTTGGTCGAGGTCGTTGCGGTGTTTTTGAATGGCCGGTGAAATCGGCCTGTAACGTAGGTGGCACTAGCACAGTTGGCTATGTATTTGTGACTTTGTGCAGGGATTTGCACGCGCACTGTTCAAGCCGGGCGCTGGATGTGGAAGAATCCTGCCCTTTACCGTTGTTCGCAAAAGGAGTCCATCATGGGCAACAAAATCGTGACCGAAGCCGATCGCAAGTTCACCCCCCAACCCGCAGTGCCTAACGGCGTGACCCTGCCCACCGGCGGCCGTGGCCAGCGCGTGAGCCTGGAACGTGGTTCGCACACCCGCAGCAAGAAGAAGCCCGGCAAGCGCCACGGCTGATTCCCGGACCTGCAGGCGATCTGCCTGCGGATCTGCTGCACTGCACAACAGCCCGCCTTGGCGGGCTGTTGGCATTTCAGGGTGGCACCCGGGGGCAGCATGCCAGGGGTGTTGTCCCGGATGGTGCAGCCGGGCGGCACTGGGCTAGCGTGTGGGCATGCACCACAGGCTTTGCGTATTTTGGGATTGGCAGACCCCTTGTCGGGAGGGAAGGGCGGGGGGCGATAGGGGGCTGCGCTGGCGGATGCCGATGCGCTGGCCAGGGCTGGCCGCTGCCGCACTGTGGGCGGCCCTGTGCGCTGCCATCGGTGCAGGTGCAGCGCAGGCCGCGCCTGCTTCCGCACCACTGTCATCCCCATCCCCCTGGGCGGGCCAGGGTGTCGTGCCCCGGTTGCAGGACAGCCATGTGGCGGCCTGCACGGCCTGCCATGGGCCGCAGGGCCGGGCCACGCCGTCCGGTTACTTTCCACGCATTGCGGGCAAGCCCGAGGAATACCTCTACCAGCAGCTGTTGAACTTCCGCGACGGCCGGCGTAGCTACCCCTTGATGGGCCATCTGCTGCAACACCTGGATGACGGCATGCTGCAGGGCATGGCGCGCTACTTTGCGGCGCTGGAGGTGCCATATCCGCCGCCGGAGCCCCCGGCATCCACCGCCGCCCGCCTGGCGCGTGGCGCGCAGTTGGTGCGCCAGGGCGATGCAGCGCGCGGTATTCCCGCCTGCACCCAATGCCACGGCGACCAGTTGACGGGCAGCCTGCCGGCGGTGCCCGGGCTGCTGGGTCTGTCGCGCGATTATCTGAACAGCCAGTTCGGTGCCTGGCGCACCGGGCGGCGTGCCGCCCGGGCCCCGGACTGCATGGCCCAGGTGGCCAAGGGGCTGGCGCTGGAGGATGTGGCCGACCTGAGTGCCTGGCTGGCCACGCAGCCAGTGCCCGTGCCTTCCAAACCAGCCGCCCCTGCAGCGGCGCGCTGGCCGCTGCCGTGCGGTGCGGCGCCGCAGCCTGGGGAGGGCCGACCATGAGTGCACCACGGATGCCGCGTACCACGCTACAGCCAGTGCCGGTCAGTCCGGGCGTACGGGGGCGGCGCGGGTGGCTCCGGGCCGTGGTTCTGTGTGCCTTGCTGGCCGCGGCCGCACTGGCCTGGCTGCTGTGGCGCGGCAGTGCGGCGGGTACGCCGCCGCAGACGGAGGAAGTGGAGCCGGTGGCCCCGCCTTCTGCTGCGGTGCTGGAGCGCGGCGCCTATCTGGTGCGGGTTGGCGCTTGCATGGGCTGCCATACCGCCCAGGGCGGGGTGGTGCTGGCGGGTGGAGGCGAGGTGCGCACACCGTTCGGCGTGTTCCATGCGCCGAATCTGACCCCGGATGTTGAGACCGGTCTCGGCCGCTGGAGCCTGGCCGACTTTCGCCGTGCCATGCGCTATGGGGTGGCGCCGGGCGGGCGCCTGCTGTACCCGGCATTCCCGTATGAGCAGTACACGGCTATGCGCACGGACGATGTGGATGCCCTCTACCACTACCTGCGCAGCCTGCCGCCAGTGGTGCAGCCGGCCCAGTCGCACGTGCTGGCGTTTCCCTATGGATCCCAATGGGCGCTGGCGCTGTGGCGGGGGCTGTACTTCCGTCCGTCCGCTGCCGTGGCGCAGGTGGGGGAGGTAGGGTCACAGGAAGCGGGGCGTTATCTGGTGCAGGCCGTCGCCCATTGCGCGGCCTGCCATTCCCCGCGCAACGGTCTGGGGGCGCTGGGGGGGGGGCAGCGGCTGGAAGGAGGGTTGATGCCTACCGAGGGCTGGCAGGCGCCGTCGTTGCTGGACAGTCGTGAGGCCGGTGTGCAGCGCTGGACTCCGCAGGCTGTGGTGCAGTTGCTGCGCACCGGGCGCACCGATGCAGGGGCCACGGCCAGCGGGCCCATGGCGGATGCGGTGTTCTGGAGCACACGGTATCTGACCGATGGTGATGCCCGGGCAGTGGCCGCCTATCTGCAGCGCCTGCCGGATGCATCGGCGGGCGCAGGAGCAGGTGGGGCGGCTGCCGCGGTGACGCCGCCCGCCGCAGGTGGCGGCCAACGTCATGACAGCGTCGCCCAGGCTAACTTTCGCTTCTATTGTGCGGACTGCCATGGAGCTCAGGGCCAGGGTGGCGGCCCCGGCGGGGCGTTTCCTCCGCTGGCGGGCAACAGGGCGGTGCTGCGCAGTGACCCTGGCAATATGCTGCGCAGCATTCTGCAGGGCGGCTATGGTCCCACCACGGCGGGTAACCCGGCACCGCACGGCATGCCGCCGTTCATGCAGACCCTGGGGGATGCGGAAATCGCAGCGCTGGCCACGTATATCCGCCAGTCCTGGGGCAACCAGGCAGCGACAGTCGCTACCATGGAGGTTTTTCGCGCCCGGCAGGGCCGTCCGTGACGGTGGCTGGAGGGCCAGGAGTGCAATGCAAATGAAGGATGCGGCTGTGCGGACCACGGTGCCCGGTGTGCCTGTCGACCCGTGGTGGGTGGTGTGTCTGTGCGCAGACTGGTGCGGGGTGTGCCGGGAATACCGCAGCGGGTTCGAGGATGTGGCCCGGCGCTGGCCGGGCGTGCGCTGGGAATGGCTGGACGTGGAAGACCGAGAAGACCTTGTGGACGACGTGGATGTGGAGACGTTCCCCACGCTGCTGATCGGCCAGGGCGCGCGCGCCTTCTTTCTGGGGCCGCTGCTGCCGCAGCATGCGGTGCTGGAGCGGCTGGTGGCGTCTTTTATCGATGGCGCGCCGGCCACGCCCCACTTGCCCCCCGAGGCCACACCGCTTTTGCAGCGGGTGACAGCCGCACTGGCGTAAGGCGGTCTGGAGGCTTCCATCCGGCTTGTAGGCTGTCTTTGCGAATCAACGCTTTAGCGGCTACAATACGGGCTTCACGACCAAACGGGCGGGTACCAACCGCCCGTTTTTTTTGGTCGGTAGGATTTGGAGCTCGAAGCTGCCGCCCTATCAGAGCGGTGGTTATCGGGTTTTTTGTACTTCCGGGATTGAACTGAATACACGTGGCATTACAGCAAATCGTTGAAGAAACCGTGACAGGTCTGGGCTATGACCTGGTCGAGATCGAACGCACCGCAGGCGGGCTGTTGCGTATTACGATCGATTTGCCTTGGGCGCCGCCGGTCGAGGGGCAGCCTGTGCCGCTGCTTGAGCAGTTCATCACCGTCGAAGACTGCGAACGTGTGACGCGCCAGCTGCAGTTTGCGCTGGAAGTCGATGGTGCCGATTACAAGCGCCTGGAAGTTTCATCGCCCGGCATCGACCGTTTGCTGCGCCACGAGCAGGACTTCATCCGTTTTGAAGGCCAAGAAGTGGACTTGACGCTCAAGGAAGCCATTGGCGAGGCCGCGACCGGCAGCATCAATGCCAATCGCAAAAAATTCCGCGGCACGCTGGAGCGCGCCGAAGGCGGTGGATGGCAGATCGTCTGGAGCGATGCCCCTCCCATCAAGCCTGGGGTACGAGTGAGTAAAAAGCGTGAAGCGCCGCCACTGCAGGCGCTGGGCTTCACGTTCGACGAGTTGCGTGAAGCGCGGCTGGCGCCCATCGTCAATTTCAAAGGGCGCGCGGCCAAGCCGGAGTAAGGCTGGATCGTCATCGTTTGGGCAAGGAAGGCGCTGTGGGTGCCTCCTCTTGGAAAGAAAATAGGAGAGTCGTCGCATGAATCGCGAACTGTTGATGTTGGTGGAAGCCATTTCGCGTGAAAAGAATGTCGAGCACGATGTGGTTTTCGGCGCGGTGGAGCAAGCGCTGGCGCAAGCCACAAAGAAGCTGTACGAAGGTGAAGTGGACATTCGTGTGGCGATCGACCGCGACAGCGGCGACTACGACACTTTCCGCCGCTGGGTGGTGGTGTCCGATGACGCCGGCCTGCAAAACCCCGACGCCGAAGAAATGCTGATGGATGCGGAAGACCGCGTGCCCGGCATTCAGGTGGGCGAGTTCATTGAAGAGCAGATCGAGTCGCTGCCCATCGGCCGTATTGGCGCGATGGCCGCCAAGCAGGTCATCCTGCAGAAGATCCGTGACGCCGAGCGCGAAATGCTGCTTAACGAATTCATGGCCCGTGGCGAAAAGATCTTCACCGGCACCGTCAAGCGCATGGACAAGGGCGACATCATTGTCGAATCCGGCCGTGTGGAAGGCCGCCTGCGCCGTGGGGAAATGATTCCCAAGGAAAACCTGCGCAACGGCGACCGCGTGCGTGCCATGATCATGGAAGTGGACCTGACGCTGCGCGGTGCCCCCATCATCCTGTCGCGTTCTGCTCCGGAATTCATGATCGAGCTGTTCCGCAACGAAGTGCCGGAAATCGAGCAAGGTCTGCTGGAAATCAAGAGCTGCGCACGCGATGCGGGCAGCCGTGCGAAAATCGCCGTGATCTCCCACGACAAGCGCGTGGACCCCATCGGTACCTGCGTGGGCGTGCGTGGTTCGCGCGTCAACGCGGTGACCAATGAGCTGGCCGGCGAGCGCGTGGACATCGTGCTGTGGTCGGAAGACCCTGCACAGTTCGTGATCGGCGCCCTGGCACCTGCGAACGTGTCGTCCATCGTGGTGGATGAAGAAAAGCACGCCATGGACGTGGTGGTGGACGAGGAAAACCTGGCCATCGCCATCGGTCGTGGTGGTCAGAACGTGCGTCTGGCCTCTGACCTGACCGGTTGGAAGATCAACATCATGGATGCCGCCGAGTCTGCCCAGAAGCAGGCTGTGGAAACCGACTCCGCCCGCAAGCTGTTCATGGAAAAGCTGGATGTGGACGAGGAATTCGCCGGCATCCTGATTGACGAAGGTTTCAGCAGCCTGGAAGAAGTGGCCTATGTGCCCATCGCCGAAATGCTGGAAATCGAGGCGTTCGACGAGGAAACCGTCAACGAACTGCGTGCACGTGCCAAGGATGCACTCCTGACGATGGAAATCGCCAAGGAAGAGAGCGTGGCCCATGTCTCCCAGGATCTCCGTGATCTGGAAGGCCTGACACCGGATCTGGTGGCCAAGCTGGCTGCCGGTGGTGTGCAAACCCGTGATGATCTGGCCGATCTGGCCATTGACGAGCTGACCGAACTGACCGGTCAAACCGCCGATGAAGCCAAGGCACTGATCATGAAGGCGCGCGAGCACTGGTTCACGCAGGGTGAAGAGTAAGGGTACGGAGGTAAGTAGGAAATATGTCGTTGAATACAGTCGCCGAGTTTGCCGCCGAACTCAAGAAAACCCCCGAGACCCTGCTCGACCAACTGAAGTCCGCAGGTGTGGCCAAAGCCACGTCCGCAGATCCTTTGACCGAATCGGACAAGCAAAAACTACTCAGCTTCCTGAAGGCCAGCCATGGCGCGGAAGGTGCTGACCGCAAGAAGATTACGTTGACCAAGAAATCGACGAGTGAGATCAAGCAGGCCGATGCCACTGGCAAGGCCCGCACCATTCAGGTGGAAGTGCGCAAGAAGCGCACCTTCATCCAACGCGACGAAACCCCGGCCGAAGCAGCCGCCCAGGCTGCACGTCCTGCGGCCGAGCTGGCCCGCCGTGAGGAAGAGGCACGCCTGCAAGTGGAAGACCTGCGCAAGCAGGAAGAAGCTCTGGTGACCGAGCGCAAGGAACGCGAAGAGCGTGAAGGCGTGGTGCGCCGCGAGCGCGAAGCCGAAGAGCGTGCCCGTGCCTATGCCGAGGCTGAGGCCGCCAAGGTGCGCCAGGAAAAGGAAGCCAAGAAGGAAGCCGCTGCAGAAGCCGTGGCCGCCCAGGAAGCCCGCGCTTCTGCACAGGCCGAAGCCCGTGCCAAGGCCGACGAGGAATCCCGCCAGCGCGCTGCGGAGGAAGCCGCACGTGCCAAGGATCTGGACGAGCGCCGCCGCAAGGCCCTGGCCGAAGCCGAAGCCATCCGCGCCATGATGGCCGCACCCAAGAAGGTGCTGGTTGCCAAGAAGCCGGAAGAGCCCAAGAAGCCTGCTGCGACCACGGCCGACGCCAAGAAGGCTGCGCCTGCTGCCAAGGATGGCAAGCCTGCAGCCGGCGGCGCTACCGCCAACGCGGGCGCCGGCAACCGCAACGGCGGTGGCAAGGAAGTCAAGTCGGCCAAGCTGTCCTCCAGCTGGGCCAATGACGCCAACGGCAAGAAGAAGGAAATCAAGACCCGTGGCGACAGCTCGGGCGGCGTGGGCCGTTCGAACTGGCGCGGTGGTCCGCGTGGTGGCCGTCGCGGCAATGACCGCAACGATCACCAACAGCAGCAGAGCCAGGAATTCCGCCAGCTGGAGATTTCGGTGCCGGAAACCATCACCGTGGCCGAACTGGCGCACAAGATGGCCATCAAGGCTTCCGAAGTGATCAAGGCGCTGATGAAGATGGGCCAGATGGTTACCATCAACCAGCCGCTGGACCAGGACACCGCCATGATCGTGGTGGAAGAAATGGGTCATGTGGCCAAGGTGGCTGCACTGGACGATCTGGAAGCGTTCACCGCCGAGGAAGTGTCCAACTCCGAAGCCGAGATGATCTCCCGCGCTCCTGTGGTGACCGTCATGGGCCACGTGGACCACGGCAAGACCTCGCTGCTGGACTACATCCGCCGCACCAAGGTGGCGTCGGGCGAAGCCGGCGGCATTACACAGCACATTGGTGCCTACCACGTGCAGACGCCTCGCGGCATGATCACCTTCCTGGACACCCCGGGCCACGAGGCCTTCACGGCCATGCGTGCCCGTGGCGCCAAGTCCACTGACATCGTGGTGCTGGTGGCCGCTGCCGACGACGGCGTGATGCCCCAGACCAAGGAAGCCATCAAGCACGCCAAGGCGGCTGGTGTTCCTATCGTGGTGGCCATCACCAAGGCGGACAAGCCCGACGCCAACCCCGACCGCGTCAAGCAAGAACTGGTGGTCGAAGAGGTGCTGCCTGAAGAGTACGGCGGTGACTCGCCTTTCGTGGCGGTGTCGTCCAAGACCGGCCAGGGCATCGACGAGCTGCTGGAGCAGGTGCTGCTGCAGGCCGAAGTGCTGGAACTGACGGCACCTGTGGATGCCGCAGCCAAGGGTCTCGTGATCGAAGCCCAGCTGGACAAGGGCCGCGGTACCGTGGCCACCGTGCTGGTGCAGTCCGGTACGCTGAAGGTGGGCGACATCGTGCTGGCAGGCCAGACCTATGGCCGCGTGCGTGCCATGCTGGACGAAGACGGCAAGCAGACCAAGGAAGCCGGTCCGTCGATTCCGGTCGAAATCCAGGGTCTGAACGAAGTGCCCATGGCGGGTGATGACTTCATGGTGCTGCAGGACGAGCGCCGTGCCCGTGAAATCGCCACCTACCGCGCTGGCAAGTTCCGCAACACCAAGCTGGCCAAGCAACAAGCGGCCAAGCTGGAAAACATGTTTGCCGAAATGTCCGCTGGCGATGTGCAGACGCTGCCCATCATCATCAAGGCCGACATGCAAGGCTCGCAGGAAGCGCTGGCCACCTCGCTGCTCAAGCTGTCGACCGAGGAGATCAAGGTCCAGTTGGTGTACTCCGGCGTGGGCGGTATCTCGGAATCCGACGTCAACCTGGCGCTGGCTTCCAAGGCCATCATCATCGGTTTCAACGTGCGTGCAGACGCCCAGGCTCGCAAGACGGCCGAAGGCAACGGCGTGGATGTCCGCTACTACAACATCATCTACGACGCCGTGGATGAAGTGAAGTCGGCCATGTCGGGCATGCTGGCTCCCGAGAAGCGCGAAGAGATCATCGGTATGGCCGAGATCCGCACCGTGTTCGTGGCAACGAAGATCGGCACCATTGCCGGTTCGTACATCACGCAAGGTCACGTCACCCGCAATGCACACTTCCGTCTGCTGCGCGACAACGTGGTCATCTACACGGGCGAAATCGAATCGCTGCGCCGTATGAAGGACGACGTCAAGGAAGTCAAGGAAGGCTTCGAGTGCGGTATCAAGCTCAAGAACTACAACGACATTCGTGAGAACGACATGCTCGAAGTGTTCGAGATCAAGGAAATCGCGCGTACGCTGTAATCACCGATGGCAACACGCAAGAAATCCGCTGCGCCCAATCGCAGCTTCAAAGTCTCCGACCAGATCCAGCGTGATCTGTCGGAGCTGATCGCCCGCGAGTTGAAGGACCCGCGCGTTGGCATGGTCACGCTGCAAAGCGTGGAGGTGACTCCCGACTATGCCCACGCCAAGGTGTACTTCAGCCTGCTGGTGGGTGATCCTGTGCAAACCGAAATGGCGCTGAACCAGGCCGCAGGCTTTCTGCGCAACGGCCTGTTCAAGCGCCTGCACATCCATACCGTGCCCACGCTGCACTTCCATTTCGACCGCACCGCTGAGCGCGCGGCCGACATGAATGCCTTGATCGCCAAGGCTGTGGCGTCGCGCGGACCTGAAGAAGGCTGAGCATATGAACGCCCCTCGCACACGGGTGCAGCGGCGCCCTGTGCATGGGGTGTTGTTGCTTGACAAGCCGCTGGGCCTTTCCAGCAATGACGCTTTGCAGAAGGTGAAGTGGTTGTTGCGTGCCGAAAAGGCCGGCCATACCGGAACCCTGGACCCCCTGGCCAGTGGCGTGCTGCCACTGTGCTTTGGTGCTGCCACCAAGTTCAGCCAGCTGCAGCTGGAAGCCCCCAAGACCTATACCGCGATTGCCCGCCTGGGGCAGACCACGACCACGGCCGATGCCGAGGGCGCGGTGCTGCGCGAGCGTGCGGTGGATCTGGCGTCCATCACGCCCGAGTGCCTGGCGGCTGTGCGGGCGCAGTTCACCGGCGATATCCTGCAGGTGCCGCCGATGTACAGCGCTCTGAAGAAAGACGGCAAGGCCCTGTATGAATACGCCCGCGCGGGTGTGGAGATCGAGCGCCCGGCGCGCGCGGTCACGATCCATGCACTGAAGCTGGCGTTGACGCAGGACGAGGATGGCCAGCCGGCCATTGAAATGGTGGTGACCTGCAGCAAAGGCACGTACATCCGTACGCTGGCCGAAGATGTGGGGGAAGCTCTGGGCTGTGGTGCGCATCTGCGCGCACTGCGCCGCACCGATACCGGTGGCATCGATCTTGCACGCTGCGTGACGCTGCAGGCGCTGATCGATATGCCGGAGGCCGAACGCATGCAGCATGTGCTGCCTGCGGACACATTGCTGCATGCCCATGTGCCTGTCACATTGGGCGAGCAAGATGCCGGGCGTTTCCTGTCCGGCTTGCGCCGCCGTGGTGACTGGCCCGATGCCAGCGCCGTGGCGGTGTATGGAGACCAACCCCGTGCCCTGTTGGGTGTGGGGCATGTCACAAGCGGGGAGCTGATTCCTGACCGCCTGCTCAGTCCCCTGGAAATTCAACAGATTTTGGAAGGCACGCCGCTGCATACAGAGCGCGGCAGTTTGGAAACTTTATGAGCAAACAAATCCGCAACATCGCCATCATTGCGCACGTTGACCATGGCAAGACCACCATGGTTGACCAGTTGCTGCGCCAATCCGGTACCTTTGCCGAACACGAAAAAGTCGTGGATACGGTGATGGACAACCACGCCATCGAACGCGAGCGTGGCATCACGATTCTGGCCAAGAACTGCGCCGTGTCCTGGAACGACACCCACATCAACATCCTCGACACCCCCGGTCACGCGGACTTCGGCGGCGAAGTGGAACGTGCCCTGTCCATGGTGGACGGCGTGGTGCTGCTGATCGATGCGCAGGAAGGCCCCATGCCCCAGACGCGTTTCGTGACCAAGAAGGCGCTGGCCCTGGGCCTGCGCCCCATCGTGGTGGTGAACAAGGTGGACAAGCCTGGTGCCAACCCCGACAAGGTCGTCAACGCTGCGTTCGACCTGTTCGACAAGCTGGGCGCGACCGATGAACAGCTGGACTTCCCCGTGGTGTACGCCTCGGGTATCAACGGCTGGTCTTCGAAGGAAGAGGGCGAGCCCGGCGCGCAATGGGGTACCGACATGTCGGCCCTGTTCGACACCATCCTGGAGCACGTGCCTTCGGTGCAAGGCGATGCTTCGGCACCGCTGCAGATGCAGATTTCCGCGCTGGACTACTCCACCTTTGTGGGCCGTATCGGCGTGGGTCGCATCACCCAGGGTACGCTGAAGGTGGGTCAGAACGTGACGGTCATGGCCGGTCCGGAAGGCAAGCCTTACAACGGCAAGATCAACCAGATCCACCAGTTCCAGGGTATTGACCGTGTGCAGGTGACCGAAGCCGGTCCCTCGGACATCGTGCTGATCAGCGGTATCGAAAACATCGGGATCGGCGAAACCATCACCGACCCCGCCAATCCCCAGCCTCTGCCGATGCTGAAGATTGACGAGCCCACGCTGACCATGAACTTCTGCGTGAACACCTCGCCTCTGGCAGGCCGTGAAGGCAAGTTCGTGACCAGCCGTCAGATCTGGGACCGCCTGCAAAAGGAACTGCGCTCCAACGTGGCGCTGCGCGTCAAGGAAACCGACGAAGACGGTATCTTTGAAGTCTCCGGCCGTGGCGAACTGCACCTGACCATTCTGCTGGAAGAAATGCGCCGCGAAGGCTATGAACTGGCCGTGTCCAAGCCCCGCGTGGTGATGCAGACCATCGACGGCGTTCGCCATGAGCCTATCGAGCTGGTGACGGCCGACATCGAAGAAGGCCACCAAGGCGGCGTGATGCAGGCCCTGGGCGAGCGCAAGGGCGAGCTGGTGAACATGGAACCCGATGGCCGCGGTCGCGTCCGTCTGGAATACCGCATCCCAGCCCGTGGCCTGATCGGTTTCACCAACGAATTCCTGAACCTGACCCGTGGTTCCGGCCTGATCGCCAACATCTTCGACAGCTACGAACCCCATAAGGGCGACATCGGCGGCCGCAAGAACGGCGTGCTGATCTCCATGGACGACGGTGAAATCTTCACCTACGCCCTGGGCAAGCTGGATGACCGCGGTCGCATGTTTGTCAAGCCCAACGACCCCGTGTACGAAGGCATGATCGTCGGGATCCACAGCCGTGACAACGACCTGGTGGTGAACGCCACCCGTACCAAGCAGCTGACCAACTTCCGCGTGAGCGGCAAGGAAGACGCGATCAAGATCACGCCTCCCATCGAGCTGTCGCTGGAATACGGTGTGGAATTCATCGAAGAAGACGAGTTGCTGGAAATCACTCCCGTCAGCCTGCGCGTGCGCAAGCGCCACCTGAAGGAGCACGATCGCAAGCGTGCTTCGCGCGAAAACGCATAAGCCAGCGGCTGCTTCGGCAGCTGTTGCAAGCAAAGGCCGCCTTGTGCGGCCTTTTTCTTTGGACGTTCCGGTTGCAATAGCTGCCGCCGCAGGGCCAGATCGCGCAATACGCGGAGGCGGTGCGCGCGAGGGACAGAAGTTGGCACCATCCTCGGTTATCGTGCCGGTTTGACCGGGTGCAGCCGCAGAGTTTGCGGTGTGCGCCGGATCCGCGAACCCCTACGGAGAGATTTTCCCCATGACAGAGACAACCGCAGACGTTCTGGCCGAAGTGCGTGGCCAGGTAGGCTTTATCACCCTGAACCGCCCCAAGGCCATCAACGCCCTGTCGCTGGGCATGGTGCGCGCGCTGCTGGCCCAGCTGCTGGCATGGCAGCATGACGACCAGGTGCTGGCCGTGGCGATCCGTGGCAGCCACAAGGAAGGGGTGTTCGGCCATTTCTGCGCGGGCGGGGATATTCGCTTTCTGCATGCGGCGGGCAGCACGGGCAATCCCGAGCTGGAGGATTTCTTCACCGAGGAATACGCCCTCAACCACCTGATCTTCAACTACCCCAAGCCCTATATCGCCTTCATGGATGGCATCGTCATGGGCGGCGGCATGGGCATCAGCCAGGGGGCCAGCCTGCGCATCGTGACCGAGAAGACCAAGATGGCCATGCCCGAGACCATCATCGGCCTGTTCCCCGATGTGGGCGGTGGCTACTTCCTGTCGCGCTGCCCCGGCCATGTGGGGGAGTGGCTGGCGCTGACCGGTGACACCATCACCGCAGCCGATGCCATCGCTTTCAAGCTGGCCGATGCCTACCTGCCCACGGCAGAGCAGGGCGCGCTGTGGGAGGCGTTGGCCACGCAGTCGTTTGCCGACGGCAGGGCGGTGCAGGCTTTTGCACAGGCACGCACGCAAGCCCAGGCTCCGGGCACGGTGCGCAGCACGGCCGATATCGACCGTGTGTTTGCCTTGCCCACCGTGCAGGCCATCATCGATACGCTGGAAGCCGATGGCAGCGAATGGGCGCAGGGCACAGCGGCGGCGCTGCGCAAGCGTTCGCCTCTGATGCTGCATGTGGTGCTGGAGCAGATCCGCCGCGCGCGCGGCATGGATGTGGCCACCGATCTGCGCATGGAGCGCGACATGGTGCGCCACTGCTTCTATCTGCGCCCTGGCCAGAGCGAGACCGTGGAAGGTGTGCGTGCGCTGGCGGTGGATAAGGACCACAATCCGCAATGGAATCCGCCACGCATTGAAGAGGTGAGCGAAGACCTGTGGCGCGCCTTCTTTGTCAGCCCCTGGCCGGCGCATTCCCACCCGCTGGCCATGCTGAAAGACGCGTAAGCCGGCAACGCAGGCACTGTGGTGCCGCAGGCCGAGGCCGCACCCCGGTGCGGCCTTTTTGCTGGTTGAAGAGTATTCAGGTCCCGGACCCCGGATTCCGGATCGCGGGCGTTCGACGGCAGCAGGCTGCCCGTGCCCGTATGGTGCAGCGCCGGCAGCCATCTCAGGCATGCCGCAACGCGGTCAAAAAAGGCCGCGCAAGGCGGCCTGTGGTGGGCAGGGGCAACGCGCTTCAGCGGCTGCGGCTTTTCAGCGCGCGCTCGACTTCGCGTTTGCCTTCGCGGTCCTTGATGACGTCGCGTTTGTCGTGCTCGGCCTTGCCCTTGGCCAGTGCGATGTCGCACTTCACAAAGCCGTTCTTCCAGTGCAGATTGATGGGCACCAGGGTGTAGCCTTTTTGCTCAACCTTGGTGGTCAGGCGCTCAATGTCGTTCTTCTTGAGCAGCAGCTTCTTGATGCGCGCGGCATCGGGGTTGACGTGCGTGGAGGCGGTCTTGAGCGGGTTGATCTGGCAGCCCAGCAGGAACATCTCGCCCTCCTTGATGAGGACGTAGCCGTCGGTCAGCTGCACCTTGCCTTCACGCAGGGCTTTGACCTCCCAGCCGTGCAGCACCACGCCGGCTTCGTAGCGCTCTTCGAAGAAGTAATTGAAAGCCGCTTTCTTGTTGTCTGCAATGCGCGAGGGTGTTTCGGTTTTTTTTGTTGCCATGGGTTTTTGATACGGTGCGCCCCGTGCCAGCAGGGCTCTCTCTACAATGGGCGCTTAGCCGCAAGCTGCAATTCTAGTTTCGCACGGTCTGTTGTGCCGCCTGGGAAATCATTCCCGGTGGATGCAGGGGCCCTGCACCCATCGATGAAAAACGTCCACAAATCCGTCCTGATCTGGTACAGCCCTGCTGAAATGTACGCCCTTGTCACCGACGTGGCGCGCTATCCGGAGTTTTTGCCATGGTGCTCCCACACCAAGGTGCTGGAGCAGGACGCCACGGGCATGACGGCCGAGGTGGGTATGTCGCTGGGCGGACTCAAAAAGTCCTTCATCACCCGCAACACGCACGAAGAAGGCCACAGCGTGGCCATGCGGCTGGTCAAGGGGCCGTTCTCGCGGCTGGAAGGGCGCTGGATCTTCCACCCCGTAGGGGATGGCAGTCAGCGCGCTTGCAAGGTAGAGCTGCAGCTGGATTATGGTTTTGACTCCGCGCCGCTGGCGGCGGTGGTCGGGCCGGTGTTCGATCGCATCGCCAACTCCATGGTGGATGCCTTCATCAAGCGCGCCGAAGCGGTGTATGGCTGATACCTCGTCTGCGGCTGCCACGCCCCTGGCGGAGCTGGAGGTGTGCGTGTGCCATTCGCCTGCGCCGGGTGAAGTGCTGGAGCGCTGTGTGCGGCTGTCAGCGCCCGCCACCGTGGCCGATGCCTTGCAGGCGGCCGGCCTGGCCTGGCAGGAAGGGCAGGCCTGTGGTATCTGGGGGCGGGTGTGCGATGCCGCCACCTTGCTGTATCACGGGGATCGGGTGGAGCTGTACCGCCCCTTGACCGTAGACCCTAAGGTGGCGCGCCGCGAACGCTTTGCCCAGCAGGGTGCACGCCGCTCCGGGCTGTTTGCCAAGCGACGGGCGAACAGCAAGGCAGGCTACTGAATTCAAAGGCCAGCCGGGTGGTGCAGCGCACCGCCTTTGATATGGACGGCAAAGGCTTTATTTCCAGGTGGGAGGGTGTTTTCGCTCCGCGATGTCAGTGGATCCGAAAATAAACGCGCATATACCGCGCAATCAGAATGTGAGCGGATGCTGACATTGAATATCTCTCAATCCCATTTCTCTTTTGACAAGTTGCTC
Source organism: Comamonas sp. UBA7528 (assembly GCF_002479375.1). Taxonomy (NCBI): domain Bacteria; kingdom Pseudomonadati; phylum Pseudomonadota; class Betaproteobacteria; order Burkholderiales; family Comamonadaceae; genus Comamonas; species Comamonas sp. UBA7528. Next base: position 137,773 of record NZ_DLMU01000016.1, read on the forward strand.
TGGGAAACACTTTTGAAGGGCGTGCGGTATCGATTTCAACGGCTGTCTTTTGAAAAAAAGCGCCACGGCATCAAGCCCGTTGGATATCTTTTGCAACGCCGTTGATATTTTGTACCGTTGATCGTATCAATATGTACAATTGCGCCGCTTTTGAGAGAGCAGGCGCAGGGCATCCGCCATGCACTGATAAATCCAATACCAAAAATTACTGAGGGAATTGCGTGGGCCGTGTTTGGGCTTTGCGTGCGTGGTCGGCGCTGGCGCCTGGGCTGCAAACATCTGCGCACTGGCAACAGTGGGTCCAGGAGCCCGTGTGGCCCTGTGGTGAGGTGACGCTGGATCTGTCGCATGTCCCTGCCATGGCGCGCCGGCGTCTGGGACAGCAGGCCAAATGGGCGGTTTTCGTGGCCGATGCCGTGCTGACCCATGCCGGCCAGCCGGATCTGCCTGTGGTCTGGGCTTCGCGCCACGGTGATGCCGAAAAATCCCTGGCCCTGCTGCGGGATCAGGCGGCTGGCGAGCCTTTGTCCCCTACGGCCTTTGCTCTGTCGGTGCACAACGGCATCGGTGCCCAGCATTCCATTCTGCGTGGCTTGCGCGCCAATGCGGTGTGTGTGGCCTGTGCCCATGCTGCCCCTGAGGCCGGTGTGGTGGAGGCACAGGGGCTGCTGCACGAAGGTGCGGCCGAGGTGATGCTGGTGTGCTACGACGCACCGTTGCCGGCCCCCTACGACCGCTTTCACGATGAGCCAGTTCTGCCTTTCGCCTGGGCGGCCTTGCTGGCATGGGCGGCGCCTGGCGAGCCTGGCTTCAGCTTGCAGGCCCTGCCGGCAGCAGCGCCGGGCAACCATGCGGAGGACACGCCGCGGCGCTTTCCCCATGGCCTGGAGGTGCTGCAATTTCTTCTGCAAAAAGAGCCTCCCACGCTGCGCAGTCCCCAGTTGCGCAGCAGGCCAGGAGCGGTGTCCGCCAATGCTGGCAGTTGGTTGTGGGAGCGTCGTCATGGGTGAATGGGTGAACCGTGGCTGGCGCGTGTTGGCCACCGGGCTGTGCTTTGCTGTCTTTGGCCTGGGAGGGCTGGTGGTGCGCTGCGTGGTCTACCCGGCACTGTTGCTGGGGGTGCGCCAACCCGGGCGGCGCCAGCATCTGTCGCAGGCGGTGATTCACCACAGCTTCCGCTGGTTTGTGGCGCTGATGCGCTGCGTTGGGGTGCTGTCCTACGAGGTGCGGGGCATGGAACGCCTGCAGCGCCGAGGGTTGTTAATTCTGGCCAACCACCCCTCGCTGATCGATGTGGTGTTTCTGATTTCCTTTGTGCGCCATGCGGACTGCATCGTCAAAGCGGCGCTGGCACGCAATCCATTCACGCGTGGGCCGATCACGGCGGCGGGATTCATCACCAACAGCGGTGGGTCCGAACTGCTGGACGACTGCCTGCACTCGCTGCAGGCCGGCAACAACCTGATCATTTTTCCCGAGGGCACGCGCACGCCTCTGCAAGGTCGGGTGCGGCTGCAGCGCGGCGCTGCCCATGTGGCAGTGAAAGGGCGCATCGCCATCACGCCGGTGCATATCCACAGCAGTCTGCCCATGCTGACCAAGGGCACGCCCTGGTGGCAGGTGCCGCTGCGCAAACCGCACTTCACCATCGAGGTGCGTGAGGACATTGCCGTGGCGCCCTTTTGCGAGACCGCGCCCAGCGAGGTGCTGGCTGCGCGCCAGGTCACAGAACATCTGTCAGAGCAACTTTTTAGAGAGCCTTCACGTGCTTCAGCTTGAGCAAGAGATTAAAGAACTCATCATTTCTTCCCTGGCGCTGGAAGACATCACGCCGCAGGACATCGATGCCAGCGAGGCGCTGTTTGTCGATGGCCTGGGCCTGGACTCGATCGATGCGCTGGAGCTGGGCCTGGCACTGCAAAAACGCTATGGCGTGAGCATGTCGGCCGATTCCGAGCAGACCCGTCAGCATTTTCGCAGCGTCCAGGCGCTGGCCGCTTTCGTGGCCTCTCACCGTGCCCACTGAGTCCTGAACCGGAAATATCCCATGAACAAAGAAGCCATTTACGAGCGCATCGTCCAGATCTTGCAGGACACCTTCGATATCGAGGTCGAACGCATTACGCCTGGTGCCAAACTGTATGAAGACCTGGACATCGACAGCATCGATGCCGTGGACCTGATCGTGCAACTCAAGCCTCTGGCGGGCAAGCGTCTGAACGCCGAGGCCTTCAAGGCCGTGCGTACCATCCAGGACGTGGTGGACGCCTTGTACCTGCTGGTCAACGAAGACAGCGCCGTCGCCGTCTGAAAGCCGCACACGCCATGCGCAAAGCCGCGGCCGGGGCTCTGTTGGTGTTGACGCTGCTGTATCCGCTGGGAATCTATGCTGCGCTGGACCATGTGGCGCCGCAGTGGCTGGCTGGAGCCTTGGTGCTGTTGGTCCTGCTGCGGGCAGTCAGCACGCGCCAGAGTTTTTGGTATCTGGTGGCCGCAGGGGCTGGGGTGCTGGCCCTGGCGTCGTGGTGGCTGGGTGATGCCCGCGCCGTCAAGCTTTACCCGGTGTTGGTCAATGCGGTGTTGCTGGTCGTGTTTGGCTGGAGCCTGCGTTGCCCGCCGTCGGTGGTGGAGCGGCTGGCGCGCTTGCAGACCCCGGACTTGCCGGCTGCGGCCGTGGCTTACACGGCACGGGTCACGGCACTGTGGTGCGGTTTTTTTGTACTGAATGGCGCAGCCGCGGTCTATACGGCGCTGTACTGCAGCGATGCCATCTGGGCCCTCTACAACGGGCTGCTGGCCTACGTGGCCATGGGGGGGCTAATGGCCGGCGAGTGGCTGGTGCGCCAGCATGTGCAGCGCCGCCAAGGTGGACATCCGGCCGGGGCGGCCGCAAACGAATGAGGATGAAGGTCCTGTGAATCCAGGCTTGACATTGGCCCAGGTGGCCCTGCCGCAGTCCCGTGCGGCGACGCATGCCGTGGCCCGGCTGGCTGCGGGCGTGGTCACGCATGCGCAATGGGTGCGCCAGGTAAAAGCCTGGTGTGCCGCCTTGCAGCAGGTGCAGGGGCAGGATGTGGCCCTGTATCTGGAGGATCCGCTGGTCTTTGCCGCGGCGCTGTGGGGCGCCTGGCATGCGGGCAAGACGCCGGTACTGCTCAGCGACACCCAGCCCCAGACCGTGGCGCAGTTGCTGCCTCAGGTGGGGGCCTGCGTGGGGCCGTGGCCCGGTGCCATCGGTCCGGCGCAGGATGCGACCGCGGTGGATGCGGTGGCTCTGCAGCCTCTGGACATGGCGCTGGCTCGCCTGGTGTTGTTCACCTCCGGATCCACTGGCATGCCGGAGCGTATTGAGAAATGCCTGGCGCAGCTGGATGCCGAGGTCCACGCTCTGCAATCCGTTTTCGCTGCGGATCTGGCTGTAGATGGGGCACAGGTGTTGTCGACCGTGTCGCACCACCATATCTACGGTTTGCTGTTCCGGCTGCTGTGGCCTTTGTCGACCGGGCGCCTGCTGGGCACCAGCTTTGCACGTTACCCGGAAGAGCTGGTGCAGCAGTTGCAGGCAGCTCCGTCGAGCCTGCTGGTGTCCAGTCCAGCCCTGCTCGGGCGCTTGCCTGTGCAGTTGGACTGGGCAGCGGCCACAGTGGGTTTGCATGGCGTGTTCTCCTCGGGTGGTCCGCTGCCGCACGAGGCATCAGTTCTCGCCCAGCAGTTGCTGGGCCATTCACCCACGGAGGTGTTTGGCAGCTCCGAGACCGGCGGCATTGCATGGCGCCGCCGCTCCGAGCAGGGCGACACCTGGCAGACGCTGCCGGGTGTCGCATTGCGTGTGCTGGACAACGGTTGTCTGGCCGTGAAGTCTTCGCATCTGCCCGCAGCGACGACCTGGTGGGAAACCGCCGATTGTGTCGAAGCCAGTGGTGATGGCCGGAGCTTTGTACTGCTCGGCCGCTCAGACCGCATTGTGAAGATTGCGGAGAAGCGTGTGTCGCTGACCGCCATGGAGCGCTGCCTGCAGGCCCACGACTGGGTGCAGCAAAGCAGGGCGGTGGTGCTGGAGCAGACGCCCGAAGGCGGTCCCTCCCTTGCGCGGGTAGGCATGGTGGTGGAGCTGACCGATGCTGGCTGGCACGCATTGCAGCAGTACGGCCGACGCCATATGGGCCAGACCTTGCGCGGAGTGTTGGAAGGCGCGGTGGAGCGTGTGGCTCTGCCACGCAGCTGGCGCTATGTGGCGCAACTGCCGGTCAACGCCCAGAGCAAGATCACACAGCAAAGTCTGCAGACCCTGTTCAATCCGGTGGTGCCGTTGCCGCGTTGGCGGGAGCGTAGTGCCACCCAGGCGACAGCCGAGCTATACATCCAACCCCGGCTGCGCGTGCTGGAAGGCCATTTCCCCGGAGCGACGCTGGTGCCAGGTGTAGCGCAGCTGCATTGGGCGGTGAGCCTGGGGCTGCAGGCATTCGGCCTGGATGCACATTTCGCAGACGCCCAGTTGCTCAAATTCCAGCAGCCCATCCTGCCGGGCGATACCGTGCAGATGCAACTGCAATGGCTGCCGGACAAAGGCTGTCTGCAGTTTGCCCTGACATCGGCGCGCGGCGCGCATGCCAGCGGCAAGCTGTTGCAGTGGAGGGCATGATGAGCTTTCGCCCGATTGCCGTGATTCCCGTCTACAACCACCCAAACACCATCGGCCAGATGGTGCAAGGGGTGTTGCGGGCAGGGTTGCCTTGTCTGCTGGTGGACGACGGGAGCGAGCCGCACTGTGCCGCCGTGCTGCAGGATTTGGCCCTCCAGCATGCGCCCCGGGTACAGCTGCTGCGTCTGGCACAGAACCAGGGCAAGGGGCAGGCGGTGATGGCCGGCCTGCGCCAGGCCCATGCCCAGGGTTATAGCCATGGGCTGCAGATCGATGCCGATGGCCAGCATGCCGTGGCCGATATCCCTGTTTTCGTTGCGCTGGCACGCCAGCATCCGCAGGCCATGGTCTGCGGTGCACCGGTGTATGACGCCAGCGTGCCCAAGGGCCGTTTGTATGGCCGCTACCTCACCCATGTGTGGGTGTGGATCAATACGCTGTCGCTGGATATCCGTGACTCCATGTGCGGCTACCGCATCTACCCGCTGTCGGCCACGGTGGCCGTGCTGGACAGTGCCCCCATGGGCAAGCGCATGGAGTTTGATACCGAGGTGCTGGTGCGCATGCACTGGTGGGGTCTGCGCTTTGTGACCCAGCCCACGGCGGTGACCTATCCGCTCGACGGCCTGTCGCATTTCCAGGTCTGGCGGGACAACCTGCTGATCTCGGGCATGCATGCACGCCTTTTTGCCGGCATGTTGTGGCGCAGTCCCCGGCTGCTTGTGCGCAAGCTGGCAGGAAGGCGTGGCGCATGAACACCACTCCGCAAGGTAGCGTGCAGGGGACGGCGCCGTTGGCTGCCACCCATTGGGCCCAGATCGGCGAGAGTACCTTTGTGGCAGGGATGTGGGCGCTCTACCACGTGCATCGCGTGCTGGGACGCTGGCCGTTTCTGTGGTGCCTGTACCCGGTGGTGGCCTATTACTGGCTCACCCGCCCGTTGGCTCGGCGTGCATCGCTCCAGTATCTACAGCGCTTGCAGCATGCCCATGGCCTGTGGCAGCGCATGCCGGGCTGGTGGCAGAGTCAGAAGCACTTTCGCACCTTCGCCCAGGTGATTCTGGACAAACTGCTGGCGCTGACGGGGCGCTACGGCACCGAGCGGGTGCGCTGTGGTGGCGACCAGCCGTTGCGGGATCTGCTGGAGCGGGGCCAGGGTGCCGTCATCGTCACGGCGCACATGGGATGCATCGAGCTGTGCCAGGTCCTGGCGAGGCAAAGGCCCGGTCTGCGCCTGAACATCCTGGTGCACACCAAGCATGCCAGGCAGTTCAACCGGCTGCTGCAGCGTCTGGCACCCGACAGCGGTGTGTGTCTGCTGCAGGTGTCCGACTTCAGTGCTGCCACGGCGATGCTGCTGGCTGAGCGCGTGGCGCGGGGGGAGTTCATCGCCATTGCCGGCGACCGTGTGCCGGTGCACGACAGCAAGACCACGCGCGCATTGTTTCTGGGCCATGAGGCGGCTTTTCCCTGCGGCCCCTATGTGCTGGCTGCGCTGCTCAAGTGCCCCTTGTTTTTCATGGGCTGTGTGCACGAGGGCCTGGGCTATGCGGTGGAGTTTGTGCCGCTTGCCGCCCAGGTGCAATTGCCGCGGGCAAAGCGCAACGAGGCGCTGGCTGGCTATGCCCAGCTGTATGCACAGCAGCTGGAGCGCCTGCTGTGCACCGCGCCCTACGACTGGTTCAACTTTTTCCCGTTCTGGGAGCAGGGCGCGTCAATGGCCGTGCAACCCCTGCCTTCCGCCTGATTTGTTTGCCGTGAGTGATTTCGTATGACCCAGAATGCCCGCCCTGTGCTCATCTTTTTTGATGGCACACCCCTGCAGATCGAGCAGATCCATGCCATTGCCCACCAGCAGGCACAGGCCGCGCTGTCGCCCGAGCCCACGTTTCGTACGCGCATCCAGCAAGGCGCCGATTTTCTGGACCGCCTGCTGGCCGAAGACGGTGTGGTCTATGGCGTGACCACGGGCTATGGCGATTCGTGCACGGTGGAAATCCCTCCCATGCTGGTGCCCGAGCTGCCGCACCATCTGTATGCCTACCACGGCTGCGGTGCAGGCCGCTGGCTGACGCCGGTAGAGACACGCGCAGTGCTGGCCTGTCGCATGGCATCGCTGGCGCAAGGCATGTCGGGGGTGAGCTGGGCGCTGCTGCAGCAGCTGGAGCACCTGCTGCAGCAGGACATCTTGCCGCTGATCCCGGCCGAAGGCTCGGTGGGCGCCAGCGGCGATCTGACGCCGTTGTCGTATGTTGCTGCAGCCTTGTGTGGCGAACGCGAGGTGCTCTTTCAAAATGAACGCATGTCTGCCGCGGATGCCCTAGCGCTGACTGGTGTCACTCCATTGCGGCTGCGGCCCAAGGAAGGCCTGGCGTTGATGAACGGCACGGCGGTGATGACCGCGCTGGCCTGCCTGGCCTGGCAGCGCGCCCAGTATGTGGCCCAGCTCGCCTGCCGCATCACGGCAGCCAATGTCGTGGGCATCGCCGGCAACGCCCACCATTTCGATGAGACCCTGTTTGCCGCCAAGCCGCACCCTGGCCAGCAACGGGCGGCTGCGCGCATCCGCTCCGACCTGGTGGCCGAGGCACCGCTGCGCAATTCCCACCGACTGCAGGACCGCTATTCGCTGCGCTGCGCCCCGCATGTGATCGGGGTGCTGGAAGACGCACTGCCCTTTATGCGCCAGCTGGTGGAGGGTGAGCTGAACTCGGCCAACGACAACCCGCTGATCGATCCCGGGCAGGAACGTGTGCTGCACGGCGGCCATTTCTACGGTGGTCACATTGCTTTCGCCATGGATGGACTGAAGAACGCCGTGGCCAATGTGGCCGATTTGCTGGATCGCCAGCTGGCCCAGCTGGTGGACACGCGCTACAGCCAGGGACTGCCATCCAACCTTTCCGCCGTCCAGGGCGAACGCCAGGCCATCAACCACGGGCTCAAGGCGGTGCAGATTAGCGTGTCGGCCTGGACGGCCGAGGCACTCAAGCAGACCATGCCGGCTTCGGTGTTCTCGCGTTCCACCGAATGCCACAACCAGGACAAGGTCAGCATGGGCACGATTGCCGCGCGCGATGCGCTGCGGGTGCTGGAGCTGACGGAGCAGGTAGTGGCCGCCATGCTGATTGCAGCACGCCAGGCTGTGACCTTGCGCCAGCGCGTGCAGGCCGATGTGCCCGTGGGGGCGGCAGTACGCTCCTGGATTGCGGACCTGGCCGCCCGCGTGCCGCTGGTGGAGGAAGACCGTGCGCTGGACCAGGATCTGCAGCGTCTGCTGGTGGATATTCGCGATCGCGCCTGGAGCCTGTATGCCCACTGAACCAGAAATCGCTTCGCGGGAGCGACTGAGCTGCGAGATCGACGTGGTCCCTGCGTTCTACGACATCGATGTGATGGAGATCGTCTACCACGGGCACTATGTGCGTTACCTGGAGCTGGCACGCAGCGCGCTGCTTGCCCAGTTCGACTACGACTATCCACGGATGCGCGATTCCGGCTATGGCTGGCCGGTGGTGGACATGCGCCTCAAGTATGTGCGCCCGGCGCTGTTCGGGCAGAAGCTCAAGGTGCGTGCCAGCATCACCGAGTGGGAAAACCGCCTGCGCATCGACTACGTTATCCGCGATGCAGCCACGGGAAAGAAGGTCAACACGGCCCATACCATCCAGGTGGCGGTGAATATGCAAACCCGTGAGATGTGCTTTGTCTGCCCCCCGGTGCTCTGGGAACGCCTGGGAGTGCAGCCATGAAGCGGGTGCCGCGGTCGTGCGTGGGCGCCTTGCTGGCGGTCTGTGCAAGTCTGATAGGTTTTTCGGCGGTGCAGGCGGCACCGGCCGCTGCGGCGAAAGCAGAAACACCGGCCGTGCAGACCCTGCTGGCACAGGTGCGCCAGCGCGTGCAGGACGCACCGGTGGTGCGTGGGCAGTTCACGCAGCGCAAGACGGTACAGGGCTTCAAGCAGCCTCTGCAGTCGTCGGGCGATTTTGTGGCGGCACGGGGCAAAGGCATTGCCTGGCTGGTGCGCAAGCCGTTCGCATCGACCCTGATCGTCAAGCCAGACAGCCTGCTGTCACGCGGCGCGGATGGCCGCGTGGCCATGCAGATGAAGGCGCAGGATGAGCCGGTGCTGCGCACCATCAATGCCATGTTGTTTGCCGTGATGGCAGCCGACCTGGAACAGCTGGGCCAATATTTCGAGGTGACCGGGCAGGTGCAGGCAGGCAACTGGACGCTGCACCTGGTGCCACGCGACGCCATGCTGGCGCAATGGCTGCAGGCGGTAGACCTGCGCGGTCAGCAGTTTGTGCAGGAGGTGCAGCTGCAGGAAGCGCGTGGCGATCACAGCCAGATTCTGATACAGAATCCCGTCGCAGAAAAAGCGCTGCGTGCACAGGATGCTCCACTTTTTGAGTAAAGCCTGAACTGCATGCACCTTTCTCCTTCCTCCACTGGGTCTGCAGCAGGCCCTGGCCGCCTGTGGCGTGGGGCGGCGTTTGCCTGGCTGCTGGTGGTGCTGGCGGTGGCCGGGCACCAGTGGCATTTTTGGCAGCAGAACCGCATCGACACCGATGTGCTGGCCTTGCTGCCGTTGAACGAGCAGGCTCCGGATGTGGCACGTGCCACACAGCAACTGTCCGAGCAGCTGTCACGCCAGGTGGTGGTGTTGCTGGGCACGGCGCAGTGGTCTGACAGTCGCCAGGCCGCCCAGGTGTTTCGCCACAGCCTGGTGCGGCAACAGCGTGCGCCGCTGCGCGAAGAGCCGCTGGCGCAGCAGACCTCGATGCGGTCGGCGCTGGATTTCTACCAGCCCTGGCGGCAGGCGCTGCTTACCCCGCACCAGCGTGAGCACTTGCTGCACACGCCGCGCGAGGCACTGGTGCAGCAAGCGTTGCAGGATCTGTACCAGCCCGGCATGCAGGCCCGGCTGACCGATTGGGTCAGCGACCCCTTGGGCTTGTGGACGCAGTGGTGGACGGCCCGCGCCGCACAGAGCCAGGCGCGACCACGCGATGGAGAGCTGTGGCTGGCGGCACAGAATCGCCAGTGGGTGCTGCTGCAGTATGGCTTGTCAGGTTCTGCCTTTCGCCTGTCGGGCGAACCTATTTTGCAGGAGGCCATGCAGGCCGCATTGGCCCAGGTGCGCCAGCAATGGCCCGACGCCCAGCTGCTGTTGGCTGGTGTGCCACTGCATGCCGAAGCTGCGGCCACCCAGGCCCACGGCGAGATCAACACCATTGGCTGGGGCTCGCTGGCCGGTGTGTTGCTGCTGGTCTGGTTGGCGTTCCGCTCGGTGCGGCCGGTGGCATTGGTGGGCCTGTCACTCCTGGTGGGCACGGCGGTCGCATTGTCGGTGACGGCCATCTGCTTTGAGCAGGTGCATTTGCTGACCCTGGTATTTGGCGCCAGCCTGGTGGGCGTGGCCGAAGACTATGGCATTCACTATTTCGCTGCGCGCCAGGGCGCCCCTGAGCGTACACCCCATGCGTTGATGCGGGCACTGCAGCCCGCGCTGTGGCTGGCACTGGGCACCAGTGCGATCGCCTATGTGGCACTGGGTACGGCTGCTTTTCCGGGGCTGCGGCAGATGGCGCTGTTTTCCGTGGTGGGACTGACTGCCGCCATGTTGACGGTGGTGTGCTGGTTTCCGTGGCTGGACAGCGGCAAGGTGCCACAAAGCCGCATTGCCCAGCGCATAGGCCTGACGCTCAATGCATGGCCGCGTTGGCGTGGTGCTGCCTGGGGATCGGCACTGCTGTGCGTGGCGATGGCCGCTGCGCTGTGGCTGGGTGGTGGCGTCAACATCCAGGACGACGTGCGCCAGCTGCAAAACGGATCGCCGGCCCTGGTGGCGCAGCAACGGCAGGTGGGTGAGATGCTGGGCCTGCCCAGCCCGGCGCAGTTCTATCTGGTCAAAGGCAGCGACGCACAGCAGGTGTTGCAGCGCGAAGAAGCGCTCAAGGTTCGGCTGGATGCGCTGGTGCAGCAGCACCTGCTGGATGGCTATGCGGCGGTATCGGATTGGGTGCCTTCCGCGCAGCGCCAAGCACAGGATGTGGCCCTGGTGCGCAGCGTCCAAGCCGATGTGCTGCGGGGCATCAATGCGCAGCTGGGCGAGGCCTTTGAAGCCCCGGTTGCGGCCTTCGTGCCTCCTTTGACGCTGTCGGACTGGCTGGCTCAGCCCATTGCCGCTGCGGTCAGGCCTTTGTGGCTGGGTGCGGATGGCGGTGCCATGCGCAGCTTGCTGATGCTGCGTGGCGTGCAGGGTCAGGCGGCACTGCCTGCGCTGGCTGCTGCGGCCCAGGGGCTGGAAGGAGTGGCCTGGGTGGACAAGCCTGCGGAAATCTCGGGCCTGCTGCAGCGCTATCGCGTTTCCATGACCGAGTTGCTGGTGTTGGGCCACGTCCTGGTCCTGGGCGCCTTGTGGCTGCGCTTCGGACGCAAGGCCTTGCGTGCCTGGGTGCCGACGGTGATGGCCAGCCTGGCGGTGGTGGCCGTGATGGCGGTCTGGGGCCTGCCCTGGCAGTTGTTCAACGTGCTGGCGCTGATGCTGCTGTTGGGGGTTGGTATTGATTACGGCATTTTCCTGCAGGAGCACGAGGGCGATCCCCATGCCTGGCTGGCCGTGGTCATCGGCGCGGGAAGCACCTGGCTGTCCTTCGGTTTGCTGGGCCTGTCCAGCACGCCCGCGCTGCGCGCCTTTGGCGTGACGCTGATGCTGGGCCTGCCGCTGGTTCTGGTGCTGGCGCCGCTCTTTCGCGCGGACACTGCGGCAGCCGGCGCTGGCGCGCCACCATTGCTTGATCGAGAGCAAGCCGCACCTGGCAAGGGAGAGGGTACAACCCCTTGCCACAAAGGAGTGAGGAGATGACACGGATGGAGCAGACCGAGATTTTGATCATTGGCGCCGGCCCTTCGGGGGCGGTGGCCGCAGGCCTGTTGCGCCGGCAGGGACGCCAGGTGCTGATTCTGGAAAAAGAGACCTTCCCCCGTTTTTCGATTGGCGAAAGCCTGCTGCCACAGAGCATGGAATACATCGCGCAAGCGGGCATGCTGCAGGACGTGGTGGAAGCGGGCTTCCAGTACAAGAATGGCGCGGCTTTTGCCAGAGGCGAGCAGCACACGGACTTTGACTTTCGCGACAAATTCTCGCCAGGCTGGGGTACGACCTACCAGGTGCAGCGCGGTCATTTCGACAAGGTACTGGCGGATGCGGCGGAGAAAGCCGGTACCGAAATCCGTTACCGCCACACCGTGGTGGCGGTGGATGTCAGCGGTATCCAGCCGCAGGTGAGAGTTCGATCGCCCGAAGGGGAAGAATATGTGGTACAGGCCCGCTATCTGCTGGATGCCAGCGGCTTTGCGCGCATCCTGCCACGCATGCTGGACCTGGAATATCCTTCGGATTTTCCGGTGCGTGGGGCCCTCTTTACCCATGTCGAGGACCGTATCGCGCACCAGGACATGGACCGCAACAAGATTCTGATCTCGGTGCATCCAGAGCACCGGGATGTGTGGTTCTGGACCATCCCGTTCTCGAACGGCCGTTGCTCGCAGGGCGTGGTGGCCACTCCGGAATTCCTGGCCCGCTACCAGGGCTCGGAAGTGGAGCGCCTGCGTGCCATCATTGCCCAAGCGCCCAGCCTGTTGCATGTGTTGCGCAATGCCCGGTGGGACAGCCCTGGGCGATCCATCACGGGCTATTCTGCCAATGTGACTTCGCTGTGGGGCAACGGTTATGCCCTGCTGGGCAATGCGGGCGAGTTTCTGGATCCGGTGTTCTCCAGCGGTGTCACCATCGCCTTCAAGTCCGCCAGCCTGGCGGCCGGCTGCATTGCGCGCATGTGGCAGGGCGAGGCCGTGGATTGGCAGACGGACTATGCCGTACCGCTGCAGGCCGGCGTCGACACTTTCCGCGCTTTTGTGCAGGGTTGGTACGACGGCGGCTTTCAGGATGTGATCTTCCATGAGCCGCACGCGCCGGAGATACGTCGCATGATCTCATCCATCCTGGCGGGCTACGCCTGGGATGCGGACAACCCCTATGTGGCTGAGCCACAGCGCCGCCTGGGTGTGCTGCGCGACCTGTGTGGGGCCGTGGCCGCATGATGAAAATGCCTGGTTTGGTTGCGCCACTCTCGGCCTGGAGTGCCTGTGTGGCGGTCTGTGTGCTGACCGGTTGTGCCAGCGGCCCGGTGGCTACTGGCGCAGCGCCACTGCAGCTTGCGCTGGCTCCGGCCGCGCTGGGGTGCAGTGTGGCGGTGCAGCAGCAACTTACGGTGCAGCCGCCCAGCGCAGCTGTGCAGACGCTGGATGCATTGCTGGAAGTGGATGGGCAGGCCGTGCATCTGGCCCTTTTCCATATGGGGCAGCGCATGGGGGTGCTGCACTGGGATGGCCAGCAACTGCAGACCGAGCTGTCACGCTGGTGGCCTGCGCAGCTGCCGCCTGCCCAAGTGCTGAGTGACCTGCAGCTGGCATTGTGGCCGGTGGCCGCCATTGCGCAGGCACTGCCTGCCGGGTGGCAGGTGCAGGAGGCGGCGCAGGGGCGGCTCCTGTCTTACAAGGGGCAGGTGCGGACGGATGTGCTGGCAGCCGGAGCCGGGGCATTCGATATCCGCTATGTGCCGGCAGGCTGGAGCCTGCATGTGGCATCACCCGGTGGCTTGCAACCTTGTGCGGTAGGACAGGAGGCGCCATGAGCCGTGTATATATCCCAGCGATGGCGGCCTGCAGTGCCCTGGGTGGCGATGCGGCCAGCTTGCGCGCCGGCATGTGGGCCGAGCAAGATCCCTGCAGCTTGCAGACTACCGACCGCTATTCCCCTGGTCGCAGCCTGCCGCTGGGGTGTTTGCCCGCACAGCTGCAATTGCCTGCGCTGGATTTCGCGCCACCGGAGCAACGTTCGCGCAACAACGCGCTGGCTTGGTCGGTGGCCCAGCAGTTGCGCGCAGACATTGACCAGGCGATTGGTCGCTGGGGTGCGCACCGGGTGGCCGTGGTGGTGGGCACCAGCACGGCCGGGGTGCAAGAAGGTGCGCAGGCCGCGACACACTGGCGCGCGCAGCAGCAGTTTCCGCAGGATTTTGACTATGCGGTGCAGGAGATGGGCAATGTGGCGGCCTTCCTGGCCCAGCACCTGGGTGTTCAGGGCCCGGCACACACCATCTCCACGGCATGCTCTTCGGGGGCGAAGGCGCTGGCGTCGGCTGCGCGTTGGCTGCAGGCGGGACTGGTTGACGCCGTGGTCGCCGGTGGGGTGGATGCGCTGTGCGCCTTTACCGTGGCGGGCTTCAGCGCACTGGAAGCCGTGTCGGAAGTGCGCTGCAATCCGCTGTCTGCGCAGCGCAGGGGGATCAATCTGGGGGAAGGTGCGGCTTTTTGCCTGTTGACACGGCAAGAGTCTCCCGTATGGCTGGCCGGCTGGGGAGAGACGCAGGACGCCCACCATATGTCAGCTCCCGATCCCAGTGGGCAGGGCGCGGCAGCGGCCATGCAACTGTCGCTGCAGCGCGCGGGCTTGCGACCGCAGGATGTGGATTATGTCAATCTGCATGGGACGGCCACGGTGCACAACGATGCCATGGAAAGCTTGGCCGTGCGCCAGGTGCTGGGCGACCAGGTTCCCGTGAGCTCCACCAAGCCCCTGACTGGCCACGCGCTGGCTGCAGCCGGTGCGCTGGAGGCCGCGATGGCCTGGCAACTGTTGCAGGACAATCCCAAGGGGCGGCTGCCCGTGCACTGGTGGGATGGTGTGCCCGATCCGCAGTTGCCTGCGCTGCGCGTGGTGCAGCCTGGTATGTCCCTGGGCCGCGCGCCCCGTGCGGTGCTGAGCAATTCCTTTGCCTTTGGCGGCAGCAACTGTGCCTTGCTACTGGCGACTGCCTGAGGGGCGATCCAGATGAGTGTGTTTTTACCCATTGAGAACTATGTCCCCCACCGGGGGGTGATGCTGCTGCTTGAGCGCCTGCTGCATGCCGATGCCGAGGGCGCCGAGGCCCAGGTGACGGTCTCCCGCGATGGACTGTTTGTGCAGGATGCTGGTATGCCGGCCTGGGTGGGGATGGAGTACATGGCCCAGACTGTGGCCGCCTGGGCGGGCTGGCAGGCTCTGCAAGCCCAGAGGGCGGTGAAGCTCGGGTTCCTGCTGGGCACACGCAAGTATCAGGCTGCATGCGGCCATTTCGCCCCGGGGGCGGTGCTGCTTGTGCGGGTGCGCAGTGAACTGGTGGGGGAGAACGGCTTGGGCATGTTCGCCTGCGAGATTGTGCAGGGAGGGGCGGAAGGGGATCGCGGACAGGAGTGTGTGCTGGCACAGGCACGCATCTCGGTGTACGAGCCCGAGGATGGAAGCGCATATATTCACGCGCTGGAAAAACAGGGAGTGAGTGAACAAGATGAATGAGACCCACCAAACCACCACCGTGTTGGTGACCGGGTCCAGCCGGGGCATTGGCCGCGCGATTGCCATGCGCCTGGCGCGCGATGGTTTTGACATCGTGGTGCATTGCCGCAGCGGACGCGAACAGGCACAGCAGACGGTGGAGGCCATCCAGGCGTTGGGCCGACAAGCCCGCGTGCTGCAATTTGATGTGGCCGACCGTGCAGCATGTGCCCAGCAACTGGAGGCTGATATGGCTGCCCACGGCGCGTACTACGGCGTGGTCTGCAATGCCGGCATCGCCCAGGACAACGCCTTTCCTGCCATGACGGGTGAAGAGTGGGACGCCGTGGTGCACTCCAATCTGGATGCCTTCTACAACGTGCTGCACCCCATCGTCATGCCCATGGTGCGCCGTCGCCAGCCGGGGCGCATTGTCACGCTGGCTTCAGTATCGGCCCTGATGGGCAACCGGGGACAGACCAATTACAGCGCCGCCAAGGCCGGGGTGATTGCCGCAACCAAATCGCTGGCCATCGAGCTGGCCAAGCGCGAGATCACTGTCAACTGTGTGGCGCCGGGCCTGATTGATACCGACATGGTCAACGACGAGGTACTGGAACACGCGCTGGAGCTGATCCCCATGCGCCGCATGGGACAGGTGGAGGAAGTGGCAGCCCTGGTGGCATTTCTGATGGGGAAAGATGCGTCATACATCACGCGCCAGGTCATCTCCGTCAATGGGGGCATGATCGGATGAGCGCAAGCAGCAAACGGCGCGTGGTCGTCACCGGCATTGGCGCACTGAGCCCCCTGGGGCATGACTGGTCCACGGTACGTGAGCGGTTGCGCGCGGGCCGCACGGCCATCCGCGTGATGGACGAATGGAAGGCCTATGATGGCCTGAACACCCAGCTCGGGAGCACCGTGCCAGAGTTCAATCTGCCGGCACATTACAACCGCAAGACCATGCGCAGCATGGGGCGTGTGGCGCTGATGGCCACACGGGCGAGTGAGCTGGCGCTGGAAGATGCGGGTCTGCTGGGCGATCCCTTGGTCAAGAGCGGGCAGATGGGAGTGTCCTACGGTTCATCGGCCGGCACCCCGGCGGCCATCGGTGACTTTGGCCGCATGATGGCCGAGAAAAGTACCGAGGGGATCAACGCCAATACCTACATCAAGATGATGTCGCACACGGCGGCAGTCAACATCGGTGTGTTCTTTGGCACCACGGGGCGCATCATCACCACGTCCAGTGCCTGTACTTCGGGCAGCCAGGGGTTGGGCTATGCCTTCGAGGCGATCCAAAGTGGCAAGCAATTGGCCATGCTGGCAGGCGGTGCCGAGGAGCTGGATGCAACCCAGGCGGCCGTTTTTGACACCCTGTTTGCCACCAGCCTGAAGAACGACACCCCGGAGCTGACACCGCGTCCCTTTGATGCGCAGCGTGATGGCCTGGTGCTGGGCGAAGGGGCATGCACCTTCGTACTGGAAGAGCTGGAACATGCGCAGGCGCGCGGCGCGCACATTCATGCGGAGTTGATTGGCTTTGCCAGCAATTCCGATGGCACCCATGTCACCCACCCCAATCCCACCACCATGGCACAGGCGATGCGCATGGCACTGGACGATGCAGGCCTGGCACCGGAGGCCGTGGGCTATATCAATGCCCACGGAACAGCCACCGACCAGGGGGATATTGCCGAGTCGCAGGCCACGCACCAGTTGTTCGGCGGCCGCGTGCCGGTCAGCACGCTCAAGGGTTATATGGGGCACACATTGGGTGCGTGCGGTGCTCTGGAGGCGTGGATGACCATCGAGATGATGCGCGAAGGCTGGTTTGCTGCCAACGCCAATCTCGCACAACCAGACCCGCGCTGCGGGGCGCTGGACTACATCATGGATACGCCGCGCGCACTGCACACTGATGTGGTGATGAGCAACAACTTTGCTTTCGGCGGCATCAATACATCGCTGATCTTTCGGCGCTGGAACCCGTAAATCACAAGGAGAGTAATCATGAAAACGATACGCCAAATCGCCTTGGGCGTGGTGATGGCTGTGGCCGTGGGCAGTGCGATGGCACGCAACACCGAAATCTATGAGCCACCAAAGATGCTGTGGGCATCAGCGGCGGAACCGACACCGCAGCAGTTGCGTGACCGCATTGTGGCGGCAGGGCAGTCGCTGGGCTGGGTGGTGAGCAAAGATGAGGCAGGACGCCTGGAGCTGCTGTATGACAAACAAGGCAAGCACCAGGTCACGATTGCCGTGCAATATGACGCCACAGGCTACAAGATTGACTACCTGAGCAGCGTGAATCTGGATTTTGCCGAGGCGAACGGCGTGCGCAAAATCCATCCCAATTACAACCGCTGGGTTCGCAACCTGATGAAACGAATCGGTACGGCGTGAGGGGAACGTGCGCACTTTGCTGATAACAACGCCTTTGAAGGGAGAGGGTAGGACATGAAGAAGATGGCATTGACGTTGCTGGCCTTGGCCGCAACCACGCTGGCTCACGCACGCGACGACGTGGTGGTGCTGCCGCTGGCGGATGTGGTGCAAATGGGCCTGGACCTGGGCAAGCTGGATGGAAGTGTGAAGTTCTATCTGTCTGGTGCAGCGACCCCCCGGGTCAGTGCCCAATTGGGCGATGATGTCTCCAACAAGAAGACCAATGGGGTGGGCAAGGACGATGCCGCCGCCTGCAAATGGGCGGCGCTGTCGGCGCTGATGGCTTTCGAGGCTTCTGCGAAACAAAAGGACGCCAATGCGGTGGTGGACCTGCACAGCTTCTACAAGCGCAACCCGAAAAAGGACCCTGTGAACTTCGAATGCCATGCCGGCAATGTCGTCATAGGGGTGGCGCTGAAGGGCACATACGCCCGCGTAGCGAAGTGATGGCAGCAGCCCCCTGGGGGCTGTTGCTGGCCCCGCAGGTCGCCATGGCGGAGCAGGCGGGCATGGAGTGCCCCGGGTGGCTGAGTGATTCAGAGCAGCACAGACTGGCGGGACTGCGAACAGCGGCCCGCCAGTCTTTGTTTGTGGCGTGTCGCTTTGCGTTGCGGCAGTTGCTGGCGGCAGACGGTGGAGCTCCGAACACTTGGTCGTTGGGCAGTTGCGCGGCTCGTGCTCCATGGGTGGAGCGGGATGGGGGCCGGGTTGACCTGAGCCCGGTTCCATGGCTGTCCCTGTCGCACAGCGGAGGCTGGATTGCCTGCGCCAAGGCGCCGGTGGCGGTCGGCGTGGATCTGGAGGTGCAAGCAGCGGACCGACAGCGTGATGTGCAGGCTCTGGCGGCGCTGGTGTGTGCGCCTTCGGAGCTGGATTGGGTGCTGTCGCATCCTACCGAGACGCAGCAGCAGTGCTTTTTACAACTTTGGTGCCTGAAAGAGGCGTATTTCAAATGCCTGGGCACAGGGCTTGATTTGGCACGCATTCGCCACAGTGCATGGCATGTTCGCCACGGCGATTCCACGCCGGATGTGCCTGTGGTTGCTCGGGCGCACCGCCTGCCCCAGGCACATGCACGTGTGTGGCAGTCGTGGACGGAGGACGGCGCAGTGGTGTGCATGGCTCTGTGTGCCTGCAGCCCGCTGCCAGCCCTTACGCCTTGTGTGACCGGTGCCGAATTGGGTTGGCGCAGCGTTACAGAATGGCGCCTGTTAGCGGTGACGCAGAGGTCGGAGCCATACTGAAAAGTAAGGAAAGAAGACATTGTTGGTCACCGCTTGCATTGGGAAGTTTGGTGCCTGACTGCTCTGGTTTGCTGGCTCACTTGCTTTGGGTGTGGCATCGCATCCCCCCAAGCTTCGCTCATCCGGTGCTGTGGCGTGGCCCGGCATCGGGCAGGGGCGTGTCGGGTAAGGAGCGGTTCTGGCCGGGATAAGGCTGACCGCATCATGATGGCCGCTGCCGTTCCTCCATCGTTTCGGGGGATGTACAGTGCTTGAATGGGTGTTTTCCCGTGCTAGCAGAAGTTGGCGGTGGGCGTAGAGAGCGGGGCAGTTCAGGGGCATCATGCATGGGGACTGGGCTATCCGTTGGCAAAGGGAATCAGAGGGCAGGTACAATCTTTCTTTTGGAGCTTTCACATGCGCCTTCTCGGTAAAGCACTGACGTTCGACGACGTTCTGCTGGTTCCCGCATTCTCTGAAGTCCTGCCTAAGGACGTTTCTCTCTCCACCCAATTCACGCGCAACATCACGCTGAACCTGCCCCTGGTTTCGGCCGCGATGGACACTGTGACAGAAGCGCGTCTGGCGATTGCCATTGCCCAGGAAGGCGGCATTGGCGTGATCCACAAGAACATGACGGCCGAGCAGCAAGCCGCCGAAGTGTCCAAGGTCAAGCGCCACGAATCCGGTGTGGTGCACGATCCCGTGGTCATCACCCCCGAGCACACCGTGCTGCAAGTGCTGCAGCTGTCGGAAGAGCGCGGCATCTCCGGCTTCCCCGTGTGCGATGGCGGCAAGGTGGTCGGCATTGTGACCAGCCGCGATGTGCGCTTCGAGACGCGCTACGACGTCAAGGTCCGCGAGATCATGACGCCGCGCGAAAAGCTCATCACCGTCAACGAAAAAGACGGCACCACCCCGGCACAGGCCAAGGCGCTGCTGAACAAGCACAAGCTCGAACGTATTCTGGTGGTCAACGATGCCTTTGAACTCAAGGGCCTGATCACGGTCAAGGACATCAACAAGCAGACCACCTTCCCCAATGCGGCGCGTGACTCCGCCGGCCGCCTGCGTGTGGCCGCTGCCGTGGGCGTGGGTGCTGGCACCGAAGAGCGCGTGGAACTGCTGGTCAAGGCCGGTGTGGATGCGCTGGTGGTGGACACGGCACATGGCCACTCCAAGGGTGTGATCGACCGCGTGCGCTGGGTCAAGCAGCACTACCCGCAGGTGGACGTGATCGGCGGCAATATCGCCACCGGCGCGGCTGCGCTGGCACTGGTGGAAGCCGGTGCCGACGGCGTGAAGGTCGGTATCGGCCCGGGCTCCATCTGCACCACTCGTATCGTGGCAGGTGTGGGCGTGCCCCAGATCATGGCCATCGACAACGTGGCCCAGGCACTGAAGGGCACAGGCGTGCCGCTGATCGGTGACGGTGGTATCCGTTTCTCGGGTGACATCGCCAAGGCCCTGGCCGCTGGTGCCTCCACCATCATGATGGGCGGCATGTTCGCCGGTACCGAAGAAGCACCGGGTGAAGTGATTCTGTACCAAGGCCGCTCGTATAAGAGCTACCGTGGCATGGGCTCGATCGGTGCCATGCAGCAAGGCTCGGCCGACCGCTACTTCCAGGAATCTTCCACCGGCAACCCCAATGCCGACAAGCTGGTGCCTGAAGGCATTGAAGGCCGCGTGCCCTACAAGGGTTCCATGGTCTCCATCGTCTACCAGATGGCCGGCGGCGTGCGCGCCTCCATGGGCTACTGCGGTTGCGCCACGATTGCCGAGATGAACGAACGCGCCGAGTTCGTGGAGATCACGGCGGCCGGCATCCGTGAATCCCACGTGCACGATGTGCAGATCACCAAGGAAGCGCCCAATTACCGCGCCGACTGAGTTCCACTCAATCTGACCAGATTGCAAATTCTGGTCTGAATGTTAAAATCTGGTCTGATTCCAATGTCAGGCCAGATTTTTCTTTTTTGCGCAGCCACTTTATGCAATCCGTCGGCATCTACGAAGCCAAGACCCGTTTCTCTGCCTTGATCGAACTGGTCGAGCAGGGCGAGGAAGTGCGCATCACGCGCCACGGCAAGGAAGTGGTGCGCATGCTGCCGGTGCGCCGCAAACCGGTGATCACCGATGAACAGATCGCCCGCGAGCTGGAGCAGATCCAGGCGCTGCAGCGCTCCGTCCGCCCAGCCACGGCGGTGGACACGGTGGCCCCGCTGCGCCAGACCGGACGGAGCGTGGCATGAGCGCTTTCATTCTGGATGCTTCTGTCACCGCTGCCTGGCTGCTGCCCGAACATGCCAGCCGCCACACCGAGCGCCTGTACACCCGCATCCGCCGCGATGAGGTCGATCCGCAAGCCCCCAATCTCTGGCAGTGGGAATGCGGCAATCTGATCGCCTCGGGTGTGAATAATGGCCGCATTCCGCATGGGTCTGTCGAAGGCCTGTGGGGCGTGCTGGAAGCCATCCGCCACCGCGTGGAGCTGCACGATCTGGCACCCGCCCAGCACAAAGCCGTGCTGGATGTGGCGCTGGACACGGGTTTGCCCACCTACGACGCTGCTTACCTGTGGCTGGCGCAGTCGCTGCGCCTGCCACTTGCCACATTCGATGCCGCCCAGATCGCCGCCGCCCGCAAACGCGGCGTCGCGCTGCTGGCGCCAGAAGATTTCTAGCCCCTTTTTTGTCACCCTCTTGCCCTTGAACACCATGCAACACGACAAGATACTCATTCTGGACTTCGGCTCTCAGGTCACACAGCTGATTGCCCGCCGCGTGCGCGAAGCCCATGTCTACTGCGAAGTCCACCCCTGCGATGTGAGCAGCGACTGGGTGCGCGAATTCGCCGCCGATGGCAAGCTCAAGGGCATCATCCTGTCCGGCAGCCACGCGTCCGTCTACGAAGTGGACGACCGCGCACCGGACGCCGTGTTCGAGCTGGGCCTGCCCGTGCTGGGCATTTGCTACGGCATGCAGACCATGGCCACCCAGCTGGGCGGCAAGGTCGAAGGCAGCAACAGCCGCGAATTCGGTTACGCCGAAGTGCGTGCCCATGGCCACACCGAACTGCTCAAGGGCATCGAAGACTTCGTCACGCCCGAAGGCCACGGCATGCTCAAGGTCTGGATGAGCCACGGCGACAAGGTCACCGAGCTGCCTCCCGGCTTCAAGGTCATGGCCTCGACCCCCAGCTGCCCCATCGCCGGCATGGCCGACGAAGCACGCCGTTACTACGCCGTGCAATTCCACCCCGAAGTCACGCACACCGTGCAGGGCCAGGCGCTGCTGAACCGCTTTGTGCTGGATATCTGCGGCACACAGGCCGACTGGATCATGGGCGACTACATCGAAGAAGCGGTCGCCAAGATCCGTGAACAGGTGGGTGACGAGGAAGTGATTCTGGGCTTGTCCGGTGGCGTGGATTCGTCGGTGGCTGCGGCGCTGATCCACCGCGCCATCGGCGACCAGCTGACCTGCGTGTTCGTGGACCACGGTCTGCTGCGCCTGAACGAAGGCGATATGGTCATGGAGATGTTCGAAGGCAAGCTGCACGCCAAGGTGGTGCGTGTCGATGCTTCCGACCTGTTCCTGGGCGAGCTGGCTGGCGTGTCCGAGCCCGAGCAAAAGCGCAAGATCATCGGCCGCCTGTTTGTGGACGTGTTCAAGGCCGAAGCCTCCAAGCTCAAGGCGGCCAACGCCGGCAGCAAGGGCGCGACCTTCCTGGCCCAGGGCACGATCTACCCCGACGTGATCGAGTCTGGTGGTGCCAAGAGCAAGAAGGCTGTCACCATCAAGAGCCACCACAATGTGGGCGGCCTGCCAGAACAGCTGGGCCTGAAGTTGCTGGAGCCGCTGCGCGACCTGTTCAAGGACGAAGTGCGCGAACTGGGCGTGGCCCTGGGCCTGCCGCGCGGCATGGTCTACCGCCACCCCTTCCCCGGCCCGGGCCTGGGTGTGCGCATCCTGGGCGAGGTGAAGAAGGAATACGCGGACCTGCTGCGCCGCGCCGATGCCATCTTCATCGAAGAGCTGAACAACTGGATCGACGAGAAGACCGGCAAGAGCTGGTACGACCTGACCAGCCAGGCCTTCACGGTCTTCCTGCCTGTGAAGAGCGTGGGCGTGATGGGCGATGGCCGCACCTACGACTACGTGGTGGCCTTGCGTGCGGTGCAGACCAGTGACTTCATGACGGCCGACTGGGCAGAGCTGCCTTATGGTCTGCTGAAGAAGGTGTCCGGCCGCATCATCAATGAGGTGCGTGGCATCAACCGCGTGACCTATGACGTGAGCACCAAGCCGCCTGCAACCATCGAGTGGGAATAATCCCGCTGGCTGGTGGAGCGTGGCGCTCCACTGCAGATAAAAAGGCCTGCAATTGCGGGCCTTTTTTATGGAGCCCTTGATAGGGGATGCATCAAAAGCAGTTTGTCCCGGGAGTTTTTGACGCGTTATCGGATCTGTTGCTCACCGTTGTCGGAGAGGCGTTGAGCAATATAGTCAGTTCTCTGGAATCGAACCGACGACAAGCGCTGCAAAGAAAACGAGTAAAAGGGCAACCACGAGGAGGCCACGCCCTGTCCCAATCCGCCCGTGGGATACTCTGAATCCTTCTTCGGCATCCCAGGTGGTCCGGCCGTTCGCACGGAGCATCCTATAGGCGTAAATCAATGTGCCCAAGTTGATCAAAGGGAATCCTGCGGCCAAGCCTCGCCACCAGACTTTGGCGCTGCGTTTCAATGCCTGACCGTAGGTGAGGGCGTGCGGGGCGTTGTAGATCAACCGGGTCTTGAGCAGGAACTTGCCTGGCGTGGTGCCAAATGTGGACAGACAGAACGGTTCTACAAAAACCCACGTGAATAGTGCAAGCAGACCAGTTGCGTATTCATTTTCCTTTGTGATAGGTAGTTGGGGAGCAAATATCCCCCATAGAACTCCGAGAGTAATTGCCCATAACGATATGTCGATGGTCCGCGCAAAGAACCGAACCCATGGTCGCACTTGATTGACGTCTGTTTCCTCGGTCGTTTGACTCTTTGAAGAAGAAAAAGATTCAGGCGCACTGAAGGTGGTGGGCTTGTTTACCTGGGCATCCAGCCAATTCGGCGAGGCTGCCGAAGCGGCCACTGCCTTGCCGCAGGCTTGGCAGAATTGCGCTTGCGTAGGCAGTGCGGTGCCGCAGTGGGTGCAAAACATTTGATTTTCTCCCTGAGTGAAACATTTTGTTTTATCTTACCTGCACAGCACGCCGGTTCTCTTGTCTGCTCTCAGCCCGATCAGAGCATTCGGATCGACATGAAGCGAATGGTTTGTCCGCAGCCCAGGGAATTAGAGTTTGGCTGTTGACCAGTGCGGCTGGGCATTTTGCTTGGCCGCGGACGTACCGTTTGCCATGCATGCACCTCCAGGGCTGCTGCTTGCGGGCAGCCACGCAAGAATGGATCAGCCATTGATGCAATTGGCTTGGGTCATCCGGATTCGAACGTTTCCGCTGCCGGCATGATTGTCCTATTCATCTGCTTGTTGACCGTGCGTTTGATCGCAGGGGCACGTGTGCTTGCAGCCTTCATGGCGGCATGCCGTCGCTGCGCTGGATTCAACAAAGGATAGAAAAGCCTCCGCCATCGACCAGCGCAGAACGTAGCCAACATACGGATCAGCGGCACGCCGCTGTGTAGGGCTGACCTGGTGCGCACAAGGATGCCGAGGCTGTCGGCTTTGGGTTGTTACGGCTCAGGCTGCCTGCGTCAGCGCTTGGTCGATCACATCGCGCAGACGGCGCAGTTCTGCGGTGGTCAGTGCACTGCTGTAGCGCACCTGGTGCTCTGGCCGCCGCGCGCTGGGGACGACGCTGGTGATCAGCAGGTGGTGTTGGTCTGCCCCCAAGGACTGGATGGTGGCATCCAACTGCGCGCATACGGTGGTTTGGGTGATTGCCATGTGGACTCCTGTTTCCCCGCAGACTGTTGAAACGTCTGCTACGTGCGGGGAGGAGTGCGCGGCTCAACGTTTTAGCAGTTGGTAACGCCCCTGCAATAGTCATAACTCGGGCGACCAGCACTTGAAGCTGGTGTGCAAATTCTAGCAGCTACCACACGCAGGGTGCTGGAACTGGGCCAGTGGAAGTTCAGAACGCGTCCACGCTGTGTTCGCCCAACGGGGACTGCTGGGCCAGCAACTGCAGCACCTCTTCCGGCGGCAGTGGCTCCGGCAAGGGCGCCAGGACGGGTGGTGGTGCATGGGATTCCAGGCGTGCAGCATCAGCGTCGGTCATGGGCGGTCTCCTGACTGGGGGTAGGTGTGCGTTCGTCTGCCCACTATCGGTGGCGCCGGGGGGCGCAATATGAGGCAGACAGGGTGTCTGCTTGTCAGTCAGTAGCTGATTGGCATGTCAGCGTGCTGGCAGCGGCGGTGTGCCAACCGAGTGGGTATGCAAGGCATGTGGGCGCCGCGGGCTATGGGACAGGTCGGTGCAGCGGACAATTTCTTACAAGACTTTCCATTGCTGGCGGTGCAAACTTTCTAGACTTCCCACGCCTTGCAAAGGAGTTGTGCGATGAAAAAATGGTGTGCGATGCTGTCTGTGGTGGCCCTGTTGTCGGGCTGTGTGGTGTATCCGGGCTATGGCCATGACCATGGCCGTGGAAATGACCGGGATTTCTGTCCGCCGGGGCAGGCCAAGAAGGGCAATTGCTGAGCCGTGGCCGGGGCTGCTGTGATGATTGGAAACACCTGATCGTGCGGCATTCCAGTAGGCTTGCGCGTTCTGTTTTTCCGGTTCCTAACAATGATCTTCTCCCAGGCTCCCCACTGGCTGTTGTCGGCCTTGTTGTGTGCGCTCCCGTTGTCGGTGCTGGCGGACCATGACGACCATGGCCACCGCCACAAGCACAAAGGCGGCAGCTACAAGGAAGAATTCTGGGACGGCCACTGCAAGGTGGAGCGCAAGTGGAAGCGCAACGGCGAGTTCAAGGAAAAGCGCAAGTGCCGTGCGCAACCCATGGTCTACCACCGCCCGCCGCCGCCCGTCATGGTCTATCCTGCAGTGCCGCCCGGTGCGATCGTGATCAGCCCGCAGGTGGTGATCCGCCCCTGAGTCCCTGCGGCGGCGCATGCGCACTGCTGACACCACACCCCGCTTCTGGCGGGGTGTTTCATTTGGTGCTGCCCCTGCATCCAGTTGTGGCAGAGGGACACACCGCGGTGGATTGCGGCGACAGGACGGGGTTTTGCAGGTCGTGCCAGGCATGGCGCAGGCGAGATTAGGCAAAATGTGAGCAACTTGTGCGCTTGCAGCTTTGATCTTGGCGGTTTTGCCGACGAAAGCGGCACAAGCCGCTTTATTTTCAGGGGCGTGCGACCGGCCGCTGGGTTCGGGCAGGCGGGACGTGCCGCACGCCAGCTGCCGGTCATGCGCTCCACCTGATGGTGACCCATGCGCTGGCTGGATTTTCTGATCGACTTTTTCCACGATAAATACCCCTCGGCCGAGCGCCTGGGGGTGCCGGTGGCGCGCTGGCGCCAGAGCATCTACCGCACGGTGTTCGAGACCAACACGCCCATGGGCAAACGCTTTGAAAAGCGGCTGACCGTGGCCATCGTGCTGAGCCTGTGCGTGGTGATTGCGCACAGCATTCCGTCGATTGCCCAGGGCTGGATGGTGTACGGGCTGCGCACGCTGGAGTGGATGTTCACGCTGGCGTTCACGGTGGAATATGGCCTGCGGCTGATTTCCGTGCGTCGGCCCTGGCGCTATGCCTTGAGCTTCTACGGACTGGTGGACCTGCTGGCCATCATCCCCGGCTATCTGTCGTTGTTCCATCCGGAATACCAGTTCCTGGGCGCCATCCGGGCGCTGCGGCTGGTGCGCACCTTCCATGTGTTCCCCATCCTGCGTGGCTTCCTGGAGGATTACTTCATGCTGGGCCGGGCGCTGAAGCACAGCGCACGCAAGATATTTGTCTTCCTCAGCGTGGTGGCGGTGATCGTGTTCGTGATGGGCGCGTTGATCTTTGTGATCGAGGGCCCCGAGCATGGCTTTACCAGCATGCCCATGGGCATGTACTGGGCCATTTCCACTGTGACCACCGTGGGCTATGGCGATGTCACGCCGTCCACGCCGTTGGGCAAGATCTTTGCCTCCGCGATGATGCTGGTGGGCTGGAGCATTCTGGCCGTGCCCACCGGTATTGTGGGGGTGGAACTGTCGCGCGGTTTTGGCACCAAGCCCTGCCGGCGGCCGCTGCACTGCGAGACCTGTGGTGAGGCACGCCATGAGGACGATGCACGCTTTTGCCGGCGTTGCGGCACCCGTCTGACGGAGGCGCGTAGCGAGGCCGAAGCAGGCACGGTGCGGGCGGCGGCACCGGATGTGGGTGCAGTCGGTGCCGGCAGCACTGCCAGCACAGCGGGGACAGCACCGGCTGCTAGCACCACCCCAGCCGATCCCGCTGCGGCTCCTGCAACGCCTCCTGCCAATGACGGCAGGCATACAGATGAGGCGCAGGCCGCTTGATCAGACTTACGGCTTACGGTTGACGGCTGTGGGGACAGGCACAGCCCCCGCGAGCTGCAAGGCCGCGCGAGCCAAGGCATCGGCCTGCTGGTTGCGG
Organism: Comamonas sp. UBA7528; assembly: GCF_002479375.1. Taxonomy (NCBI): domain Bacteria; kingdom Pseudomonadati; phylum Pseudomonadota; class Betaproteobacteria; order Burkholderiales; family Comamonadaceae; genus Comamonas; species Comamonas sp. UBA7528. The sequence goes on from NZ_DLMU01000016.1 coordinate 165,099, forward strand.
TGGCGCGGCACCCAATGCAATGTGACTTCCGCAAACTGCCGCACTGCCGCACGGGCCTGGTCATACAGCGGAGTCAGGCGCACCACGGGCTTGGGCTTGGCCAGGGTGAGCTGTTCCACCAGGATGCTGCTGTCGCTGTAGACACGCGCATGCTGGGCCTGCTGGGTACGCAGCACTTCCAGTGCGGCCAGCAGGGCCAGTACCTCGGCTTCGTTGTTGCAGCCGGTGCGGTGGGTGTCCTGCGACACGGTGTGGCAGATACCGGCAGGGCTGACCAGGACCGCCCCTAGCGCCATGCGGCCGGGGTTGGGCAGGGCGCTGCCGTCGATATGGACGGTCCAATGGAGCGCGTTGGGCTCCGGAGAAATAGTGAAAGAAGCAGGGGAAGCAGGGATAGCGGCAGTCTCAGGCATGGCAGCACTGTAGCGCCGATCCCGGGAGCGCGGCGGCACCCGGCTGCGGTATGGCGCGTATGGGTGCGCGGTGCGCAAAGTGCGGGGTAAGTGTGATTCGAATTGGTGCGAATTACGGTGTCGTGACACCAAGATGGTGCACTGCATTTGATATTCATCAAGTACTTGGCGTAGTATCGAAAATATTATGGGCGCATTAATAAAAAACCCGTTGCACTGAGCTGCTGACCCGGTCCGGAAGGGCTCCCCGAAAGGGCTGGCAAGCGTTTGGCGTGACCTACAAGGCACCTTGGTGCCACACCCACGGGAGTCCCTATGGCCGACCCTCAAGCCCCCTCTACCCGCCAAGAGGAACTGCGCAGTTTTGCGTTTCTGACTGTGGTCATGGCCCCCGTCCTTACGGGTGCCATCATCGTGACCTACGGTTTTCTCGTCTGGTTCTATCAAATGTTCGCCGGCCCCCCTCACGCGTGAAGGGGAGGTGATACATGAGCGATGAACTGCATATCGCCAGTCTGGTCGTGCATGTGGTGCCCGCGTCGTTGACGGGGGTGGCGCAGGCGGTGATCGGTGTCGACGGGCTGGTGCTGCACGGCACCCACCCCAGCGGCAAGCTGGTCGTCACGCTGGAAGGGCCCAGCGCCGCTTCCGTCCTGGACCGTGTTTCCAACATCCAACACCTGGAGGGCGTGATCAACGTCTCTCTGGTCTACCAGCATGCCGAGGCATGGCATTCACTCAATCAAGAGGTAAAGCATGAGCAGCACAAGGCGTGACTTCGTTCGTCAATCTGCCGCTGCGGCAGCAGGTGCCGTGGCCGGCATTCCCATTGAAGCCATTTCGCAGGGTACGGTGCCGCAGGCAGGCGGCGCGCAACTGACATGGTCCAAGGCCCCCTGCCGCTTCTGCGGCACGGGCTGTGGCGTGATGGTGGCCGTCAAGGACAACCGCGTGGTGGCCACGCAGGGCGACCCCGAAGCGGAAGTGAACCGGGGGCTCAACTGCGTCAAGGGCTACTTCCTGTCCAAGATCATGTACGGCGAAGACCGGCTGACCAAGCCGCTGCTGCGCATGAAGAATGGCGCGTACGCCAAGGACGGTGAATTCCAGCCCGTGTCCTGGGACAAGGCCTTCGACGTGATGGCCGAGCAGTTCAAAAAGGCGCTGAAAAAGCAGGGTCCTTCCGGGGTGGGCATGTTCGGCTCGGGCCAGTGGACGGTATGGGAAGGCTATGCCGCCTCCAAGCTGTTCAAGGCAGGTTTCCGTTCCAACAACATCGACCCCAATGCGCGCCACTGCATGGCGTCTGCCGTGGCCGGCTTCATGCGCACCTTCGGCATGGACGAGCCCATGGGCTGCTACGACGATATCGAGCAGGCCACGGTCTTTGTGCTGTGGGGCTCGAACATGGCGGAAATGCACCCGGTGCTTTGGACCCGCGTGACCGACCGCCGCCTGAGCAATCCGGACGTCAAGGTGGCCGTGCTGTCGACCTTCGAGCACCGCTCGTATGAGCTGGCCGACATCGAGCTGACGTTCAAGCCCCAGACCGATCTGGCGATCCTGAACTACATCGCCAACCACATCATCGCCACCGGGCGCGTGAACCAGGACTTCGTCTCCAAGCACTGCAACTTCAAGCTGGGCAATACCGACATTGGCTATGGCCTGCGTCCCGAGCATCCGCTGCAGAAAGCGGCCAAGAATGCGGACGATCCGAACGGCGCCAAGCCGATGACGTATGAGGAGTACGCCAAGTACGTCTCCAAATACACGCTGGAGTACACGACCGAGCTGACCGGCGTGCCCGCGAACCGGCTGAAGGCGCTGGCCGAGCTGTACGCCGACCCCAAGACCAAGGTGGTGTCCTTCTGGACCATGGGCTTCAACCAGCACACCCGCGGTGTCTGGGCGAACAACATGGTCTACAACATCCACCTGCTGACCGGCAAGATCGCCACGCCCGGCAACAGCCCGTTCTCGCTGACGGGCCAGCCTTCGGCCTGCGGCACTGCCCGGGAAGTGGGCACCTTCTCGCACCGCCTGCCGGCTGACATGGTGGTGACCAATCCCAAGCACCGCGCCATGGCCGAGGCGATGTGGAAGCTGCCGGAAGGCACCATCCCCGGCAAGCCCGGCTACCACGCCGTGCTGCAGAACCGCATGCTCAAGGATGGCAAGCTCAACGCCTACTGGGTGATGGTGAACAACAACATCCAGGCCGGTGCCAACCTGGCCCAGGAAGGCTACCCCGGCTACCGCAACCCCGAGAACTTCATCGTGGTCTCGGATGCCTACCCCACGGTGACAGCCGTGGCCGCCGACCTGATTCTGCCCACCGCCATGTGGGTGGAAAAAGAGGGTGCCTACGGCAACGCCGAGCGCCGCACCCACTTCTGGCACCAGCTGGTGAAGGCGCCGGGAGAAGCCCACTCGGATCTGTGGCAGCTGATGGAGTTCTCCAAGCGCTTCAAGATCGAGGAAGTCTGGCCCGAGGAGCTGCTGGCCAAGAAGCCGGCCTACCGCGGCAAGACCATGTACGAGGTGCTGTTCCGCAATGGCCAGGTGGACAAGTTCCCGGTCACGGACATGGACAAGGCCTACGACAACGAAGAGTCCACCCACTTCGGCTTCTATGTGCAAAAAGGTTTGTTCGAAGAGTACGCGGCCTTTGGCCGTGGGCATGGCCATGATCTGGCGCCCTTCGACGAGTACCACAAGGTGCGCGGCCTGCGCTGGCCGGTGGTGGATGGCAAGGAAACCCGCTGGCGCTACCGCGAAGGCTCCGACCCGTATGTGAAGGCAGGCACCGGTTACCAGTTCTACGGCAACGTGGACAACAAGGCCAATATCTTTGCCCTGCCGTACGAGCCCGCTGCCGAGTCGCCGGACAAGGAGTTCCCGTTCTGGCTGTCGACCGGCCGCGTGCTGGAGCACTGGCATTCGGGGTCGATGACCCGCCGCGTGCCCGAGCTGCACCGTGCTGTGCCCAATGCCCTGTGCTACATGCACCCCGAGGATGCGAAAGCACTGGGTCTGCGCCGGGGCAGCGAGGTGGAGATTGCATCGCGCCGTGGTGCCATGCGCTCGCGGGTGGAGACCCGGGGCCGCAACAAGCCGCCGCGTGGCCTGGTCTATGTGCCCTGGTTTGACGCCAGCCAGCTGATCAACAAGGTGACGCTGGATGCCACGGACCCGATCTCGCTGCAGACGGACTTCAAAAAATGCGCCGTCAAGATCACCAAGGTTTGATGGCAGGAGTGTGGATCATGAACTTCATTCGTACTCTTTTTCTGATGCTGTGCATGGGCTCTGCCCTGGCACAGCCTGTGGCGCGCAACTTCACCGACGCTGCGCGCGGCCCCACGCCCATCATGGAGACCACCAAGCCTCCGGTGCTGGGCAATGCCATCAATGACGATGTGCGCCGCACACGCAATTACACCTGGCAGCCACCCACCATTCCGCACCGGGTGGACGGCTACCAGGTGGACAAGAACTTCAACAAGTGCATGGATTGCCACTCACGCACCAAGGCGGAGGTTTCGCAGGCGGTGCCGGTGTCAGTGACGCACTACATGGACCGTGACGGCCACATGCTCGGCCAGGTGTCCACGCGCCGCTACTTCTGCATGCAGTGCCATGTGAGCCAGGATGCGGTCCGTCCGCTGGTGAACAACACCTTCATGGATGTGGATGCCCTGATCCTGAAGTCCATGCGGTCACAGTCGGGCGCACAGGCCACCAAGAAAAACTGACGCTGCCTTGTGCAGCACAAGAGAACCATCATGTTGACACTTCTCAAGCGCTACTGGGCGGTCATCCGCCGCCCCAGCGTGCACTTCAGCCTGGGGTTTCTGACCATCGGGGGCTTTATCGGCGGCATCCTGTTCTGGGGTGCCTTCAATACCGCCATGGAGTTCACCAATACCGAGAAATTCTGTACCAGCTGCCATGAAATGCGCGACAACGTGTATGCCGAGCTGAAGAGCACCATCCACTACACCAACCGCTCCGGTGTGCGGGCCGTGTGCTCCAACTGCCATGTGCCGCATGACTGGACCGACAAGATGGCCCGCAAGATGCAGGCCTCCAAGGAGGTGTGGGGCAAGATCTTCGGCACCATTGCCACGCCGGAAAAGTTCCAGGAAAAACGCCTGGAGCTGGCACAGCATGAATGGGCGCGCCTGAAGGCCAATGATTCGCTGGAGTGCCGCAACTGCCACAACTACGACTCCATGGACTTCACCCGCCAGAGCCTGCGTGCGCAGAACATGCACTCCACCTATCTGGCGAACAAGGAGAAGACCTGTATCGACTGCCACAAGGGCATTGCCCATAAGCTGCCGCACATTCCGCCAGGGCAGGGTCCTGGCAACGACACCCCGGGCCAGGTGGTTCCGATGGCCGCCACCCCGGTGGCGCAAGCGAAGTAGCGGGCATGGCAGTGGAATATGCCGCTGCACCGGATCGTTCGGTATCTCTGTCGGTATCGGGTCTGGGATGTCTGCGCGGCGGCAAGGTGCTGTTCCGTGACCTGGGCTTTGACCTGGGGCGCGGGCAGGCACTGGTGGTGAACGGCGCCAACGGCGCGGGCAAGAGCAGCCTGCTGCGCAGTCTGGCGGGATTGCTGCCCTGGCGTGCCGGGCAGCTGCAGTGGTGCGGGCAGACGCTGAAGTCCACGGACGCGGCGTATGCACAAAGCCTGGCCTATCTGGGCCACCACGGCGGCATGAGCGACACCTTGACCGGGCTGGAGAACCTGCGCTTTGCGCTGACCCTGGCGGGCGCGCCCTGGGATGCAGGCCAGGTGCAGCAGGTGCTGCAGCGGCTGGCGCTGCAAGGCGTGGCATCGCGCCCGCTGGGCCGCTTGTCCCAGGGACAGCGGCGCAGGCTGGCTTTGGCGCGGGTGCGGCTCAGCCAGCGGCCGCTGTGGCTGCTGGACGAGCCGGACAACTCGCTGGACGCCGAAGGCTGCCAGCTTCTGGTACAGATGCTGGAGCAGCATCTGGAGTCCGGCGGGCTGGCCGTGGTGGTGAGCCACCGGGGACTGGCGCTTGCGCCACAGCGCACGCAGACCCTTTCATTGTCGGCGGTGGCAGAGCGCAGCCCTTCTCGCCCGGTGCGGGAGGCCGCATCATGCTAGCGGCCGTTTTCTGGCGCGAATTGCGCCTGGCCGCCCGGCGCCCGGCGGATGCCCTGGGCGGGCTGCTGTTCTTCGTGCTGGTGGGCAGTCTGTTTCCCCTGGCGCTGGGGCCGGACGCCAATTTGCTGCAGCAGATCGCACCTGGCGTGATGTGGGTGGCCGCCTTGCTGGCCGTGCTGCTGGGGCAGCACCGTCTGTTTGAAGGCGACTGGGCCGACGGCTCGCTGGAACAGTGGCTGCTGGTGCCCCAGCCGCTGCCCTTGCTGGTGGTGGCCAAGGTGGCAGCACACTGGTTGCTGGGTACGGCGCCTTTGCTGCTGGTGGCACCACTGCTGGGATGGCAGTACGGGCTGGACAGCACCGTGATCGGCGTGCTGCTGGTGTCGCTGGCGCTGGGCACGCCCAGCCTGTATCTGCTGGCGGCCCTTGGGGCCGCGCTGACCCTGGGCCTGCGGGGGCAGCTGCTGCTGGTGCTGGTGGTGCTGCCGCTGTCCATTCCCATCCTGATTTTTGGCAGCCATGCGGTGGCCCAGGCCCAGCAGGGGCTGAGTGCAGCGCCTGCGCTGAACCTGCTGGGCGCCTTTCTGTGCCTGGCCTTGCTGGCAGGGCCCTGGGCCATTGGCGCGGCATTGCGCCTTGCGTTGGAGTGACATGAAAACCTTGCACCCCGTTTCCTCCCAGACGGTGTCTCATCCGGCCCGTACGGCGCCCCGGCGCTGGCGGCAGCTGGCATCGCCGCCGGTCTTCTACCACTGGGCGGGCCGTGTCTGGCCCTGGATGGCGGTGCTGGCCGTCGTGCTGGCGCTGGCCGGTCTGTGGCTGGGCTTTGTGGTGGCCCCCACCGACCACCAGCAGGGCGAGGTCTACCGCATCATCTTTTTGCATGTGCCCGCGGCCTGGATGTCGATGTTCATCTACCTGGTGGCCGCCTTGCATGCGGCCCTGGGCCTGGTCTATGGCACCCGCCTGTCGCCGCTGCTGGCGCGGGCCCTGGCGCCGACGGGTGCGGTGTTCACCGTCATCGCCCTGTGGACCGGTGCCGCCTGGGGCAAGCCCACCTGGGGCGCCTGGTGGGTGTGGGATGCACGCCTCACGTCGGAGCTGATCCTGCTGTTCCTGTACCTGGGCTATCTGGGGGTGGTCTCCGCCATCGAAGACCCGCGCCGTGCGGACAGCGCCGGCGCCATCGTGCTGCTGGCAGGGGTGGTCAACGTGCCCATCATCTATTTTTCGGTGCAGTGGTGGAGCACCCTGCACCAGGGCGCCACCATCCGCATGGATGCCGCGCCCAGCATGACGCACACCATGCTGGCCGGCATGCTGCTGGTGGCACTGGCCTGCTGGGCCTATACGCTGGCCATGGCTCTGGTGCGCACCCGTTGCCTGATTGTCGAACGCGCAGGCGAGGAGCAGCTGTGATGCAGAACCATGTTTTTTTCATTGCCATCGCCTACGGCGTGAGCGCCGTGCTGCTGGCCGCCGAAGTCTGGTCGCTGTGGCGGCGCTGCCGCAGGCAGGCGCTGCATACGGATGGGGAGTTGTCGGAATGAAGCCACGTCAACGGCGGTTGCTGTGGGTGCTGGCGGGCCTGTTGCTGGTGGCCACGGCGGTGACCTTGGTGCTGCGCGCATTGAATGCCAATGTGATGTTTTTCTACAGTCCCACACAGGTGCTGGCCGGGGAGGCACCGCCGTCTGCCGCGTTCCGCCTGGGCGGGCTGGTGGAGTCCGGCTCCCTGCAGCGCAGCCAGGATGGCCTGCAGGTGCGGTTCATGGTGACCGATGGCGCGCAGCGCGTGCCGGTGCAGTACCGGGGCCTGCTGCCGGACCTGTTCCGCGAGGGCAAGGGGGTTGTGGTGTCCGGCAAGCTGCAGGCGGGCGGCGGCTTCCAGGCCCGCGAGGTGCTGGCCAAGCACGATGAAAACTACATGCCGCCCGAAGCCGCGCACGCATTGAAGCAGGCCGCTCCGGCCAAGGAGCAGCCATGATTCCGGAGCTGGGACTGTTTGCGCTGGTGCTGGCGCTGATTGTGGCGGTGGTCCAGGCCGTGGTGCCACTGGCCGGCGCGCACTGGGGCGTGGTGGGCTGGGTGCGTCTGGCGCGGCCTGCGGCCTTGCTGCTGGCGGTGTTGAGCCTGTTGTCGGCCGGCTGCCTGGTCTGGTCTTTCTGGCGGGATGATTTTTCCGTGCTCTATGTGGCGGGCAATTCGCACAGCGCGCTGCCGGTCATCTACAAGCTCACCGCCATGTGGGGCGGGCACGAGGGCTCCATGCTGCTGTGGCAGGTGCTGCTGGCCTGCTGGACCTGGGTGGTGGCATGGCGCAGCCGCCATCTGCCCCCGGCGTTCGTGGCCCGGGTACTGGCGGTGTTGGCCTGGATCAGCGTGGGCCTGCTGCTGTTTCTGCTGTTTCTCTCCAACCCCTTTACCCGCCTGGTGCCCGGTGCGCCGGAAGGCAAGGACCTGAATCCCCTGCTGCAGGACCCCGGCATGGTGCTGCATCCGCCGCTGCTGTACATGGGCTATGTGGGGTTTGCCGTGCCGTTCGCCTTTGCGCTGGCGGCGCTGATTTCGGGGGAGCTGGGGGCCGCCTGGGCGCGCTGGTCCCGGTCGTGGACGCTGGCCGCCTGGGGCTTTCTCACCGTGGGCATTCTGCTGGGCAGTGCCTGGGCGTACTACGTGCTGGGCTGGGGCGGTTGGTGGTTCTGGGACCCGGTGGAAAACGCGTCCTTCATGCCCTGGCTGGTGGGCACCGCGCTGCTGCATTCGCTGATAGTGACGGACCAGCGCGGCGCATTCCGCAGCTGGTCAGCCTTGCTGGCGATTTCGGCGTTCTCGCTGAGCCTGCTGGGCACTTTCCTGGTGCGTTCGGGGGTGTTGACGTCGGTGCACGCCTTTGCCGTCGATCCCGGGCGCGGGCTGTACATCCTGTGCTTCATCGTGGCCGTGGTGGGCAGCTCGTTGTGGCTGTTCGCCTGGAGGGCCCAGGCGCTGGGGCAGGGGGAGGGCCGGTTCGCCATGCTGTCGCGCGAGTCGCTGCTGCTGGTGAACAACGTGCTGTTCAGCGCGGCCGCGCTGGCGGTGTTGATCGGCACGCTGTACCCGCTGGCCTTGGATGTGCTCAGCGGTGAGAAAATTTCGGTGGGGCCGCCGTACTTTGAAGCCGTGTTCGTGCCCCTGGTGCTGCCGGCCCTGCTGTTGATGGCCGTGGGCACGGTGGCACGCTGGAAGCACAGCACTGCGCGGGAACTGTGGGACCGCCTGCGCCTGCCCCTGCTGTGGACCGGCGTCTGCACCGCGGTGCTGGTGCTGGCCGAAGGCTGGCTGGGAGCGCAGGTCTCCGCCGCCACGCTGCTGGGCATGGCGCTGGGGCTGTGGTGCATTCTGGGCACCGCGGGCCACGCCGTGCAGCGTCTGCGCCAGGGGGCGGGCAGTGGCCAGAGCTGGCAGCGTGTGGCGCGCCAGCCCTGGGGCTGGTGGGGCATGCTGGCGGCACACACCGGGGTGGGCATTTTCATTCTGGCGGTGAGCCTGGCCAATGGCATGGAACGCAAGCTGGAAACCGCGCTCGCCCAGGGCGAGTCGGTGGAGCTGGCGGGCTACCACTTCCGCTTTGACAGCCTGGCGCCCGTCGAGGGGCCGAACTACGACGCCCAGCGCGCGCAGTTCAGCGTGCGCACCGAAGGGCAGGCGACAGCGTGGCTGATGTTCCCCGAAAAGCGGGTGTTCCGCGCACAGAGCATGCCGCTGAGCCAGGCGGCCATCGACAGCAGCTGGACGCGGGATGTGTTCCTGGCCCTGGGGGAACCGCTGGATCCCGAAGGCCGTGCCTGGACGGTGCGTCTGCAGATCAAGCCGTTCATGGACTGGATCTGGGTGGGCACCCTGCTGATGGCGCTGGGCGCCGGCCTGAGCCTGCTGGACCGGCGCTTTCGCATGGCACAGCGCAGCCAGCCACGGCCTGCTGTGCAGCCCTTGCAGGAGAGGAGCGCCTGATGCGGTTCATCTTGCCTTTGGCGGCCTTTCTGGCCCTGGCGGTGATGCTGGGCCTGGGCCTGCAGCGCAATCCACGGGACGTGCCATCTGCGCTGGTGGAGCAGGAGGCGCCGGCCATCGAGCGGCCTCTGCTGGAAAAGCCGGAGCAACTGCTGAGCGTGCAGGCGCTGCACGGACAGCCATGGGTGCTGAACGTGTGGGCCTCGTGGTGTGCGCCGTGCCGGCAGGAGCTGCCGGTGCTGCAGGACATGTCGCGTGCCGACCAGGTGCCGGTGTATGGCCTGAACTACAAAGACCAACCAGCCAAGGCCCTGGCGTTGCTCCGCGTGGCGGGCAATCCCTACCTCGCTTCGGCCGTGGATGCGGACGGGCGTGTGGGCATGGACTGGGGCATACAGGGTGTGCCCGAGACGTTTGTGATCGATGGACAGGGGCGGGTGCGCTATCGCCATGCGGGGCCGGTGACGGCCGAGGTCTGGCGCGAGCGCATCCGCCCGGTACTGGAGGCTGTGCGATGAAGATCCGAGCCGTGCTGGGGGCGGGCCTGCTGCTGGTGGCCCTGGCGGTGCATGCCAACCCGGACGAGGCGCTGCAGACCCGGGAAATGGCGCTGGCAGCGCAGCTGCGCTGCGTGGTCTGCCAGAACCAGACCGTGGCCGAGTCGCATGCCCCCATGGCTGCCGACATGCGGCGTGAAATCCGTGTGCAGATGGAGCAGGGCCGCAGCGATGCCGAGGTGGTGGCCTTCTTCGAGCGGCGCTACGGCGCGTTCGTGCGCTACAACCCACCCTGGAAACCGTCCACCTGGCTGCTGTGGGGCGGGCCTTTCGTGGTGGTCATTGCGGGCTTGCTGCTGCTGCGCCGCACCTTGCGGCGGCGCCAGGCGCCACCGCCTGCGCTGTCGGATGCACAGCGCCAGCAGGTGCAGGCGTGGCTGCACCAGTCCGACGGGAAGGAACAGCCATGAACGATGTGCAACTGCTGTGGGTGGGGGTGATCGCCCTGATTCTGCTGAGCCTGGCGGTGTTGCTGCCAGCGCTGCTGGTGGAGGTGGCGCCGGAATCGCTGCCGCGCAGCGACGATGCGCTGCGGCGCCTGTACCAGACGCAGCTGGCCGAGCTGGAGCGCGAACGGGCGGGGGAGCGCCTGAGTGCGGCCGACCATGCCCAGGCGGTGGACGAGCTGCAGGCGCGCCTGCTGGCCGAGCTGGAGCGGCGCACCCCAAAGGCCTTGCGCCGGCACAGCGTGTGGCTGCAGCGCGGCAGCGGCCTGCTGCTGGCGGTGCTGGTGCCCGTGGGGGCGATGCTGCTCTATACCCAGGTGGGCGATCCGCAGGCCGTGGTGCGCCTGGGCCAGGTGCAGGAAAGCGACCACATGGCCCAGGAGGGGCAGGTGCAGGCCATGGTGGCCAGCCTGGCTCACAAGCTGCAGGAGCAGCCACAGAATCTGCCCGGCTGGCTGATGCTGGCGCGTTCCTATGAAACCCTGGAGCGCTACGGCGACGCCGCGCAGGCGTACCAGCAGGCGCTGGAGGAAGCGCGCCGCAGCGGCCAGGATGCCGACATCCAGGCGCGGCTGCTGGCGGAACAAGCCGATGCCCTGGCATCGGCCGCCGGCGGCAGCCTGGAAGGCGCGGCCGGCGCGGCCATTGCCCAGGCCCTGCGGCTGCAGCCCAGCCAGCCCAAGGCCCTGGCCTTGGCCGGCAGTGCCGCAGTGCGGCGCGGCGATATCGCCCTGGCCCGCCAGCATTGGCAGGCCTTGCTGGCGCAGATGGAGCCTGGATCGGACATGGCGATGCGGGTGCAGGACGATCTGCTGAAGCTGGAGGCCTTGCAGGCCGGCCCCGGCCGTTGACACGTACTGGCGGCGCACCGCTGACCGCTGCGGTGGCGGCACCGTCCACCCTGCAGGCTGCAGCACTTGAAAAGGCCCTGGATGCAAGATGCATCCAGGGCCTTTGTACGGTGTCCGCGGTCTTCGGCACGGGGCTGCAACGCGCCGGGGATGGTGTGCAGCGCGCTGCGCAGCGGCCGGTCACGCTGCGCCACCCCAGTGCCAGGATCAGTAGGCGCTGGGCTTGGCGGTCTTGTCCAGCAGGGCGAATTGCGCCGGGTAAAACCTTTCTGCCACATCCAGGTGGGAGCGCACCCGGCCCTTGAGCGCATTGGTGCCAATGTGGCTGAACAGGGGGTTCAGCGGGTCGCTCTCGGGGCCGCGGGCCTGCTGCGCCAGATGGGACGGCAGGTCCAGCAGCGGCACTTCCTGGGCATGCAGGCTGGGCGAGAAAAAATACGCGATCGAGTAACGGCTGACGCCCGAACGGGGGGATTGCACGCGGTGCACATTGGCGCGCAGATAGCCGTTGGTGGCCAGCTCCAGCATTTCGCCGATGTTCACCACAAAGGCGTTTTTGCGCGGGGGCACATCCAGCCAGCCTTGCGGGGTCTGCACCTGCAGCCCGCCCACCTGGTCCTGCAGCAGCAGGGTGAGCAGGCCGCCGTCCTTGTGGGCGCCCACGCCCTGGTCGGACTGGCCTTGGGCCTGGCCGGGGTAGTGGATGATCTTCAGGCGGTTGTTGTGTGGCGGTGCCACCAGCGCGTTCAGGGCCGTGGCGGGCTGCTCCAGTGCCACCAGAAAAGCCTGCAGCAGGCGTTTGGCCACATCGCGCGTGGTGTCCAGCCAGGCCAGGATGTCGCTTTGCAGCTGCGGCAGCTCGGCAGGCCACTGGTTGGGGCCTTGCAGGCCCCACCAGGCGGGCGTGTCGGCGGTTTGCGCCACGGGCTGCAGCTCTTCGCCGAAGTCGATCTGCTCGCGCAGATCGGGTTGCAGACGGGTGATTTCACCGCCCACACCGGTATAGCCCCGGAAATGGCGGGAATGGTGGATGGCGATGCGCTGCTTCACCTCGGGGGGCAGCGCGAAGAACTGGCGGGCCACGGCTTCCAGCCGCTCGATCTGTTCGGGTGCGATGCCATGCCCTTCCAGATAGAAGAAGCCGATGTCGCGTGCAATGCGTGCCAGCCGGGCATGGGCGGGGGTGTGCCGGGCGGAATCGCCCAGCTCCGCCAGGTTGATGACGGGCAGGGAGTCCAGCGGGGTGTCCTGTGAGGACAGCACCTGGGCGGCATTCGGGGACGCGGCGGCGGTGCGGAGGGCTTGTGCGACGGTGCTCATGAAGGCTCCTGGAGAAGGTCAAGGTGGGGTGTGGAGGCAGGCTGGGGCGTGGCGGCCTGCGCCTGGCGCAAGGCCTGCCCCAGGTCGGCCAGCAGGTCGTGCGGGTGTTCGATGCCGATGGACAGGCGCACCAGCCCCGGGGCAATGCCCACCCGGGCCAGCTCGGCATCGGTCAGCAGGTGGTGGGTGGTTTCCGCCGGGATCGCCGCCAGGGATTTGCTGTCGCCGATGTTGACCAGGCGCAGAAACAGCTGCAGCGCGTCATAGAAGCGCTGGGCGGCGGGCCGGCCGCCGTGCAGCTCCAGCGACAGCAGCCCGGGAATGAGGCCGCCGCGCAGGTAATGGCTGGCATGCCCATGGTCGGGGTGGCCGGGGTGGGCCACATGGTGGATGCGCGCCACCTGGGGCTGGGCCTGCAGAAATTCCAGCACGGCCCGGGTGTTGCTGCTGATGCGCTCCATGCGCAGGGCCAGCGTTTCCAGCCCCTGCAGCAGCAAAAAGGCCGAATGTGCCGCCAGCGTGGCACCGGCATTGCGCAGCATGACGGTGCGCGCACGGGCGACCAGAGGGGCATCGGGATAGCGTTCGGTGAATACCACCTGGTGAAAGGCCGGGTCGGGGCGGGTCAGCTGGGGGTAGCGGGCGGAATGGGCCTGCCAGTCGAAACGGCCGCCATCCACAATCAGCCCGCCGATGGCGGTACCGTGGCCTCCGATGTATTTGGTGGCCGAGTGCACCACCACGTCGGCGCCATGCTCCAGCGGACGGATCAGCAGGGGCGTGGCGCTGGTGTTGTCCACCACCACGGCCACGCCCTGCGCGTGGGCCAGTGCGGCAATGGCAGCGATGTCGGCGACATCGCCAGAGGGGTTGCCGACGGATTCCAGAAACACCGCCTTGGTCTGCGGGGTGAAGGCCGCGCGCAGGGCGTCGTGGTCGCCCCGTGCCACCACGGTGCTGGTGATGCCGCGGCCCTGCAGCACATGAACCACCAGGTTGTGGGAGCCGCCATACAGGGCAGAGGCCAGGATCACATGGTCGCCGGCGCGGGCCAGCGTGGCCAGGGTGATGTCGATGGCCGCCATGCCGGAGGCCACGGCCAACGCGGCCGTGCCGCCTTCGAGCTGGGTGATGCGCTGCTCCAGCACCGTCTGCGTGGGGTTGCCGGTCCGGGCGTAGATATGGCCTTCCTGCACCAGGTCGAACAGCTCGGCACCCTGTTGTGCATCTTCAAACAGAAAGGACGTGGTCTGGTAGATGGGCACCGCTGCGCTGCGCTGGTGCTGCAGCCCGTCGTAGCCGGCGTGGAGCACGACGGTGTCGGGCTGCCATGCGGGCGCAGGCACGGGCGGCTGCCGGCCCTGGGCAGGTGTGGCGCTCATGCGGTCTGTGCTTCCTGGGCGGGCGCCGCGGCCGCCGCGGTGGCCTGGGGAGCCGGCGTGGCGCGCACCAGCGTGCCCACCACCTGTTGCGGGTTGCGCAGCAGGTTCAGGATGGGGCAGTTCTTCTCGACCGCCGCGAACAGCTCGTTCAGCTGTGCGTCCGAGGCGCTGGAGGCGACCTGGACTTCGTACTGGATGTTGTGCGGCCAGATGGGGGTGGATTCGTGACCGGGGTGGCCGCCGCGCGGGTCGAGGGTGCCGCGCACATCCACTTCGATGCTGTCCAGCGGCACCTGCAGCAGCGCGGCCTGGATTTCGAAGATGTGGGTCACGCAGGTGCCCAGCACGCCCAGTTGCAGCTCGGGGGAGGAGGGGCCCAGGTTGAAGCCGGCAAAGTCGGAAGGGCTGTCGCTGATGACCTGGTGCTCGCGGATGCGCAGGCGGCGGATGCCGCTGCGGCCTTCGGCCGTGACATGGGCGTGCAGGGCCGTGGCCTGGGCACTGCCGTCGGCAATGCGTTGCAGGCGTGCCAGCACGGCGCGGCGTTTGTGGGACAGATAGTCGTTCAGGCTCATGGTGTGCTCCGTTGGAATGCCGCCATGGTCGGCCAAGCCAGCACGGCGGACTACGAAGCTTTTTGTGTTTGCATATGCGCTTTTTGCTGTGCGGCCACCGCCTGGCGGCGGCGGTGTTTTGCGCATATGGATACACGGTTTCGTTCGTTGCTGCGCTGCGGTCTGCCGTCCTATCGTGCTGGCACTTTTCACAGTTTCCTGGAGGGAGCACATGGATGAATATCTGCCCACGGCGCACAGCACGCCCTGGAACCGCCGCCATTTCCTGGGTGCGGCCGCTGCCGCAGGTGCAGCCGGAGCCGCAGCCCTGCTGCCGCTGGCGGTGCATTCGCAGCCGCGCAAGATCACCCTGGCCTGGAGCCAGGCCAGCTTCTGCCAGGTGCCGG
Source organism: Comamonas sp. UBA7528 (assembly GCF_002479375.1). Classification (NCBI taxonomy): domain Bacteria; kingdom Pseudomonadati; phylum Pseudomonadota; class Betaproteobacteria; order Burkholderiales; family Comamonadaceae; genus Comamonas; species Comamonas sp. UBA7528. The sequence goes on from NZ_DLMU01000016.1 coordinate 180,168, forward strand.
TACCGATTGCGCTGGAGCGCGGCCTGTTCGAGAAGAACGGCCTGCAGGTGGAGGTGCTGAACTGGGGCGGCTCCGCCGACCAGTTGCTGGAAGCGCTGGCCACCGGCAAGGCTGAAGTGGGGGTGGGGCTGATCCACCGCTGGGTCAAGCCGCTGGAAGCCGGGCTGGATGTGAAGATCGTGGGCAGCGTGCACGGCGGCTGCCTGCGTCTGGTGGGGGTCAACGCGGCGGGGGTGACCCGGGATGTGAAGACGCTCAAGGGCAAGGTGATCGGCGTGTCCGACCTGAACAGCCCGGCCAAGCAGTTCTACGGCATCCACCTGGCCAAGCTGGGGCTGGACATCGACAAGGATGTGGAATGGCGCGTCTACCCCGCGGACCTGCTGGACGTGGCGGTGAAGAAGGGCGAGGTCCACGCCATTGCCGATGGCGACCCCAATCTCTACCTGATCGAAAAGCGCAACCCCGGCGTGTTCACGGAACTGGGCAACAGTGCGACCGGGGAATATGCCGAGAAGATCTGCTGCGTGCTGGGCGCTGGCGCCAAGTTCGTGCGCGACGACCGCAAGAGCGCCGCCGCCGTGGTGCGTGCGCTGGCCCAGGCGTCGGACTATGTGGCCGAGAACCCCAACGAGTCCGCCAAGATCTTTGCCAAGTACACGCCCAAGTTCGAGGTGGCCGATCTGCAGCGCCTGATTGCAGAGCTGACATACAAGCACCACCCGCACAACAGCCGCCTGCAGGACGAGGTGCGTGAATTCGCGGCCGATTTCCGTTCCGCCGGCATTCTGAAGAAAAGCACCGATCCGGCACGCTTTGCGCGCCACATCACGCAGGATGTGCTGTCATGAGTGGCACCACCGTGCTTCTGGAACTGGCGCCGCAGGCCGGCGCACCGATCCTGCAGCCCGCCACGCCCACGGCCGCACCTTCGGCCACGGCCACGGCTACCGCCGTGGCTGCGGCTCCGGTCGCCCAGGGCGTCTGGCGGCAGGGTCTGGTGGCGGCCCTGGCCTGGTTGCTGCTGGGCGCACTGACCTGGTGGTGGCCCAACAAGGAAATCGGCTTCAGCGACTGGGCGTACACCACGGAGTTTTCCGTGCTCACCGCTGCAGTGGCCGTGCTGCTGGCCGCGCTGGCCCTGGCGGGGGAGCGCGCCGGTCGGGTGCTGCGCTGGCTGCGGCCGGCTGGAGCCTGGCTGATCGCCGCGCCCGCGCTGCTGGCGGTGTGGGAGGTGCTGACCGCGAAGCTGGGCGTGCTGCCGCCGCCTTTCTTTGCGCCGCCGCAAAGTCTGCTGGAAGTCTACCTGGACGATTCCGCGCGGCTGGGGCTGTCGGTGGCGCATTCGCTGCGGCTGCTGGTGCACGGCATCGTGATCGGCAGCGTGGTGGGCTTTATCACCGGCGTGTGGGTGGGCTGGTCGCGGGTGGCGGGCTACTGGGTGCATCCCCTGCTGCGCTTTCTGGGGCCGGTGCCGGCATCGGCCCTGCTGCCGCTGGCGTTCTTCTTTGCCCCCAGCAGCTACAGCGCTGCGGTGTTCCTGGTGGCTCTGGCCACCTTCTTTCCGGTGGCGGTGCTGACCTGGTCGGGGGTGGCCAATGTCAGCAAGAGCTATTACGACGTGGCCCGCACCCTGGGCGCTTCGGAGTGGTTTCTGGTGCTGCGGGTGGCGATTCCGGCCGCGTTGCCCCAGGTCTTTGTCGGCCTGTTCATGGGACTGGGTGCTTCGTTCTCGGTGCTGATCACGGCCGAAATGATGGGCGTGAAGGCGGGCCTGGGCTGGTATCTGCAGTGGGCCCAGGGGTGGGCCGCATACTCGAACATGTACGGCGCGCTGCTGGTGATGGCGGTGCTGTGCTCGGGCTTGATCACGCTGCTGTTCACCGTGCGTGACCGGCTGCTGGGCTGGCAGAAAGGAACTGTGAAATGGTGAATGTGGCCCATGCAAGCAGCGCGCAGGCGCTGGAGGAGGCGGCTGCATCGGCGGGTGCACAGATCGATATCAGCCAGGTGTCGCACCATTTCCCCCAGCCCGGAGGTGCCCAGCTGCCGGTGCTGGACGATGTCAGCCTGCAGGTGCAGCCGGGCGAGTTTGTGGCCCTGCTGGGGCCCAGCGGCTGTGGCAAGTCCACGCTGCTGCGCCTGGTGGCCGGGCTGGAGCCGCCGCGCAGCGGTCACATCACGCAGGATGGTCAGCCCATCACGCGGCCCGATCCTTCGCGCATCGTCGTCTTCCAGGACCCGACGCTGTTTCCCTGGCGTACGGTGCGCGACAACGTGGCCCTGGGGCTGCAGGCGCGCAAAGTCCCCAAGGCACAGCATGCGCGGGTGGACGAGGCGCTGGCGCTGGTGGGATTGTCCGAGTTTGCGGACAGCTACCCGCACCAGCTCTCGGGCGGCATGGCCCAGCGTGCGGCGCTGGCGCGCGCCCTGGTCAACGAGCCGCAACTGCTGGTGCTGGATGAGCCGCTGGGCAAGCTGGATTCGCTGACCCGGCTGACCATGCAGGCCGAGCTGCTGAAGCTGTGGCAGCGCGCAGGCTTTTCGGTGCTGCTGGTGACACACGATGTGGAAGAGGCCTTGTTCCTGGCCAACCGGGTGGTGGTCTTCTCCGACCGTCCGGCACGCACCGTGGCGGAGCTGGCCGTGGATCTGCCCTATCCGCGCCACCGCACGCAGGCACGCTTTGTGGAGTTACGCCAGCAGGCGCTGCGCCATCTGGGACTGGGTGATGCGACCTGATGCCTGAGCGGATTGCGGATGCGCCCTGGCTGTTCTGGCTGCTGGAGGCGGTGCACCGGTGCCAGCTGGGCCTGCTGCGGCTGTGGCATGCGCTGGGTCTGAGTGGCGAGGTGGACGGGCAGCCTGCCTGGCCCTGGGCACAGCGCCTGGCAGGCGAGCGCCTGCTGCAGGACCTGGGCCAGGCACGCCAGCTGGTCTGGAGCCTGGCGGCCGTGGCCGCCGTGCTGCTGCTGGTGGGCACCGCAGTGCTGTGGCGGCGCGGCCGGCCCTGGCTGCTGGCCGGGGCCTTGCTGGCCCTGGTGCTGGCGCCCTGGCCGCAGCGCCAGGTGGTGCTGGCCTCGGCGGCACCTGCCAGCTTTCACCGCAACCCTTTGCCGTTTTCCGATGCGGCGATTGTGCAGGGCGCGGCGCTCTACCAGCGCATGTGCGTGCACTGCCATGGCGCCGCAGGCAATGGGCAGGGGCCGGATGCGGCGGAGCAGCCGGTCTGGCCGCCCAGTTTTGCCGGCCCGCTGCTGTGGCGCCGTGCCGAAGGGGATCTGCTGCAGGCGGTGCGCCATGGCTTGCACGACGCGCAGGGGCGCACGACCATGCCCGGCTTTGCTGCGCAGCTGTCGGTCCCGGAGAGCTGGGCGCTGCTGCATTTTCTGCGTGCCCAGGCGGCGGGGCAGTTGCTGCGCGCCACGGGCAACTGGGCCCAGCCCATAGCCTTGCCCGATATGCCGCTGCGCTGCCACCGTCCGGACAAGCTGCAGGTGCGCGACTGGCAGGGCCAGCGCCTGCGGGTGGTCAGCAGCGCGCGTGTGCAGGAGGTGGCGCCAGACCCGCGCATGGTGACGCTGTGGCTGCCCCAGCCCGGGCAGGACGCTGCGCAGCTGCCCGAGCAGGTGGATTGCGTCGTCACTTCCGGCGCGACCGCGCTGCAGGCGCTGGGCTGGATCAATGCGGGCGAATCCGTGCGCGAGGTGCAGTTGCTGGCGGACAAGGCCGGCTGGCTGCGTGCGCGCAACGGACGCGGCATGGAAAGCTGGAGCGACGACGACCTACTGTGCCGCACCACCGATGCGCCGGCCACCGCTGGGGCACTGTCGGAGGAAGACGGGCTGACCCGCATTCTGCGGCGTATGGATGCCGAGCCGCTGGGCTATGTCCAAGGCGGGCAGGTGCACGGCGGGCGCTGAACGCGGCCCACGCTCCGCAGGCCACGGACGCATTGCCTTCAGATGAAAAAGCAGTCCTGCATGGCCGCAGGACTGCTTTTTTTGAGGGCGAGGGAGTGCGCAGGGGCTTTGTCTTCAGCCGTCGCTGTCTTCGTTCAGCTTCTGGCGCACCACGTCCGGTGTCAGGGTGGGCACAAAGCTTTCGATGAAGTGGTAGGCATAGTCGCGCAGCCAGATGCCCCGGCGCACGGCAATGCGGGTGAGGTTGATCTCGAACAGATGGCGGGCATCGATGGCGCGCAGCAGGCGGTCCCGTTCGGGGTCGAAGGCGATGGAGGCCACGATGCCGATGCCCATGCCCAGCTCCACATAGGTCTTGATCACGTCGGCATCCATGGCGGTCAGCACCACCTTCGGTGCCAGGCCTTCGCGTGCAAAGGCCTCGTCAATGTGGGCGCGCCCGGTGAAACCATGCTCGTAGGTGATGATGGGGTACTGGGCCAGGTCCTCCAGCGAGATGGGGGTGGTCTGCTGCAGCAAAGGGTGTTCGGGCGGCACGATCACGCTGTGGGACCAGCGGTAGCCGGGCAGGGTGACGAGCTGGTCGTAATCGGCCAGGGCTTCGGTGGCCACGCCGATGTCGGCTTCCCCGGTCAGCAGCATGTCGGCAATCTGCTGGGGCGAGCCCTGGCGCAGATGCAGGGTGACGCCGGGGTAGATCTGGCGGAAATCCCGCACCACGGCGGGCAGGGCGTAGCGGGCCTGGGAGTGGGTGGCCGCCACATAGAAAACGCCGGTGTCCTTTTCCTTGAAGTCCTTGCCCGCGTTCTTGAGGTTGCCGGCCTCCAGCAGCAGCCGGTCGATGATGGGCAGCAGGGTCTTGCCCGGGGTGGTCAGCCCGGTCAGCCGCTTGCCGGCGCGGGTGAAGATCTCCACCCCCAGCTCCTCTTCCAGTTCGCGGATCTGCCGGCTGATGGCCGGCTGGGAAGTGAACAGCACGGACGCCACTTCCGTCAGGTTGTAGTTGTTGCGGGCGGCTTCACGGATGGAGCGCAGTTGCTGGAAATTCATGGTGAGGGCTCCACGGTGTGCAGTGGGTTTTTCAGTGGGTGGTTTCCAGAAACTCCAGCTGGTTGCCGGCCGGGTCCTTGATGTAGATCTGCTGCGCCGGCTGGTCGGGGTGGCTTTCGATGAAGGCCAGGTCAAAGGCATGCAGGCGCTGCTTCAGATCGCCAATGCCCTGCACGTTGAAGGCCACATGCTGTGAGGGCTTGCGGCCTGTGCCGCCGGCCTCCGGCGTGAAGCACAGGCGCTGATCGCCCATCTCGAACTGCAGCAGCTGCTTTTTGTCGGAGGACTGCAGTTCATGGGCGCCCAGCACCGTGGCATAGAAAAAGCGGATGGCTTCTTTCGAATGGGCCGGAAACTGAAAATGGATGTGGTTGATCGACGTAATGATCATGTGCGTGCGCAGCCCTTGCGGCCCGGGCAATCCGCCGGGTTTGCAATAAGCCATTTGTATTCAAAGGGATGGAGAAGCGGCGCCAGCGTTTTCTGCGCCTAAAAGGTGACAGAAACCCGCCGGGGTTGACGGCCCGGGAAGGGGCCGGTCAGGGACAGGGAAATACCGTGCGCTGGAGTAGGTCGGTGGCGCTCATCAATGCCTCGCCCAGAAAGAGAGTGGGTATGGCATTCACTATAAAAAAAGACGCTTATAAATACAATAAATGTTTTATTACTTTTTAATTACCTAAAGATATTTAGATTGCTGAATAGGCCTGCTTGGCTGCTTGGTGCGCTGCCGTGGGTGATTGTTAATGTGGCGCCTGGGGTTGGCGCCGTGTGCAGGGCAGGGCCGTTCTTCGGGCTCCTTATGAAAGCCGCCAGCGCCCCCGGCCACAGATGGCCGCGGGCGCTGGCGGTAGTGCGCCGGGCCGCCTGGGCGGCGCCGGTGTCAATGCCGGTGGTTGACCTTGCGCGACAGGGTTTCGCCGGCGAACTGCACGATGGACACCAGCGCCACCAGGATCACGATGACTTCGAACATCACCCGGGTTTCATAGCGTTCGTAGCCGTAGCGGATGGCCAGGTCGCCCAGGCCGCCGGCGCCCACGGCACCGGCCATGGCCGAGGCGTTGACCATGGCGATCACGCTCACCGTCATCCCGCCGATGATGCCGGGCAGGGCTTCGGGCAGCAGCACATGGCGAACGATGTGCCAGCGCTTGCAGCCCATGGCGCGTGCGGCTTCCACCAGGCCCGGGTCCACATCGTTCAGGCTGACCTGTGCGATGCGGGCATAGAAGGGGATCAGGTTGACCGACAGCGGCACCACGGCCGCCCAGGTGCCCAGCGTGGTGCCGACGATGCTGCGGGTGACCGGCAGCAGGGCCACCAGCAGGATGATGAAGGGGATGGCGCGGAAGATGTTCACCGTCACCGACAGCCCTTTGTAAAAGCGCGGCCGCGTGTACAGGCCGCGTGGACCGGTGATGGTGAGCACGATGGCCAGCAGCAGCCCCAGGCCAATGGCAATCACCGAGGAGGTGGCCACCATCAACAGGGTTTCGGCAAAAGCCTGCAGGTATTTGTCAATCGGCGCGGACATAGCCCAGCAGCTCCAGGTGGTCGGCGCCGGTGGAGTGGCGCAGTGCATCGAGGGAAGGCAGATCGGCGGCCGGTGTAGACACCAGCAGCTGACCCAGTGAATGGCCGCGCAGCCGGTCCAGACCGCCGTGCAGCAAGGTGGCCTGGCTGCCCAGGGCGGTCAGGGCCTGCAGCGGCAGGCCCTGGGGGCGCTGGGCGCCGGCAAAGCGCAGGCTGAGCACGGCGCGGTCGGCGCTGCTGGAGGGCTGGGACAGCAGCTGGCGGGCCATGTCGGGCGGCAGGCCTTGCTGCAATGGTTGCAGCAAGGCCTGCGTGGCGGCGGCCTGCGGCGCACCGAAGACGCGCCAGACCTCGCCGATTTCCTGCACCTGGCCCTGGTCCAGCACCAGCACGCGGTCGCAGATGGCGCGGATCACGGCCATGTCGTGGGTGATCAGCACCACCGTCAGGTGCAGCTGGCGGTTGATGTCGCGCAGCAGGGACAGGATGGACTGTGTGGTTTCCGGGTCCAGCGCGCTGGTGGCTTCGTCGCACAGCAGCACTTCAGGCCCGTGCACCAGGGCGCGGGCAATGCCGACGCGCTGTTTCTGGCCGCCGGACAGCTGGGCAGGGTAGGCATGGCCCTTGTCCGACAGGCCGACCAGGGCCAGCAGCTCGTCCACCCGGGCCTTGATGATGGCCGGGCGTTCGCCGGCCACACGCAGCGGCAGGGCCACGTTTTCGCGCACGGTCTTGGCGGACAGCAGGTTGAAGTGCTGGAAGATCATGCCGATGCGCCGGCGCAGTGCGACCAGGGCGTTTTCGTCCAGCTGCGCCGGGTCCACGCCGTGGATCTGCACCCGGCCTTCGGACGGGGTCTCGAGCGCATTGATGGTGCGCAGCAGCGTTGACTTGCCGGCGCCGCTGCGGCCGATGATGCCGAAGACTTCGCCATGGTGGATGTCAAAGTTCACGCCCGACAGCGCCTGGACCTGGCTGCTGCGGCCGGCGTAGGACTTGCCCACGCCATCGAACACGATGTGCGGTGCCAGTTGCACCGGAGGAGGGAGGGTGGTCATGCAGTCGCTCAGAACGCCGGAATCAGCGTGCCTTCGTACTTGGTTTCGATGAAGCGGCGGATGGCTTCGGTCTGGAAGGACGCCACCAGGGCCTTGACCCAGGGAGCGTCCTGGTCCTTGCTGCGCACGGCAATGATGTTGACGTAGGGGTTGTGCTCGCGCTTTTCCACGGCGATGCCGTCACGGGTGGCGATCAGGCCCACCTGGTAGGCAAAGGTGTTGATGACGGCGGCGGCGTCCAGATCGGGCACCGAGCGGGCCAGGACGTTGGAGGCGGCTTCCACCAGCTGCAGCTGGCGCGGGTTGGCGGTGATATCGGCCAGCCCTGCGGTGCCGGAGAAGGGGTCGAAGCCGTCGCGCAGCTTGATCAGCCCCTGGTCGCGCAGGATGACCAGGGCGCGGGTCTGGTTGCTGGGGTCGTTGGGGATGCCCACGCGCGCCTTGGCTGGCAGATCCTGCAGGCGCTTGTGCTTGTTGGAGTAGAAGGCGATCGGGGCGATCAGGGTGTTGCCTGCGGAGACGATCTGGTAGCCGCGCTGGCGCACCTGGTCCTGCAGAAAGGGCAGGTGCTGGAAGGCATTGGCTTCCAGATCGCCGTTGTTCAGTGCCTCGTTGGGGCTGACCGCGCCACCCAGGACCACCAGTTGCACATCGAGGCCCTTGGCCTTGGCGGCCTTGGCCACTTCGGCCCACAGCTCTTCACCGATGCCACCGCGGATGCCCACGCGTACGCGCTGGGCCGCCTGGGCGGAAGGGAGCTGCAGCAAGGAGGCGGCGCCGGTGCCCAGCAGGGCGGCCAGGGCACCGCGGCGCGACGTTTGCGAAAAATCGATCATGGAAGGCTCTCTCAGAACGCGGGAATCACCGAACCCTGGTATTTCTGCAGAATGAACTGGCGCACCGGCTCGGACTGGTAGGCGGCCACCAGTTGCTTGGCCCAGGGCGCATCCTGGTCCTTGGCGCGCACGGCGATGAGGTTGGTGTAGGGGTTGCGCTCGCGCTTTTCCACGGCGATGCCGTCGCGGGTGGCGACCAGTCCCGCCTGGTAGGCGAAGCTGTTGACGATGGCCGCGGCGGCCAGGTCGTCCAGCGAACGGGCCAGCACCACCGAGGCCACTTCCACCAGCTCCACCTTCTGGCGCAGCGCGGTCACATCGGCCAGGGAGGCGGTGCCGGTGAAGGGGTCGAAGCCGGGTTTGAGGTCCAGCACGCCCTGGTCACGCAGCACCACCAGGGCGCGGGTCTGGTTGCTGGGGTCGTTGGGAATGCCCACGCGGGCACCGGCGGGCAGGTCGGCAAGGCGCTTGTACTTGCGGGAATAGAAGGCGATGGGCGAGATGTAGGTGTCACCCGCCGACACCAGCTGGTAGCCGCGCTGCTGGTTCTGGTCGCGCAGGAAAGGCTGGTGCTGGAAGGAGTTGGCTTCCAGGTCGCCGTTGTGCACACCTTCGTTGGGGCTGACCGAGCCGCTGAGCACCACGGACTTGACGTTCAGGCCGCGCTCCTTGGCGACCTTGGTCACCACTTCCCAGATTTCCTCGTCCACACCGCCACGCACGCCCACGCGGATCAGGGCCGGCGTGGTGGCAGCCGCAGTGGCCAGGACGGAGAAGGTGCCTGCGGCGGCCGGCAGCAGGAAGGCGGCGGAGGTGCGCAGAAAGTCGCGTTTGTTCATGGTGAATCCGGTCGGTGGGATGGAATGGGAGGCAGTATCCCGGGCCGCCGGGGCCCGGGCAACGAAGCTTTGCGGCTATGCAAATGCGCTTTGCGCATGAGGGCGGGGGGCGGTGCCGGCCAACGTCTCAGGCAAGGCAATCAGCTCCAGCTGTGCGCCATGGGTGTGGCCATGCACCACAGGGCCCAGCGGGTGGGCCTGGGTGGTGTGCAGGCCGATGGCAAACGGGCCTTCACCCTGGGAGGCCAGCCGCTGTGCGGCCTCGGCACTGGCGCTGGCGGTTTCCAGCTTCAGCACGGTGCTGCCCAGTTGCAGGCTGGCAGCACCTTCGGCGGGGAGAGGGACATCCGCCAGACCCAGCAGGGCGCGGTAGCGTTCCAAGGTGGCGGCCACATCGTGCACGGCCACACGCAGCTCGGCCACGCCCTGCACGCCATTGGCGTGTTCGCGCACCGGGCCTTCGGGCACGCGCAGGGCGCGGGGCGTAACGTCGCCGCACAGGAAAGGCAGGTCGGGCGTGGCAGGACGTGCGTTCTGCCAGCGCAGTTCCACCCCGTCGGGGCGCAGCCGCCCGCCATCCACCGGGGGCTGGTAGGCCAGGCCACGCGACAGCGCCTGCGCCACCACCTGGGAGGTGGTGCCGGGTAGCAGCGCAAAGTCCACGATGCCGGGGCCGAAGCGGCTGAGCTTGGGCCACCAGGGGTGGGCTTCTTCGGGGGCTTTCCAGGCGATCAGCTCGAAGTAGGAGCCGTCCTGGAACACCACCAGCGCGTTGTGGGTGGCGCGGCCCGGGTGGTCGCCACCCGGGGTGACGGTGAATCCCAGGTTGCGGTAGTCATGGATGGCGCTGTGCAGATCGTGCACGGCAATCACGATGTGGTCCAAAGGCAGTGACATGGGGGCTTTCTCAAAGGAGGGAAAGCGCCATGCTCGCCGTGCCGGCGGCGGGCGGCAAATACGGAATACGGCTTTGGTTATGCGGTTTGTGCGGGTGGCTGCATATCTGCTGGCCGCATATCCAAGTGCGAAAACAGAGGTTCAGAAAAGCGAGCGGTATTCCTAGCATGCAGGCCATCTGGAAGGTTTCCCCCGAAGTCTTCCGCCTCTTGCATAACAGCGCCTCAATGGCATGAAGGATGGATCGTCTCGTGCAACTGCAACACAAAAACAAACGTCAATGGTGGTGGCTGGCAGCCATGGCTGCAGGGGTCTGGGTGGCGGGCTGCTCCCAGCAAAGTGCCACTTCGGAGGGGGCCTCGGCAGGCGCGGCCGTGCAGGGTGGGGAGCTGGTCTATCTGGAGCAGCAGGCCCACACCAATCTGTATCCCCCAGCTGGCGGCTTCTATCCCAATGGCGGTGTGCTCAACCAGATCACCGACAAGCTGACCTACCAGGACCCGAAGACGCTGGAAATCCAGCCCTGGATTGCGGAGTCCTGGAGCATCAATGACCAGGCCACCGAGTTCACCTTCAAGCTGCGTTCCGGCGTGACCTTCTCCGACGGCACCCCGCTGGATGCGGCGGCCGTGGCCAAGAATTTCGATACCTACGGCCTGGGCAACAAGGCGCTGAAGCTGCCGGTGTCCGAAGTCATCAACAACTACCAGCGCAGCGAGGTCATCGATCCGCTGACCGTGAAGTTCTATTTCAGCAAGCCGTCGCCAGGATTCCTGCAAGGCACCTCGGTGATCGGCTCGGGCCTGGTGTCGCTGGCCACGCTGGAGCGGCCTTTTGAAGAGCTGGGCGATGCCACGCGCATCATCGGCTCCGGCCCCTTCGTGGTGGAGCGTGAGACCCTGGGCAAGGAGCTGTTGTTCAAGGCGCGTGCCGATTACAAGTGGGGCCCTGCCCAGCATGCGCACCAGGGGCGTGCGCGCCTGGACAGCATCCGTCTGGTGGTGACGCCGGAGGACAGCGTGCGCATCGGCGCGCTGCTGTCGGGCCAGGCGGGCTTGATCCGCCAGGTGCAGGCCTATGACGAAAAGCGAGTGCAGGAGCAGAAATTCCAGATCTATGCACCTTCCACCCGCGGCGTGAACAACAGCATTGCACTGCGTCCGGACAATGCCCTGGTGGCCGATCTGCGCGTGCGCCAGGCGTTGCTGCATGGTACGAACACCGCCGAAGTGGTGCAGACCCTGTTCTCGGCCAACTACCCGCAGGCCACTTCGGTGATTGCCAAGTCCGCCGCCGGGTATGTGGATCTGTCGTCGGACCTGAAGTTCGATCCGCAGCAGTCGCAACGCCTGCTGGATGAAGCCGGCTGGACCGTGGGGGCCAACGGCCTGCGGCAGAAGGATGGCCAGGAACTGGTGCTGACGGCCTATGAATCCCTGCCGCAGCCGCAGAACAAGGAAACCCTGCAACTGGTGGCCCAGCAGTGGGGCAAGCTGGGGGTCAAGCTCAATGTGCTGGCCGGCGATGCGGGCAGCAAGACGCTGGACAGCCTGGATCCGGCCAAGACGCCGGTGGCGCCGGGCATGGTGGGGCGCGCCGATCCGGATGTGATCAAGAGCAACTACTACCCCACGAACCGCAATGTGCTGCTGCAAAAGGGCGGCGTGAGCCAGAAGGTCAACAGCTTTGTGGATGACAAGCTCAACGGCCTGCTGGACGCGATTGCGGCCGAGACCGATGCCGCCAAGCGTCTGCAGCTCACCGGGGACGTGCAGCGCTATCTGATTGCCCAGGCCTATGTGATTCCGATCTTCGAGGAGCCCCAGGCCTTTGCCGGTGCCACGACGGTCAAGGATGTCGGTTTCGAAGCTGTGGGGCGACCCAGCTTCTATGCCACCTGGCTGGCCAAGCCTTAAGCGGAGGCGCGCATGACGGCATATCTGTTGCGGCGCACCGGCCAGGCCCTGCTGGTGCTGTGGGCGGCGTTCTCGGTCTCGTTTGTGCTGCTGCAGCTGATGCCGGGGGATGCGGTGCTGATCAAGTTCCTGAATCCCGATCTGGGGTTGGGGCCGGAGCAGATTGCCGATATCCAGGCCGCCTATGGCGCGGACCAGCCGGTCTGGCGCCAGTACCTGCACACCTTGGGGCAGTTTCTAACAGGCCATTTCGGCTATTCGCTGCAGGCTGGGGTACCGGTCAGCGAAGGGCTGGCCACCAATCTGCCGCCCACGCTGCGCCTGGCTGCACTGGGGCTGGCTGCCGCACTGCTGCTGGCACTGGGGCTGGCGCTGGCCGCCAGCGTGGTGCGGGTGCGGGCCGTGCGTGCGCTGCTGCAGTCGCTGCCCTCGCTGTTCGTATCGATCCCGGTGTTCTGGCTGGGGATCATGCTGATTCAGTGGGTGTCTTTCCGCTGGGGCTGGGTGCCGGTCATCAACCCCGGGCCGTGGCAGGGGCTGATCCTGCCCACGCTGACCCTGGCAGTGCCCATTTCCGCGCCCCTGGCGCAGATCCTGATGCGCAACCTGGACGCCGCGTTGGCCCAGCCCTATGTGGCCGTGGCACGGGCCAAGGGCGCATCGCAGCTGCATGTGCTGCTGCGCCATGCTGCACGCAACGCCTTGCTGCCGGTGCTGACCATGGCCGGTGTGCTGTTCGGCGAGCTGCTGGCCGGTGCCGTGGTGACCGAGGCGGTGTTCGGCCTCAATGGCCTGGGCAGCCTGACCCAGCAGGCCGTGGGCAACCAGGACACGGCGGTGTTGCAGGCCGTGGTCATGGTGTCTGCCGCGGCCTTTGTGACCATCAACCTGATCGTGGACCTGCTCTATCCCTGGCTGGATCCACGGCTTCGCCATGCGGCAGGAGGCTGACGCGATGAATGCATTGACACACAACGAAGGGCTGGCGCTGCGCGCACCGGCGGCGGATTCCTTGCAGGACGCGGTGCCGCCGGTTGGCGTGGCGGCAACAGCTGCAGCCGCAGCTGTTGCGCCCCCCCGTACACGCTCATGGGCGCATGGTCTAGGCCTGCCGCTGCAACGCGCACGGCAGATGCCGCTGGCCCTGTGGCTGGCCTGGGGCGTGCTGGCTGTGGTGCTGTTGTGGGCCGTGGTGCCCGGCTGGTTCAGCAGCCACGATCCCCTGGTGGGTCTGGCGGGCCAGCAGCTGCGCGAGCCGGGTGCCGGCCATTGGCTCGGGACGGATGCGCTGGGGCGCGATGTCTGGGCCCGGGTGGTGCACGGTGCCGTGCATTCGCTGTCCGGCGCACTGGTGGCCGTGGGGGTGGGCCTGGTGGCCGGCACCGCATTGGGCCTGCTGGCGGGCGCCGTGGGTGGCCGCACCGACGAGGCGCTGATGCGGGTGGTGGACGTGCTGCTGGCCGTGCCATCGCTGCTGCTGTCGCTCACCATCATCATCGTGCTGGGCTTTGGCACCGTGAATGCGGCGATTGCCGTGGGGGTGGCGTCGGTGGCCAGTTTCGCGCGCCTGGTGCGTTCGGAAGTGGTGCGTGTGCGCCGTACGGAATATGTGGAGGCGGCCTTCGGCAGCGGCGGGCGCTTTGGTGCGGTGCTGTGGCGCCATGTGCTACCCAACTCGCTGACGTCGGTGGTGGCGCTGGCAGCGCTGCAGTTCGGCACGGCCATTCTGGCCATTGCCACCCTGGGCTTTCTGGGCTATGGGGCGCCGCCGCCCACGCCGGAATGGGGGCTGCTGATCGCCGAAGGTCGCAATTACCTGTCCACGGCCTGGTGGCTGACATCGGCCCCCGGGCTGGTGGTGGTGGCGGTGGTGCTGGCGGTGAACCGCATCAGCGTGTCGCTGTCGGGAGCACGCCCATGAGTGCCTGGCAAATCTGGCGCCAGCGCCTGCTGCGCACGGCAGCGGCAGAGCCGGCCACCGTCACTGTACCGGCGCCGGCGGATGGCCCCTTGCTGGAAATCGACAACCTCCAGATCGCCTACCGGGAAGCCGACGGGCTGCGTACCGTGGTGCATGGCGTATCGCTGAGCGTACATCCCGGCGAGGTGGTGGCACTGGTGGGGGAGTCCGGTTCGGGCAAGTCCACCACGTCGCAGGCCGCGATCGGATTGCTCCCGGACAACGGCCAGGTGGTGGGCGGCAGCATCCGCCTGCTGGGGGAAGATGTGACCCAGGCCGGCGAGGCGCAATGGCGCAGCCTGCGCGGCCGCGTGGTCAGTCTGGTGCCGCAGGACCCGACGGCCTCGCTCAACCCCGTGCGCACCATTGGCGCGCAGGTGGCCGAAGTGCTGCAACTGCACGGTTGGCGCGATGCCGCTGCCGTGGAGCAGCAGGTGGTGGAGTTGCTGCGCAAGGTGGGCCTGTCGCGGCCGGAGCTGCGCTACCGCCAGTACCCGCACGAGCTGTCAGGGGGCATGAAGCAGCGGGTGCTGATTGCCATGGCGGTGGCGCTGAAACCGGCGCTGATCATTGCCGATGAGCCGACCAGCGCCCTGGATGTGACCGTGCAGCGGCGCATTCTGGACCTGATCGATACCCTGCGCCGTGAGACCGGCACCGCAGTGCTGCTGGTCACGCACGATCTGGGGGTGGCGGCCGACCGCTCCCACCGCATCGTGGTGCTGCGCCAGGGGCGGGTGCAGGAGGCCGGCGAGACGCTGCAGGTGCTGCGCCAGCCGCAAAGCAGCTATGCCCGCCAGTTGCTGGCCGATGCGCCGGCCCTTTCTGCGCCGGTGCTGCGCGCGGCAGAGCAGGGCGATGCCGCAACGGCCACCGAATGGGCAGTGCAGGTGCAGGCGGTGGAGCACCACTTTCCTGTACCAGGCCAGCGTGAGCCGTTCAAGGCTGTGGACGGGGTGTCGTTCCAGGTGCGGCGCGGCAGCACCCATGCCATCGTGGGCGAGTCTGGATCGGGCAAGACCACCACCATCCGGGCCCTGGTGGGGCTGCTGCGGCCCACGGCGGGGCAGATCCGCATTGCCGGAGAGGATGTGACCGCGTTGCGCGGTGAGGCATTGCGCCAGTTCCGCCGCAAGGTACAGCTGGTCTACCAGAACCCCTATGCCTCGCTGGATCCGCGCCAGACCGTCTGGAGCATTGTGGAGGAGCCGCTGCGCAACTTCGCGCCGCTGCCCGCCGCCGAGCGCCGTCAGCGCGTGCAGGCGACGCTGGAGCGCGTGGGGCTGGCACCCGAGCTGCAGCAGCGCCGCCCGCATGCGCTGTCCGGCGGCCAACGCCAGCGCGTGGCCATTGCCCGTGCCCTGGTGCTGCAGCCCGAGGTGCTGGTATTGGACGAAGCCGTATCCGCACTCGATGTGACGGTGCAGGCCCAGATCCTACGCCTGCTGGAGACGCTGCAGCAGCAGCTGCAGCTGACCTATGTATTTGTCACGCACGACCTGTCGGTGGTGCGTCAGATCGCCCACACCGTCTCCGTGCTGCAGCACGGCAAGGTGGTGGAGCAGGGCACGGTGGAGCAGGTGTTCCTGCATCCCCGCAGCCATTACACCCGTGAACTCATCGCCGCCATTCCCGGCACAAGGAGCATTGATTTTGTCCAATCTCAACAATCTCACCCCCACCCCGAAGAAACGCCTGGGCTACTTCAGCCGCTTGCTGGATGACGCGCCAGCCGGCGAACGCTACCGCCTGGTGACCGAACAGATCGCCCACGCCGAGAAACTGGGTTTCGAGTCCGCCTGGGTGGCCCAGCACCATTTCCATGAACAGGAAGGCGGGCTGCCTTCGCCGCTGGTGTTCCTGGCCCATGTGGCGGCGCGCACGCAGCGCATTCGCCTGGGAACGGGCGTGGTGACGCTGAGCATGGAAAACGCCATTCGGGTGGCGGAAGACGCCGCGGTGCTGGACCTGCTGTCCGGCAGCCGTCTGGAAGTGGGGCTGGGAACGGGTGGTACGGCCGAATCGTTCGAGGCCTTTGGTGTGGGCAGCCAGGAACGGGGCGCGGTGTACGGCCGCAACCTGGAGGTGCTGCGTGCGGCCTGGCGCGGCGATGCCTTGCAAGGTGGCGTGCGGGTCTACCCCGCCGCCCCCCATCTGCTGGGCCGTATCTGGCAGGCCACGTTCTCGGTGGAAGGCGGGCAGCGCGCCGGTGCAGCGGGTGAAGGCCTGATGCTGTCGCGCACCCAGCCCCGCCCGGACCATGCGCCCAGGCTGTCGCTGTCGGAGATCCAGAACCCCATCATCGATGCGTATCTGGCGGCGCTGCCGGCCGGGCAGGCACCGCGCATTCTGGGATCGCGCACGCTGCTGGTGGCGGACCGCCGTGAAGACGCGCTGCGCTGGGCCGAGACCGGGCTGCGTCGCCTGGCGGTGCGCCATGCCCATGCATCGGCCGGCCCGTTCCCGCGTGTGGACCCCCAGGCGCCCCTGGAGCGGCTGATCGAAGCCTACGACGTGCACCTGGGAACGCCCGAGGAGGTGATCGCCTCGCTGCAGGCCGATACGGCGCTGGCGCGTACCACGGACCTGGTGTTCCAGGTGCATTCGATCGACCCACCGCATGCGGCCATCCTGCGCTCGCTGGAGCTGACGGCCCGGATCGTGGCGCCCGCGCTGGGTTGGAGCGGTGCCGTTGGTGCCGCTGCCGTGCAGGCCGCCTCCAGCGAACTGCAAGTGGCTTGAGAAAGGCAGAACCATGACTGAAATCGTGCACGCACAAGAAGAAGCCGCACAGGCTGCACAGGCTGCGCAACCCGACGTGATCGATCTGCTGGCCGGTATTGCGCCGGGCGACTGGTTGGACCAGCTGCGCCGGTCGCGCCCGCAGACCCGTGAGCAGGCGCAGAAAAGCCATGCCGCGCTGTTTGCGCCTGCCGCCCCGGTTGCGGGGCAGGTCAGTGCGGCAGAGCGCCATGCGGTGGCCGCCTTTGTGGCCCTGTTGCACCAGCAAGCGGCGGTGGCAGACTTTCATCTGCACGCCCTGGATGCGCTGGCGCCCACCTGGGCCCAGGCGGTGCGCCATGCCGCTGCCGTCGGTACGGTGCAGGGCCCGTACGGGCATTTTCCCGAAGGGCCGTTGACGGTGGAAGACCGTGAAGGGCTGGAGCTGCACCTGTCCGATACGCTGCGTACCGTGCTGGGGGGACGCCTGCATGCCGCGCTGCGGCACGCGCATTTCCTGGTGTTCCATCCGCGGGATGCGCAACCGCAGCGCCTGCGCGCGCTGGAGGCCGCGGGCTGGTCGGCCGACGACATCGTGGTGTTGTCGCAGCTGGTGGCCTTCCTCAGCTTTCAGATCCGGGTGGTGGCGGGGCTGGGGGTGCTGTCTGCACACTGGAACACCACTGCAGCCGCGGCGGCACGTACCGGCGCGCCGCAGCCGGTGGCGCACGTGCACGAAGAGGTGGTGCCGGGCACGGCCCCCATTGTGTTCACCCAGGCCGAATTGGACTGGCAGCCCTGGCTGGCGCCGCTGGAAGAGGCTGCGCTGACGGAGCGCCACTATGACGGACTGGTGGATGCCGTCCGCGCCAAGTCGCCGTATTTCCGCCTGCTGGCGCGCGATCCGGACACGCTGGGCGCGCGCACCCGCACCGACAAGGACATCTTCTACAACCCCGAAGCCGGCCTGCCACGGGCCGAGCGGGAGCTGGCTGCGGCTGCCACATCGCGCCACAACGGCTGCATCTATTGCGCTTCGGTGCACGCCCGGTTCGCCAGCCATTTCTCCCGCCACCGCGACGATGTACAGCGCCTGCTGGATGAAGGCGTGCACGCCGATCTGGGCGCGCGCTGGAATGCGATTGTGGACGCCAGTGTCGCGTTGACGGATACCCCGTCCCGGCTGAACGCTTCGCATCTGGCCGCCTTGCGCGCACAGGGGCTGGATGCACAGGCCGCAGCCGACCTGTTGCACGCGGCGGCCTTCTTCAACTGGGCCAACCGGCTCATGCTGTCGCTGGGGGAACCCCGGTACTGACTGCGGAAGCGATGGCGTAACGGCGCATTCCGGTCTCCGGCGCCTGCGGTCACCTGCTGCACCTTTGCATCTGTGCATCTGTGCATCTGTGCATCTGTGCAGTTTCGCTGACCTATATAAAAAACCGCTGTGTTCTACACAGCGGTTTTTTATTGGAAAGACTCTAAATTGAAAGCATACGCTGTCCAGTCTGCGCAACCTGTAGGCCTTCTGGCGAGTTCAGAGGGCCGGCGCATCTGCTTTCCCGTCGCGCTATGTCTGGCTGATCCGCGCCGCGAGGCCGCTGGCGGCGAATTCCCGCACGATGTAATCCACGAACACCCGGACCTTGGCCGGCACGAGCTTGCGGCTGGTGTAGTAGATCGACAGCGGCCGCGATTCGGCATACCAATCGGGCAGTACGCGCACCAGGGCACCGCTGTCCAGCAACGGCAAGGCGTGCGGCAGCGGCAGCAGGGCAACGCCCATGCCGGTGGCTGCAGCGCGCGCCATGGCCTCGGGATCGTCCATGACGATAGCTGGGCGTACGCTGGCCACCAGTTCCTGCCCCTCTTTGTTTTTCAGGGCCCAGGGCATCAACCGCCCGGTGGCCAGTGAGCGGCGCAGCAGGCCCTGGTGGCGCGCCAGGTCCTGTGGGTGTTCGGGCATGCGATGGGTCTTCAGGTAAGCGGGCGAGGCCACCAGCACGATGCGCAGATGCGCCAGTTCACGGGCGATCAGCGCATCGGTGAGTTCGATGCCGCCGCCAATGGCGACGTCGAACCCTTCCGCCACGATGTCGACCTGGCGGTTGTCGAAATGCAGGTCGGGCACCACGTCCGGATAACGGCGCACGAATTCGCCCAGCAAGGGGACGATGTATTCACGGCCCACCGTGTGGGCCAGTGCCAGTTTCAGGGTGCCCGCAGGCTTGCCCGCGCCCTGGCGCAGGTCTGTCAGTGCATCGTTGATTTCGCTCCATGGCAGTCGTACCTGGGCATACAGGCGTTCGCCATCGGTGGTGAGCGCGAGGTGGCGGGTGCTGCGCTGGAAAAGCCGCACGCCCAGCCGCGTCTCCAACTGGCCCACGCTTTTGCTGATGGCGGCGGGTGTCAGTCCCAGCAGGCGTGCCGCCGCTGAAAAGCTGCCCTCGTCGGCGGAGGTGATGAAGGCGTCGAGGTGGCTGCGCAGTTCGGTCAACATGGCGCCATCTTATACAAATGGTTGAAATTGAATGCTTAGTTTAATGACTACCGGAAATAGGTGGAGAGGCACACACTGCAGCCATCAACCACCCCTTTTGAAAGGAAACGCCATGAACACCATCCCCCACTCCACTTCTACAGCCTCCGCCGCCGTGGGCAAGCCCCTGGCCGGGAAAGTCGCCTTCATCCACGGCGGCTCCCGCGGCATCGGCGCTGCCAGCGCCCGCCGTCTGGCCCGCGACGGTGCCCGTGTCGCCATTGGCTACGGTGCCTCGGCCATCGCAGCCGAAGCATTGGCCGAAGAGATCAAGGCCAGCGGTGGCGACGCCATCGCCATCCATGCCGATGCCACGGACGCCGCTGCGCTGACCCGTGCCATCGACAGCGTTGCGACGCGTTTCGGCCGCCTGGACATCCTGGTCAACAGTGCCGGGGTGCTGGCACTGGCGCCGCTGGAGCAGTTCAGCCTGGAAGACTTCGACCGGACCGTGGCCGTCAACATCCGCTCGGTGTTCGTGGCATCGCAGGCAGCAGCCCGGCACATGCAGGAGGGCTGCCGCATCATCAACATCGGCAGCACCAACGCGCAGCGCATGCCATTCGCCGGTGGGGCCGCCTATGCCATGAGCAAATCGGCCCTGGTGGGACTGGTCAAGGGACTGGCCCGCGACCTGGGTCCGCGCGGCATCACGGTGAACAACGTGGCCCCCGGCCCGGTGGACACAGACATGAACCCCGAAACCGGCGATTTTGCTGCGACGATGCACGGGCTGATGGCCATTCCGCGCCATGGCAAAGCCGATGAAATTGCCGGCATGGTGGCGTACTTGGCCGGGCCGGATGCCGCATTCGTGACGGGCGCGGATCTGCTGATTGACGGCGGTTTCGCTGCGTGAAGCAGGGCGCGCAGAACTGAAACTGTGCCTTGGCGGAGGGCTGGCCGGGATGGGTATCCGCTTCCAACCCCTCCCTGCTGCTTGGGAGGGAGGGTGGCAGCGGTGAACTGCTCCTGCTCCTGAAGTTCAGTTAACCGGCCGGGAAAAAGTGAATCCGGTATTCAGCAATGCCTTGAGCCCTTCGTGTGCGGAGGCCATCGCTGCTCACCCCGTGGTGCTCCACGCACGGACATGGGCCCGGAACGGACAAGCGTCGGATGGACCGGCGCTTGTCAGGTGAGGTGCGCGCGAGGAGCGCTGGTGCGGAAACCGAACGCGCTTACTGAACGGGGACCAGCAAGGCGGGCGCACCAAATTGTTCGAGCTTGCCCTGGCTGCGTTCCACATACTGTGTCCAGAACTGGCGCAGTGCATTCATGGTTTGCGGATCGCGATACACGCCGCTGTCCTTGGCTCCGGCTGCAGAGCTTGTCTGTACCAGGCCTGCACCCAGCACAAAGACGCGGGCGCCAGCCAGATCGCCAAACATCTGCGCTGCTTCGACCTTCTTCAGCTCCGTGGCCACATCCAGCCGGCGCACGTTCTTGGACGCGTAAAAGCTGCTGATGCCCGAATGCTCCAGCATGTCGGACACCAGAAACACGATCTTGTGGCTTGCCTGGGAGCTGCGCACCCGTGCCGAGATGGCTTTGATGCTGCCCATCACATCCGACTTGGCGAAATCGGGGTTGAGTCCGCTCAGCGCCTGGTTCAGTGCAGCAGCGGCTGTGCGGCGCCCGAAGTCAGCTTGGCCTTTCATGCAGGCATCGAAGCTTTGCAGCACACGCGCGCCAATGCTGTCGCGCCGGGAGGCGGGCAGAGGCTGCTCGAGCGTGCCGGCGCTGAGCACCTGCAGGTATTGCCCTTGCCCGTACGAGGAAAAGCTGGCGATGGTGTAGGCGTGGCCTGGAGCGATCAGCCGGCCCACGTTGTCGCGCACCGAGGCCTGAAGAGCGACATCAAGGGGGGTGGTCTGGTCCAGCAGCACGAAGAGTTCGGTGGTGGTCGCCGGGGCTCTCACCTCCAGCTTGTTGGCTGCATAGCAGCTGGGCACATCATTGTCGGTGCCGGCCAGGACCGTGCCACACAGCGCAAACACGGCGACCGACAGCAGATTTTTGCAAAGCAGTTTCATCGTGTGCGACCCGGCTCAGAACAGCTCGTCAATGTTGGCAGCCGCATCGCGCTGGGCCTTGCGTTCCTTGAGCCAGGCCTGCAGCTCGGGCTTGGCCTTGATGGAGACTGGTAGCGATAGGAAGTAGGCTTTTTCAGCCTCGGCATTGTCCAGACGTTGGATTTCGGCCTTCACGGTTTCCACCTCGTCGGCCAGCGCCTGGGCGGGCGCAGGCGCCAGCGGCGGCATGGCATCGGCGGAAACCACCGCAGGGGCGGTCTCTACAGGCTTTGGCGACGCCGTGGGTTGTACCACTTTAGGTGCTGTCACGGCATGGCCTTGCTGGCCTGCGCGCTTGCGGCTCCAGACTTCATCAGCGCCCTGGGCCACGCTGGCACTGCTGGCGTCGGACTTGATCAGATAGTCGTCAAAGGTCTTGTCCAGGCTCAGGCGCGTATGGGCTTTTTCTTCCAGCTTTTGCTGCAGTTCCTTGAGACGGCCATTGGCCAGGTCGCGCAGTGGCTGTACAAAACGGAAGTACTCGGCGTAAGTGGCAAACCCGCGTGTGACCGTGAAGGCTGCACCGGACTCGCGTCCCACAAAGCTGTACTTGTAGCCCGCCCCCATGCCCACGATCTGGGTGATTACGAAGATGAAACCCAGCATGGCGAAGGCGGCGATGCCTTCAGTGGCTTTGGCGGTATTGGCATCGGCCTGTGCGGCTTTGTCCGCCTGGTCCTGTGCCTGGCTTACTTCGGCAGGCAGGCTGGCCGCAAAGGGGTTGCCTGAGGAAGTCTGGGCCTGCATGGCAGTTTCGCGAATGGTCTCGCCTTCCATGTTCTTCACGCGCATCACGGTGGAGGTGATAGCAATGAAGGCGATGGTGACGATGGCCGTGATCACCCAGGCGTAGTTGCCGGTGTCGTGTGAGTTTTCGGCCACGCGGTTGAGAGTTTGCTTGAATGCCGGCTGCTGTTGGTCGACGGCCTGGTCATCTTCCAGGGACACCAGATCGGCCGAGTATTCCTTGGCCCCCAGGTCTTTGAAACGTTTGAAGCACGAACGCAGCAACGCGGTGCGGCGGTACTGCCGGCCGGCCGAGTGGGTGATCCACACCAGCAGTACGCACAGCACGAACACAATGGCGACCATCAACACAGTATGTGTGTTGGCACTGCCTTCGCGCGCCATCCAGGTGCCCAGCAGATAGGAGAAGCCCATGCCCTCGGCAATCACTAGCACGACCAGCAGCGACCAGATCAAAAGCGGCGTGGGTGTGCGGCCCAGGTCGGCTGCCTTGCGCAGGTATTCGATGGATTGACCAAACTCTTGCGGCCCCACCAGCCGCGCAAAGGGCTTGTAGATGCTGCACAGGGTCTCTTCAGCGCGCAGCCAGCCGTCGCTCGAGTGTGTACGGTCCTTGGACAGCTGTGCGATGGAGCCCACCACTGGCAGGGTTGCCCAGAAGTCTCGCACCCACAGGCGAAAGCGTGAGCTGGCGACAAAGGACATGAACAGCAGAACCGATGCGGCCAGCAGTGTGATCGCGGTGATGTGTTCCGCAAGAAGGGTGGCAATAGAGTCCAAGATGGAGGTTCCCTCAGAGGTTGGATCGGGCAATAGGTGTTATTTGGCGAGTACGGGCGCGAATTTCGTCTGGTACATCTGTCCGGCGTAGGCGTAGACCAGGTTGGACTGGGGCGCTTCGCGCGGGTTGTCGTTGGGGATCACGACGTCCAGGCACTGCACGGGACCATCCACAAACACGCGGTACAGCAAGGCCTTGTCGCCCAGGTAGGTGTTGACTTCGGGCGTTTTGCGGAAGTCGGCCTTGGCCGAGGTATTGCCCTTGTAGTTGTCATACACCAGCAGTTCGGGCGCATGGGCGGGGGCTCCGCCATCGCGCAGTACGGCCACACGGTTGAGTGCCACCAGGTGGCTGCCAGCCATGCCGACCCAACTGGTGTTGTACAGGCCAGGCATGTACTCGGCGGTGTTGCGAGAGGGCGTTGCACCGTTGTTGGCCAGCGACTTCACGCCATGGGCTACACGTGGGCGGTCGCTTTGGCAGCTGCCCAGGCCGTTGGGCAGGCTGGCGTGGGCGGAAGACACCAGTGCGAAGGTCGGCTTGGCCTTGAGCTCGCCAATCTGGACTGCCCTGGCCTGCCCCGTGATGGGGGTCCCGCCAAAGTCGAATTCACGCACCCCGAGTGCTGTGGGGGTGGCTGGCACGCCGCGGGAGGTGGTGGCTGCAGATGCCATCGCCGGTGAAGAGGTGCTGGAAGCAGCCGTATCGGCGTTGGTGCTGCGGGCCTGCTCTGTGCGGCCCTTTAGAGGCTGCGTTTTGGTGCTCGATGCAGCCGGACCCTTGGCTTTAGCTTGCGCGGGAGTGCCCGCTTTTGCTTGCACGCCAGGTTGGGGTGCAGCCGTCCCAGGGTGTGTCGCAGCCTCTCGGTAGAAACTCAGATTGGGTCGCCGGTTGGCGAGGTATTCGGCAAAGGCCTCCCCGCTGCTCAGGTCCACAATCTCCACTCGCCGGTTCTTGGCCCGGCCTTCTTCCGAGCTGTTGTCGGCAATAGGCAGCGTCTCGCCCGCACCTTGATAGAAGATCTGGGTGGCGGCAAAACCATGCGCCGCAAAAATCCTGGCGATCTCGCTGGCCCGGGCTTCGGCCAAGTCCGCATTCAGACGTGAATTGCCGGTGTCATCGGTGTGTCCGACCAGCAAGATTCGCATGTTGCGCAGCCGGGCCTGGGCGGCCGCCTTGTCCTGGGGCTTGCCGTCTTCGGCGACGCGCTGGTAGGCTTGAGCCACTTCGGCAAAAGCCTTGCGTGCCTGTGCGGTGGGCGTGGCGGAGCCGCTGGGGAATTGCTCGCCCGTGTCGATGATGGACACGCTCATGCCCACGGGCTTGGAGCTTGCACTGCTGGTGCTGGAGTTGTTGGTCACTTCGATATCGCTCACCAGCAGTTCCAGGTGGTGGCTTTGCGCAATCTTGTGCAGTTCGCATCGGCGGCGGTCAATGTCATTGCCGATGAGGCCGCCCAGGGTGGCGCCAAGGCCTGCACCCAGCGCGATGCCGGCCTTCTTGTCCGACACTTGGCTGCCGATCACGGCGCCCAGTACAGCTCCAGTGACGATACCCACATTGCGTGCTGATGACGCACAGGGATCGCTGCTGGCAAATGTGTCGCGGATCATTTGCCCACCCTGTTCCAGGGTCTGGCAGCCCGTGGTGCCCAGCACCAAACCAGCCACGACGACAGTTTTCTTCAGACCCCACCCGGCCGCAGCAGGCGTGCCGTCCTTATCCACGGGTCGGCGCATTAGACGCGTCATCTCTTGCTTTCGTTGTAATGGTTCTCAGCCGTGCGCAGTGCGGCCGTGGACGAATGCCAAGCCAACAGGAGGCCAAGCCTTCGGTGCCAATTGTTAGTAATTTGAAGAATTGTAGCTATTTGTCACAATGTTTCTGGTGGCTGAGCGTGTACGGGGCCCGGGGGGATTCAATGCGCCATTCGGATAAGTGGACACAGAGGCGATGTGCATGGCCCCGTGCGCGCCTGCTTTATGTGGTCGGCGCCCATTTTTCAGAAGCTGTTCGATACACCGGGTAGGACGCAGGGCCTCAAGCCGGCAGTTACAGCGGGCAAGGGAAGGGCTTTGTATTGCTGCCGTTTGCATTCACACCGATGTGGTGGGCAATACAGAGCAAGATCAGGTACAGCAGGCCGTGATGGCCTTTGTGGTGCGCAGGTTGTCGATGTGTGAATCGACCAGAGTTTTGT
>NZ_DLMU01000017.1:0-55320 GCF_002479375.1 Comamonas sp. UBA7528
TAGAAAAAGCTGGTCGATTCACCGTTGCTCGGCCTGTCGCCGTGCAAAAAACGATTAGTTTGTCGCGCATGGCCAGCGCATGAGTGGATCAGACGGTCTCCATATCGCGGTTGGGCTCGCATTCGCACGAAGAGTTAGGTACGCCAGCCCAGCAATCCTGCATTAGCCACAAGGCTTTTACTTGCGTAGCAGATTTGAAAGCAGTAAGAAGTATCATCGTTCACAAAAATTGAGCAGGTGCTTCGCTAAGCCAACTAGCATCAAATTTACTTGAAAAATAGCATCAAATTTAGTTGCGTGTACGAGGGCCGCATCTGCCACATACGATGTGTTGGCTGTGATGTTATTTAACATAATACACATCGTATTATTTTCATGGAATCCTCAAAAACTGTTGACGCACGGTCCATGCAATCAGCCAATGCAAAACGGCTCAACTCAGCTGGTCAAGTTCAAGTTCATCAGTTGCATGTTCAAGCCCATGTGAGTGAGCCGCTTTGCACCTCTCCAGCCCCATACACATCCCCGAACTCCGAACACAATCGGCATTCTCAGGATCGGCGCGCTCATGCGCGCCGCCAAGATTGAGCAGCCCCAATTGCGGGACTGGTCCCTCCATGCACCGGATTTGCAGGGTGTCCCACACCCACGCTGCCTGCCAATCACGAAGGCGCATCTCCAAGCGCCACGCCGTTGCAACGGCTTTGCCCGCGCCCCATGAAGTGCAAGTGAGAGATTGCTAGCGGTAGTTGGCCATCACCACTTGTAGCTCAGACGCGCAATGGCCGTACGCCCCTCCCCCAGGTTACAGCCCAGCGCAAACGCGCAGGCGGCCACGTAATAGCGGTTGCTGAGGTTGCGCACATTCACGCTCGCGCTCCAGCCTTTCCATGCCGGATTGGCACGAGCCAGGTCATAACGAAGAGCCAGGTCCATCAAGGTGTAGGCGGGCACTTTGAAGGTGTTGGCCGCATCGCCCCAAGAGGAACCGGTATAGCGTGCGCCCAGGCCGATGCTCAAGCCGTCGACAAGTCCATCGGTGAAGGCATAGTCCAGCCACAACGATGCCAGATGCGCCGGCACCCGTGCCGGACTCTTGCCGATGTTGGAGGCGGTATTGTCCCTGGTTGTCTCGATGTCCAGCACACTGTATGCGCCCACCATCTTCAGGTTGCGCGTGATCTGGCCCACGCCTTCCAGCTCTACCCCTTTCGCACGCACTTCACCCGTCTGCACGCTGTAGCTGGTGTTGTTCGGATCCAGGGTGCTGACGTTTTGTCGACGCAAGTCAAAGGCAGCCAGCGTAAAAAAGCTGCGCGCGCCAGTCGGCTGGAACTTGATGCCGACCTCTCGCTGCACGCCGCGCTCGGGATCGAACGGCCGACTGCCGCGCGCAGGCGAGGTTGTTCCCGACACCGGGTTGAAGGACTGCGCATAGCTGACATACGGCGCCCACCCGTTGTCGAAGACGTAATTGAGCCCAGCGCGTGAAGTGGTTGCAGTCCAGTCACGGTCTGTCAGTACAGCATTGGCCAACCGGTCATCGATGCGGGTCGAGACCCGGTCATGTCGCACGCCCAGCGTACCCACCCAGCGGTTCCAGCGCAGCTGGTCCTGGGCATACACGCCCATCTGCGTGGTCGTCTCCAATTGGCTGGAGCGATAGGTGAAGGCCGATGTGTTCACGGCATTGCTGTAGTCCGGCTGAAACAGGTTCAGGCTGGGTGCGGCACCGGTCTGGGTGCGGGAGTCGCCTTCGTAGCGCGCATAGTCCAAGCCCAGCAGCAGGTTGTGAGTTACCGCCTGCGTGGAAAAGCGGCCTTTGAGCTGGTTGTCCACCGTGGTGTTGCGCGCCGTCATGTCCCGCAGGTCGTAGGAGCGGTTGATGGTCGTGCCGCTGAGCAGCCCGCTCGTACGGTAAACAAACCGCATATCGCTGTGGCCGTATGAATGGCGAAAGTTCTGCTGCGCGGTCCAGTGGTCGTTGAATGCATGCTCGACCTCGTAACCCAGCGAAGCCAATACATTGGTATCGCCATCAAACCCAGGAGCACCGATGTCCCGTGCCATCGGTACCCGCCCGAAGGGACTGCTGCCATCCACGGCCGCATACGGGATGAGACTGGTGAAGTTGGCCCAGTTCTTCTGATAGGACGACAGCAGTGTCACACGCGTGCTGCCATCGGGTTTCCAGGTCAGGCTGGGTGCAATGTAAAGGCGGTCATCCTTGAAGTTGTCCACGTACATGTCGGCATCGCGCGCCAGGGCCACAAAGCGATACAGCAGGTTGCCTTCCTCGGCCAAGGGGCCGCCCACATCGATGGCCACCTGTTTGCGGTTGCCAGTGCCCGTGGACAGTTCCAGCTCACCCTGCTGGTCTTGCGTGGGGCGTTTGGACACCATGGCGACCGCGCCCCCGGGCACGGCCGACTGGCCAAACATCACCGACGTGGGCCCTTTGAAGAACTCCAGGCGTTCTAGGCCAAAAGGCTCCTCCGCCCAATAGCCCACGGTGCGCACACGCATGCCATCCAGGTACGCCCCGCCCTGGCCCGAAGTGGTAAAGCCGCGCAGCATCAAGGCGTTGCCCGCGTTCTGCGCCCCGCTGTAGTCGGTGCGAACCCCAGCTGTGTAGCGCAGCGCCTCGGCTGTGCTCTGCACAGCCTGATCGCGCATCTGCTCACTCGTGATCACCGAGACGGCCTGCGGGGTCTCCAGCAGCGATGTATCGGTCTTGGTGGCCGTGGACGCGCGGGTGGCTACCCAGCCGGCCACCGGCGCCCAGGGGCTTTCACGGTCGGCATTGGCAGTGACACGCACCTCTGCCAACCCAGCTTCGGTCACCTGCGGCACACGACTGAGGACATATCCGCCGTGGGACTGCACTCTTGCCTCCAAGCCAGAACCACGGAGCAATGCGGTCAAACCGGCTGCAACGGTGAAGCGGCCCTGCAACCCCGGGCTGCGCAGGCCTTGCACCTGCCCCTGGGTGAAGGACAGCAGCAGGCCGGAATCGCGGCCAAAGCGGTTCAGCGTCTCATCCAGCGGGCCGGCGGGAATGCGGTATTCGCGCAAGCCCTCTGTAGCGGCCGGGGTCACGACAGCGGTTTCGCGCATCTGCCGGTGCGCAGCCATGAACCCCGGACACACGATCGCCCCTCATGGATCGCTTCAAACGGATTTGCTGCAAACAACAATGCGCCCCGCGTTGCCACGGGGCGCATTCCGTTGCTTATACAACGGCTGCCGTTCAGAGCGCGCCGTATTCGCTCAACTTCTTGCTGAACTTGAAGGTCCACAGTCGCTGTGCGCGATCGTTGACGTCGTTGGTGGTAAAGCGCAGGCTTGCCGCGCCTTTGGCGCACTTGCCGTCGTTCACGATCTTGCCGTCGGCGTCCACCATGCATTTGGTGACGTCGGAGCCTTCGATCTCCTTGCCGCTTGCGTCCAGCACGGCCAGCGAAACACCGAAGTCGGTGTCGTTGGTCAGCGCCAAGGTGTGGTCATCGACCAGCGCCAGGCCCTCGGCCTTCTCGGCCACCCAGCCGGTGGCGTTCAAATTGAAGAGCCGGGTCTTCTTGAGCGTCACGACCTTGGAATAGTCCGCGCCCTGGACGGGCTTGCCGGTCAGGCTGCTCTTTTCCAGGTCGGAGCCCAGTGCAGTGATATCGGTCGCGTTGGCTGGAAACTCGATCAGCACCAGATCGTTAAAGACCTTCTTGTCTTTGCCTGAGCCCTGCTCTATGGCGATGAACTTCCCCTTGCCCAGCGAAACCACATCACCGAGCTTGGCGTTGCCGGTCTTGCCCTGGCTGTACCAGCTGCTGTCCACGGGCAACGCGAACAGACGGGTTTTCTCGGTGGTGGGGTCAAACTCCACCCAGCGCACAAAGCGGGCGTAGTCGCGCACGTTTTCCGACTTGCCGGTCGCGCCGGGAACGGCTGCAGTGGTGTAGTCGGCCTTGCCGTCGTCCAGCGGACTTTGCAGGAAACCGTGCAGCTTGCCGCTGGCCGCATCGATACTAAGCCCTTCCATGCCCCGGTTGACGCGGCGCTTGGCGAGGATGACTGGCAGATCGGCAGCGCCGGTGCCGGGTTTGTATTTTTTCTGGATGATGCCGGTAACCGGGTCGATTTTCACGATGAAGGGGCCGTATTCGTCGGACACCCACAGCACATTGCGTGCAGCATCCACCACGACGGATTCGGTATCCAGACCGAATTCACTGTAGCCTGTGGCATTGCCGGGATAGGTGAAGGAGTCGTCCAGAACCTGCTCGCCCGTGTTGCCTGTGATGCCACGTGGCTGCACGCGGCCATTGGCGTTCTGTGTGGCGCTGAACTTGATGGGCAGGGTCGAGACGAGTTTGGCACCATCCTTGCCGAGGGTGATCACGCCGATGGACGGCGTGAAATTGGGCGAAGGAAACACCGTGGAACTGGCAAAGCCCGTGGCGTTGGAGCCGTCGGTGATCTGCGTGACCGGGCCGGTGGTCGCGTTCGGGCCGCGGTCGGTGATGGCGTAGAACTCCAGCGTGCCGTCAGCGCGCCTGCCCTTCAATGCCAGGCCGGAACCATAGGCCGGCAGAAAGCCCTTGGGGAAATCGGCCTTGGTGGCGGGGTGACGGCCTTCATAGGGGAAATAGAACCGGTCGTCGAACTGGACGTCCTGGCGCGTGACGATGGCGCTGATGCTGCCGACGCCGGTGGTCTGCGTGACCGTTTCGGCGCCAGCGACATGGTGTGGGCTGGTGTCGGCGCAGGCGCTCAGCAAGGCAGCCACGGCGGCGGTCACGGCCATCAGGCAGGAGGAAGAAGTGAGGTGGCGCATGGGGGGTATGGCTTGAGAAAAGATGGAGGCCAAAAAAACAGGCCCTGCGGGGCAAGGGCCTGTTCCAACCTGAAGATTCGCTATTGAAAGACGCTGTGTGCGTTCAGAACGAGTGGCTGATGCCGAGGTCCACGCCGCTCGAGCTGGCGTTGGCAACACCTGCGGGGCCGCCGATCAGGCCCACGCTGGCGCCGTTCTTGTTGCTGACATGCGCCACACCGCCGTACAGCGAGGTGCGCTTGGACAGGTCGTAGACGTATCCGATCGAATACTTGTCAGCCTTGCCGCCGCTGCGGGTGAGCGCCGTGGCATTTCCACTGAATTTGGCGCTGGCGTACTTGAGGCGGAGATTGCCCGGGCCCAGAGGCAGGGCGCCGCTCAGGTAGTAACCGTCAACCTTGCCGGATGTTCCGGTGCCGATGGGCTCCCACTTCAGGCGGTTGTATCCGCCGCTGAGCACGAAGCTGCCGAAGTTGTACGAAGCGCCCAGAGCCAAGTCGTCCAGATCGCTGGTTGCAGCGATGGCGCTGGGTGTGGTGACCGCGCGGGTTCCGGACATCTTGCCGTAGCCGATGCCCATATTCAGCGGGCCGGAGCGATAGCCCAGGCTACCACCGACGTACTTGCGGGCTTTGCTTGCGCCGGAGTTGGAAGTATTTTCGTCACCGAAGGATGCCGACAACTGGCCGTAGAAGCCGCCCAGGTCGCGGGGCAGCAGGTAGCTCACGGAGTTGCTGATGCGCGTGCGATCGACCGTACCGCTTTGGCTGGCAGCGTTATAGGCTGTCTGGCGGATCGTCTGGAACAGGTTGGCCTGCACGCCGGTGGTGGTGTCGGGGCCGCCGAAGGCAGTGAAGATGTTGTAGCTGGGGGTGTAATCGCGACCCAGACGGATTTCACCCCACGACTTGTTGGACAGCCCGATGGTGGAGCGACGCTCGAAAGCCAGAGAGCCGCTGCTGCCGCCCGCGCCGGTGTCGGGGTTGAGGCCGCCTTCGAGCCAGAACTCCGCACGGTTGCCGCCGCCCAGGTCTTCCGTACCGCGGAAGCCAATCAGGCTGGTCTTGCCCTGGCTGGAGTTCAATGCATTGAGCCTGTTGTTGCCAGACTTGGCGCTGGTGATGCCGACGTCCACCACACCAAAAATGGTGATGGAGGATTGTGCCAAGGCCAGGCTGGAAGAAGAGGCGACGAATGTGCCAACCACGAGTGCCAGAGTGCGCGAGCGCGCTTTTTGAGTTTTCATTGCCGAGATACGAACTGAACTGATCAAAGGGAATGGCGGTGGCGTTCTGCAACCGCTGCGGAAACTCTAAGCAACAGATAAGTACTGTTTGTGACGGTCGTTTCGTGTGGCATGAAAGTCACTGCAGGCGCGCATGTCTTGCTGCGTTTGGGCCCGACCTGCGTGCCGCACCACGATGGCCTGGCATCTGCAAGCGCATGCGGGATGGCCCCCTCCTCCACCCGTTCAGTCAGATGTCTGTGTGGATTTGTATTGCACAATACAAACCTCTCATGTCCAACTCCATGCCGGGTACTGCTCCGACACACCAAACCTACTCCGAGTTGCAGCAGGCCTATGACCATTTCAATGAAGCGCTCTTTGATGGCAGATTGCCCCACTGCCTCCTGACGCTCCAGCGGGAGAAGCGCACTGTGGGGTATTTCTCGGCCGCGCGATTTGCGTCACTCGAAGGAGCAACGACCGACGAGATTGCCATCAATCCCTCCTACTTTGCGGTTGTCCCGCTGGTGGAAACCATGCAGACCTTGGTGCACGAGATGGCCCATCTCTGGCAGCAGCACTTCGGCCAGCCAGGTCGCGGGCGTTACCACAACGAGCAGTGGGCACAGAAGATGGAGTCCATAGGCTTGATGCCCTCTTCCACCGGCCAGCCTGGCGGCAAGCGCACCGGGGACATGATGGCCGACTACCCTGTTGCCGGTGGCCGCTTTCTGGCTGCCTGTGAATCGCTTCTGACCAGTGATTTTTCGTTGAGCTGGTACGACCGCTTTCCCTCCGAGGAGCATGTGCAGCTGGGGCAAAACACCGTGTCCGCGCAGTTGGTCGGTGTCACCGGCGCTTCAGCCCCCATCAAAGACAACCCTGCCCTGGCGGGTGCGGTTCGCCCTGGTGGACCCAGCCGCAAACCCATCGCAGAAGTTGCTGCTGGCGAGCTGCCCTCCTCCCCCGAGGCCGTCCCCAACAAGTCGAACCGCATCAAATACATATGCGGCGGGTGCCCGAAGCTCAGCGTCTGGGGCCGGCCCAACCTGAACATTGTGTGCGGCGACTGTGGAAGTCACTTTGTTGCTCTGAACTAGCAGAAGCCAGACGCCGAAGAAAATTTTCAGGCGCTGTTTTCTCCGTGATGCGTTTCCTCTGAGCCCTCAGGTTGGAAGCTCAGGGGTGTCCAGCACGCCCTGGGCGGTTCATTTCCGGTTTTTCCGCAGGGCCCGCGCAGGAAGGCTTTTGCGTGCCGGGGCCCGTGCCAAACGTGGCCGTGTGGCTGCCGCATCGGCCAAAGGATGGAGAGACGCTTGCGATTGCTGCGCCACCTGGCTGCGTATGGCGGCCAAGGCTTTCAGATCGTCAATGCGCTCCAGGGCCGAGCGCAAGGCCTGTTCGGCCGACAGCTGCGCCCCGCGCGTTTGCACCAGATCTTCTTCCGAGCGCAGAAAGCGCTCGTGCAGTTCTTCGTAGCGGGCCTGCTGCCGGCGTTCGCCCTCCGCCTGCTGCTTCTTGCCTGTAGCCAGGTCCTGTCGCGCACGGTCCAGATCGGCCAGCATGCGACGTTCGTTGCCGGCGAACTGTTCGGCCAGACGCTGGCGTTCGGCAGATGCGGCCTGCAGTGCTTCGGCGTGTTGCTTGTGGTCTTCTTCACGCAGGCGGTTCTTCTCGGCCACTTCGTTGCGCAGTGCCTGGATCTGCGACTCACGCTCCTGCAGCAGTTGCTGCATTTCGTCCTGGCGGCGCGATAGCTCCTGTGCCTGGCTGCGCGCCAGTTTCATGGCGTCGTCCATGGCTTTTTTCTGCTGGTGCATGGCTTCTTCGCGCTGAACCAGGTGCTGTTCATTGGCCGCGACCGTCTTCTCGGCCGCCGCAATGGCCAATTCGCGTTCATGCAGCAGCTGTTCTGCCGCCTGTTTGGATTGCTCCAGTGCGCTCACCCACATCAGCTGCGCCGCCTGGCGCACCGGTTCCGGCACGTCGTCTGCCGGCTCCTGGGCAGACTCCGCCACCCCCAGGCGGGCGCCCAGCGTGGCAAACCAGGCTTCCAGCATGGGGCTGACGGTATTGGGCGACCCCCGGCCAATGTGCTGGCGCACACGCTCGATCGTGGGACGCAACCCCTGGGCGATCAAGGCATCTGCGGCACCCCATACATCGGCTTCCTGGATTCCTCGCGTACTTTTGCTGGTGTTCATGCACTCATCCTTTTCAATTACCATCGATAAGTGATTGTTATCGTGATTTGATAAATATTATTATATAACAACATACATGTAACGTATTAAATATAACAAACACTACATCATACATATGCAATATCCCGTTTCAGGCGCTACAAAAGGGGTGGAAGCACCCGTGCAACTGGGCCATGCCACCGTCAGCGCCATCAAAGACCTGTTGACCGAAGGTGAGTCCGCCAATACCCGTGCCAGCTACCAAAGCGCCCTGCGCTACTGGCAGGCCTGGCACCGGCTGCGCTATGGCGAAGACATGGTCTGGCCAACGGATGTGGCGCACGTGCTGCAGTTCATCGTGGACCATGCCGAGCGCCAGACGCCCACCGGCCTGCGCTGCGAGCTGCCGGAAACCGTGGACCATGCGCTGGTGCAGGCAGGGCACAAGGGCCGCACGGGCGCCCTCTCCCACAACACACTGGTGCACCGTGTGGCGGTGCTGTCCAAGTACCACCAGAGCCAGGACTGGCCCAATCCATGCCAGGACGCGCATGTGCGCGAGCTGATGGCGCGCACGCGCAAGGCCTACGCCAAACGTGGCGCCATGCCACAGAAGAAAGCGGCCATCACCAAGGAGGTGCTGAGCGCTTTGCTGGCGACCTGTGACGACAGCCTGCGTGGCAAGCGTGACCGGGCGTTGCTGCTGTTTGCCTGGGCCAGCGGCGGGCGCCGCCGCTCCGAGGTGGCACAGGCAGAAATGCTCCACCTGCGCCGGGTGGCGCCGCAGGAATACCTCTACACCCTCGCCCACTCCAAAACCAACCAGTCAGGCATGGACGCACCCGACAACCACAAGCCGGTGCTGGGTGCGGCCGGCGCAGCGCTGCAGGAATGGCTGACGGCCAGTGGCATCGTGGACGGCGCCATCTTCCGCCGCATACGCAAGGGCGGCCATGTGGGCGAGCCGCTGTCGCCCGCTGCGGTGCGCACCATCGTCAAGGAGCGCTGCGCACTCGCGGGGGTGGAAGGTGATTTCTCCGCGCATTCACTGCGCTCCGGTTTTGTGACCGAGGCTGGACGCCGCAATGTACCGCTGCCCGAAACCATGGCCTTGACCGGCCACCACAGCGTGGCCACGGTGCTGGGCTACTTCCGTGCAGAATCGGCACTGCACAACCAGGCAGCGCGGATGATGGATGAGGAATAGCCGGACCACACAGCCTTGATGTGGCGCAGCGGAATGCAGCGGCCAGGCCAAAGGGTCCGCGGTATTTCACATGCGGCATGCCCCAAGATCAGTCACGCCCCCTGCGTGGATGCCCAATCCGCAGCAGCAAACCCGCTTCCGCCCTAGGGTTCGCACCCTGGTGATGCCAAAGCCTTTGCTGCACAAACAAACCCAAAGCGATCCCCCTTCTCTACTGAATCAGGTGCCACGGCACCCAAGGAGTCTGTATGCCACGCTGGGTTTGGAAGTCGGTCTGTGTGTTGGCCACCTGTGCGGGTCTGTCTGCAGCGCATGCTGCGGACAATTTCCCATCCCGCCCCATCAAGCTGCAGGTCGGCTTCCCGGCCGGCGGGCCCACCGACATCACCATGCGCGTGATCGCCGAGCATGCTGGCAAGACCTTGGGCCAGCCCATCGTGGTGGAAAACAAACCCGGTGCCGGCGGAACCCTGCCCGCAACCACGGTGCAGATGTCGCCGCCTGATGGCTACACCATCGGCCAGTCGCCATTGGGCATTTTCCGCATGGGCTATACACAGAAGATGAGCTGGGATCCCCTCAAGGATCTGCGCTACATCATCAATCTGACGGGCTACACCTTTGGCCTGACAGTGCCCGCCAACAGCCCGTTCAACAGCTGGCAGGACTTTGTGGCATATGCCAAGGCCAACCCCGGCAAGATCACCTATGGCTCTGCAGGCGGCAACCTGACCAGTCCGCACCTGACCATGGAGCGCATTGCCGAAGCAGCAGGTATCCAGCTGACCCATGTGCCCTTCAAAGGCAGCGCCGATCTGGCCCAGGCCCTGCTGGGCGGCCATGTGATGGCCGCGGCCGACAGCAGCGCCTTCGTGCCCTATGTGGAATCAGGCAGAGCCAAGCTGCTGAATGTCTGGGGCGAAAAGCGCATGGAGCGCTTTCCCAATGTTCCCACGCTCAAGGAACTGGGCATCGATATCGTCCAGACCTCACCCTACGGCCTGGTGGCCCCCAAGGGCACACCACCCGAGGTGATCAAGAAGCTGCACGATGCCTTCAAAAAGGCGCTGGAGGACAAGTCTTCCATCGATGCCCTGGCCAAGTACGACATGCTGCCCAATTACATGAGCAGCGAACAGTACACCCAATTTGCCCGCGATGTGAGCCAGCGCGAGAAGGTCATCATCGAGCGGCTGGGGCTGGAAAAGGTCAAGAACTGAAGCGCATGGTTGCTGCAATGCGACCTGCGCCATGTGATGCGGCAAGGCTGAGCCACGCTCGCCCTGATGACGTCACATGTCGCTACGGCCTCTTGTGTTGCGGCCGCAGAACCCGGTTAGAGCTGCTCCACCCTGTCGGCAAACGCCTTGCCCCAGGTGCGCAGTTCGTACTGGCGGGCACCGTAGATAAAGTACGGGTCTTGCTCGACCAGTTGCACGACCCGGGCACGGTCGGGTACATCCAGAATCCACAGGCCGCCAACGTAATCGCCCTCGGGACTGTGGCGGCAACCTCCAGCCAGCACGATTTCATCGCGGTGCTGGTCCAGATACGCCAAATGTGCGTTGCCCCATTGCGCACGCACCGCCAGCATGGCTGGCGTGTCGGTAAAAATGGCAATCCAGCGCATGGCGGTGTCTTGCGTATAGCTGGTTCGGCCTATCAGCTCAGCGCAGCGATCACGTCCGCAGGCGCCTGTACCAGTTCGATCAGCACGCCCTCTCCGGCAATGGGGAATTCGTCGTTGCTCTTGGGGTGCAGAAAGGTGATGTCATAGCCCGCAGCTCCCTTGCGGATGCCGCCGGGGGCAAAGCGCACGCCGTTGGCGGTCAGCCATTCCACGGCCTTGGGCAGGTCGTCGATCCACAGACCGATGTGGTTCAGCGGCGTGGCGTGCACGGCAGGCTTTTTCTCGATGTCCATGGGCTGCATGATGTCCACTTCCACCTTCATGGCACCCTTGCCCATGGCGAGAATGTCTTCGTCCACGTTCTCGCGCTCACTTTGGAAGGTGCCGGTCTGCTCCAGACCCAGCATGTCCACCCACAGCTTCTTCATGCGGCCCTTGTCGGTGCCGCCGATTGCGACCTGCTGGATGCCCAGCACTTTGAAAGGGCGGATGTTTGCAGTCATGAAATACTCCTTATGGGTAGCGGCCTGTACTTTCCTGTTCCGTACAGGCCGCCATTTGATTCAAGAAATCACAATACGCCCCGCCCTCGCCTTCACACCTCGCCCAGCGCCCAGCTGCTGAGCATGGCGAAGTATTCCCGCAGCCAGGCGTTGTAGCGTGTGGCCAGAGGGGTGGCCGCAGCCACGGGCACCATGCCGGTCAGACCTTGCTGGCGGGCCATGCCCATGGCGCGCATCAAATGAAAGTCGCTGCTGACCATGGCCATGGGCGCAGTGGCGTCCACGCCGCGCTCTTGCAGCAGCGGGCGGCTGAGTTGCAGATTCAATTCGGTGCTGGTGCTTTCGCCTTCCATCACCAGACGCTCAGGGGAAATTCTGTGGCGCTCCATCAGATAGCGGGCCATCACGGCGGCTTCGCTTTCGGTTTCACCCCAGTCGATGCCACCGCACACGGCGATCAAGGCCATGGGTTGCAGGCGCGCCAACTGGGCAGCCGTGTCCAGACGTTCCTGCAGGACCGGGCGCGGCCGGCCATCCTGCGTGCCACTGCCCAGCACCACGATAGCCTCCACTGTCGGCACTTGCGCGGGGGCCACGCCGATGCCCAGCAAGCGGCTCCAGAAAACCAGCACGCTCAGCACCCACAGTGCCAGCAGGATCCAGCCCCATTTCCACAGAGCTGCATGGCTGCGCTTGCTATGGCGCCAGCGCTGTACTTCCGGCCACAGCCAAGCCAGCAAGGCACCCACGGCTCCGAGCGCCCCCGGCACCACCACGCCCACATTGAAGTGGTTCCACATCATCAGCACCACGGCATCGGCCAGCAGCACGGCACTGACCAGGGACAGCAGCGTGCGTTGCAGGCGTTGACCAGGGCTGCGGCTGGAGGTGGACGACGATAAGGTGGCCAAAGGGGCTTTCAAATACATAGCTGCTTGCGCAAGTACCGGGTGCGCGGAAGGTGGTTTTGACGGATATTGCAGAGCTTAACTGCAACCAGTTGTTACCTTCCGAGTGTGCCTGATGAAAAGCCCGCGCGGTACCAACCACGCGGGCCCATCACACAGACCAGAACGTGGCGGCGCAACGCCATGTCGGCACCGCCACGTCTGCCGCCATCATTCGAATTCCAGAATGATGTCGTCCACGGCCAGCGAATCGCCCTTGGCGGCGCTGATCTTGCTCACCACGCCGTCCTGTACGGCAAACAGGATGTTCTCCATCTTCATGGCTTCGATGACCGCCAGCTTTTCACCGGCTTGCACCTTCTGACCGGGTTGCACTGCCACGTCGACCAGCAGTCCGGGCATGGGCGAGAGCAGGAACTTGGACAGATCTGGCGGAGCCTTGTAGGGCATGAGCTGGTGCAGTGTGGCGCCCTTGGGCGACAGCACCAGCACGTCGGCTTGCGTGCCGTTGTGGATCACACGCAGAGCCAACGGGTTCTTGACCGTGCCGCGCTCGATCTGGCAGGTGAAGGGCTTGCCGTTACAACTGCCCCGCACCACCAGGTCACGGATGTCGGCGTTGCTGCGCATCTCGTACGTCTTGCCGTTGACCACCACGTTGCATACACGGGCTTCGGCGTCAAAGTCAGTCACCTCTCCGCTCACGTACTGGTGCTTGCCTTCTGCACCCAGTATCACCGCCGTGTACTGGTGGCCCACATGCACCTGGTGGCCCTGCATCTGGCCGGTGATGGTCGATGCCCGAGCGCGGTAGCGGCGGTTGCGGAACATGGCCAGAGCGACCAGGAAATCCGGATCGGCGTGCGGCACGTCTTCGGCATGGAAGCCGTGGGCATAGTGCTGGGCGATGAAGCCGGTGTTGAACTTGCCCGAGACGAAATCCGGGTGTGCCAGCAACGCAGCCTGGAACGGAATGTTCGAGCTGATGCCGCGGATGGCAAAGCCGTTCAGGGCTTCACGCATCTTGGCAATGGCGTCATTGCGGTCCTTGCCGTGCACGATGAGCTTGGCGATCATCGAGTCGTAGAACATCGGGATCTCGCCGCCTTCGAACACGCCGGTGTCCACGCGCACGCCCTGCAGGCTCTGGGTGTTGGCCTGCCACATGGTCTGCTCGGGAGGCTGAAAGCGCACCAGACGGCCGGTCGAAGGCAGGAAGTTGCGGAACGGATCTTCGGCGTTGATGCGGCACTCGATGGCCCAGCCGTCGCGCTTCACATCCTCCTGGGTGAACGCCAACTTTTCACCGGCGGCCACACGGATCATCTGCTCCACCAGATCCAGGCCGGTGATGCATTCGGTCACGGGGTGTTCCACCTGCAGGCGGGTGTTCATTTCCAGGAAGTAGAAATCCTGGTCCTTGCCGACCACAAACTCCACGGTGCCGGCGCTTTGGTACTTTACGGCCTTGGCCAGGGCTACGGCCTGCTCGCCCATGGCCTTGCGGGTGGCATCGCTGATGAAGGGGCTGGGCGCCTCTTCAATCACCTTCTGGTGGCGGCGCTGGATGGAGCATTCGCGCTCGTTCAAGTACACCACATTGCCGTGGCTGTCGCCCAGGATCTGGATTTCGATGTGGCGCGGCTCCTGCACAAACTTCTCGATGAAGATGCGGTCATCGCCAAAGCTGTTGCGGGCTTCGTTCTGGCAGGCGGTAAAGCCTTCCAGTGCCTCCTTGTCGTTGTAGGCCACGCGCAGGCCCTTGCCACCGCCGCCGGCGGAAGCCTTGATCATCACCGGGTAGCCGATGCTCTGGGCAATGCCGACGGCTTTTTCCGCATTCTCGATGGCGTCGTTGTAGCCCGGAATGGTATTGACCTGGGCCTCGCCAGCCAGCTTCTTGGAGGCGATCTTGTCCCCCATGGCCGCGATCGAATGCGCCTTGGGGCCGATGAAGGCAATGCCCTCGTCTTCGCAGCGCTTGGCAAAGGCTTCGTTTTCCGACAGGAAGCCGTAGCCGGGGTGCACGGCCTGGGCGCCGGTGGACTTGCAGGCGGCGATGATGCGGTCGCCCAGCAGATAGGACTCCCGGCTGGGCGCGGCACCAATGTGCACGGCCTCGTCGGCCAGCTTCACATGGCGGGCATCCTTGTCGGCGTCGGAATAGACCGCCACGGTCTGGATGCCCATCTTGCGGGCGGTGGCGATCACGCGGCAAGCGATTTCGCCGCGGTTGGCAATCAGGATCTTGGTAAACATGGTGTGTAGTTCTCCTGGTTCTTGTTCTTCTTAGAGCGGAATGTTTCCGTGCTTGCGCCACGGATTTTCCAGCTGCTTGTTCTTGAGCATTTCCAGCGAACGGCAGATGCGCTTTCGCGTCTCGTGCGGCTGAACCACATCGTCGATGAACCCACGTGCGCCGGCCACGAACGGGTTGGCAAAACGGGCCTTGTATTCGGCTTCGCGTGCAGCGAGTTTTTCGGGGTCGTTCTTGTCTTCGCGGAAGATGATTTCCACGGCACCCTTGGCGCCCATCACGGCAATCTCGGCGTGCGGCCAGGCCAGGTTCACATCGCCGCGCAGGTGCTTAGAGGCCATCACGTCGTACGCGCCGCCATAGGCCTTGCGCGTGATGACGGTGATCTTGGGCACGGTGGCTTCCGCATAGGCGTACAGCAACTTGGCGCCGTGCTTGATGATGCCGCCGTATTCCTGCGAGGTGCCGGGCATGAAGCCGGGCACGTCGACGAACGTGACCACCGGGATGTTGAAGGCATCGCAGAAGCGCACAAAGCGCGCGGCCTTGATGGAGGACTTGATGTCCAGGCAACCGGCCAGCACCAGGGGCTGGTTGGCCACAATGCCCACGGTCTGGCCGGCCATGCGGGCAAAACCGATCAGGATGTTCTTGGCATATTCGGGCTGCAGCTCGAAGAAGTCGCCATCGTCCACGGTCTTGAGAATCAGCTCCTTCATGTCGTAGGGCTTGTTGGGATTCTCCGGCACCAGCGTATCCAGCGACATTTCGGCACGGTTCACGGGATCGGTGCTGATGCGCACAGGCGCTTTTTCGCGGTTGTTCAGCGGCAGGTAGTTGTAGAGGCGCCGCAGCATCATCAGTGCTTCGACGTCGTTGTCAAAGGCCATATCGGCCACACCGCTCTTGGTGGTGTGGGTGATGGCACCGCCCAGTTCTTCGGCCGTGACTTCTTCGTGGGTCACGGTCTTCACTACTTCAGGGCCGGTCACGAACATATAGGAGCTGTCCTTGACCATGAAGATGAAGTCGGTCATGGCCGGCGAGTACACCGCGCCACCGGCGCTGGGGCCCATGATCATTGAGATCTGGGGCACCACGCCAGATGCCAGCACATTCTTCTGGAACACGTCGGCATAGCCGCCCAGAGAGGCCACGCCTTCCTGGATGCGTGCACCGCCCGAGTCGTTCAGGCCGATCACGGGAGCGCCAACCTTCATGGCTTGGTCCATTACCTTGCAGATCTTCTCGGCATGGGTTTCGGAGAGTGCGCCGCCGAAGACCGTGAAATCCTGGCTGAACACAAAGACCAGACGGCCGTTGATCATGCCGTAGCCGGTGACCACGCCGTCGCCGGGGATCTTGGTGTTTTCCATGCCGAAATCCGTGCAGCGGTGCTCCACGAACATGTCCCATTCTTCGAAGGTGCCGTCGTCGAGCAGCAGCTCAATGCGTTCGCGCGCCGTCAGCTTGCCCTTTTTGTGCTGCGCGTCGATGCGCTTTTGTCCCCCACCCAGCCGAGCGAGTTCTCGCTTGGCTTCCAGCTGCTTCAGGATGTCTTCTTGCATGCTTGTCCTCTAACGTGATTTGGGTTGTGTGTATCGCTCGGCCTGCGCGGCGTCTGCTGTGATTCGGTTGGGCTGTCTACGCACTACTGGATTGCGCAGACAGCAGATGTCGTGCTGCCGTGCTCGCCGCAATGCGCCCTGCGGCCACATCGGCCTGCAGGGCGGGCAGCAGTGCCTGCACCTGCGGGTGTTGGCGAAAAGCCTGCTTGAGGCCAAAGTCGATGCGCTCCCACATCCAGGCCAGGGACTGCTTTTCACGGCGCTGAGCCAGGCGGCCGTTGCGGGTCTGCAGGTCTTGGAAGCTGGAAACCGCGGCCCAGAAGCCTTCCACCCCCTGCCCCAGCAAGGCACTGATCTGCAGCACCCGGGGCTGCCACAGTGCGCCGGTGCTGGCGTGGTCGGGGTTGCCGTGCATGCCCAGCAACCGCAGGCTGGACGTGATCTGGGCCTGCGCCCGCGTGGCGGCGTTGGGGTCGATGTCGGCCTTGTTGATGACCACCAGGTCTGCCAGCTCCATCACACCTTTCTTGATCGCCTGCAGATCGTCGCCCGCATTGGGCAGCTGCAGCACGCAGAACATATCGGTCATGCCGTGTACGGCAATCTCGCTCTGGCCCACGCCCACGGTCTCGACGATCACCACGTCGTAGCCAGCGGCTTCGCAGACCAGCATGGCCTCGCGCGTCTTCTCCGCCACGCCGCCCAAGGTGCCGCTGGACGGACTGGGACGGATATAGGCTTCCAGCCGCATCGACAGCTGCTCCATGCGGGTCTTGTCCCCCAGGATGGAGCCGCCGGACACGGTGGACGACGGGTCGATGGCCAGCACCGCCACCTTCAGCCCCTGCCCGATCAGGTACAGACCCAGGGCTTCGATGAAGGTGGACTTGCCCACGCCGGGCACACCGCTGATGCCCAGGCGGAACGCCTTGCCGGTATGCGGCAGCAAGGCCGTGAGCAAGCCATCGGCCTGCTCGCGGTGGTCGGGGCGCGAGGATTCCAGCAAGGTGATGGCCTTGGCCATTGCGCGGCGCCGCACGGCAGGATTGCCGCGCAGAATGCCGTCTTGCATTTGCTCAGGGGTCACAGCAGATCGCCTTTGCTCTGTCTCGGTATCAGCGACAGATTACAGGTTGTGGGCCTGCTTGATCTGCTCCAGCACATGCTTGGCGCTGGCAGGGATCGGCGTGCCGGGGCCGTAGACCCCCTTGACGCCGGCGTTGAACAGGTAGTCATAGTCCTGGGCCGGGATCACACCGCCGACGAAGACGATGATGTCGTCCGCACCCTGCTTTTTCAATTCGGCAATGATGGCGGGCACCAGGGTCTTGTGGCCGGCGGCCAGCGTGGAAACACCCACGGCGTGCACATCGTTCTCGATGGCCTGGCGGGCACACTCTTCCGGCGTCTGGAACAGCGGGCCCATGTCCACGTCAAATCCCAGGTCGGCAAAGGCGGTGGCCACCACCTTGGCGCCACGGTCATGGCCGTCCTGGCCCAGCTTGGCGATCATCACGCGGGGACGGCGGCCCAGAGCGCCGGACGCGGTATTGATCTCTTCCTTGAGCTTGTCCCAGCCTTCGGCCGAATCGTAAGCGGCAGCGTACACACCGGTCACCTTTTGTGTGTCAGCGCGGTGGCGGCCAAAAGACTTTTCCAGCGCGTCGGAAATTTCACCCACCGTGGCGCGCAGGCGCACGGCCTTGATGGACAGGTCCAGCAGATTGCCGTGACCGGTTTCTGCCGCCGCCGTGAGCGCGGCCAGGGCCGCATCCACCGCCTGCTGGTCACGCTTGGCCTTGATGTCCTTCAGGCTGGCAATCTGGCTGTCACGCACCTTGACGTTGTCCACTTCCAGAATGTCGACCGGATCTTCCTTGGCCAGCTTGTACTTGTTGACGCCCACAATGACTTCCTTGCCAGAGTCGATGCGGGCCTGCTTTTCGGCCGCTGCAGCTTCGATCTTGAGCTTGGCCCAGCCGGAATCCACGGCAGCCGTCATGCCGCCCATGGCATCCACTTCCTCGATGATGGCCCAGGCCTTGTCGGCCATTTCCTGTGTCAGCTTTTCCATCATGTAAGAACCGGCCCAGGGGTCGATCACATTGGTGATGTGGGTCTCTTCCTGGATGATCAGCTGGGTGTTGCGGGCAATGCGGGCAGAAAACTCCGTGGGCAGGGCAATCGCCTCGTCGAGTGCATTGGTGTGCAGGGACTGGGTGCCGCCAAACACGGCGGCCATGGCTTCGATCGTGGTGCGCACCACGTTGTTGTATGGGTCCTGCTCGGTCAGCGACCAGCCCGAGGTCTGGCTGTGCGTGCGCAGCATCAGGCTCTTGGGGTTCTTGGCATCGAAGCCCTTCATGATGCGGCACCACAGCAGGCGCGCGGCACGCATCTTGGCTACTTCTAGGTAGAAGTTCATGCCCACGGCCCAGAAGAAGGACAGGCGACCGGCAAACGCATCCACGTCCATGCCCTTGGCAATGGCCGTTTTCACATATTCCTTGCCGTCGGCCAGCGTGAAAGCCATCTCCAGCGCCTGGTTGGCGCCGGCTTCCTGCATGTGATAGCCCGAAATCGAGATCGAGTTGAACTTGGGCATGTTCTGGCTCGTGTACTCGATGATGTCGCCGATGATCTTCATCGACGGCTTGGGCGGGTAGATATAGGTGTTGCGCACCATGAACTCTTTCAGAATGTCGTTCTGAATCGTTCCGGCCAGCTGGTCCTGGCTCACGCCCTGCTCTTCCGCCGCCACCACGTAGCCGGCCAGCACCGGCAGCACGGCACCGTTCATGGTCATGGAGACGGACACCTTGTCCAGGGGGATCTGGTCGAACAGCACCTTCATGTCTTCGACCGAATCAATCGCCACCCCGGCCTTGCCCACGTCACCGGTCAC
The DNA here is from genome assembly GCF_002479375.1 of Comamonas sp. UBA7528. Taxonomy (NCBI): domain Bacteria; kingdom Pseudomonadati; phylum Pseudomonadota; class Betaproteobacteria; order Burkholderiales; family Comamonadaceae; genus Comamonas; species Comamonas sp. UBA7528. The sequence goes on from NZ_DLMU01000017.1 coordinate 19,221, forward strand.
GCGGGGATGGTCGGAGTCGTAACCGCGGTGCGTGGCCAGATCGAACGCCACCGACACGCCTTGACCGCCTGCGGCCAGTGCCTTGCGGTAGAAGGCGTTGGACTCTTCGGCGGTAGAAAAGCCTGCGTACTGGCGGATCGTCCAGGGCCGGCCGGCATACATGGTGGCCTGGGGGCCGCGGATGTAGGGCTCGAAACCTGGCAGCGTATTGGTATAGGGCAATGCCGCCGTGTCCTCGGCCGTATACAGGGGCTTGACCGTGATGCCATCCGGCGTAACCCAATTCAAGGCTTCCACATCACCGCCAGGGGCAGCCTTGGCTGCGGCCTTGGCCCAGTCTTTCAGGCTGGATTGGGTGAAATCTTCAGGCTGGGCTGCGCCCTGCGCGGCTTGGGAATCGTGGCTCATGGGAAACGATGATCCAAAAAAGGTTGCAGTGAATCGCTCAATGCGCGAGAGTGTACATTATTCATAATTATGAATGCACAACCCGAACCGAAACTGACGAGCCTTTACAATTAGCGGTCCATGTCCCATCCCCCTGCCCTGTTTACCCCCCGTGCTCTGTATGTTGAAGTTGCCGAACAATTGCGGCAGCGCATTTTTCAACGTGCGCTGGAACCCGGCAGCTGGATCGATGAGCTCAAGATCGCCGAGGAATTCGGCATCAGCCGCACGCCACTGCGCGAAGCGCTGAAAGTGCTGGCTGCCGAGGGACTGGTGACCATGAAGCCTCGCCGCGGCGCCTATGTGACCGAGGTCTCAGACACCGATCTCAAGGACGTGTACCACCTGCTTTCCTTGCTGGAGAGCGATGCGGCAGGCGTGGTCGCAACCCTGGCCACCCCTGCCCAGCTGGCAGAGCTGCAGTCCCTGCACGATGAGCTGGAGGCCGCCGTCGACGATGCGGAGCACTTCTTTGCCGTCAACGAGCGTTTTCACATGGCCTTGCTCACCGTGGCCAACAACCGCTGGCGCAACCAGGTGGTGGATGATCTGCGCAAGGTGATGAAACTCAACCGCCACCAGTCGCTGTTCAAGACCGGCCGCATCCATGACAGCCTGCAGGAGCACCGCAACATCCTCCAGGCCTTGCAACAGCGCGACAGCGAAGGCGCACGCTTGGCGATGCAGCTGCATTTCCGCAACGGCCTGCGCGCCGCCGCCTGACACACTCCTTTTTGCGTGCGGGCTGCGTCGTCCCGCGGTAAATGCCACCAATTGTCATCCCGAGCCTCCATTCGGCCCGACGGGATTGGCGGCCCTCTTGCCCACCCCTAAGCTGGCACCGTTGCTGCTGAGCGACGCCCGATCCTGTGCAGCAGCGCACGCACCGCCAGCCTGTGACTACTGTGTGAGCCATGCTGTGTGCGGCGCTGCAGGACTTGGACGCCGCGTCGCATGTCCCCCCACATGCCACCGCACGAAGGAGTCGCGTTGCTTTCGAATTTCTTTTTGCTGCAAGGCCAGCCAGAGCATTTGCTGCATGTGCGGCATGACCCTTTGCTGGTGATTCTGTCAATTGCTGTGGCGATTGCCGCGTCGGTGCTGGCGCTGTATCTGGTGCAAGCCGGCATGCGCGCGCCGGGCCGTTTCCAGCGCCAGGTGGCGTTGCTCTGCGGCTGCGGCACGCTGGGTCTGGGCATCTGGTCCATGCATTTCATCGGCATGCTGGCCCTGGAACTGCCGGTGGATGTGCATTACCACCTGCGCGGGACCCTGGCATCCATGCTCCCCGGGCTGTTAGCGTCCTGGCTGGCGCTGCGCCATCTGCTGACCCCACAGTCCAGCCTGCCCCGGCTGCTGGCGGCCGGCATGGTGGTGGGCATGGGCATCGCGCTGATGCACTACAGCGGCATGTCGGCCATGCACATGTCTGCCGATCTGCGCTACGACCCCTGGCTGTTTGCCACTTCGCTGGCCGTCGCCATGCTGCTGGCCGTAAGCGCTCTGGTGCTGTGGGCCCGCATGGTGCACCGCAGCCAGAGCCCCATCTGGCAGCGGTTGGTGCTGCCCTCTGTGGTGCTTGGCGGGGCCATCACGGGCATGCACTACATTTCCATGTCGGCAGCCCGCTTTGTGGGGAACACCGTGCAGCCGGGCCTGGACGATACCAGCTTCAGCCATGGCCTGGCCTTGCTGGTCATCGGTATCTGCACAGTGATGTTCGGCTTGATGGCGCTGGCCAGCGCGGCACTGCGTTACCGCGGTCTGTGGCTGCAGGTGCAGCGCAGCGAGTCACGTCTGCAGACCATGGCCAGCACCGCAGTGGATGCTGTCATCACCATCGATGGCCAAGGTCTGGTGCAAAGCTTCAATCCCGCTGCCGAGCGGATCTTCGGCTGGAAAGCCAACGACATCATCGGCCGCAATCTGAAGCTGCTGATGCCCTCCGCCCTGGCGGAGCAGCACGATGGCTACCTGGAACGCTATCACCAGAACGGAGAGCGGCGCATCATCGGCACCGGCCGCGAAGTGCTGGGCATGCACAAGGATGGGCGCCATATCCCGCTGCGCCTGTCCATCGGCCAGGCCGATACCCCGGACGGGCCAGTCTTTGTGGGCTTTGCCTATGACCTGACCGAGCGCAAACGCACCGAAGCGCAGCTGCGCATTGCCGCCAGCGTGTTTGACCACACCTGCGAAGGCATTGCCGTCATTGATGCCAACCACTTGGTGGTGGAAACCAACCCTGCCTTTGTCCACCTGACCGGCTTGTCGCGCGCAGAATGTGTACACACGCCGTTCGATGCGCTGTACCAGGGTGCCAAGCCGGCCATCAATATGCCGGCCATCTGGCAGGCGGTCACAGCCAATGGCAACTGGCAAGGTGAAGTCGTTCTGCCCCGCGCCGATGGCAGTGACTGGACGCAGCGCCTGTCCTTGACCGCGGTGCTCAATGAGCACAAGCGACTGACACACTATGTGGCGGTGATCAGCGATGTCAGCCTCCACCCCCGCGCCCAGCTGGCGCTGGAGCACAAAGCCCTGTATGACAGCGTGACTGGTCTACCCAATGAATTGCTGCTGATCGAGCACATCGCCCACGCCATCCCTTCGGCCAAACGCAACAGCACCCAGCTGGCAGTAATCAGCATCGATTTCGACCATTTCCACCGCATCAATGAAATTCATGGGCGCAGTGTGGGGGACGAGCTGCTGGAAAAGGTGGCCTACCGCATCCGCGGCTACCTGCGTGGCGAAGACACGCTGGCGCGGGGGCGCAGTGATGAGCTGGTCGTGGTGCTGGCAGGGCTGAAGGATGAGGAGGGGCTGCACATCATGTGCAACCGCCTGATCGGTGCACTGCAGCTGCCGGTGGAACTGTCGTCCATCGTGATCCAGGTGTCCGCCAGCTGCGGCTGGGCGCTCTACCCGCGTCAGGGGCACACGGCGGCCACTCTGCTGGCTGCTGCCCGCCTCGCACAACACCCGGTCAGGCCCGCGGGCAGTGGCATCACTCCCGCTCCGGCGACAGAATAGCCGCCCCCTGAACAACCGTGGATGCAGTGGGGGGACGTGGGGGAGCCGACTGCGCCGCTTACTTTTTCAGGCATTCACTCATGAAGGCCTTGCGTTCGTCGCCCTTCTTGCCGGTGGCGTCGGCATTGCAGGACTTCATGCGTTCCTGCTGGCGCTTCTTGCCGTCGGACAGGCAGGACTTCATGAACTCCTTGCGTTCATCACCCTTCTTGCCAGTGGCTTCGGTATTGCAGGTGCCCATCAGGTTTTGCTGGGCCGTGGGAGCCTTGTCGGCAGCAGATGCCAGCGAAGCAGCCAGAACCAGTGCGGACAGAACGATGCAGTTTTTCATGGTGTGTGTTGTGTGCAATCACGCCGATGACCGGCGCGCAGCCATTTCAGCACAGCCCCCCCACTCCAGCAATGACAAGCAGAACGGTTTCTGCAAATTTTTGTGAGCACGCTTGGCAAGCAAGGATGGCGCTGGCAGCCAATTGGCTTGAGGTCTGCGCGGACGCCACCCACGCCCTGCTCTTCACACGCCCAACGGCAGATCGGAGCGTTTGAGCGTACGCAGCACAAAGCTGGACTGGCTGTGGCGTATACCTTTGATCTTGTAGAGCTTTTCGCGCAACAGACGCTCGTAATCGCGGGTGTCCTTGACCACGACACGCAGCAGATAGTCGTACTCACCGGACACCAAGTGTGCTTCCACCACTTCGGGGATGGTCGCCAGCACCTCGCCAAACTTCTCCAGCGTGTTGTCGGAATGGCTGTCCAGCGTGACCATCACCAGCACCGTGTCGGCCAAACCCAGCGCCTGGGGGTTCAGGCGCACGGTGTAGCCCTCGATCACCCCGGCCTCCTCCATCCGCTTGATACGGCTCCAGCATGGCGAAGCGCTCAGCCCGACGGCCTGCCCCACCTCCTGCAGACTGGCGCGTGCATTGGTTTGCAATACCGCCAGAATTTTTCGATCCAAAGCATCCATCAGAAAATTTTACCGCATATTCTCAATAAGCAAAACAAAATTCTGTAGCGATTGGCAATTTGAAAATTTGAAGCAACATTTTCTGTAGCACCCGGCGCACACTGACAGCCATGGGAGCGGCGCTGACGATGGCCGCAACACCAGTCACATGACAGCGCTGATAAACCGTCGGCATATGGAGATGTGAAGTACTTCCCCGCCGAAGCACCTGAATCAGGCCGCGACACCTTATCCCCGGTGCCGCGGCCTGCTTGTTTGGACGGTGCCCTGGCGCAGCATGGATGAGACGACTGCAGGCACAATGTGCAGCATGACTATGCGATTCCTCCACACGATGCTGCGCGTGGGTAACCTCCAGCGCTCGATTGATTTCTACACCAACGTGATCGGCATGCAACTGATCCGTACCTCGGAAAACCCCGAGTACAAGTATTCACTGGCCTTTCTGGGCTTTGAAGGCGGCAACCCGGGTCAGGCCGAGATCGAGCTGACCTATAACTGGGGCACCGAAAGCTACGACCATGGCAACGCCTATGGTCACATTGCGCTGGGTGTACCCGACGCCTATGCCGCCTGCGAAAAGATCAAGGCGGCCGGTGGCAACGTGACGCGCGAAGCCGGCCCCGTCAAAGGAGGCAGCACCGTGATCGCCTTCGTGACGGATCCTGACGGTTACAAGATCGAATTAATTCAAATGAATTCAAGGGCTTCCGAACACGACCGCCAAAGCTCCGCCAGTGGTGAGAAATTTGATCCTTTGCGCAACGCTTGATCAAACAAGAGAGCCCCGACACCCACTGTGGTTCCGGGGCTCTTTACTTTTGAAGGCCAGCGACTGTATGTCCGTGTCTTGACGCATCGGTACTGTATTCATATACAGTACCGATATGCGAAGCGAAACAGCTCTCTCTAGGCGCGAGGCAGCCAGGTCGGCGGTGCTTAGCCAGTGGCTGATCTGGACGACAGAGAAAGACCACCCTTCCGGCTTTCCAAGCTCTGAAACCGACTTCTACACGTTCTTCTCGTTCATGCGCAGCTGGCACCCCCACCTGCTCACTGCCGGCCAGTGCGAAGATCAGTCGACCCTGCGGTCGATGATCAATGAGGACGGGTTGCCGTGAGCCTGGACTGTCGCTGCATCCCTCTAGCCAATAAAAACCCCTGCCGGTTTGCACTGGCAGGGGTTTGCACGCAATGCGCTCGGCGCTTTAGAAAGCCCAGCGCAGCTTCACACTGGCAGAGTGGTCGCGCTGGCCGCTGCCCATCTCGCCCTGGTAGCCCAGCACCAGGGCGGCACTGCGCGACAGGGCCACATCGGCCTCCAGGCCCAGCACGGCGGTGTTGCGCGCCAGCGGTGTGCCGGCCACGGTGAAGTTCTGGCCCCCTTCGAACGCCATGGTCTTGGACTGCGCCAGATCGCCAAACGCATGGCGCCAGCCCACGGTAGCACGCATGCGCCCCTCCTTGCCTGCCAGCTGGAAGTCGCTGTGCACCCGCAGGCCCAAGGTGGTGCTGGCCAGGTCGTCGGTGCTGCTGCGGCCCTGCAGCGCGGCAAAGCCGCCGCGCTCGTGGAAGCTACCGGTGCGCTGCTGGCCCAGGCTCACACCCACAAAGGGCTCGAACCCCACCTTGTCGTACTGGCCGATGGCGTAACCCACTTCAGCAAACAGCTGCGCCGTCTGGGCGCTGTAGTCGGCCTTCAGGGTCTGGCCCAGGCTCTGCACCTTGCGCGTGGTCTCGATGTCGTGCCAGGTGTAGGCCAGGCCGCCCAGCACATTGATGCGAGGCCCGGTACCGGTGCCAAAGCTCTTGCCGCCGTACACGGCTGCGCTGTAGCTGTTCACGTCCGATTCGGAGGAGCGGTCTGCCACCTTGCCGTCGGCTTGGGTGTAGCCCAGCGATCCGCCCAGGCGCCAGCCGCTGGTGCCCACTTCTTCGTCCATGCCCAGGAACAGGCCGGTGGTGCGCTGCTTCAGCTGGGCGGCATTGCCGTCGCCGTCATAACGTTGCCAGTGGCCCACCACCTCGGCCCAAGCCGGCAGGGCCTTGGACGACGGCCAGGCGGATGCGGGCAGCGGACCATCGCTTTGCGCCACCGGGGCGCCAGCGCGGAAGCCGGCCGTTATGTTGTTGCGCAGATGCTGGCCGCTGACGCTGGGGGCAAAAGCGCCCAGGCCCACCAGGCTGCCGCCCACGCTGGCCTGCACATCGCCGGACAGGCTGGCAAACACCGCCGCTGGGGCGCCCGTAGGCAGGGTCTGCACATACTTGTACAGCTGGTGGGTGCGCGGCAGACTCTCGATGGCTGTAGCCGCAGACGCCTGGTTGGGCGTCTGTGCCTGGCTGGCAAATGCGGTGTCGTTACGCTCCAGGGTCAACGTCACGTCAGTGGTAGTGCCACTGGTCTTCAGGTAGTCCAGCCCCACATTCAAGTAGGCAAAATTCGATGCAGCAGCACTGAAGGTACCGTTGATCTGGCTGGCCTGAAGGATGGTGTAGGTCTTGCCCACCTGGAAGTCGGAAGCCGCATTGGATTCGTTCCCCACATGCAGCACGCTGCCTGCCAGCGTGGCCGAACCGGCCACCTTGATCAGGCTGCTGGCAGAGGAATTGGGGTCTGCCTTCACTTGGTATGTGGCGCCTTGTTCCAGAACCAGATCGCCGGCTACACGCAGTGTGCCGTAAGCTGCTGACGCATCCCCCGCAGCAATAGTGGCGCCACTTTGCACGGTGACAGTGCGACCTGCACTACCAACGCTGCCTGTACTTGCCAGCGTGGCGCCACTGGCCACTGTCAAGCTACCGCCCAGCTTGCCGTTACCGCCCAGCAGCAGCAAGCCATTGGCAATCAGCGTGCTGCCGTTGTAGTTGCTGCTGTCCCCCGTCAGCGTCAAGGTGCCAGCCCCCGTCTTAGTCAGGCTGCCGCTGCCGCTGATGGCCTGGGCCATGGCAGCATCGCTGGCCTGGTTCAGCTCCAGTGCCGCGTTGTTGGTGATGGCACCGCTAGCCAGGTTGGTGGCGGAAGCCATCAGAGTGCCTGCACTGATCACGGTCGTACCCGTGGAGCTGTTGGCACCTGCCAACGTCAGCTTGCCCGCACCGGTCTTGGTGAAGGTTCCGCTGCCGCTGATGGACTGGGTCAGGGTGGCATCACTGGTCTGGTTCAGCTCCAGCGCAGCGTTGTTGCTGATGGCCCCGCTGGCCAGGTTAGCGGCGGAAGCCACCAGAGTGCCCGCGCTGACGACCGTCTCTCCAGTCGCCGTATTGGTACCTGCCAGCGTCAGTTTGCCCGCACCGGTCTTGGTGAAGGTGCCGCTGCCGCTGATGGATTGGGCCAGTGTGGCATCGCTGGCCTGGTTCAGCTCCAGCGCAGCGTTGTTGGTGATGGCCCCGCTGGCCAGATTGGCGGAGGAAGCCACCAGAGTGCCAGCGCTGATCACGGTCGTACCCGTAGAGGTGTTGGCACCTGCCAACGTCAGCTTGCCCGCACCGGTCTTGGTCAGGCTGCCGCTACCGCTGATGGCCTGGGCCATGGCAGCATCGCTGGCCTGGTTCAGCTCCAGTGCAGCGTTGTTGGTGATGGCACCGCTGGCCAGGTTGGCGGCGGAAGCCACCAGAGTGCCAGCGCTGATCACGGTCGTACCCGTAGAGGTGTTGGCACCTGCCAATGTCAGCTTGCCCGCACCGGTCTTGGTGAAGGTGCCGCTACCGCTGAGGGACTGTGTCAGGGTGGCGTCACTGACCTGGCTCAACTCCAGGTCGGCATTATTGATGATGGCTCCACTGCCCAGATTGGCCACGGAAGCGACCAGCTTGCCAGCATCGATGGTGGTGGTGCCGCTGTAGTTGTTGGCTCCCGTCAAGGTCAACGTACCCGCGCCGGTTTTGAGCAAGCTGCCGTTGCCAGTCAATGCGCTGCTCAAGGTAAAGCTGTTTGCGGCATCGGCAATGTCAATACCGCCACCCGTACTGCCAAGCCCCCAGTTGCGACTGCCATTGCTGGAAAAAGCCGTGCCGGTGACTTGAACGGTGCCGCCATCCAGAGTCAGCGCGCCGGAGCTGTGACCAAGGTTGCTATCGCTACTGACCGACAACGTGCCTGCTGCTACGGTGGTGCCACCACTGTAGGTGTTGCTGCCGTTCAGCACCAAAGTACCCGCACCGGTTTTCTTCAGCCCATCACTGCCAGCAAGCACGTTGTCCAATGTCGCCGTCCAGGCGCTGCTTGCGCCGCTGCCGTCGCCCACGCGTATCTCTATCGGAGCTGCATGGCCGGCATCCGCCACCAAGGTCAGGGCATCACCATTCAAACGATAGCCATCACTGGCAAATTGCAGACCGGTGGCTTGGACGGCCCCGGCGGTACCGTCCAACGTGACCGTACCGGAGGTGCCTCCAAAAATTGCAAAGCCTGGCTGGGGCAGCATGGGTGCGGTGAGGCTGCCTGTGGCATCGGTCCATACTGCCGCCGTGTTGCTCCAGGTGCCAGAACCACCGCCCATGGCTGTGCTGGATGCCTGCCCATTGGCGTTCCACACATTCAGCGTCAAGCCCTGTGTGTTGATCAGATTGATCTTTTTGTCGGCAGTCAGAAACTGAATGGTGGAGCTTGTCGGTTTGGCGGCAAAGCCGCCATTGCTCATAGTGAGCGTCCCGCCATAGTCAAACAAACGATACAGCCCTGGGCCGAAGCCGCCAGCATCAGCCAAGCTCAGCGTCACACCATTGAGCTCCAGATTGCCTGTCACGCTCACGCTGGTGCCTTGCCCCGGGGTCTGGAAATCAGCGCCCGGCGCGCCCAGTGCCATCGCCAGATGGCTGCCCTGGGCCATGTTCAGCGAACCAACTGTCAGGGCCCCTGTTCCATTGCTTGCACCTGGAGCCAAAGTGGCACCGGCTTGAATATCGACATGGCCTGCCAAGGTGCCGCTGCCGCCCAAAGTGGCACCGCTGGCCACCGTCACCTGGCCGCTGGCCAGGTGACCGGTCGAAGCCATCTTCAGGCTGCCGCCGTTGACCAAGGTGTCGCCAGTGAAGGTATTGTTGCCACCCAGTGTCAGAGTTCCCGTGCCTTGTTTGGTCAGGCTGCCACTGTTACCGCCGATGACTCCGTTTAAGGTCAGGTCGCTACTACCCTGCACATTGAGGTTACCAGCAAGGCTGATGGAGTTCGACAAACTGACAGCGGTGTTGCTTTGAAGTGAAGTGTTTGCGGCGGCGCTCAGTGCTCCGCTACCCAGGGCGGTACTAGAACCCACCACCAGCGTGCCACCATTGAGCTGGGTGCCGCCAGCGTAGCTGTTGGCACCACTGAGGGTCAGCTCACCTGTGCCGGTCTTGGTCAGGCCGCCTGCGCCGTCGATCACCCCACCAAGGGTCAAGTCATCGTTGCCTGCCAAGGTCAATCCTGCATTTAAGTGCAGCGCATTGCCCAAGTTCATCGATGCAGTTGTGGCCAGCGTGGCGCCACCGCCGACGCTCAGATCACCGGTACCGATCGCACCTGCGTTGCCCAGGGTCAGGGTACCGCCATTGAGGCTGGTGCCACCGGTATAAGTGTTCGCTCCGGTCAGGGTCAGGTTGGCTGCACCGCCCTTGACCAGGCTGCCGGTACCCTCGATGACGCCTTGCAGCGTCATGTTGGACAACCCGCCCACCGCCATCGCGCCATTGAGGGTGATAGCGTTGGCAATGGTCACGGCAGAAGCCGCATCCAGCGTGCCCCCGTTTGCGATCAGACTGCCCTGGCTAAGCCCACCGGCATTGCTGACATACAGGGTGCCGGCGTTGAGAATGGTGTCACCCTGGAAGGTGTTGGCAGCTGCCAACTGGACGATGCTGTTGCCATTCTTGATCAGGTTGCCGGTGCCGCTGACCACGCCACTCAGACTCAGGTTGTTGGGGCCGTTGAGGGTTAGGTCGCCGTTGAGGTTGACCAGATTGGTGAGCGTGACGCCCGAGCCCGGCACGGTCGTCGCGCCCAGGGTGGTACCAGCGGCGGTCGTCAGGGCTCCAGTACCCAAGGCGCCATAGTTGCTGACCAGCAGCGTACCGGCGTTGAGCGCAACGCCGCCCCCGTAGGTGCTGTTGCCGCCCAGGGTCAGCGTGCCAGCACCGTTCTTGGTCAGACTGCCGCTGTTGCCACTGACATTGCCAGTGAGGGTCAGATCGTTGCTGCCGGCCACGGTGACGTTGCCGCCGAGCGCCACATTGTTGGTGACGATGCGCGCCGCATTGGTATCCAGCGTGGTGCCGTCCGCAGCCTGCAACTGACCACTACCCAGTGCAGCGTCGCTGCCGATGATCAGCTTGCCGGCCTGCAGTTGCACACCGCCGCCGAAGGTATTGGCTCCACCCAGGGTCAGGTCGCCAGTGCCTTGCTTAATCAGTTGCCCACCAAAGCCTGAGATGGTGCCGCTCAAGGTGGTCGCATTGGCACTCGCTAATGCCAGGGTATTGCTATTCAAGGCAATGTTGTTGCCAAGGGTGACCGCTGCGGTGTTGGTGAGCGTGGAGTTCCCCGACACGCTCACCGTGCCGCTACCAACAGCTGCGGCATTGTCGAAAACCACATTGCCGCCGCCCAGCCCCAGACCACCGGAGAAATTGTTAGCTCCGCTGAGAACCAGGACGCCCGTACCCTGCTTGTTCAATGTGCCAGTGCCGGTGATATTGCCAGCCAGGTTCACCGCGTTAGCACCACCCTGCACATTCAATTCTGCGCCCAATGTGATGTCGTTGCTGACCACCGTAATCGGGGTCGTGAACTCCAGGGTGGAGGCTCCGGTCACCGACACGGCCCCGCTGGACAGCGCTCCGGCACTGACCAGCGACAGGGTGCCGCCGTTCAGGGTTACACCACCGGTGAAGTTGTTGCTAGCATTATTCAGGAACAGGGTGCCGGTGCCGGTCTTGGTCAGCGCACCGCTACCCGTGATCTGACCGGCGAGGGTCAGTACATTGCTGTCCCCCGAAACCTTCAAGCCATTGCTGCCAAGCGAGAAATCATTACCCACGGACAGGCTGGGCACTTGTGAGGTCAGTGTTCCGCCATTGGCTGATACTGATCCTGTCCCGAATGCCAGGGCGTCGCTGATTTGAGCGATACCACCGTTCAACTCGGTGCTGGTTGAACCGCTGATGATCGGCCCCTGAATGGACCAAGTACCACCATTCACCACTAATTTGCTGAAATTTTTGTAAGTGGTAGACGATACGCTGCCGCTGCCAAAAGGTGTGTTGCCAAAGCCGTTTTGCAAGACCAGCGTATTGGTGCCGCCTACGCCACCATCGACAGTGCCCGTGGCAGCGAAATTTATGACGCTTCCGCCAATATTGACATCGACTGCCTGACCAGAGCCCCCCGTTCCACTGACTGAGGAACCAGTTGTAGCGATGAATTGATTGGTGCTATTTTCACCCAGCGAGACGCTACCGGTTATCTGCCCTGAATTTTCAAAGACATTGCCATTCAATGAACTGCCAAGCGCAACCCTTCCAGTGATGGTGCCAGAATTGTTGACGTAGACTTGTGCGCCGCCATACGCAGCTATTACACCAGCATCGGCTGCGGGCAAAGTCCCTCCTCCTGCGAGGCTTGAAGTCCCCATCGTGCCGGTATTGGTGATGTTGGTCGTTCCGCCAGTACCGTTTTGTACTGCCAACGCCATACCTGTCAAAGTATTGAGCGACATGCCTCTTGTGCCCAACATGCTGCCGTTATTTGTAACGGTCTGGGTACTGGCGGCCGCATTACCCATCCTTACCCCTGTGGACTGTATCGAGAGGCCGCCGCTACCTAGCACGTCAGGAGCGATTGTGCCGTTGTTGGTAAGCGTGATGTTGCTGCCTGTCAGCGTCAACGCAGTTCCGCCAATGCCCAAAAGAGTGCCCAGAGTGGCGCCAGGATTGACGGTGACTTGAAGGTTGTTAGCTCCATTGGAATAGCTTGGCGCTAGTGGGTTAGCTGCCCCCGAGCAAGTGACATTCGAGCCTGCAGTGGAGCAAATAGCATGCGCACTGGTCGACACTGCGGCTGTACCAAATAACGTGACGATAGCTGCTACCACCAAATGGAATCGCATTTGGTGATGTTGTTCGGGTTGTCCACAAGCACTGCTCTCGCTAGCGCAGTTTGCCCCGGAACAGCGTGCGGTTTCGGGCGCAGCCACCCAGGTACCCAGTGTGGCGTTCCAAATGCTCCGATAAATTCGATTCATGCTCATGCTCCCTCAGTGCGCTTGTTGTTATCCATAGTGGTGAGCACCGTCATCACTGCTATGAAATAAAAAATGCGATAGCAAATTACAAATGTTTGCAATTTACCGCATGTTTGTTTCATCGCGAATACCAAAACATTGGTATTTCTGACAACTAGCTGCAATCCAACACCAACTCAGCCCTTGACAGTCAAAGCTAACCTGGATCCGCGCCTGCAGTCACCGTTACGGGCTGCTGGCACTGCTCAGCGTACCGCTGGAGATATCTGAGTTTTGCTGAGTCCTCTGCGATGGCGTCTCGGAGATCGAGAACACGCTCTGATACGCCTGCATCGAGCGTGATGGTGTCATCGCCCACGCCGCCGGCGGCGGCATCTGCGGGGCCAGTACCACTGGGTTGATCGGCGTAGCGGGTGATGATGCGCACCCCGCAAGTGCCAGCGCGCACGCAATCGCGCAGGCGCTGTGTTTCAGCTTTCGCATGGTTCAGATCCTCGGTACTTTTCTTGTCCGCAGCAGCCAGGGCCAATCCGGCCTGGCGCTCATAGGCCCTCACCGCATCCGCTGCGGCACGGGTTTTGATCGCGATAGCGGCCAGCACGCCCGCATGGTCCTGCCGGAGCTGAGACAGCGCAGCATCCGACCGCCAACCCTGGGCGGTCCACCCCACGATAAAGGCCCCGGCCAGCACCAGGGCCGCCATGATGGCTTTGCCGCGGCCCGTCATGCCAGCCCCCCTTCGCAGAGCTGGCGCTCAGCCGCCCGGCGGCGCACCAGACCCGGCAGCTGCTTGCCGCCGGCGTAGGTCCAGCGGCTCAGCTCGGCGCACGCCCCATCCATATCCCCGGCATTGGCCTTGCGCACCAGGGTAGAGCCGCAGAATGCCCCCTCCCCCACGTTGAAGGCGAACGACAGAAACGCCGCCCGCTGGCCATCGGTCAGGGCCTGGCGGATGCAGCCCAGCGCGTCTGCATGCTGGGCCAGGTCCTGATACAGCATGGCTTCGCACTGCTCCCTCGTGAAGGTCTGCCCCATGCGCAGCTCTGGCCCGGTGTGGCCGGTGCACGCCGTCACGATGCCTATGGGGTCACGGTACGTGCGGTGCACAGTCCCCTCATGCGTGGCCACGAACGGCACCACAGCCGCCGCGGCTGCTGCACCGATGGCGGCGATCAGCTTTTGCTTGTAGTTCATTTCGGGTAGATCCCCCCGCGTGCCGCGTTCCAGGCCGCAGCCAGGGCCACGCCCAGGGCCACGATTGCGGCCGTGGGGCGGGCCAGCTTGCCCAGCCAGTTCAGCACCTTGAACGCCCCCTTCATGGCGCCGAAGAACTCCAGCAGATCCGCCAGCTGCTGCTTGAGCTCGTGCAACTCTTTGCGCGTCTGCTCCAGTTCCCGCGCGATAGACCCCTGACCACGCTCAATCTCAGCCATGCGTGCGCTGCCCGCATCGAACCGGCCATTCACCTGCTGCATCGTGCGCACCGGCAGCTCGTTTCCCCACTCATCCTGCATACACCCCCCTTACCCCCCAGCCAAATTCCTGGAAGGAGTCCTCAAAAACCTAAACTCTTGGTTGCCTCGCGCCGGCTGCCGTCAGCCCTTGGGCTCCACATCCGTCACCTCTCCTGCAGCGCGGCCGCCGTCGCGTGGGGCTGCTGCCCCAGCCTCGTAGGCCTCCAGCGCAATGGCGTTCATCAGCTGCTGCAGCGTGGCCTGCAGGCCCGCCGACAGCTCGGGCGTTATCTTGTTGCCCACGTTGGCGTTCAGCACTTCGGCCAGGCGCGGGTTGATCGCGTTGTCGTTTTCCATCTATGGCTCCTGTTCGTGTTCAAGCGGCGGCTTCGATCTCTGCGGGCTCTTGCGTCCAGCTGATGCCCGCCACCTCCTCCGCCGTCTGTGCCGTCTGGATCTGGGCGTAAATTTGCCGGCTGCGCTGGTGGATGCCGTCGGTGTGAGCCAGCAAGGCAAAGCCCACCGCAATCACGTCTTCAGCGCCCAGGTCCACCGTGGCGTTGTCGGCCAGGGTCCAGCGGATGCTGTAGGGCTGTGCAGCATCCTGGGCGATCTTTGCGGCCATGGCCGCGCCCACGATGCGTGCACGGCTTTCCGCATTGCTGTCAAAGCGCCCCAGCCCGGGCATATCAAAGCCGCCACTTTCCAGGGCATCGCGCTCAGCCTTGATCTGTGCCCACTTGCGGGCCTTGGCAGTGTCGATATCGTCGGCCGCAGGATCTGCGACATACACGCCACCGGCAAACAGGCCCTCTTCTTGCGCCGCCAGGGCGCGCTCCAGCGAGCCCACCGGGTCTTGCACATCCAGCGCGCTCAGCGGCAGTACGGGGTACTCCTGCCACAGCAGGTACGCGTCCTGCGCCTTCTCGGCACTGGGATACATGTGCACCTGCACCTTGATGGCCAGGTCGACCAGCTCGGACTTGACGATGCGGTGTGCGGCCGACACTCCGTTGGGCGTGGGTATGGTTTTGAGAATAGCCATGGCTACCTTTTGGTTAACGATTAACGATGAGGGCGTTCAAGGTCAGTGACCTGATCTGACGCCAAACGACATCCGCAGGGCTATTGCTCACGCTGCGGACCTGTATCAGCACTTGAGAGGAAGCCGTCATGGACCCATTGGCCACGCATCCGGGGATAGCGAATGGCATGGGTGTGGCATCTAACGACGACTGAAGCGCCGTCCCCGGCAGCACTACGAGCATTGCCACCACACCACCGACAACCACCTGCAGTTCTGCGCTATACAGATACTCTTTCGGAGGCCTGATATCGGGCAGACTGACGAACACATAACTTCCGGTTCCAGACAGCACCGCAGACTTGCCCGCTGCCAAGGTGAACGTCATGACGGTGCTCCATGCGGTGTTTCTCCAGATCGTGACCGTCCCACCTGTGAACGTCTGGCTCTGGCTCACGCTGCCGGGAGCCAGCTGAGCCATCTCGATCACGTTGAGCTTGTTCAGGCGCAGGCCGTTGGCCTCGTCGTATGACAGGTCGCTGCCCAGCTGGAACATGCGCGTCGCGCCGGTGGCCCCCAGGTTCCAAAACGAGGTGTTCGCCGCGTTCTGGATGCGCCCCGCTGTCACTGTCCCCAGGTTCGCCGCAATAGCGCTCAGCGAGGCCACGCTGATCTCGGTCGCCGTCACAGCGCCGACAGCGAGTTGCGCCGCCGTGATCGTCTTGGCTGCGATCTTGGCCGCCGTCACTGCCGCTACCGACAGTTCATTGGCCGTCACGGAGCCTGCGGCAATCTTGTCCGTGGTCACCGAGTTGGTGGCCAGGTGCGAGGCCGTGATGGAGCCCGCCGCAATGCGGGCAGCCGCCAAGGTGCCCGCCGTGATCTTGTCTGCGGACAGATTGCCGATCATGGCGTTGACAATGGCGCCGTCCTGGATTGCGGCCGTGCCCACTGCGATGGCATTGGCAGCGATCTTGGCGGCGGTGATGGCGCCGTCGACGATCAGTTCGGCCGAAGTCGCTTCTGCAACCCTTAGCTTTCCGACGCGGAGATAGGTAGCTGCGCTACCCTCGTCGATATAGCAAACGACCCGGGCACTCGTGGTGGTAGCGGGCGCTGTGGCTTGAAGGAACACCTGCCGCCAACCCGCGCCCACAGCAGAGTCATTGAAATTTGCCTGCGAAACCACATTTCCCGCCGGGTTGTACCAGAGGATCGACACACGCCACGAACCTGCGGCGTTCGACCAGACTGCAGTACGAAGCGTGTAAACCGCAGAGTGCTTGACAGGGAACGACGTTGATTGCACCCCGGCAAGGACGCCTGCAGTAGTACCCACGCGGTATACCCCGAGCACTTTCTTACTTGCCGTACCAGCGTTTTGGTTGGGCTCGTTGGAAAGAAGCTGGACTGAAGCACCCGCCGAGGTCCACATACCCAACTCCATGTACTCGGGGTCGGGCACCAGGGTGCTGGCGTCTGAGATCACCATCTTGCTGGCGGTGATCGCCCCCGCCGCAATCTGCTCGGCATTCACTGCCCCTGCAGCGATAGCCGCCGCCGTCACAGAATCAACTGCCAGCTTGGCTGCCGTGATGGCGCCGGCCGCAATGGCCGCGGCCGTCACCGCATTGGCTGCCAGCTTGGGGGTGCTGATCGCACCATCCGCAATCTGGGTGGCCCCGATCTGCCCTGCCACATCCGCCGCAGCCGTGGCCGCTGTGTATTTGCTGCCATCCCACCGGTATAGCTTGCCGCCATACACGATGGTGCTGGTGCCCTTGACCGTGGGCAGGGCCCCGCTTGCAACGATGCCCACCGGCTCAATGCCGCTGGCAAACTTGGTCGCGTCCACAGCCTGGGCCGCCAGCTTGTCTGCCGTCACCGCGTTGTTGGCCAGGTTGCCCGCCTCCACCACCAGCGCGCCCAGGTCACTGTTGCCGACCCTGCCCACGGTCAAGGTGACCGGCCCGGCAGGCTGCTGCGATTCCACGCCGTCGACCGTCTTCCACTTGGCCCAGAAACGGTAGGTCTTGCCCAGCTCAACGGCCGCCGTGGTGATGTGCTCCGGCCCGGCCGCCGCCAGGCCTGCAGCGGCAAACCCAGGGTTCGGCACCTCCGCCGTGACCTCAGCCACATAGAAATTGCTGCTGGCATGGCCATGGCCTTGCTCATAGGCAGGGAGATCCGTCTGCAGCGTGGCACTGGTCAGCGCGGCAGAGGCCTCGAACCCGGTGGGCGTGGGTGGCGGCGTCAGGTCCGGCTGAATGATGTCATCAAACACCCCGTCCAGCTGCACCACGGTGCGCACCACTCCCGGAGCCAGAACCCCCGCCGTGTCGATCGCACGCAGCCCAAACGTCCACTGCCCGGCTTCCGGCTTGGTGGTCTCGAACTGGGCGGTGTAGATATCGTCCGCAACCCCCAGCGGCTGCATGCCCTCCCAGCTGACCTCAGTCAAAGGCACATCACCGGGTAGGTAGCGGATCTGCACCCCGGCCAGCGCCGCGGGCTTGTCGCCCGAATAGGACCACATGAACCGGCGCAGGCCCCCATCCACCTGCATCACAGCGAATTCCCCGGGGTTGCGGGGCGGCACCTGCGTCGCCGTCGTGATGTACAGCAGCGCAGCCGACTGACCGACACGCCCGCCAGGACTGAAGGGCCGCACCTCGATCAGCCACTCCCCCGCCCCATCGATGCGGAACGTGGTGCGGGTGCCCGTGGCATTGCCGTCGACCAGGCGCAGTTCGCTGCCGTCACGCCCCGCCCAGACCTGGGCGTGGTCGTAGTCGCCATCCACCTCCCACTGGACGTGCAGCTCATACCACTCGGTGTCGCCTTGCACATTGACCTGCTCCTGCACGCGCAAGTCGCGCGCGGTCGGCCGGCCCAGTTGCGGGATGCTGCTCTGGTTGGGCGCGGGCACATAGGTGCCGTTGAGCACGTAGTCCCAGAACTCAGGCCCTTCAGGCACGCAAGAGACGGCAGCGCCGGACAGGTCGCTCTCAGGCTCAATACCGGTCACGCGCACGCGGTAGCCCGGCGTGGGCTTGAAGTCCGCACACCAGAGGGTGTCGTGCGCGGGGTTGTCCAGGCCATCCCCAGGGAACGCCACACCGGCGGGCCACTCGCCCACCAGCTCCACCACGTCCGAGGCCTCGGCCATCGGCACCATGGGCCACACACGGTAGTCACGCTCACCAGGGATCCGCAAGCCCATGTGCGGCGTGGCCAGCGGCGGCACGGCCTCATCCAGCTGCAGTCGGATCTTGCCGTCCACGATCTGCGCCGCCATCACACGGCCGCCAAAGCCCCACTGCGTCAGGTCATGCGAAACCGACAGCAAGCTCAGCCGGCGGTAGTCCAGGTGCTCTATGTCCGCCTGAAAATGCACCGTCTTGAACTGATACAGGCTTTGCGCCAAGTGGTAACGCGCCAGCACGGCGGCATGCGCCTCACTGGTTACGCCTTCGCCCGTCACCCGGGCCGGGTTGAGCATGGTGGTCACGCCCGGCGCCGTCACGCGCAGTGTCTTGGTCTCCCAGGTGTTGCGGTCCAGATACTGGTACTCGATGCCATCAGCCGCATTGCCCAGCACGTAGTCCACGCTGAAGCCGGCTTTCTTCATGTTGGCCATGTTGACCACGGCGCTGATGGGCTGGCCGCTGCTCACAAAGGCCACCGTGGGTCGGCTGCCATCGGTCCAGGTGAACTGGCCCATGCCGGCCAGAGCCACTTCGTCGCAGAACTGCTGCAGGGACATCTGCTGCGTCACCCAGCGGTCATAGGTGTAGCCCTTGGCCTTGCAGTGCAGCATGAAGGCTTTGAGGCCTTCGATGTCGATCTGCTCGTCCGACATGCCATAGCCCCACTGCAGCACATCCTTGCCATCGCGGTCCTTGGCGTACACGCCGCGCAAGGTCTGCAAAATGATGGCGCCCGGGTTGCTCAGCCCCTCCTCACGGGTGGTCGCAGTCGCCCATGCCAGCCCATCCCACACCGGCAGCGGGCGGGCGCGGTAGGTGGCACGCAGGGTGTCCAGGCTGCCAGACAGCTGGCCCGTGGCCTTGATCTTGATACCTATGCGGCCCCACTGGCTGTAGTCGGTGGTGTCGGCCTGGATGGTGCGCAGCGATGTCCAGGCCACCTGGCGCGTGGTCTTGTCCGGGTTCGGGCCGTCCAAGCGGCGCATGCGCACCTCATACTGGCCCGAAGGAACGGTTTTACCGAAGGTGGCGCGCCGGTTCTCTGTCGTGTTGTTGCTCAGCTGCTTGGGGGCAAAGAGGTTCTGCCACGCCGTAGTGCCAACAGCACGGTACTGCGCCTCCAGGTTCAGGTAGGCCCGCTTCAAGCCCTTGTTGCCCTGGGTAAAGAGCTGGTACTCCAGATCCACATGCAGGCCCACGGCACCGGCGGAGCTGGTGCGCGTCACCCACGCAGTGGTGTCAGGAAGCTCGCCACCGGCGATGGTGTCCACGTTGCTGTACAAGGGCACGGCCACGCTGGGCATGCCGCTAAAACCGTTGTGGAACACGCTCACATCGGTGTACGAGGTGATGGGCGTATCACCGATGGCCAGATCCGCTGCCGTGTGCACATTGATGCCACCCAGCAAGACCACGGACATGTACTGGTCTTCCCCTTCAGGCCAGGTGTAGGACTGGCTGGCCAGGTCGGGAGAGACACGCATCTCACCCCACAGCACCGGCAAAGGTTCATAGAGCCGCGCACTGTTGCGCTGGCCGCTCAGGCTGTAGACCTGGCGCGCAGCGGCCACATCGCCGACTTTGGGCACCTTGGGGCCCAGCACCTTGTTGATCAGCATGGAGCCGGCAATGACAATGCCGGCCTGGATCGCTGCCAGCGCAAACCCGGCAGAGGCAGCCACGTAGGTGCCACCCATGGCGCCGTACAGCCCAGCGGCAAGACCACCAGAGAAGTACGTTAGCGCCGCAATGGCCACCAACGCCACGGCCTGCTTGGCCACCACGGCACGGCAGGCAATGTGCATGCCGTGCTTGGGGTAGACGTGGGCCCACATGGCGCGCGGCACCATGGCCCCACCAATGCTCACCACCCAGGCGCCCGATTCGATGCCGGGCACGTGCCGGCCCAGGAACACGGCCAGGCTCTCGCCGGGCTGCAGATCCGCCGGCACATTGCGCTGCCCCTCCTGCGTCAGTGCATGCGGTGTCACCACCAGGCGGCCCATGGCGTCCAGCAGCTCGGCCGGCATGCCATCCACGGCCGCCACAGCAGCGGCTTCAGCGCGGGTCATTTCCATCGGTAGTACCCCTCGACCGTCAGGCCCAGACCCGACAGCTCTTGCAGCCGGTGCAACGTGCTGCCCCCCTGCATCCAGGCGGCCACGTGCAACACGTACGGCGTGTAGTTCAGAAAAAAGTAAGTGCCAATATGGCCTGCATGCGTACCGCCCACTTCGCGCATCAATACGGCATCGCCGTCTTGCGGGCGCTGCACCGGGTCGGCCAGCTGGGCAGCCATGGCGGCGATCTCCCGGGCCTGGGCAGCGCTGTCCAGCGGGCGTGGCCGGCGGCCTGGCAACAGCACCGCACGGCCAAACACCTGCTGCTGCACCTGCATGGCCAGGTCGGCGCAATCCATACGGCGCGGGTCATAAGCAATGCCCACCAGGGCTTCAATGCGTTCGAGCATCAGAAAATCCCCGGCAAGGTGAAAGGCGTAGCCATCTGCTTGCAGGCCGACTGGCGGGTGACCTCGTCCACACTGCAACTGGCCTGGGCACTTGCGCCGCTGATGCTGACGCTGGACATGGGCAGCCAGAACACATGCTCATGCCGGTCAGGCGTATCGCGGCCCACCACGATCAGCTTGGCCATGGTGGTGGTGCCGGGCTGGCGGCGCTCCAGCTCATCGCTGACGCCGCGGCCCACGTTGTCCATTGCCAGCTGCATGCGCGGCGCGCTGCCGCTCACGTCGTCAGGCAGATCGAAGCCAAAAGGCAGGCCGATGTAGGACTTGCCCTGGCTCACAAAGTCCTGCACGTCGTTGCAGATCAGCATCGGCTCGGAAAAGCTGGGGTTGCTCACCTCCAGCAGCTGGATGAACCCAACGTCATCGGTGATGCGCTGGTTGCGCGTGCGGAAGTCGGTCATCGCAGGTACTCCAGGGTGACGGAGCGCTTGCTCTGGGCGTACCCGGCAATCGTGGGCACCAGCTTGCCGATGGCGCCATCCTTGAAGCGGCCGGTGCGCACAGTGCCAGTGCGCGGGTCCACCCAGTCAAAAAAGCCAATGCGCCGGATATCGTTGAAATACCAAGTCTCAAACCTGCCCGCGTCTTCCGCGCTGTCAAACAGCAGCGCTGCACTGACGCTCACCACCACGCGGCTGGTGCCAATCCGCATCTTTGGCAAGCCGCGTTCCATCTCGCTTTTGACCACGCCCGGATCAAATTCTTCGCCGGCCTCATCCAGCAGCATGGTCACGTAATCAGGTAGCTGCGCCATGGTCAGGCCTCCTGCAGAGCAAAGCGCTGCTTGACAGCCCGCGCGGTAACACCACCAGCCGCCATATCGCCGGCCACCTCTTTCAGGATCACCTTCACCAAGGCACGCCCGTCAGGCTGGCGCTCCACGGTCGCCTGCGCCTGGGCCGGCTGGCCTTGGTTGATCACCTGCACATCGATCTGCATGGGTGCAGCAGCCTGGCTGACACCGGCATTTGCCACAGCGCCGCCGCTGTAGCCCGACAAGGGCACCACACTGCCCGACTGGTGGCCCATCATCAGGTACTGCCGCTGGCCGATATTCAGCAGCTCAGGGTCCCCGGCTTCGTTGACTTCGTACATAGTCCCGGCCGCCACGCTGCCGCCGCGCTCACGGCCACCGCCAAAGCTCAGGCTTGCACCTCCATCCATCCAGCCAGGCACATCCGCGGCGACGGCACTCGCAGGTGCGGATGCAGATGCGCCGCCCCCGAAGAACGAGGAAACGCCGCTCACCAGTGCGCCAAACAGACCACCGCCACCGCTTGCGCCGCCCAGCAACTGGACCATGCTGGCGCGGATCTGGATGCGGATCAGGTCAGCAATGATGGATTCGGCCAGGCTCTTGAAATCCATCTTCCCGGTCATGACAAAGCTCACCAGCGCATCCTCCATGCCACTGAATGCGCGCGAGAAAAGGCTTGCAGTCTGCTCCGCCACATTGGCAGCAGAAGCCGCATAGTCATCAAATGCACGCTGCGCGCCGTTGACCCAGTTAGCCTGCGCTTCGCCAATGGCTTGGAAAGTGCTCTCGTAGCTGGCTTTGGCCTTACGCTCAAATTCATCGATCAGCGCGAACTGCTGGCGGTAGTACTCCTCCAGCTCGGCCGACATAGAACCACCATTGCGCACACGCGCCTGCTGCTGGTCACGGCCCAGGTCATAGCGGCGCCCTGCGTATGCATCTTCAATCTGGTTCAGGCCAGCCACATACTCGCTGCGGCGCCCTCCCATGCCGACGGAAGCCACCTCACGGGCCTGGGCACGCTGCATCACGGCCAGATACTGCTCCGCCTCCGCCCTGGCCTGCACCAGCGCCGCGGCCTGCTGGGCAAAAGGCTGCTGGGCCAGCAGCACGGCCTGCGCCTTGATCAAGCGCTCCATGCTTGCCTCTGTCCCGTCGTAGGCCGCAGAAAGCAGCTTCCACTTTTCAGCGAAGTCGGTAGCCAGTGGCGCATTGGCAGACAGCAGCTCATCGGTGAGCTTGTTGCCCTTGCGGGCCTCCATGCGCCTCTCTTCGATAGCCAGCTGCTCAAGATCAGCACGCACAGCAGCCTGGCTGGTCGCAGACAGCTTGAGCTTGCCTTGCGCCAGATCCTGATCCAGCTTGATGCGTAGCTTCTGCGACTCGGTCAGCTTTTCATCGTCCTGCAGCTCTTGCCGCATCTGGTCACGCTTGGTGCGGATGGACGAAATCAGCGTGTCAAATGCCGACTTCTCAGCCTTCGCAGCAGAAGCCTTGGCCTTGGAAGAGTCATCCGCTTTGTAATTGGCTTTGGCAAGGTCGTTGACGATATCAACGTACTCTTTCTCGGACAGGCGCCCTTCACGGTAATGCTTGTTCAGCTTTTCCAGAGTGGGGAGATAGTCTTTGCTCACGCCGGAAAGGCCACGACGGATGTCCGCCAACTCATCTGCTGCTTCGGCCGCCTGCACCTCTTCCCGGGTCAGCTTTGCCATGCCATCGGTGGCCTTTGTCTCCACCCCCAGCTCCACATCACGCTGCGTTTTCAGCTCCGCAACGTAAGTCTTAAGGCCAGCGATGCGCGCTTCCAGCTTCGCAGTCATGCCGCCGTTGGGGCCACCAGCACGCTCCAGCAATGCCTCCGCATCCGCAAGCCGCTTCTCTTGCGCGGCTATCTCCTTACTGAGCATTTCGCCCTGTGGAGACATTGAATTCGAGGCAATCGCCAACCCCGTCGCAGCGCCAATGCCCAGCAGCACCAAGCCGACAGGATTCGCAGCCATAACAGCGGTCAGGGCAATGAATGCAGCACGCACCGCAGCAATCGCGGCAATCGGCCCGCCAGCTCCCATGATGGCGGATCCAACAGCCAGCGCGCCTGCCGCCACGCCCGCCCCAGTCAACGCCCCCAGGGTTGCCACGATGACACCCTTGTTCTCTGCCATCACCTGGCCAGATGCCTTGACTGCTGCACTGACAGAGTTGATCCCACCTGTCACCATGTCACTGGCACCGGTGACTTCGTTGAACTTGCCCGCCCAGCCCGTCAGCTCATTCCCAAGGCGCGTTCCCGCATCAGCCATGGTGGTTGGCATCTTGTCGGCCTCGGCGCCAAGCTTCTCCACCTCTTTGGAGATCAGCAGCAACTTGTCTGCCGTCATCTGGCCGCTGGCCACAAACTTCAGCAGCTCCCGCTCGCTCATCCCCATCGAATCGGCCATCGCCTTCAACAGCCGAGGCGCGCCGCTGATGACCGTCTGGAACTCACCCAAACCCATCTTTCCCTGCATGATCGATTTCGACCAGGCATCAATGACGGATTTCGTCTTTTCTCCATTGGCGGAAGAAACCACCAGGCCATAGCTCAGCGCTTCGACCATGGTCAAAGCCTCATCAGTGCTGAAACCAAGCTGCTCAAGGCTGTTGGAAGTGCGAATGAACAGCTCTGCCGTGTCAGCGATTGGCTTGTACACCCGCGAGCTCATGCCCATCAACCGCTCCAATGCGGCGGTACCGGCCTGGGTGCTGCCCGTGGCAATCACCACCCGGCTGCTGATCTGCCCCCAAGCATCTGCATATTCAAGGATCTGCTTGGTTGCCAGCAGCGCACCCACACCCGCCAGCACACCACGCAAGCCCCCCAGGCCGCTGGAGAAGCCATCCACAAAATCAGTGACGGTCTTGCGTGACTTCTCGACTTCCTCGCGCAACTGCTTCCCGTCAGCAGTCAGCAGAAACTTCAGGTAATTGACCGGCCCGCTCATGCCCTAGCCTCGCTGATATCAAGGCTTCCTTCCGGCTGCAAAGGCGCGCAGCTGCTCACCCAGGCCTTGGCTGACGCGTTGGCGGCGGTCCTGTTGCTGCTCCGGCGTTTCATCCACGCTGCCGGGTGCTGCAGCGCTCGGATCCTCTGCGCGGTGCTGCTCTCGGAAGTACTCACAGGAAAGCACCCGCAGCTGCTCTGACTCCCAGGATGAAAGCGGCATGCCGTGGCATTGCTGCCACGCTTGCAGCTGCACATAATCCAGCGGGACAGCCCCCATACCACCAGGCTGCAGCGGCCCCACATCGAAGAGCACGCGCAGCAAATACCCCGCAGGCCCTGGATCGGGCAGCGCATGCTCACGGCCTTCGGCCATGAGCTTTTCGCGGCGGGTTGGTGGTGCTGCATCATCTTTCTTGGAGCTCTTGTTACGGACGGTGTTATCGGGCTTGGCCTTTGGCGTAGCGTTCAGCCACGCCACAGTGCGCACGTAGAGAGTCAGCTCTGCAGCGCACTGGGAGAAAAATTTGCCCAGGCCGCGCAGAAAGAGTCGATCTGCTCGGTGATGTAGCCAACGCTCGGATCTGCGTACAGCGCCTGCAGCACTTCCGGCATCGGCCGCCCCTGCAGATCCAAGCCGTCAAAGCGCACAGTCAGGGTGACCAGCAACTTCGCGGCATCGGCCTTGAGCTCGTCCACCGTCCGATCCGCCAAAGACTTGCGCCCGCTCTTGGCAAGGTGCATCACGCGACGTTGGGCTGCGTGCTGTGCCTGGCGGTACTGGTCAGATCCGGGTCCATAAAGCTCCACAAGCACCGGCTTCTTGTCTTTCTCCGGATCGCCGCCAGCAGGCAGATAGAACATAGGCGCCCCTGCTGCATCCTTGAGATGCAATTCGGCGGTGTCCGAAACACGAAGGTCGTTGATAGTCAGCATGACAAATAGGTATGGATGAAGTAAGAGAAGGGCTTGGACAACGGCCCCGCCATTGCAGCTTCAGCGTGCAACAGCGGGGATATCGGTTCGCAGGCGTCAGGCCACCTTGAATTCAGCGGCAGCCGTAACGGCAGCCTGCACATTGGCGTCGGATCGGGGGTTTTCGGTCACGCCATCGCTCCACTGCACAAACTCAAACCCCGCCTCGGCCTGGGCAAACACCGGCTTGCCGGTACTGCCACGAAGCACGGTCTGCTGCGGCTGGCCCACGATGTCGCCCTCGGCAGCCGGTGCGGAATAGCTCAGCGCAAAGCTGGTAGCCGCAGCCTCCAGAATGGCGTTGTCCACTTCCAGCTGTGCCGTGCGGCCGGTGATGGAGTCCACTCCGCCCACATTGGTCTTGTAGGACATGCACTGGGCAGAGAAGTAAAAGCGGCTGTGGTCCTGCAGCTCAATGCAGAAGCTGTAGCTGTCATCGGTCAAACTGGCCGCCGTCATCAGCGCCTGGCCGTCATCCGTCGCATCGCGTGCCATGGGCACGGTCATGGACCCTTCGTTGAAGCTGCCCTTGCGCTTGACAACACGGCGGCTGGACAGCGGCGAATGCGTGACCTGGCTGTACTCGCGGCCAAACTCACCCAAGTCGGTGATTTCAGCCACCTCCACCCAGGCCAGCGCCTGGAAGGCGGCAATGGTGTAGTTGGCCGGCAAAGCAGCACACACCAGCAGCTTGCTGCCGGCAGAGGTGCGAACGTCAGAAGTGCTCATGGCAATATCCTCAAAAATCAAACACTTACCGGGCCGCGCGGGGCGCCTTCGGCGGTGAAGTAACGGAACATCCACATGCTGCGGATGGCATACACGGCCTGCGCCCCCTGCCCGTCAAGCTGCGGGCGCGTGCCCAGCAAGCGCGGGCGCCGGGCCAGCAAGCCGTCCAGCACGGTGGGCTGGCGGCTGCCCAGCGCCTCTTCCACCTGTGCCAACAGCTCCGCGGCGCGGGGCCGGTAGTCGCGGCTACCCGCCACCAGGCAAGCAACCTCAATCTGCAGCTCGCGCTGCTGGGTTGCGGCGCCGGCCTTGCCGTTGGTGATGGGCGCCACAGACTCATCGCCCACAGTCAGCTCCAGCGCGGGGCAGTCGCCCACGGGCAGCAGATCCAGGCCATCCACCCGCACGCGGTCCTGTGCTGCAGTGCCGGCCAGCTTCAGCGTGGTCTGCAGCGCCTGCACGATCTGCTGCTGCATGTGCTCAGCCATGGCTTGCCCCCACTTCCAGCTTGCGCAGCTGCAGGGCAACCCAGCCCGATGCGTCTGGCTGCACGGGTGCCGCTACCTCGTAGGGCACGCCGTCAATCACCAGCTCATCGCCCCGTGCAAGGCCTGGGGCGCACGCCAGGGGCAGGCTGCAGACAACTTCACCCACGGCCACCTCGCCAAACGAGTTGTGTTGCCCGCAGGCGAAGATCACTCCAAAGGGCTCCCCGCCCTGCCATGTAGCGACGGCGTTGGCCAGCACCGACTGCACGCCGATGTTGAGCAGCGCGTCCACCTGCGCAAAAGGCGCAAGCGCTGCATGTGCTGCATCGGCTGCGGATGGAATTGCCTGCATAAAGTGCCCCACCCTTACTTACGCTTGGCGCGCAGCAGCATGCCGGGACGGGTGCACATGAACAGCGGGTAGCTGTACACCTCGGGCCGCACCCAGGCCTGGCGCTGCAAATCGGGCACCACCATGGCGTACACCTCCTGGCCAGGGGTGTTCACAAAGGGCAGAAACTCCGCCGGCGAGAAGCCCGCGCGGAATGCATCAGGCGCCCCCACCGGGAAAAACTGGCACTCATCGGTCTTGATGGCCACGGTGCTCTTGTCGTCAGTGCCCCGGTAGTTGATGAACAGAATGTTCCCGTAGCGGAAGGTGCCAAAGGCCTGGCCCACGTCATTGCGCAAATCACTTGCTTCCTGCTGGTTCAGGTAGGTGCTGCGCGTTTCGGCATTGCCCGTCAGGTCATCAAAGAAGTCATCACCGCACAGGCCCACCGCATAGGTCTGCCCCGGCAGCCAGGCACCCGCGCTGGCGCGCATCATGGTGCGGATCACGTCATTGCACTTGGTGCGCACCTTGCCTTCTTCCGCCGTGGCGCTGGCAAAGTCGAAATTGATGGTGCTGGGACGGCTGATGTCAAACTCTTCAAACCAGTCGTAGATGGTCTTGCCGTCAGAATCCAGCACCTTGCCTTGCACAGCGCCCAGGCGCATGTTTTCGTGGGTCAACTCCACCGCAGCGCGCAAGCCCACGCGGCCGTCCATGATGGAAGCCACCTCGTTCTGCACGGCCTGCAGCTCGCTGGTGGTGCCAAAGGCGCGAATGTTCTGCACCTCGGCCGCATACAGCGTCTTGCCACGCGCAATGCGCGACGTGTTGAAGTGGCGCATACGGCGCTCTTCGCCCTTGGCCTCCTCCAGGGGCGCACCGCGCTCGCTGGTCTTGATCAGGGACAGCACGCCGCCCTTTTCTTCCACCGCCACAGTCGTCACACGCACGCGGTCCGGCGTAAAGATGCCCAGCTGACCCAGCAGCTGGGGCACATACGGCGCCTGCTGGATGGCAGCGCTCAGCGCCGTCATGTGGAAAGCGCCGTGGTTGAAGATATTCAGGTCTGCCATGTGGTTACCTCTGTTCTTTCCGCACGCCTTAGCGCGCAACGATTCCGCGGGCGGCCAGCTTGGCCAGGGCGGTGGATTTCTGGGGTTCGGTCATGCCTGCGGGCCAGCCCAAGGCGTGGGCAGCCACCTCTGCATCTCGCGCAGTCACCACGGCAGCGCGCTCGGCATCGGTGCTGTCCACCTCGGCAAACAGCACGGCAACCGCGGTTTCGCTGCCATCGGTGGCGGCAGGGTCCACCGGCACAAACTGACCAGTCGCCTCAACGGCGCCCAGCACCGCACCGGGCTGCAGTTGGTGGCCTTTGGCCACAGTGACCACTTCGCGCGAACGGGTGCCATTGGCCTCGCTGACCAAATAGCTGGCAGTGCCGGGAGCAAGTTGTTCCATGGGTACTCTCCTGATTGGGATGGGGTGAATCAGCGTTTGCCGTAGCCAAAGGCAAAGCCCCAGCCCGCTTCAGCCTGGGCAGTTGCCGCGGCCTCGCTGTCAGGTGCGGCGGCTTCCACACCAGAAACATTGGGGTTGCCCATGGCAGCCATGGCCTGCGCAAACTGGTTGGCAGGGGCCGCGGCCTGCACCTTGGCGGCAGCAGGTGCCACGTCCAGAAAGCCCTTGGCCTGCTCTGCACTCAGCCCGGTGCTGATGCATTGCTGGGTGATGGCCGGGTTGGCTGCCGCATTGGCGAGGCCCAGGATGGCGGCCACACGGGCACGCTCACCTGCGGCGCCATCTGCACGCGCCTGGTCAATGGCGGCTTGCGCGCCGGGGGCAGCGGGTATGGCGGCAGCAGTAGCGGCGGCCGCTGTATCTGCACCGGCACCAGCAGTGGCTGCCGCACCAGGTGCAACAGTATTGGCAGGCGCAGCCGGGGCTGCCGCCGTGGAATGGGTGGCTTGTGTCATAGAAGCTCCTGAAGATTGAAAAGACAGGCCCGGCCCTGCCGGGTAACTGCGGGCGCGACGGCTGGCCAGCTCAGCCACCACGGCATCGGCAGTGCCAATGCGATCAGCCAGGTGCGCAGCCACAGCGGCCCCGCCCCGGTACACGGCTGCACGCGTGTCGCGCACAGCCTGTTCGGCCATACCCCGGTGCTGGGCCACGGCAGAAACAAACATTTGGTACAGGCCTTCAATGTCGGCCTGCAGGTGGGCACGCACGGCATCAGGCAAAGGCTGGTAGGGGTTGCCGTCCACCTTGTGCTCACCGGCATAGATGTGGCTCACGCTGATACCCTCATTGGCCAGCGCACGGCTAAAGTCCACATGGCGCATCACCACGCCTATGGAACCCACATAGCTGGTGTTGGTCAGCACCACCTCATCAGCTGCACTGGCTGCCAGGTAGGCGGCGCTGGCGGCCATGCCGTCAGCGACGGCCACCATGGGCTTGGCACCACGCGCTGCAAAAATGCGCTCCGCCAGCTCAAACGCGCCAGACACCTCGCCCCCTGGGCTGTCCATCACCAGGGCAATGGCGTGCACATCGCTCTTGCCCAGCGCATCCTCCACATCAGCAGCCAGGTCGTTGTAGCCAATCAGCAGGCTGCTGTCGGCATCCAGGCGGGTGCGGTGCACCAGTCCGCCCATGGCACTGATCACGGCCACACCCTCGCTCACGCGGTAGCCGCGCTCTGTGCGCTCACCCTTTCGGGTGGTGAACATCTCAGCGGGTAGCGCCGCAGCAGGGCCAAGCGCAGCAGCCTCTATCTGCAGGCTATCGGCCCCCAGCAGGCGCTGGCCCAGGCCGGCAAGAATGGCATCCAGCTTCTGCGGGTGCACCAGCAGCGGCGTGTTGAACAGCCGGCCCGCCAGATGGGGATAGGGTTGCATCCACTGGCTCATTGCCCTGCCCCTTTGCGGTCGCGGTCGGCTCCAGCGCCGTCACCATTGCGGCGGTCTTCGGCACCGTCGCCATCAACGCCCTCACCATCCTGGTTCGCGGTGTTCACCATCCAGGTGGTAGCGCCGGGTTCAGGCAGGCCATGGTCACGGCGGCACTGGGCCTCCAGGCGCTGCTGGTGCATCACCTCTTCCCAGTCCAGGCCCTGCTCGGCACACTCTTGCTCCAGGGTGGATACACCAATCTCCAGCCGCAGCTTGGCGGCTGTGATTTCCTTGACCGGGTCCACCCAGCCTTTGCCGCCAAACACAAAGCGGCAGCGGGTGTAGGCGTAGCGGTTGGCGTAAAAGTCAGGCGCTTCAATCACGCCCGCGTTCACGGCCTCTTCCAGCCACAGCTCATAAATAGGCTTGAGCCATGTGGTGGTCAGCCACCGGCGGCGGCCATGAAAGTAGCGCCAGGCCTCCAGCAACGCAGCGCGGGCGCTGCTGTAGTTCACCCGGCTGAAATCCTTGGCAAACAGCTCATACGGCAGGTTCATGCCAGCGGCAATGCGCCGCTCCACCGCCAGCATGAAAGCCTCAAACGCCACATTGGGGCGACCAGGGGTAAAGCTGGTCATCTTGGCGCCCACAGGCAGCGGTATCACCGCAGCGCCCTGCAGCTTGCCAATGCTTTGCGCCTGTTTCACGGACTGAGCCCACTGCCCGCGCGGATCTTCCCCAAACAACGCACCCGCAGATTCCTGGTCCAGGTCGGATTCCAGAAACGCCGCCACCAGGGAATTGGCCAGGCTGGCCTGCAACTCGTTCTGCGCGTAGCGGCCAGCCATGTGGAATTCGCGCATCACCGCGCTCACAATGGGTTTGCCACGGCTTTGGCCCGTGCGCTCTTTGGCGTGCAGGTGCACCACACGGCGGCGGCCCCAGGGGGTAAAGGCAGGCACCCGCTCCCAGCGGTGCAGGTCTTGCGCTTCGTCACCCCTCAAGTGCAGCGCATCGCCAGGGTGCGCACCTCGAAAGTGGTAAGCCACCGGCGCGCCTTCGCGGTCAAACTCCACCCCATGGCGGATGCGGGCCGCGCCCATCATGTGGGGCGGCGTCTCCAGCCGGTCAGACTCAATCACGCTGATGCGCGTGCTCCACGGGCTATCCGGCCGGGGCAACCATTTGGGGATTGCCACTGCATCGCCGTTCACCATTTCCCCGCCCAGGGCCAGCACCGTAAGCCCCAACAAATCCAGCGTGCGTGCGGCATCACAGTCGGTGGTCTCCGCCCAGCTGCGGAAATGCGCCTCCACCTTGTTCCCCCACTCCCGGGCCTTCTCAGGCGCCCAACCCAGCAGGCGGTAATCCGGTATGGCAGACAAGCGCAGCACCGCGCCCACAATGTTGTCGCGGTGGGTCTGAATGCCGCCAGCCATCAACCCGTCATTGCGGGCCAGGTCGCGGCTGCGGCTGGTCAGGGTGGACAGTTCGGGAAGCAGATCCGCATCCGCGCTGCCAGCAAAGGGCTGCCAATCACGCAGCGCCAAATCGGTGTGCGATGCGCCCTGGTAGGCAGACATGGCTGCCCCGCTCTGCGCAACAGATGCACGAGCACGGCTTTGGCGGTGAAGATGCGTTTTGCGGCCCATGACTACACCAAGTAGATGGGTCGGCGCGGCTGCTGGCCTGTACGGCGCTGCAGCTCTGCATTGATCTCACCAATCTGGCGGCGCAGTTGCGTGGTGTCCGCATTGAACTGCACAGCGCGGCCCCCCACGCCGTCCGCACTGCTGCTGGCCTGCGTGGGGCCAGTAAGACGCGCATCCAGCGCAGCCATATAGCTGTCGCGCTTGGCAGTTAGCTGGTCGGTGGTGAGGTGGCTGTAGAAACCCATGCACCGATGGTCGGTGGGTAGCCAGGAACAATCCAGAGGAAGTACTTCTCTAAATTACTTCCGCCCTACTGCGAACTTCTTCAGCCATCACTGACAGATAGCAAGCCCGTCATCTATTCTCTCCACCAACGGCACACAGCGAGTTCTGCGCAGCACAGTGCTGACTACACAACTCGCTACCTCGCACTCACACATGCCTAACTGAGGGTCGCTTGCGCTGTATCTGGGGTACTGGTCGTTCCGGATGATTTGTCTTGGCGCCCTGGCAAAGTCATCTGCTTTTCACGGTGCTGGGCGTGTGCAGCAAGGCGCTGGGTGCAGGCGGATGCCAGGGTGGCAAGTTGGGCGTCGCTGCTCATGGATTCGCCACTGGCTATGTACTCGGACAGACTGGGCAGTGAAAACACCATCTGGTCGTGCGAAATGGCTTTGGCAACAGGCACGGTAGCCTGCCCTTCACGGTCGTAGCCCAGGCTCAGCAGATAGCGGCCATGCTGCCAGCCTGCGGCGTCCGCCGCCATCACGGCATCAAACACGGTCTGGGTCACCTGGGCTGCTGCCTGGGCGGCCAGGCGGTGGGCCAGTTGAATGCGCTGTGGGTCATGCGCGGGCTTTTGCAGCTCGGCCTCCATGCGGTTGAACGCAGCGATATAGGCCAGCTTCCACCGCAGTGCCTCTTTGCCGGTAAAGCCCATGGCCAGCAACATGAAGCCTTCGCGGGTCATGCGGAAGGCAGAGTCCTGTCGTGTTGCACCCTGCATGTTGGCAGCGCCTTCGATTCGGACATCAACACAGGTGTGCGCAAAATTGCGCGCATCTGATTCGGGCAATTCAGCGACCAAGTTTTTGATGGCGCGCATTACGTCACGATGGCGCTTGCCAAAGAACTGTGCAACTTGAAGGCTGGTGGTGGTGACAGCGCCGTCGTGAATCGAAAGCTCAGGGCGAGCAGAGACAGCGGATGCAGAAGAACCGAGAAAGATGTCAGCCATGGCGAGGCTCCTGTTGATGGACTTTGAGCCATCACCTCCCCTGCCAAGAGAAGGTGGTGGACCGTGCAGGGTTGGCAGACCGGCAACAGGCACCGGCACACCCTCGCGGGTGTCCCCACACGGCCCACCGTAAACGGTAACCATGTGCACGCAGACATGCTCTAGAAAGCAAAAAGCCGCAGACCATCTTGTATGGCGCGGCTGCTGCGCCTGTTGTTCAGGGCTGCCAAGCCCAGATCACGCTTACGGGCGTGATATAGCAATCATACAGCAAATACCCCATCCCACTCGCACTATCACTTGATAGCAACAACAGGCATCCCTAATCCTATATTTACAGAATTAATTCTCTTCAAGAATTCCGATCTAAACTCAGTTGCAGCTTCTTCAATATGAGAGACATAGTAGGTCACATATTTATTAAAATCACCTTTTTCTGAAGCTACCCAGTTTTTACATTTCGATATAGGTACTTTTTTCTCATTTTTCACATCTTCAATAGTCAATGGAATTTCATAATCTGCCATAGAGCTTAAGAAGATATCTCTCTCTCTATCAAATTTAACAAAAAAGTCATGCCCATTATTCAACCCAATAATGAAGCATATAATTCTTCTCTCTAGTGCCAAATTATCTTGATCGGGCAGCCGCATAAAAAAATCTTTATTTTTTATGTTTTCTGTAACTGTCTCAGCAACATCTGCATCAAAAATAACAATTGAACTTTCAAGCAATACAGGGAAACCGCATAAAGTTTTTAATGCGCTGTATGAAGTTCCCTTGTTATTTTTATCGTCCTTATTTACTGTAGAACTGAATTCAACTAGTTTAAGAATATCTCTGTTCTTAACAAGTCTTTTTGCAAAATTAATTGCAACTTCATCTTCGCAAAAAACTTTAATCTTTCTTTGCTCAGCTATTTGCTCGGGACTCTTAAAAGTTAGTTCCTTATAGGCTTTGTCATATGGAGGATTTTTTATTATAGGGTGATTTCCATCTGACGCTGTAGATTTACTAACAAAATTAATTACAACTCTGCTGGCATCTAAATTTGGCTGATGTTTAAGATAAATATGCTGCAGCAAGTGCAAAGAATGAGTAGAAATTACAATTTGTACTCTATATAATCTTGACCACTCATAAAGATAATCAAAAAGCTTAAGCTGAGCAACGGGATGCAAGCTGCTTTCAAATTCATCTATGCATAATATTCCATTACCTTCACTATTTCCTTTCACAAACGAACGCTGAAAACCCAATAATCTATTAAATATAGCTCCTAAATTATCTTCTCCAGATGAAATTGAACTCCAATCATATAGAGAATTCTCACCTTGCGGCCCAAAAGTTGTTTTTAGATTTTTTTGATGGACTGGTGAAAAGCTAGAATAAGTAGAGCTAGGAAAAATACGCTCGTAAAATTTTTTCAAATCTTCTGCTTCTTGTGCAGTCAATTTAAAGCTTAAATCCTCGCTGGCGTTTGTATCAACCAATGGATACAGACGCTTCATATTCAAAAATGAAGTATTGTATTGAAAATTCCCATCTCCCTTTTCACTACCAGAAAGAACGACACGATGTCGCTGCGTCTTACCCTCGGTGAAATATATTGAAACTGGTTCGCTTATTTTTTCATCTTTAGTCGTTTCAATCTCAATATCATAAATATATTTATCTTTATCAAATTTATCTGACAGCTTGAAAACTTCCTTCAATGAAGTTTTTAAATCTTTTCCAAAGGCATCTTTGGAGGAACTAGTGAAAACATGAGCAACTAACCCCATCAAGGATGTTTTCATGCTTCCATTTCTGCCGGAAAAAACAGTCACATGACTGCCCAGAGAAAGAGATTGATTATTAAATGTACGGAATTTTGATATATTCAATCCAATAACTTTTTTAATTGGAATGTCTTTATTCTCTACATAACCATAATCGCTTCTACGCTTCATAATTACTGCACTCACTTCGCCCTCGCATTGAGTTTTTAGAACTTACGAACTATAGTGTAACAAAGAGCAGCAAGCCAAGGCGTTCCATACCCAATCCGCTACAACATAAGAAGCGACCACACACAAGCTCGGCACAGAAGGCAAAAAAACAACAAACAGACTCGCAAGCGCCAACTTCTTTCATCAAATTATGAAGAAATCACCAATACAAAAAAACGTCATCAACTTCTTTAGAGGATTTATATTATGAGCAGAAATGATTTTCACGCAAAAATGGGAATCCCTATTGCGGACATATTATTAGATATTCGAAATCCGAGAATTCGAGATGGAAGCGATCAAGCGGACTGCATTGCACGAATTTTGCGCAAAGAAGAACAGCTAAAAGCTCTGATGAAAGATATTGCTGAAAATGGCCTAACTACTATGCCTATTTTAGTGAAACCCAATGGCGACAAATGGGTAGTAATGGATGGAAATCGGCGTATTACTTCTCTAAAACTACTAAACGATCCTAGTCTTTGTCCGATAGAAAGCTTAAAGCCTTTTATTGAATCTTTGAGAGAAAAGCACAAAGACAATATTGTGAAGACAATAGATGTCTTATATTCCACCAGTGATGATGCGATTGCACGCGAGGTTTTAGCACGACATTCTGGTGCACAGGGAGGTGTAGGCCAGCTCAACTGGAATGCCTACATGCGTACAGTCTTCCAAATGAACAATGGCCATCCGGTGGACTATAAACGTCCCGGTCAATATGCGCTATGGGCTGAAAAAAACGGAATTGTCGTCGATGAGGATTTCCCCATCACATCGCTTCAGCGATTTTTTACAACTGATAATTTAGAAAAACTGGGGTTTAATATTGACAGCGATAGTGACAATCTCACACTTGTCCTGCCTGAGCATTTAGTAAAAAGAATGGCTCAAATTGTGCTTAGCGATTTTAGTGGTGATATTAAAGTTGATGATGTGCGCACAACAGAAAAAGCCGGAGATTATATTAATTCTGTAAGAGCTCGGGTAGGCCTAAGCAATAACGCCGGTCAAGCAGAAGGAACAGACCCCGCAAACCCAATTCCTCCGGCATCTGACCCCTCCCGGCCTGGCTCTGGCTCTGGCTCTGGCTCTGGCTCTGGCTCTGGCTCTGGCTCTGGCTCTGGCTCTGGCTCTGGCTCTGGCTCTGGCTCTGGCTCTGGCTCTG
>NZ_DLMU01000011.1:0-68913 GCF_002479375.1 Comamonas sp. UBA7528
CCACGTTCACGTGGGGCTTGGTGCGCTCGAACTTTTCTTTTGCCATTTTTTCGACTCCGAAAAAAATCAAATGCTCTAACTTGCTCTGGGCGCTACCATCTGAAAGAAGCACCAGAAGGATGGTGCCCATGGGCAGGATCGAACTGCCGACCTCTCCCTTACCAAGGGAGTGCTCTACCACTGAGCCACATGGGCAAACACCACGCACGAATGCGCAATGTTGGAATTTCAAACCTGGAGCGGGAGACGGGAATCGAACCCGCGTCATTAGCTTGGAAGGCTAGGGTTCTACCATTGAACTACTCCCGCAAACCTTGCGTTTGCGCGCATCGCCTTAAGCGACACTTCTCTTACAACCATTACTGGTGGAGGGGACTGGATTCGAACCAGTGTAGGCGTAAGCCAACAGATTTACAGTCTGCCCCCTTTAGCCACTCGGGCACCCCTCCGAAGAGATTTGAATTGTAGCACCGTTTTTTCTCACAAAAAGAAATCGGTGATTTTTTCTTCTTCTACCGCACACAAAGTGCAGCAGAAGTTGGCGCGGCTGGCGGGGATCGAACCCACGACCCTTGGCTTCGGAGGCCAATACTCTATCCACTGAGCTACAGCCGCTGCAGACACAATTCAACGTCTCAAGCCCGCTATTGTGGCATGACTTTCCCACGCAGTCAGCGCAGCTTCACGCAGGCAAGGCAAACCCCAGTCCCCGCAGATACGCATCCACGGCGCGCATGCCCACCGCCGAGAGTCCAAAACCACCGCGCGAAAGCAGCCAGCTCTGGATCACACCGTCAAACAGACAGCGCAAGGCCAGCGCCGCCTCGGCCGCACTGACCGGCAGTTCGATCTGTTGCGCGCCCTGCGCATACACCAGCGCAGCTTCCAGCTTGGCATCGAACTCAGCCATCGCCTGCACATTGCGCTCCTGCACAGACACCAGCTCCCCCACGTATTCCACCTTGTGCAACAGGACCTCGAACACCTTGCGGGTCTGCGAATCCTCTTCGAGCCGCACAAAGACGGAAGCAATCACGTGCCGCACCCGCGCCAGGCCTTCCAGCCGGGCGCCGCCCACATCCTCGCCGTAGGCCGCCTGCTCCAGCGGCAGCGTGACCCGCTCCAGCATGGCGTAGAACAGATCCAGCTTGTCCTTGAAGTGCCAATAGACCGCACCCCGCGTGGCTCCGGCGCGCTGCGCTATTTCATTGAGCGAGGCACGCGCCACCCCCTGCTCATAGAACACCTGCTCCGCCGCATCCAGCAGACTGTTGCGGGTCGCGCAAGCATCTTCCTTTGTCCGACGCGCCACGCTGCACTCCTTCCCACACAGGGTTTGACATTCATCCCACAGACTCCGAGGATGCAGGTAGCAGCCTCAAGTGTCATTATACATTCATGGATGTATGTATAATTGCGACATCGATTTTCAGGGCGTGAGACTCTGTTTTTGGCGCGACGCACAGGCATCGCGCCCTTTTTTGCATCCAACAAACTACCGGAAGGACTTTCATGCATCCCGTGTATGAAGCAAGCCATGCGGCCAAGGCCCCCCTCTTCGCCCCCCACGCCCGTTTGCGCGCCATCGCCCTGGGCGTGGCAGTGGTGTCGGCCTTGAGCCTGGCTGCATGCGGCGACAAAAATGACGGTGCGCAGAATGCGCAAGCGGCCGCACAGGCCAAGCCTCCGGAAGTCGGTGTGGTGACCGTGAAACTGGGCAGCGTTCCCCTGGTAACCGACCTGCCCGGTCGCCTGGAAGCCTTCCGCACCGCCCAGGTCCGCGCACGCGCGGCCGGCATCCTGCAAAAGCGCCTGTTCCAGGAAGGCTCGGACGTCAAGGTCGGCCAGAAGCTCTTCCAGATCGACAGCACGCCCTACCAGGCCAATCTGCAAAGCGCGCAGGCCACCCTGGCCCAGGCCGAAGCCAGCCTGGTGCAAGCGGCCGCCACCGCACGCCGCTACAAGCCCCTGGTGGAAGCCAATGCCATCAGCAAGCAGGACTACGACGCCGCGATTGCGGCCGAAAAAGCGGCACTGGCCCAGGTGGCCGCCGGCAAGGCCGGTGTGACCAACGCCAATGTCAATCTGGGCTATGCCACAGTCACCGCCCCCATCGCCGGCCGCATTGGCCGCGCCATGGTGACCGAGGGCGCGCTGGTCGGCCAGGGCGAAGCCACCCAACTGGCCACCATCCAGCAGATCCATCCGCTGTATGTCAACCTGACGCAGTCTTCGACCGACATCCTGCGGCTCAAGGAAGCGCTGGCCGCCGGCAAGCTCACCCGTGACGGCGCGAACGCCGCCAAGGTCCATGTCTTCACCGAAGACGGCAAGGAATACGGCCACACCGGCCGCATGCTGTTCACCGATCTGACCGTGGACGAGAACACCGGCCAGGTCAGCGTCCGTGCCGAGTTGCCCAATCCGAATGGTCTGCTGCTGCCCGGCATGTATGTGCGCGTGCAGCTGGAACAGGCCCAGGTGGACAACGCCGCTGTCATTCCCCAGCAGTCCGTGACCCGCAATGAAAAGGGCAACTTCGTGCTGGTGGTGGCGGAAGACGGCACGGTGGCCCCGCGTCCCGTGCAGATCAATGGTTCACAAGGCAACAACTGGATCGTGACGGGTGGCCTCAAGGATGGCGAAAAAGTCATGGTGGACGGCGTGATCAAGGTCGGCATGGGGGCCAAGAAGGTGACCCCGGTGCCATGGCAAGCCGACGCCAAGGCCGCTCCCGCAGCAGCCGCTCCGGCCGCACCAGCCACAGAGAAAGCCCACGCCGCCAAGCCGGAAGCTGCTGCAGACACCAAGCCTGCGGCGGCCCAATAAACGGGACAGATTCCTATGTCGAAGTTTTTTATCCACCGCCCTATCTTTGCGTGGGTGATTGCGATCTTTGTGGTGCTGGCCGGCATCATCTCGATCACCCAGCTGCCAGTGGCACAGTTCCCGTCCGTGGCACCGCCCACGATCACGGTCACGGCCACCTACCCCGGAGCCACCTCCGAGACCATGACCGATTCGGTGCTCCAGCTCATCGAGCGTGAGATGAACGGTGCCGCCGGCCTGATGTACATGGAAAGCAAGGCCCCCGCCGGGGGCCAGGGCACCCTGACCCTCACATTCAAGCCCGGCACCAATGCCGACCTGGCCCAGGTGGACGTGCAGAACCGCCTGGCGCGGGCTGAGCCCCGTCTGCCCAGCGTGGTGCAGGCGCTGGGTGTGAAGGTCGACAAGGCGATGAGCAACTTCCTGATGATTCTGGCCTTCCAGGCCGAATCTGGGGAGACCTCGCGCGACGACATTGCCGACTACGTCAACCGCAACGTGCTGCCCGAAGTCCAGCGCCTCGAAGGCGTGGGCAAGGCCCAGCTGTTCGCGGCCGGCCGCGCCATGCGCATCTGGGTCGACCCCATCAAGCTGCAAGGCTATGGTCTGCCCATTGCCTCGGTGAATGCCGCGATCGCCGCACAGAACCAGCAGATCTCCGGCGGTGCACTGGGTGACACACCCAACGTCCCCGGCACGACCATGAGCGCCAGTATCGTGGTCCCCGGCCAGCTCACGACGCCCGAGCAATTCGGCAACGTGGTGCTGCGCTCCAACGCCGACGGCTCGACGGTGCGCATCAAGGACGTGGCCCGCGTGGAGCTGGGCACCGAGTCCTATGCCTTCAACTCGCGCCTGGACGGCAAGCCTGCCGTCGCCATGGCCGTGCAGCTGACCTCCACCGCCAACGCCATGGCCACGGCCAAGCTGGTCTATGAAAAGATGGACACGCTGGCGCCCTTCCTGCCCCCGGGCGTGAACTGGTCCGCACCGTACGACACCTCGAAGTTCGTCAAGATCTCGATCGAGAAAGTGGTGCACACCCTGCTCGAAGCCATCGTGCTGGTGTTCATCGTGATGCTGGTCTTCCTGCAGAACATCCGCTACACCCTGATCCCGACGATCGTGGTGCCCATCGCCCTGCTGGGGACCTTCGGCGTCATGCTGGCGGCGGGGCTGACCATCAACATCCTGGCCATGTTCGCCATGGTGCTGGTGATCGGTATCGTGGTGGACGATGCCATCGTGGTGGTGGAGAACGTCGAACGCATCATGGCCGAGGAAGGCATACCGCCCAAGGAAGCCACGATCAAGGCCATGGGGCAGATCCAGGGCGCCGTGGTGGGCATCACGGTGATTCTGGTCACCGTGTTCCTGCCGCTGGCCATGTTCTCCGGCGCCACCGGCAACATCTATCGCCAGTTCTCGCTGGTGATGGCCATCTCCATCTTCTTCTCCGGCTTCTTTGCGCTGACGCTGACCCCTGCGCTGTGCGCGACCATGCTCAAGCCCATTCCCAAGGGCCATGCGCATGACAAGAAGACCGGCCCGCTGGGTCCCTTCTACAACTGGTTCAACCGCAAGTTCGACGCCGGCACCAAGCGCTACCACGGTGCACTGAATTCCGTGGTCAAGCGCTCGTTCCAGGCCGTGGTGGTCTATCTGCTGGTGATCGCCGGTGTGGCATTCATGTTCATGAAGCTGCCCAGCGCCTTCCTGCCGACGGAAGACCAGGGCTATGTGATCTCGCTGGCACAGTTGCCGCCCGGCGCCACGCTGGACCGTACCGGTGACGCCATGGCCGAGCTGGAAAAGTTTGTGCTGAGCCAGCCCGAAACCGACCACATCGTGAGCATTCTGGGCTTCAGCTTCTCCGGCCAGGGGCAGAACATGGGCCTGGCGTTCACCACCCTCAAGGACTGGTCGCAACGCAGTGGTGCGGGCTCGGATGCGCAATCGTTTGCCGGCCGCACCATGGGTGCCATGATGGCGCTGCGCGATGGCTTCATCTACACCCTGGTGCCGCCTTCCATTCCGGAACTGGGCAACAGCGATGGTTTCACGTTCCGCCTGCTGGACCGTGGCGCCAAGGGCCATGCAGCCCTGCTGGAAGCGCGCAACATGCTGATGGGCAAGGCCAACCAGAGCCCCATCCTGACCGGTGTGCGCTTTGACGGTGTGGACGATGCACCACAGTGGCAGGTCAACATCAACCGCGACGCCGTGTATGCACAGCGCGTCAGCATGGGGGATCTGGCTTCCACGCTGGCCACGGCACTGGGTTCGTCGAACTCCACCGACTTCCCCAACCAGGGCTATATGCAGCGCGTGACCATCCAAGCCGATGCCAACCGCCGCATGCAGCCGGAAGACGTGTTGCGTCTGACGGTGCCCAATGCGGATGGCAAGCTGGTGGAACTCTCCACCATGGTGAGCGCCAAGTGGATCTCCGGCCCCATGCAGGTGACCCGCTACAACGGCTACCCCTCCATGAGCATCACCGGTTCCGCCAAGCCCGGCTACACCAGCGGCCAGGCCATGGCCGAGATGGAAAAGCTCGCCCTCGACCTGCCCGAAGGTTTTGGCTACGAGTGGACCGGTCAGTCGCTGGACGAAAAGAAGTCCGGCTCCTCGGCCATGCTGCTCTACGCCTTCTCCATCCTGGCCGTGTTCCTGTGCCTGGCTGCGCTGTATGAAAGCTGGAGCATTCCGCTGTCCGTGATGCTGGTGGTGCCACTGGGCGTGCTGGGCGCGCTGGCCGGCATGTTCATCCGCGGCATGCCCAACGACATCTACTTCCAGGTGGCGCTGATCACCGTGATCGGTCTGTCCGCCAAGAACGCGATCTTGATCGTGGAATTTGCGAAGGACCTGCACGCCCAGGGCATGAGTGCCTATGACGCGGCACTGGAGGCAGCCCATCTGCGCTTCCGCCCGATTCTGATGACGTCCCTGGCGTTCATTCTGGGCGTGGTGCCGCTGTACATCGCCTCCGGCGCCAGCGCGGCCAGCCAGCGCGAAATCGGTACCGGCGTGTTCTGGGGCATGGTGATTGGCACGCCGCTGTCGATCTTCCTGGTTCCCATCTTCTTCATCGGCGTCTTCAAGCTGTTTGGCCAGAAGCTCGACCAAGACAAGACCCCTCCCGCATCCACCGCTGCGGTGACTGACGGAGGCT
Source organism: Comamonas sp. UBA7528 (assembly GCF_002479375.1). Lineage (NCBI taxonomy): Bacteria > Pseudomonadati > Pseudomonadota > Betaproteobacteria > Burkholderiales > Comamonadaceae > Comamonas > Comamonas sp. UBA7528. The sequence goes on from NZ_DLMU01000011.1 coordinate 6,008, forward strand.
CTCACCATGACTAAGCGACTTGTTCCCACCCTGCTGGTCGGCGCGCTGCTGGCCTCTGGCTGCTCCTTCATTCCGCAACTGGAGCGCCCGGCGACGCCCGTGGCTGCCAGCTACCCGGCAGCCAATGCCGCCAGCACCAGCACGGCCGCTGCCGACATTCCGTGGCAGAACTTCTTCGCGGATGCCCGTCTGCAGCAGCTGATCACCCTGGCGCTGGACAACAACCGCGACCTGCGCGTGGCCGTGCTCAATATCGAGCAGGCCCGCGCCCAGTACCAGATCCAGCGCGCCGCGCAATTTCCGGAGCTGGGGGTGGCCGCCCAGGGGTCCCGTGCTGCCAGCACCGACGGTTCCGGCTACGTCAACACCTACATGGTGGGCCTGTCCATGCCCAGCTGGGAAATTGACTTCTGGGGCCGCATCCGCAGCCTCAAGGAGCAATCCCTGGCCCAGTACCTGGCCACGGAAGAAGGCCGCAAGTCGACCCAGATCAGTCTGGTGGCCGCGGTCGCCAACGCCTGGCTGGGGCTGCAGGCCGATGAGGAACTGCGCGCCATCTCGCAGCGCACGCTGCAGACACGCGAAGAGTCCGTGCGCCTGGCCAAGCTGCGCTTCGATGCCGGAGCCTCGTCGGAGCTGGACTTCCAGCAAGCCCGCTCGCTGACCGAGAATGCCCGCGCCACGCTGGCCCAGCAGACCCGCCAGCGCGATCTGGACATCAACGCGCTGACCTTGCTGGTGGGGCAGCAGGTACCTGCCGAGCTGCTCGCCAGCCTGCAAGGCAAGCGGCTGGCCGATCTGCCGGCGCTGGCCGATGTGCCTGCGGGCCTGCCTTCCGACCTGCTGCTGCGCCGCCCGGACATCCGCCAGGCCGAACAGAGCATGGTGGCCGCCAATGCCAGCATCGGTGCGGCACGCGCGCTGTTCTTCCCGAACGTCTCGCTGACCGCCGCAGCCGGCTTTGCCAACACCGAGCTGTCCGACCTGTTCAAGTCCGGCTCCACCACGTTCAGCATTGCGCCGTCGATCTACCTGCCGATCTTCACGGCAGGCCGCAACCAGGCCAATCTGGAGGTGGCGGAAACCAGCAAGAAGATTGCTGCGGCGCAGTATGAGAAAGCCATCCAGACCGCGTTCCGCGAAGTCTCGGATGCCCTGGTCAGCCGCGAATCCCTGGTAGAACAGCTGCGTGCCCAGCAGGCCCAGCTGGAAGCCGAGTCCTCGCGCCTGAATCTGTCCAACCTGCGCTACACCAACGGTGTGGCCAGCTACCTGGATCTGCTGGATGCCCAGCGCTCCCTGTTCACGCTGGAGCAGGCTGTGGTGCAGGTGCGACTGGCACAGCTGCAGAACCAGGTGCTGCTCTACAAGGCGCTGGGCGGCGGCTGGACCGAAACCACCCAGACAGCAGCAGCCCCCGCAGCTGCAGCACCGGCGCAGTAAGGCGCAGCAGCGCCGCCGCACAGCCTGCCCGCAGGCACGCCCCGACAAGGCCCTGGCACCCGCCAGGGCCTTGTTGTTTTATGGCCCAGATGCCGGCTTCTTGATCTACCTCACGACAAGTGCGGCCACCGCGTCAACCCGTGGCGTTGCCAGTGGCTAGCGCACAGGCGGTCGATATAATCCGCAGTTCCTTTAAGCCCACACAAAAATTGAGGTCTTCATGAGCGCCACCTCCCACGAAGAAGCCCATACGGGCCCGGTCAAGAATCCCAAGCAATTGCTGATCGCGGTCTTTTTCTCGTTTGTCATCCCGGTGTTCGTCATCATCGGTCTGGTGCAATTCGTGAGTTCTTCCAACAAGACCGGCCCGGGGGCAGGCAACCACGATATGGCGCAGGCCATGCGCATCCAGAAGATCGGCTCCGTCGAGATCCGCGATGCCAACCGCCCGCTGCGCGGCGGTGAAGACGTGTACAAGGGCCAGTGCGCGGCCTGCCATGCCACCGGCGTGTCGGGCGCACCCAAGTTCGGCGATGCCGGCGCCTGGGGCCCTCGTCTGGCACAGGGCTTTGAAACCCTGGTCCAGTCGGCGCTGAAGGGCAAGGGCGCCATGGCACCGCAAGGTGGCGGTGATTTCAATGACCTGGAAATTGCACGCGGTGTGGCGTTCATGGCCAATGCTGGCGGCGGCAAGTTCGACGAGCCCCAGCCTCCCGCTGCGGCAGCAGAGACTGCAGAGGCCAAGTAATCCCTCTGTGCTCCGCCCACGAAAAAGGACCGCGCTGCGGTCCTTTTTTGATGGTCCTGCGCGCTCAGGCGCGTTGACCCGGGCGCAAGTCCCTGCGTGGATCAGGCCGCTGCGGACGGCGCGTCGGCCACAAGTTGCTCCGGGCTACGCACAAACCGGAACTGGGCCTCCAGGGCTGCACTGCACACCTCGTGCGGCTCCCAGCGCCCGGCTTCGATCAAGGCCGCCATGCGCATCACGTCCTGCGTGTGCACCAGGCCCAACACACCATCGGCCACCAGATAGACATGCCCCTGCTCGTCCACCAGGCAGCGCTGCGGCTGGACCGGCCGGCCGGTGTGGGTACGCACGCTGCCATCCTCGTCCACCCGCCACACCACCGGGGTGTCTTCCAGCTCCACATACACGCGCTGCGGCCCATTCTGGAAATACCAGCAGCCTCGCTCATCCACCTCGTAATTGCGGCCGATGAAGTCGATCAGCTTTTCGTGCTGTAGCAGCGATCCCTTGCTGCTGGGGAAAAAGCCACACGCCTGGGTGGCCTGGTCACGCAGGAACCAGCGCCCGCGCGCATCCAGGGCCAGCCAACCGTAGCAATCGGGCACGTTGGGCCATTTAGCCAGGGCCTGCTTCACGATGTCATCCATAGCGCAACGCTTCCTTCTTCCGTTCACCCGGCTTCGCACACCTCTGCGCAACCAACAAGCAGCCTGAATGCGTCATGATAGTGGGCACCTGCATGTGCGGAGCATACCCGCGCCCCAGAACCCAGGGATTTTGTGCAGGGCTGCACGCCGCCATGCTCTCGCATGCTGTGCCTGCCGCCCTACACCGACCAACGGTCGCTCTGTTGCACAATCTGTGCTTCTTTGCGCCTTTTGCTGAACACTGCCTACGAGGTCTGCCATGAAACGTCTGCTTGCCATTCTCGCCCTTGCCCTCGGCCTCAGCGGCTGCGGCTACAACGATTTCCAGCGTTTGGACGAGCAGACCAAATCCGCCTGGAGCGAGGTGCTGAACCAATACCAGCGCCGCGCCGATCTGGTGCCCAACATCGTGGCCTCGGTCAAGGGCGAAGCCAGCTTCGAGCAGGACACGCTCACCAAGGTGATCGAAGCCCGTGCCAAGGCCACCTCCATCCAGGCCACGCCCGAGCTGATCAACGACCCCGAGGCCTTCAACAAATTCCAGCAGGCCCAGGGCGAGCTGTCCGGCGCGCTGTCCCGCCTGATGGTGGTGGCCGAGCAATACCCCCAGCTGCAGGCCAACCAGGGCTTCCGTGACCTGCGCGTCACGCTGGAAGGCACGGAAAACCGCATCACCGTGGCCCGCAACCAGTACATCAAGACCGTGCAGGACTACAACGTGCTGGCGCGCAGCTTCCCCACCAACCTGACCGGCATGGTGTTTGGCTACAAGCCCAAGCCCAACTTCACGGTGCAGAACGAGGCCGAAATCTCGCGTCCTCCCACGGTGGACTTCTCCAGCGGCAAAAAGTAAGTGCCGCCATCCGGAGCAGGATTCACCATGCCTCTGATGCACTGCCGGCGCACACTGGGCGCTCTGCTCCTCCTCGTCTTTGCACTGTGGCAGTCTGCCGTCGCACAGCCGCTGCAGCCCGTGCCTGCCCTTACAGCGCGGCTGATGGACCAGACCCAGACCCTGTCGGCCGAGCAGGCCCTGGCTGTGGAAAACCGGCTGCGGGGCATCGAAGAAAAATCCGGCTCCCAGGTGGTCGTGCTGATGGTACCCACCACGGCACCGGAAGACATCGCCGCCTACGCCTGGCGCGTGGCCGACAGCTGGAAGATCGGTCGCAAGGAGGTGGGCGACGGGCTGCTGATCGTGGTCGCCAAGAACGACCGGCGCATGCGCATGGAGGTGGCGCGTGCCCTGGAAGGCGCCATTCCCGATCTGGCGGCAGCGCGCATCATCGACCAGCAGATGGCCCCGCACTTTCGCCAGAACGACTACGCCGGCGGCATTCTGGCCGCGCTGGACCAGGTCGCTGCGCGCATCGCCGGTGAAGCCCTCCCGGCCCCCAGCCAACCCGCACGCCAACAAGACCGGGGCTGGGACCTGGAAGAGCTGGCCATCTTCCTGTTCTTCGGGGTGATGGTGGCGGGCCCCATCGTGCGCGGCATCTTCGGCAACAAACTGGGCGCCGCCATCATGGGTGGCGGCACCGGCTTCCTGGCCTATGTGCTGACCACCAGCCTGCTGCTGGCCGGCGGTGCCGGCGTGCTGGCTCTGTTGTTCACCCTGTTGTCCAACAGCCGCGGGGGCGGCGGGGGTGGAGGCGGCCCCTTCATCGGTGGCGGCGGTTGGGGTGGAGGCTCTGGCGGCGGTGGCGGTTTCAGTGGCGGCGGAGGGTTCAGCTCCGGCGGCGGTGGCAGTTTTGGAGGCGGCGGCGCCTCGGGGAGTTGGTGACATGGCAGGCTTGTGGAACCGTTTGCAGCGCCTGCTGCACCACCGCTGGACAGAGGGCCAGGTTCGCCGCGCCTTCCCGCCCGAGGTCTTGCTGCGGCTGGAGCGCCAGGTGGCCGCCAGCGAAGCGCGCCACAGCGGCCAGGTGCGCCTGTGCGTGGAAGGCGGCCTGCCCTATAGCTACATCTGGCGCGACGCGACGGCGCGCGAGCGGGGTGTGGCGCTGTTCGGCAAGCTGCGCGTGTGGGACACCGAGCAGAACAACGGCGTGCTGATCTACCTGTTGATGGCAGACCACGCCATCGAGATCGTGGCCGACCGCGCACTGCACCGCGCCGTGCCGGCCGCCAGTTGGCAGGCCGTGCTGGAGGGCATGCAGCAGGATTTCCGCCGCGATGCCTATGCGCAAGGGATGGAAACCGCCTTGCTGCGTGTCTCCGACCTGCTGGCGGCGCACTTCCCGGCCGACGCCGCGCACCACACCGGCCATGGCGCCAGCCTGCCCGATACGCCGGTGGTCCAAGGCCGGTTCTTCAAGGACCTGTAAGCGGTCACACCGCGCTCCAGCAGCGACCCACCTTCGGGTCGGCGTCGGATCTGTCACCCGCTGCGCTGCTGCGCTTCAGCGATGCAACAGCCACGCCTGCACGGCGGGTGCATGCAAACCGGTGAATGCCAGCATGTTCAGCACCACCGTGGCCCAGAACGCCTGGCGGAATTCCGGTTTGCTCGACTTGTGCCGCAGCCACTGCTGGGCCAGCAAAGCGCCCGGCCAGCCCCCCAACAGTGCCAGCGTGTGCAAGGTGGCTTCGGGCGTGCGCCAGCCCCCCGACTGCGCCTGCTGCTTGTCATACCAGTAGGCGCCGAAACACCACAGGCTCAGCCCCGCATAGGCCAACACCCCCCATTCGGACACCCCCCACACCGCAGCGACCGCCACCCACCACAGGGCCAAGACCAGCAACGGCGTATAGGCGCCACGGTGGTGGGCTGGCGTGCGTGCCGCTTGCGATCGCCGCACGTGCCCCGGCACAGGCGTGGCGCCTGCCGCCCGGGCCCGGCCCTGCACCGGCGCGCGCCGATGGGGCTCCTGCCATGCCACGGCCAAGGCGCGCGGCTTGCCCTGGACCATGCCCAGCGCAAAGGTCAGCGGCATGCCGACCTGCGGGCGCTGCTGCGCATCGGGCCGGGGCTGCCAGGCGCTGATGTGCACAAACACCCGCTCGCCGCTGCCATCGATCTGCACAAAGCCAAAACCCCGGGCCTCATTCCATTGCACCAGACGACCGCTGCACCGCATATCCACATCCTTGGGGCCGGGGCCCGGAAAGAAAATATTTTTTCAACCGCCGCAACGCACCCCACCCGGGACTGCGGCTGTACTGCGCAGTCGCGCGCCAACCCTGAAAAGCGCGTTTCAGCCATGCCGGAACACCCCTTGTCCACCGGCACCCTGCCACGGCAATAAAAAAGCCACCTTGCGGTGGCTTTCATGCAGAACTCCCGCAGGAGATCAGCGCTTTTGGCGGAACTTGCGCAGGGCAGCGATCTGGGCCGCCATGACAGCCAGCTCGGACTGGGCCTTGGCCAGGTCCAGCTCGCTCTTGGCGTTCTTCAGGGCTTCCTCGGCAGCGGCCTTGGCCTTCTGAGCCTTCTCGTCGTCCAGGTCCTTGCCGCGGATCGCGGTGTCGGACAGCACAGTCACGCAGTTGGGTTGCACTTCCAAAATGCCGCCGGCCACGAAGACGAATTCTTCGCTGCCATCCGGCATTTCGATGCGCACCGAACCCGGCTTGATGCGGGTGATCAGCGGTGTGTGGCGGGGATAAATGCCCAACTCGCCCGCTTCACCGGGCAAGGCGACAAAGCGCGCTTCACCGGAGAAGATGGACTCTTCGGCACTGACCACATCAACGTGGATGGTGTTCATCTTTGCTCCTTGGAAAAGGTGGGAATCTGGGCTTGGGGTGAACAGGCAGGAGACGCTTGCGCATCCAGTGCCTGCGGTTCACCTTAGGCGGCCAGCTTCTTGGCCTTCTCGAAGGCTTCGTCGATGGTGCCAACCATGTAGAAGGCCTGCTCGGGCAGGTGATCGGCTTCGCCGTTGGCAATCATCTTGAAACCGCGGATGGTTTCAGCCAGAGGCACGTACTTGCCGGGAGCGCCGGTAAACACTTCAGCCACGTGGAAAGGCTGCGACAGGAAACGCTGCATCTTACGGGCACGTGCCACCACCAGCTTGTCGTCCGGTGCCAGTTCGTCCATGCCCAGAATGGCGATGATGTCGCGCAGTTCCTTGTAGCGCTGCAGCGTGCCTTGCACGGAGCGGGCCACGTTGTAGTGCTCTTCACCCACCACTTGGGGGTCCAGCTGGCGGCTGGTGGAGTCCAGCGGGTCCACGGCGGGGTAGATACCCAGCGAAGCGATGTCACGGGACAGCACCACGGTGGAGTCCAAGTGAGCAAAGGTCGTGGCAGGCGAAGGATCGGTCAAGTCATCGGCAGGCACGTACACGGCCTGGATGGAAGTGATCGAGCCCACCTTGGTGGAGGTGATACGCTCTTGCAGCTTGCCCATTTCTTCGGCCAGGGTAGGCTGGTAGCCCACGGCGGAAGGCATACGGCCCAGCAGAGCGGACACTTCGGTACCGGCCAGGGTGTAACGGTAGATGTTGTCCACGAAGAACAGCACGTCCTTGCCTTCGTCACGGAACGCTTCAGCCATGGTCAGGCCGGTCAGCGCCACGCGCAGACGGTTTCCTGGGGGCTCGTTCATCTGGCCGTAGACCATGGCAACCTTGGAGTCGTTCAGAGACTCTTGGTTCACCACGCCGGCGTCCGACATTTCGTGATAGAAGTCGTTACCTTCACGGGTACGTTCACCCACACCAGCGAACACCGACAGACCGCTGTGGGCCTTGGCGATGTTGTTGATGAGTTCCATCATGTTCACGGTCTTGCCCACACCGGCACCACCGAACAGGCCCACCTTGCCGCCCTTGGCGAAGGGGCAGACCAAGTCGATCACCTTGATGCCGGTTTCCAGCAGTTCCTGCGAAGGCGACAGTTCGTCGTACGCAGGAGCCTTGCGGTGGATGGCAGCCGTCAGAGTCTGATCCACGGGACCGCGCTCGTCGATGGGGTTGCCCAGCACGTCCATGATGCGGCCCAGAGTGGCCTTGCCCACGGGCACGGTGATGGGGTTGCCGGTGTTGGTGACCATCAGGCCACGCTTGATACCGTCGGAAGAACCCAGCGCAATGGTACGCACCACGCCGTCGCCCAGCTGCTGCTGAACTTCCAGCGTCAGGGCCGAGCCTTCGAGCTTCAGCGCATCGTAGACCTTGGGCACTTCACCATGGGCGAACTCCACGTCCACCACGGCGCCGATACATTGAACAATCTTGCCTTGTACTTGAGCCATTCTTTGCTCCAATCTGTTTGTGCGTTAAAGCCGTTTACACAGCGGCGGCGCCTGCCACGATTTCCGACAACTCGGTCGTAATCGCTGCCTGACGCGTCTTGTTGTAGACCAGCTTCAACTCGCTGATGACGTTGCCGGCGTTGTCGGTTGCGGCCTTCATGGCCACCATGCGCGCCGATTGCTCGGACGCCATGTTTTCCGCCACCGCCTGATACACGAGGGACTCTGCGTAACGAACCAGCAGTTCGTCAATGACGCTCTGGGCGTCAGGTTCGTAGATGTATTCCCACGATGCACCCGTCTTCTCGGCTTGCATTTTTTCGGACGACAGGGGAAGCAGCTGCTCCACCACCGACTCTTGCTTCATGGTGTTGATGAACTTGGTGTACGCCACGTACACCGCGCTCAGCTTGCCTTCAGCATATTGGTCCAGCAGCACCTTGACAGGCCCGATGAGCTTGTCGAGATGCGGCGTGTCACCCAGGCCTGTAGCGTGGGAAACCACCTTGGCACCAACACGGCCCAGGAAACCCAGTCCCTTGCCGCCAATGGCCACTGCTTCTGTCGTAATACCCGCATCCTGCAGTTCACGCAGCTTGGTCGTGACGGCACGCAACACGTTGGTGTTCATGCCGCCGCACAGGCCCTTGTCGGTCGTCACCACGATGACGCCGACCTTCTTGGCATCGTTCACTTGCATGAACGGATGCACGTACTCAGGGTTGGCTTGACCAAGGTTGGCTGCAATGTTGCGGATTTTTTCGCTGTATGGACGGGCAGCCAGCATCCGCTCCTGCGCCTTGCGCATTTTGGATGCAGCCACCATTTCCATGGCTTTGGTGATCTTCTTGGTGTTTTCCACCGATTTGATCTTGCCGCGTATTTCCTTACCTGCTGCCATGATGGCTCCTCGTCCGGTTTAAGCGAACGACTTCTTGAACGCAGCGACGGCAGCGGTCAATTCGGCCTCGTCCTTGCCTTCCTTGTCGAAAGCACGCTTTTCGTTCAGACGGTCCAGCAGGGCAGCGTGGCTGGACTTCAGGAACTGGTGCAGACCAGCTTCGAAAGGCAGCACTTGCTTGACTTCGATGTCGTCCATGAAACCCTTGTTCACGGCAAACAGCGACACACCCATCAGCGCAGTGGACAGCGGGCTGTACTGGGCTTGCTTCAGCAGTTCGGTCACGCGGGCACCGCGGTCCAGCTGCTTGCGGGTGGCTTCGTCCAGGTCGGAAGCGAACTGCGCGAACGCAGCCAGTTCACGGTACTGTGCCAGGTCAGTACGGATACCGCCGGACAGGCCCTTCACCAGCTTGGTCTGAGCCGAACCACCCACGCGGGACACCGAGATACCGGCGTTGATAGCGGGACGGATACCAGCGTTGAACAGGTTGGTTTCCAGGAAGATCTGGCCGTCAGTGATCGAGATCACGTTGGTAGGCACGAAGGCGGACACGTCACCGGCTTGGGTTTCGATGATAGGCAGAGCGGTCAGAGAACCGGTCTTGCCCTTCACTTCACCCTTGGTGAAAGCTTCCACGTAGTCAGCGTTCACGCGAGCGGCACGCTCCAGCAGACGCGAGTGGAGATAGAACACGTCGCCGGGGAAAGCTTCACGTCCTGGGGGACGGCGCAGCAGCAGCGACACTTGGCGGTAAGCCACAGCTTGCTTGGACAGATCGTCATAAACGATCAGGGCGTCTTCACCGCGGTCGCGGAAGTATTCGCCCATCGTGCAGCCGGAGTAGGCCGACACGTACTGCATGGCAGCGGATTCGGAAGCGGTCGCAGCCACCACGATGGTGTATTCCATCGCGCCAGCTTGCTCCAGGGAGCGCACCACGTTCTTGATCGAAGAAGCCTTCTGACCAATCGCCACGTAGATGCAGGTCACGCCCTGACCCTTTTGGTTGATGATCGCGTCGATGGCCACAGCAGTCTTGCCGGTCTGACGGTCACCAATGATCAGTTCACGCTGACCACGGCCCACGGGCACCATGGAGTCGATGGACTTGATGCCGGTTTGCAGCGGCTGGTCCACGGATTGACGTGCGATCACACCGGGCGCAACCTTTTCGATCACGTCGGTCATCTTGGCGTTGATGGGGCCTTTGCCGTCGATAGGCTGACCCAGGGCGTTCACCACGCGGCCGACCAGCTCGGGGCCCACGGGCACTTCCAGGATACGGCCCGTGCACTTGACGACGTCGCCTTCCTTGATGTGCTCGTAAGCACCCAGAATCACGGCGCCCACGGAGTCGCGCTCCAGGTTCAGCGCCAGGCCGAACGAAGCCTGGCCATCGGCGCCAGCGGGGAATTCCAGCATTTCGCCAGCCATCACGTCGGACAGGCCGTGCACGCGCACGATACCGTCGGTCACCGACACCACGGTGCCTTGGTTACGGACGTCGGTGCTCGCAGCCAGACCTTCGATGCGGCTCTTGATCAATTCAGAAATTTCTGCGGGATTGAGTTGCATGACTCTTTCCTTCTTTCTTGTGTTTAGCCGAGACCTCAAGCGCGCATTACGCGATGAGGGCCGCTTTCATTTGTTCCAGACGGGCTTTGACGGAGGTGTCCAGCACCTCGTCGCCCACCACGACGCGAACGCCACCGATCAGCGAGTCATCCGGCTTCACAGTGAGGTTCAGCTTGCGGCCAAAGCGCTTTTCCAGCGAAGCGCCCAGCTCGGCCAGCGCTGCATCCGCAATGGGGAAAGCGCTGAACACCACGGCATCCGAAGAGCCGCTCTTGCTGTTCACGAGGCTGCGGAACTGTGCTGCCACTTCGGGCAGCGCGTCCAGACGGCCGTTTTCGAGGATCACACGCAGAAAGTTGCGCGCGGCCTCGGGCAATGCCGACTTGGCCACACCCGCGATCAGATCGAACACTTGCGTCTTCGACACATTGGGGTTGTCGGCCAGTTGGCGCAATTGCGGATCGGCGGCAATCGCCGCCAATTCCTCCACCCAAGCGACAGTGCTGCCCAAATCAGCGCCCTTGTCGGCGCTGGCTTTGAACAATGCTTCGGCGTAAGGGCGGGCAATGGTGGCGAGTTCTGCCATTTTGCTTTCCTTACAGCTCTGTCTTCAGGCGGTTCAGCAGATCAGCATGGACGCCGGCGTTCACTTCCTTGCGGAGGATTTGCTCGGCACCCTTCACAGCCAATGCAGCCACTTGCTCGCGCAGGGCTTCACGGGCGGCAACGGCTTGCTGCTCAGCTTCGGCGCGGGCAGCGGCAACAATCTTGTTGCCTTCTTCTGTCGCGCGGGCCTTGGCCTCTTCAATGATGGCCTGGGCGCGGCGTTCGGCGTCCGCAAGCCGCGATGCTGTCTCGTTGCGCGTCTGGCTCAGTTCCTGCTCGACACGCTTGTTCACAGCGGTCAGTTCGGACTTGGCCTTGTCGGCAGCAGCGAGGCCATCGGCGATTTTCTGGGCTCGCTCATCCAGTGCCTTCGCGATCGGGGGCCACACGAACTTCATCGTGAACAGCACCAGGATCAGGAAAACAATGGCCTGAACGAACAGGGTCGCGTTGATACTCACGGCAACACCTTTCTATCTAGGGCGTTGATCGGAGCTTAGGCCAGGACGAAGGGGTTGGCGAAAGCGAACAGCAGAGCGATAGCCACACCGATCAGGAAAGCAGCGTCGATCAGACCGGCCAAGATGAACATCTTGGTTTGCAGTTCGTTGATCAGCTCAGGCTGGCGAGCCGAGGATTCCAGGAACTTGCCGCCCATCAGAGCGATACCGATCGAAGCGCCGATAGCACCCAGACCAACGATCAGACCACAAGCCAGAGCGACGAGACCGAGAATGTTTTCCATGATGACTCCTAGAGATTAAAGGAAAGTTGAAAGGTTGAAAGGGGAAGGGTCAGTGAGCTTCATGAGCCTGGCCGAGGTAAATCAGCGTCAGCATCATGAAAATGAAGGCCTGCAGGGTGATCACCAAGATGTGGAAGATCGCCCAGATCGTGCCTGCAATGATGTGCCCCACAGGGAGCAACGCGCCAGAGAGCGACATAGCCGCTGCGCCACCCATCAGGGCAATCAGCATGAACACCAACTCACCAGCGTACATGTTGCCAAACAGTCGCATGCCATGCGACACGGTCTTGGCAACGTATTCAATGATCTGCATCAGCAGATTGACCACGCCCAGGATCAGGGCGAAGACGGGATTCTTGGAGGTGCCGAAGGGGGCGGTCACCAGCTCGTGGCCCCAGCCACCCAGGCCCTTGATCTTGACGCTGTAGTACAGGCACAGCACCAGCACGGCGAACGACAGGCCCAGCGTGGTGGACAGGTCGGCGGTGGGCACGACACGCAGGTAGGCGTGGTGGTCACCGGTGGCGCCTTGCCACAGCACGGGCAGCAGGTCCACAGGCAGCATGTCCATGGCGTTCATCAGGAAAATCCAGACGAACACGGTCAGTGCCAGCGGAGCGATGAACTTGCGCGACTGGGCGTTGTGGATATTGGCCTTGGCCTGGTTGTCCACCATTTCGACCAGCATTTCCACCGCAGCCTGGAAGCGGCCCGGCACACCGGAGGTGGCCTTGCGCACGGCCAGCCACATCACGAAGATGCCCAGCAGGCCCAGGATGGCAGCGACCGCGACGGAGTCATAGTTGACTACCGAGAAATCGATGACGGACTTCTGCTTGATGTTTTGCAGGTGTTGCAAGTGGTGAACGATGTATTCACTTGCAGTTGGGGCGTTCGCATCAGCGGCCATCGTCAACTCTCTTCTCAAACTTCAGTTTTTCGGACACCGGATCGCACCAGCAGCGCGATCCAATACGTTTTCATCACTACGACCATGCCGGCGAGCAGTGCCAGCCAGCTCAGGTCCTTCACCAAGCTTGGCGCGGCGGCCATCATGGCAACGCACAACACCAACTTGACCAATTCCCATCCAAAGAGGCGCGTCATCGCGGAACCTGCACCAGCGGCCGGACCACCACGCGTGACGCCACGCGCAAAGACCACCGCCGGGACCACCACGCACAGGGCGCCGTACGCGGCCGACCAGCCCACACGGGCCTGACCGCTGATCCACCATGCCAGCACAGCCACCAGCACACCGACTGCCACCTGGCCCAACACGATGCGCCAGACCGACAGCGACGGATTGCGCCGACGCCAGGCCTGCGCCTCTTCCGGGCTCAGAGGCTTGAAATCCTCTTCTTCAGCCTCAAGTTCGTCCTGCCAGGGTGCATTTTTTTTCATCGTGGAGCGCCCGCAGCAGACCTAAACTTTTTCACAAAGCCTCTGATTATAAGTAGAAACCCGTCCGATTCGTTAGGGCGAACCCTCTTGCACTCGGGAATTTGTGTGCAGCCAGCCGGCTGTAAGCCAACCCTGCCCAGAAAACGGGCGCAACGATACCGCACAATGCCGCCCATAGCCAAGCAAAGCCCTGGGCTTGCGCCGCTTACAACTGGGAATGAACCGCACTATGACTGACAGCAGCACGCCAGACGAACAGGATCCGCGCAAGGATTCGCTGATCGAATACCCGTCCCTCTTCCCCATCAAGGTGATGGGCGTCAAGACGGACGGTCTCGTTCACGCCATCACCAAGGTGGCCGAAGAGTTCGACCCCCAATTCGACGCCTCCACCGTGGAACTGCGCCCCAGCAGCTCTGGTAAATACCTGGGCGTGACCATCACCGTCACGGCCACCAGCCGCGAGCAGCTGGACAACCTCTACCGCGCCCTGACCTCCCACCCCATGGTCAAGGTGGTGCTGTGAACACCGCCGCGGCGCAGGCCGCCGTGGCCTGCGCCGCGGTGCTGGATGCCCGCCTGATCGGGCGTGTGGCCTATGCGCCCACTGTGCAGGCCATGCAGGAGTTCACGCGCACACGCACTGCGCAAACGCCGGACCAGCTCTGGATCTGCGAGCATCCAGCCACCTTCACCCAGGGTTTGGCCGGCAAGTCGGACCATCTGTTGCAAACAGGCGACATTCCGGTGGTGGCCACCAACCGCGGCGGCCAGGTGACCTACCACGGACCGGGGCAGGTCGTGGCCTATCCGCTCCTGGACTTGCAGCGCCTGGGCTATTTCGTCAAGGAATATGTCTACCGCCTGGAAGAGGCCGCCATCCGTACGCTGGACCACTTTGGCGTGACCGGCCACCGTGTGGCCGGTGCCCCCGGCATCTATGTGCGCCTGGACGACCCGCGCAGCCACGCCCGGCTGGAGCAGCGCCCGCTGCACCGCGCGCCTGGCAGCGGCGCGCCCGAACCCGATTTCACCGGCCTGGGCAAGATTGCCGCCCTGGGCATCAAGGTCAGCCGCCACTGCAGCTACCACGGCCTGGCGCTGAACGTGGACATGGACCTGGAGCCCTACTCCCGCATCAACCCTTGCGGCTATGCAGGGCTGCCCACGGTGGACCTTTCTACAATAGGCATCCAGACAACCTGGGACGAGGTTGCCCACGTGCTCGGCCACCAGCTGATCGCCCGCCTCGCCCCCTGAAAAAACGCACACCATGAGCAGCAACGAAGTCGTGCGCGAAGCGCAGTCCACCGAAAACTACAACCCGCTGGCCAAGCAGAAGGCGGCCGCCAAGCTGGCGCGCATCCCCGTGAAGGTGGAGCAGGCCGAAGTGCTGAAGAAGCCCGAGTGGATCCGTGTCAAGGCCGGCAGCCCAACCACGCGCTTCTACGAGATCAAGGACATTCTGCGCAGCAACAAGCTGCACACAGTCTGCGAGGAAGCCAGCTGCCCCAATATCGGCGAATGCTTCGGCAAGGGCACGGCCACGTTCATGATCATGGGCGACAAGTGCACCCGCCGCTGCCCGTTCTGCGACGTGGGCCATGGCCGCCCCGACCCGCTGGACAAGGACGAGCCGCTGAACCTGGCGCGCACCATTGCCGCCCTGAAGCTGAACTATGTGGTGATCACCAGTGTGGACCGCGACGACCTGCGCGACGGCGGCTCGGGCCACTTTGTGGAATGCATCCAGAACATCCGCGCCCTGTCGCCCACCACGCAGATCGAAATTCTGGTGCCCGACTTCCGTGGCCGCGATGACCGCGCGCTGGAAATCCTCACCTCGGCGCCACCCGATGTGATGAACCACAACCTGGAAACGGC
Organism: Comamonas sp. UBA7528; assembly: GCF_002479375.1. Classification (NCBI taxonomy): domain Bacteria; kingdom Pseudomonadati; phylum Pseudomonadota; class Betaproteobacteria; order Burkholderiales; family Comamonadaceae; genus Comamonas; species Comamonas sp. UBA7528. The sequence goes on from NZ_DLMU01000011.1 coordinate 21,170, forward strand.
GCCCCGCCTGTACAAGGAAGCGCGCCCGGGTTCGGACTACCAGTTCAGCCTGAACCTGCTCAAGAAGTTCAAGGCGCTGCACCCCAAGGTGCCCACCAAGAGCGGCATCATGGTCGGCCTGGGCGAGACGGACGAGGAAATCCTGCAGGTGATGCGCGATATGCGCGCCCACAACATCGACATGCTGACCATCGGCCAGTATCTGGCGCCCACCAACAGCCACCTGCCGGTGCGCCGCTATGTCCACCCGGACACCTTCAAGATGTTCGAGGAAGAAGCCTACAAGATGGGCTTTACGCACGCCGCCGTGGGCGCCATGGTCCGCTCCAGTTACCACGCAGACCAACAGGCCCACGCCGCCGGCGTGTAACCCCGCGCGGCGCTTCCGCCGTCTTCCAGCGGTCCAAGCCATTGCCTGCAGGCAATGGCTTTTTTTATGGCGGCCCCCGATCGCAGCCGTGCGGAACCGCTTGCGATGCGCTGTATACGCGATGGCTGCGTGCAGCACCCGGAGACAGCCACCAAGGCTGCAGCCGAATGACGCCACCAAACAAAAACGCCTTGCGGCAACAGCCTGCAAGGCGCAGTCAAAGTTCACGATCACACAGGTTTCAGCGTTAAAAAATTGCGTGGCTAACCGGGCATTCCGCTGGCTGGCAAAAAACGACTTTCAGGCTTTACAGGCCTTAGGTCGCCCCACGATGAAACCATGGGAAGCCGCCTCGACCTTCAAACTCCCACCAGGGCGGTGTCGGCTGCTTCCATGGGTTGAACTATAGCATTGAATGCGAATAAATCTCAATAACTTTTTATCCGCAGGGTGTTTCATTTCCACCACCCGTGCCACGCCCGGCCGGACGCCTGCCAAACAGTCCGCACAGCCCACCCTGCGCAGACACTGGAGACAGGCCTCAGCGCATCGCTGGCACCACCGCCGCCAGCGACGTCAGACTGTCTACGGTCTGCTGCAGCGCCGCCGTAGGATCGTCGGCATCCAGTACCGCCTGTGCCCAGTCATGCAGCTTGCGAGTATCGGTGCGCAGCACTTCCTGCTTGACCGCCAGCACCTGCGCCGGGTGCATGGAAAAGCTGCGCAGCCCCAGCCCCAGCAGCAGCTTGGTAAATGCCACATCCCCCGCCATCTCGCCACACACACAGACGCTTTTGCCAGCCGCATTGGCCTCGCGGATCACCTGGGCCACCAGCTGCAGCACAGCCGGGTGCAGCGGGTCGTACAGCTCGGCCACGGCCTCGTCGGCGCGGTCGATCGCCAGCGTGTACTGGATCAGGTCGTTGGTGCCGATGGACAGAAAGTCGAAGTACTGCAGGAAGGTGCGCACCATCAGCGCTGCCGCCGGGATTTCGATCATCGCGCCCAGTTCCACCTTGCCGTAGGCCATGCCGCGCGCATCCAGTTCGGACTGCGCCAGCCGCAGCTGCGCCAGGATCTGCGTGATCTCGCTGCGGTGCGCCACCATGGGGAACAGCATGTTCACCTTGCCATGGGCCGCCGCACGCAGGATGGCGCGCAGCTGGGTGCGGAACATCACCGGCTCGGCCAGACTCCAGCGGATGGCGCGCAGGCCCAGCGCCGGATTCAGCGAGGCGTTGATCTTGCCTTCCAGCGGCTTGTCCGCCCCCACATCGATGGTGCGGATGGTCAGTGGCATGCCTTCCAGCCCTTCCAGCGCGGCGCGGTAGGCCAGGTACTGCTCTTCTTCGCCGGGCAGCTTCCCGCCCCGGCCCATGAACAGGAATTCACTGCGGAACAGCCCCACACCCACGGCGCCCGCCTTGACCACGGCGGGACTGTCCTCGGGCTGTTCGATGTTCGCCAGCAGCTCGATCTTCTGGCCATCCAGCGTCTGCGCCGGGGTGTGGCGCAAGCGGGTCAGGCGCTCACGCTCCAGCAGCATCTGGCGGCGACGAAACTGGTATTCCTCCAGCACGATGGGCGACGGATCGACGATCAGGATACCGGCGTCACCGTCGATGATGACCCAGTCGTCCTGGCGCACCAGCTGGCTGGCGGCACGTGCGCCCACCACGGCCGGAATGTCCATGCTGCGCGCCACGATGGCCGTGTGGCTGGTCTTGCCGCCCACGGCGGTCACAAAGCCTTCGAACACACTGCGCTTGAACTGCAGCATGTCGGCCGGCGACAGATCCTGGGCCACCAGCACCAGCGGGGCATCGGTCATGTCGTCGGACAATGTCTGCTGCGCATCGGAGGCACGCCGGGGTTTGGCGGCGCAGGCCTCGGGCGAAACCGGGCTGGCCACGCCGCGCATGTGGCGCAGGATGCGCTCGACCACCTGCTCCATATCGGACTTGCGCTCGCGCAGGTAATCGTCCTCCATCTCGTCGAACTGGCGCGAGATCACCTCCAGCTGCGTGGTCAGCGCCCATTCGGCGTTGTACAGGCGCTCGGTGATCCACTGCTTGACGCCGTTGACCATCAGCTCGTCCTGCAGCAGCATCAGGTGCACTTCCAGCAGGGCCGCCACCTCGCCGGGGGCATCCACCGGCATGCTCTCCAGCAGGCGCGACAGCTCGGTCACCACCGCATTGCGCGCGGCACGGGTGCGGGCGATTTCGCTCTCCACCTGCTCGGGCTGGATGAAATAGTGCCGCACCTCCATGCGGCTGGAGGCCACCACGACGGCGCGTCCAATGGCAATTCCCCGGGAAACGGCCAGGCCATGGATAGCGAACGTCATGCGGTCAATCCTTCTTCTGGTGCGCCTTGCAAGGCGCGTTGCGCAGGCCGCTATTGTCAGCCCAGCGCCAGCGATTCCAGCCTACACCACAGACGCCGGGTCGGGCTCTCTTGATGCAAGGCAAGCTTAGGCCTGCGCTGCCTGATATTGCTGCATCGCAGCAATATCAAGAGCAGGCGCTCACTGACCTTCGCCAAACTTGTCGTTGATCAAGGCCAGCAAGGCATCCGAGGCCTGCTGCTCCTGCTCGCCATCGGTTTCCAGCACCACTTCGGCACCCAGGCCGGCGGCCAGCATCATCACGCCCATGATGCTTTTGGCGTTGACACGGCGCTCGCCGCGCGAGAGCCAGACTTCGCAGGGGAAACTGCCCGCCAGTTTGGTGAGCTTGGCGGACGCGCGGGCGTGCAGGCCCAACTTATTGCTGATGGTGACTGTGGTCTGAATCATGGTGCAAACGGGGACGCTGGTTTTGGGGCGCGCTGCCACCACCGGCCAGCATGATGCCTTGCGTGCCGCCGGCTTGCGCACGGGCGGCCAGGTTTTCCAAAGACTCCGCGCGGTAGCACCAGGCACGCAGCAGCATGGGCAGGTTCACCCCGGTCACCACGCGTGCATTGCGGCCTTCCACCAGACGCAGGGCGACGTTGCTGGGGGTGGCGCCAAAGACGTCGGTCAGCACCAGCAGGGGGCCCTCTTCGGACTGCGCCGGCAGCAGGGCCCGCGCTTTCTGGAGGGTGTCTTCGGGTTCGGCATGGGCCTGCACGTCCAGCGCCAGCACATCGCCACCGCAGTCATTGAAGACATGCAGTGCCGCTTCGCGCAAGGCGTGCGCCAGGGGCGCATGGGCGATGAGGAGAATGCGAACAGGTTTCATGGAGCGCGATTGTTCCGTCCATTATGGCCCGCCCGGTCACCCCGCCCGCGGGTGCTGGCATGCCCGCCAGGGCCGTGACAGGGACAGTCCGTGGTGCTTTGACAACAATGCGGGCTGCCGTGGCACTGCAAGGCCATGCCATGGCAGCGCCTGAACGCGCCACGCCTGCCACAGCGCCTGGGCGGGACGGCAGGCGGTGAGGTCCTCTCCGTGCACCGCCCCAGTCCACCAGCCCCTCATCCCGTCAGTTCTGCAGTTCCAGGGCCTGGAAGAACTGGGAGGCCACTTCGTGCTGGGGCTTGGGCGCGTAGATCACCGCGTGGTAGATCCGGGCCTTGTCGCCCTCCTGCTTGGCGAACCACACGCCATGCGTGGTGATGGTCCAGCCCGACGGCCCTTCCCCCTGCACCGTGGCGCGGATGGAGCGCGACAGGTTCATGGCCCCGACCGGCACAAAAGGTGCGCCGCTCTTGCCCTCCGTGCTGTCCACGGCCTTGAGCTTGGTCAGCACCGCGGCTTCCCAGTAGGCCAGGGCATCGTCGGCCTGCCGCACATCGTCCAGCAGCCAGTGCGAGACGGCGTAGGTCGCGTCCACCGCATCGCAGCCCATCATGGTCACATTCACCGCACCCTGCTCCATGCCGAAATCCACCTTCTGCTGGGCCACATCGGGCTCGCAGGGGAAACGGGCATGGAGTTCCGCATCGCGCAGCGTGACTTCGTGCCAGGTCAGCTCCGGCTTGTGGTCACAGGCCGAAAGCGTGGCGACAGCAGCGCACACCGCAAAAAGAGAAGCGCAACGGGCAGCGAATGTGGTCATGCCGCCATTATCGGCAGCCCCCGCATTTTCTGTACGCGCACTAACGCGCAAGAAAGCCGATGCTTGCCAGGTATTTCCACGTGCTGGGGGCACTGTGCCCTGCCCTTTCCCCGCACAGAACTTTTGTCCAGCATCAGGCTCCAATCCTGCACGCTGGCATCGGTTCCGGCGCTTGGTACACAATCACAACATGGCAATCAAACATTGGATGGCAGGCGTGGCGCTTGCCGCATTCGCAGGCCTGGGGGCCTATGTGTTCTGGGGCAGTCACAGCGCGGCTGCGCCGCAGTCGTCCTTTGTGCTGCTCGACGGCAGCACCCGCACCACCGAAGACCTCAAGGGCAAGGTGACGCTGGTGAACTTCTGGGCCACCAGCTGCACCACCTGCGTGGCGGAAATGCCCGAGATCATCAAGACCTACGACAAGTACAAGGACAAGGGCTACGACACCCTGGCCGTGGCCATGAGCTACGACCCCCCCAGCTATGTGGTGAACTTTGTCCAGTCGCGTCAGCTGCCCTTCAAGGTAGCGCTGGACAACACCGGTGCCGCTGCCAAGGCCTGGGGCGATATCCGCATCACGCCCACCACCTACATCGTCAACAAGCGCGGCGAGATCGTGAAGACCTATGTCGGCGCCCCCGACTTTGCCGAGCTGCACAAGCTGATCGAAAAACTGCTGGCCGAGGCCTGAAGGCCCGCCAGCTGCGGCGCGCGGCCCTGGCGCGCTCGGTTCTTTCCGCCATGCAAAAAGCCAGCACCCGTGCTGGCTTTTTTTGTGCCCGCAGGGCAGCGGTCTGGTGCCAGTCGCCTGGCACCAGCCGCGCCGCTTCAACGGTTGCGGAACGCGTCGTGGCAGGCCTTGCAGGACTGTGCGGCAGGGCCGAAGGCATTCTTCAGCTGCGCCAGATCCCCGGTCTTGGCCGCGGCCACCAGCTTGGCGCTTTCTGCCTGGAACTTGTCGGCATGTTCCGTGAACTTGGCCTTCTCCTTCCACACCTCGGGCTTGGCCTTGCCGCCTTCTGTGCCGTCGCCGAACGCCGCCCACGGCAGTTTGGCCATGGTTTCCAGCACAGCGGCGTTCTCTTGCGCCACTTTCGCATCAAAAGGCGCTTTGCCGTTCGCCATGGCGCCCAGGCGGCCGAAATGCTGGCTCATCACGAACAAAGCGCCCTGGCGGTATTTGATGGCGTCTTCGCTTTTGGCAAACTGGGCCGAGGCAGGCGCAGCCAACAGCGCCGCCGAGGCCGCCACCAGCAGCGCAGGCAGGATCTTCTTCATGGTTTTTTTCCTTGGGTTGTGGGGAAACGCAGTCGCGGCACCAGGTGCCTGCGGCCCAGTATGGCAGTGCCTCCGTTCAACGCAAAGCCGCACTTTTTTGCGCGGACTCCCTCCGGCCGCTGCCTGCATCCGCATACATTGAAGTCCATGAGCAATGCATCCACCCGCATCTGGGACCTTCCCACCCGCCTGTTCCACTGGCTGCTGGCGGCCTGCATGATCGCCCTGGTGGTGACCGCCAAAGTCGGCGGCAATGCCATGGAATGGCATCTGCGCCTGGGCCATGTGGTGCTGGCCCTGCTGGTGTTTCGCCTCCTCTGGGGCGTGCTGGGCGGCCACTGGTCACGCTTTGCCACCTTCATTCCCGGGCCCGCGCGCCTGCTGCGCTATTTGCGCCAGCCGGCGGCCGACACGGTCGGCCACAACCCGCTGGGGGCGCTGTCGGTACTGGCCCTGCTGCTGGTGCTGGGGCTGCAGGTGGGTACCGGCCTGCTCAGCGACGATGAAATTGCCTTTGCCGGGCCGCTGACGCGCTTTGTCAGCGGCGACACCGTCGCCTGGGCCAGCGGCTGGCACAAGAGCTGGGGCCAGTGGTGGCTGCTGGGCCTGCTGGCCCTGCACCTGTGCGCCATCGCTTTCTATGCCCTGGTGCGCCGCAAGCCCCTGGTGCAGGCCATGCTGCACGGCAACCAGCCGGCCCCCGCCGGTACCCCCGCCTCCCGCGACGGACTGTCCTCCCGGCTGCTGGCCCTGCTGCTGATTGCGGTCTGCGCCGCGGCCGCCTGGTGGGTCTACGGCCTGGGCAGCACACCCGGCTTCTGAGCACAGCAGGCCGTGGCCGCCGGCCTGGGTCCATCCCCGATAGGCGGTCTTTGCGCTGCCGTTTACACTGGCCCTCTGTCAACCCTGGCGCCTGCGCGCCACCTACCGCCTGTGGACAAGCCCACCGTGGCCCTGTTGCTGGCCGAATCCCCGCACGATCTGGAGGCTGTGCGCCTGTTGTTTGCGGAATATGCCGGCGGCCTGGGCATTGACCTGGAATTCCAGGATTTCGAGCGCGAACTCGCCACCCTGCCCGGCGACTACGCTGCGCCCCGCGGGGGCTTGCTGCTGGCCCATGTGGATGGCGCCCTGGCCGGTTGCTGCGCACTGCGCCCACTCGACACCAGCGACTACCCCAACGCCGCCGAGATGAAGCGCCTGTATGTGCGCAAGGCCTTCCGCGGTTTTGGCCTGGGCCGTGAGCTGGCCGAAGCCGCCCTCAATGCGGCGCGCCAGATGGGCTATGACCATGTGCTGCTGGACACGCTGGACGACATGGAATCCGCCCGTGCGCTCTACACCGAGCTGGGCTTTGAAAGCATTCCGCCCTACTACCACAACCCCATTGCCGGGGCCCACTATCTGAAGGCCAGCATCGCCTAGCCCGCGGCGGCAGATGCAGCCGCCCTCCGCATGCTCAGTGCTCAGTGCTCAGTGCTCAGTGCACGCAGTTTTTTGCGGATGCCATTTAAGTTCACGCACGGCGCCGTCGCTTAGTACATGCAAGAGCGCCATGGTGGTGCTCGCAACGTCGTACCGACATTGATTTACGGAGCCCCTCCATGCTGAGCCTGCACACCAACGCCGCTGCCCTGAGCACCCAAAATTCCCTGGGCAACACCAACAAGGCCCTGTCCACTTCCATGACCCGCCTGGGTACCGGCTACCGCGTCAACTCCGCCATGGACGACGCTGCCGGCCTGCAGATCGCAACCCGCCTGGAAGCCCAAACCCGCGGCATGTCCGTGGCCCAGAAGAACACCCAGAACGGCATCTCCCTGCTGCAAACCGGTGAAGGCGCCCTGGCCGAAGTCAACAACATGATCCTGCGCATGAAGGATCTGGCCACCGAGGCAGCCAACGCGACCTCCACCGATGCCGACAAGACCGCCATGCAGGCTGAATTCACGGCACTGTCCGCTGAAATCGACAACATCATGGCCAACACCAAGTTCGGTGGCCAGGCCCTGTTCGCTGCGGCGGGCACCTTCACGGCGGCTTCGACCTTCCAGATCGGCGCTTCCAACTCCGAAACCTATGCGTTCGACGCTTCGACCAGCCTGACGGCCCTGAACACCGCCATAACCAACCTGAAGGCTGGCGCCGTGAGCGGCACCACCGCCAACGCCGCCATCAACCTGGCTGACCTCGCTTCGGCTGCCGTGGGCACGCTGCGCTCCTCGTTCGGTGCCGCCGCCAACCGCCTGGAACATGTGTACAACAACCTGGGCAACATGATCCAGAACACCGAAGCCTCCAAGGGCCGCATCATGGACGTGGACTACGCCACCGAAACCTCGAACATGACCAGCAAGCAAATGCTGATGCAAGCTTCCACTGCCATGCTGAAGCAATCCTCCAGCATGAGCCAGATGGTGGCTTCGCTGCTGCAATAAGCTGCGCAGTTCGGGAAGAGCCTGGGCTCTTCCGCACCACGAAAAAAGCCAACCGCAAGGTTGGCTTTTTGCATGCGCATACAGCGCCACGGCATGCCGCTGCCTGGCAGCCCTAGACCCCGCGCTCCTGCATGATGCGCGCCAGCGCGGCCTGCACTTCGTCGGTCATGCCTTCCAGGCTGCAGCCCACCATGACCTGCTCGCCCAGCAGAAAGGATTTGTAGCTGCGCCGCGAGCGCACGGTCAGATCCACCTGCACCTGCACGCCGCTGCCCAGGTCCAGCACCACTTTGCTGATCTTGCGTCCCATGAACAGCATGGACGTTTCACTGCGCGTGCCACGCAAGGCCACCCCGCCCTGGCTGAGGTCGTCCATGTGCAGCACGCAATGGCGCTGCCCGAACATGAAGCTGGCTTCGTAACGCTGGCCCAGCGGCAGCTGCAGCCGCGGGTGGCGCCGGCGCTGGTGCTGCAGGACCTGGGTCGGCCAGGCCGCCTGCAGATGCCAGCGGCCATGCGGCAACTCTGCCCACTGCGCCTGCAGCTCCCACTGGGTGCGCACGCTGCCAGGCAAATGGGCCACCACCAGCACCGCTGCGGGCAGGGGCAGCAAGGCACCGGACACCTCCATGACCAGGCACTGCTGTTCTGCATCCACCTGGCTCAGCACGGCCATGCCGCAGGGCCTGCCTCCGGCATCGTGCACCGCATGGGCATCGGGCACATCGGCCAGCAAGGTCATCACCGCCTGCTGGCGTTGCAATGACTCCAGCACCTGCTGCACAGCAACCGGTGTGCCCAAACGGTAATACGACAGATCGACAGCGGCTGGAGCCGCAACTGATTCCAACTGCATGGAGGTTTCCGCCCTGCGCAGGGCCTGGTTCAAAAGCTCGGTGCGATACGGCTAGGCCAACGCACCCCGACTTTGCAACAGCCGCGCCACACGCCGGCGCGACACGGCCCGCACGGCAGGCACCACCGCCAAAATCCAATCATAGGCAGGCATCTGGCCGGCCTGCGCAAACGCCTGTGCAAATGCCTGCACCGCTGTGGTACGTGGGCCCACATCGTCCAGACTTTGTCCTGCGTCATGCTGAAACGCCCGCACTGCGGCTTGCGCCTGCAGCACCCGCTCCCGGGCTGCGGGCAGCTCGGCCGCCAGCGCCTGCACGGCCACTGCATCGGCAGCACTCCAGCTGTCCACACGCAGTGCCTGGGTGGATGACACCAAGCGCGGCGACACCCACTGCCCGGCAGGAAAGCGCTTGCCATTGCCCTTGACCATGAAGCGCTGTACCACCACCGGCCAGCAGCGCTCTTCGATCGACAGCAGCAGCGGCTGTTCCAGCCCGCTCAGCTGCATGCCCAGGGGTGCCAATGCATGGGCCAGCGCCTGCCGGCTGGCGCCTTGTGCCCGCTCCCAGCGGGCCTGCCAGGCCCCTTGCGCGCCGTCCTGCCCCAGCAGGCAAAAGCCCACCAGCTCGGTATCGCGCGCGTGCTCGGCCTGCAGACTGTCCCAGCTCCAGCCGGCCAGGGTGAACTGCTTGCGGGCGCGCTGCACCGGCGACCAGTGCAGCGATTCGTCCAGGCTTTCCAGCGTGCGCGGCAGGCGCTTGGCCCACCCGGCCTGCACCGCCTGCAACGCACTGCGCAGTCGAGCCGCACCGGCATCGGAAGGGAGCTTGCGCTGGTGGCGGCAGGCCTGTATCAATGCAGACAGCTGCTGCTCCAGCTGCTCCAAAAAATCCAGCGCCATCTGCGCCTTGCTGATCTGCACATGGAATTCACGCACCCGCTGCGGCACGGCCGCGGCCATCCATCCCCGGGGCCAGGTGCTGTGGTAGCGGATGGCCGGCAAGGGATGCGTGCCCACCGCGCTGGTGGGCATGGCCGGCGCCGCCGACCCGGGTTGCGCTGCACCGGCGGTGCCGATGCGCCCCGCCGAGGCGTTGCCACCAATGCGCGCGCTGCTCACAGCGCGTCAAACAGGCTGAGCTGGCTGACCTTGCCGTAGGCCGACTGCGTGGCCTTGATGGCCGACATCAGCGTATTGAGCTGCACGGCTGCGGTCGCGTAGTTCAGCTGGGAGTAGTCCAGCACCGCCGTCTGGTTGGCCGTGCTGAGGTTGCCCCAGTTGGTTTCCAGCGTGCTGACGATGTTCTGCGCCCCGCCCAGCTTGGAGATCTTGGTGGACACCTGGTCCATGCCCGTGTCCACGCCCGTCAGCGCCGCCTGCAGGCTGGCGCGGGTGGCAGGATTGTTGGCCGTGGTGCCACCACCCTGGATGGCTTCGATCGCCTGGTCCAGCGTGTTGAGCATGGCCGCCATTTCATCGCCCAGCGTCACGTTCGCAGGTTGGGTCAGGCCGTTGCCCACCACCACCTGCTGCTGTTCGCTGTTGCCGCCCACCGTGTAGCGGGCACCGGCGGCCGCCGCGGCGTTGAAACCCACGGTTGCGGTCTTGGACAGGGTGCCGGAGAACAGGTAGGAGCCCTCCTGGTCCTTGGTCAGCGTGCTGGCGTACAGGGCATCGCGCAAGGACTCCAGGTTGGTGGCCATGGCGCTCAGGTCCTCGCCGGTGTTGCCACCATCCAGGGCCCACACCAGCAGATCGCGCGTGCTCAGCAAATCGCGGTTGATGCTGCTGAGCACCGTCTCGCTTTGCGTCATGCGGTTGGAGAGCGCACCGATGTTGTCCTTGTACTGCGCGATGCTGGCCTCCTCGCGCTGCAGGCGCGAAATGCGCACATGGGCGATGGGGTCGTCGCTGGGCCGCGTCAGGCGATTGCCGCTGGACATCTGCCCCATCAGCTTCTCCAACTGGGTGTTGGAGTTCTGCAGCGAGGCGTTGACGGTGATGTGGTACTGGTTGCTGGATACGCGCATGGCCTGAAATCCTTGTCCGTGAATGGGCGGTGCGCCTCAGCGCATTTCCAGCAGGCTGTCGAACAGCTCGTTGGCCACGGTGATGACCTTCATATTGGCCTGGTACATCTGCTGGTACTGCATCAGGTTCACCGCCTCTTCGTCGGTGTTCACCGCGCTGGTGGAGCGCCAGTTCGATTCCGACTGGTCGCGCACCGTCTGCGCCGTTTCATAGGAAGCGTTGTTCTGCTGGCTGTACATGGCCAGCTTGCCCACCAGCTGGGTGTACACATCCCCCAGCAGCACGGAGCTGCCCACCATGCCGGTGCCTCCGGGACCATAGATGTTCACGGCCTTGCTCTGCAAGGCAATCAGCTCCTGCAGCTTGGTGCTGTCCCCGACCTTGGCGGGGTCGCCCGACAGGCCCAGCTGTTCCGGGGTAATGCCGGCGCTGACCGTCAGCATGGCCGAGGTGGACGTGGCATCGAACACGAACAGGTCGATCCCTGCCGCACCATTGGTGCCAAAGCCCGACTGCAGCACCGCATTGGTTTCGCTGGCAATCACCTGCGCCAGCCCGCGGATGGACGCATCCAGGGGCTGCAGCACATCGCTCTCCAGCGCTGCCAGGCCACCCAGCGTTCCGCCCCAGTTCTCAGCGCCCAGCTGGAACGTCTCGGTCCCGAAGCTCACGCTCAGGAACTGCGAGCCCGCATCCACGCTGACCGTCGAGGCCCGGTTGCCCACCACCAGGGGCTGGCCACCGCGCAGCGACAGGTTGATGGAGCCGTCCGGCTGTGTGGTCGTCTGCAGGCCCACCAGCTTGGACAGCTCGTCGACCTTGGCATCGCGCTGGTCCTGCAGCGAGGAGGTGTTCAGCCCGGCACCGGCGCTCTGCGTGATCTTGTCGTTCAGCGCGGCAATTTCGTGGATATAGGAATTGACCTGGTCCACCGCCACGGCACGCTGCTGGCGCACGGCCAGTGCCTGGTTGGACACGATCTGACCGATGTTGTTGATGGTCTGGCCCAGCGCCTTGGCGGCTTCGATGATCTGCTGGCGCAGCGGTGTGGACGTGGGCTCCACGCTGGTGGCGCTCAGGGCACTGAAGAATTTGTCCAGCGCGGCGTTGATGCCGCCATCGGCGTCGCCCATCACCTGTTCCAGCTGCAGCAGGTAGGTCTGCGCCGCCTCGTATTCCCCCTTGGTGCTGGCAGCGCGCCACATCTGCTGGGTCTTGTAGCTGTCGGCATAGCGGATCAGCGACGTGACGGCCACCCCGTCACCGGCGGACAGCGCAGTGTTGGCCGAGGCCTTGGCCGTCAGCACCACGCCCTGGCGGGTGTAGTTGGGCGTCAGGGCATTCGCCAGGTTGTGGCTGACGGTATTGAGGGCGACCTGCGAGGCCACCACTCCGGTCAGTCCATTGAAAAGCATGCTCATGAAAGTTTCCTTGTTCCCGCCGCGTTCACTGCCGCGCTTGGCTGGGGCAGCATCTGCCGCACCAGCACATCGGCGATCCCAAATGCGCGCTGACCTGCCAGCCCGTCGGCCACGGTCTGCTCGGCCAATGCCAGCGTGCTGTCATTGACCCGGTCATTGATGGCACTGCCGGAATCGGCCATCGCTGCCGTGGCCTGTCGCATCTGCTTCAACATCTGGGCGACAAAAAAGCCTTCGAACTTCACTGCGGCGGCCGTCAGGCGCTGCACGGTCGCATCGTCGGCAGGCTGGGCCGCGGCCACGGGGGGGTTGCCGGCCTCCCCGGCGGAGACCGTGGGGCGTTCTGCGGCAAGGTAGGTACGGGAGGTTTCCATGGCGTGTCCCTTTAGATCACCACCAGCTCGCCATGCAGGGCACCGGCCTGGTCCAGAGCCTGCAGGATGGACATGATGTCGTCCGGCGAGGCTCCGGTGCGGTTGATGGTGTCGATGATGGTCTGCAGCTTGGCACCGGCAGGCCACTCGAACATGTGCCCGTTGCCCTCCTGCACCTGCACGCTCGACTCCGGCGTCACCACGGTGTTGCCCTGGCTGAACGGTGCCGGCTGGCTCACATTGGACTGCTCGCGGATCACCACGCGCAGCGCACCGTGCGAGACGGCGGCCGCCTTGACCGTGACGCCCTCGGCAATCACCACCGTGCCGGTGCGCGAATTGAAGACCACGCGCGGCAGCTCCTGCCCCATGGCCACCTGCAGATCCTGCAGGTCGGCGACAAAGCCGACCCGCTGCGTCGGCACCAGCGGTGCGCGCACCTCGATGCTGGTGCCATCGCGCGTGCTGGCGATATCGCCGTAGCGCGTGTTGATGGCCTGGACGATGTTGCGGGCCGTGCGAAAGCTCGGCTGGCGCAGCGACAGCAGCACGGTCTCGCCGCTCTCGAAATCGGAAGGGATCTCGCGCTCCACCGTGGCGCCGTTGGGGATGCGGCCGGACGTGGGCGTGTTGACCGTGACGCTGGAGCCGCTGTTGCCAGTGGCGTTCAAGCCCCCCACCACCAGCTGTCCCTGGGCGATGGCATAGATTTCGTTGTCCACCCCGCGCAGCGGCGCCATCAGCAGCATGCCGCCGCGCAGGCTTTTCGCATCGCCCAGCGAGGACACGGTCACGTCGATGCTCTGGCCCTTGCGGTAGCCCGGCGGGAACACCCCGCTGACCATCACCGTGGCCACGTTCTTCAGCTTGGTACTGGTCTTCTCGGGCAGCTTGATGCCGAACTGGGTCAGCATATTGGCCACGGACTGGCCCGCAAACTTGACCTGCGTGCTGTCGCCCGTGCCGTTCAGCCCCACCACCAGACCGTAACCGATCAGCTGGTTCTCGCGCACGCCTTCGACATGCACCAGATGGCGCAGAGGCCGCACACTGGTCTTGGCGGCTGCCTCGGCACCGCGCCCCGTTTTGCCCGCGGGCTGCGCCCCGGACGGCAGGGCCAGGCCTGCCAGCACCAGGGCCATGGCACTGCGACAGAGGCTACGAGACAGCAGGCGTGCAAACATCATCACGGTCAGAAGGGGAAAAGCGGGCTTTGGAAGAAACGCGTCAGCCAGCCAGCCTCGCTGGCATCGGACAGCGCACCGTGGCCCGAATAGCTGATGCGCGCATTGGCGACGCGCAGCGAGGACACGCGGTTGTTCAGGTCCACATCGGTGGCGCGCACATAGCCGCTCAGGCGCAGCACCTCGTCACCCTGGTTGAGCGACAGCGCACGGTCGCCCTTGATGTAGAGCAGGCCATTGGGCAGCACCTGCTGGACGATGACCGTCATCGCACCGGACAGCGCATTCTGTTGCGTGCTGCTGCCGCCGCCGCTGAACTTGCTGCTGCCTTCCAGCTCGATGTCGGCCTTGATGCTCTTGCCAGCCAGAATGGGCGGCGAAATGCCGACGCTGCTGCCCTTGCTGGTCTGGGTATTGGCTTTCTTGCTGGCCTGGGTCACCTCTTCCAGCAACACCGTCAGGATGTCGCCGGCGCGGTGCGCACGCTGGTCGGCCACCAGGCCTGTGGATGCATGGGGCACGAACAGCCCGCCGCCCTGGGCCCTGGCCTGGGGCGTCATCAGAAACTCCGGCACCGATTCGGCCGGCTGCATCACCTCGGGCGGGCGCGCCGCGCAGCCTGCCAGCGCCAGCAAGGCCAGCGCAGCGCCCGCCGCGCGCCAGCGCAGCACCCATGCAGCGCGGCAGGTCATGCAGCTTGCGCCAGGTTGCGCATCATGTCGTCCGCAGCGGACAGCACCTTGGTGTTCATCTCGTAGCTGCGCTGGGCCGAGATCATGTCCACCATTTCTTCCACCGCCTGCACGTTGGAGCTTTCCAGCGCGAACTGGCGCAGCGTGCCGAAGCCAGCTTCACCGGGCTCGCCCAGCACCGCATCGCCACTGGCCTGCGACACCAGGTACAGGTTGTCACCCTGGGCCTGCAAGCCGGCCGGGTTCACGAACGTGGCCAGTTGCAGCGTGCCCAGCTCCTGCGCGGTGGCATCCGTGCCCACCATGGCGCTGACCAGGCCGGTTTCGCTGATGGTCACCGACTTGGCGCCTTCGGGGATGGTGATTTCCGGCTGCAGCGGCAAGCCGTTGGCATTGACCAGGCGGCCTTCGCTGTCCACCTGCAGCTGACCGGCGCGGGTATAGGCCGTCTCGCCATTCGCCTGCAGCACCTGCAGAAAGCCATTACCCACAATGGCCACATCCAGCTGCTGGCTGGTGTTCTGCATGCTGCCTTCGGTGAACTGCTTGTGCGTGGACACCAGCCGCACGCCGGTGCCCAGCTGCACGCCGGCGGGCACGCGGTTGTCGCCCTGGCTGTTGCTGCCCGGCATGCGGGTGATTTCATAGAACTGGTCTTCAAACGCCGCACTGTTGCGCTTGAAGCCCACGGTGTTCACGTTGGCCAGGTTGTGTGCAATCACCTGCAACTTCGCGTCCTGGGCCTGCAGGCCGGTCTTGCTCACGAGCAAAGCGGGATTCATGGTGGTGTTCCTTTTTCGTGTTCCAAGTCACCCTGCCGGGCGACGCACTGCAACTCAATCACGCAGCAGCCGGTTGCCGGCTTCGGCCATGCCGTCGGCGGCCTGATACAACTTCATCTGGATTTCAAACTGGCGGCTGATGTCCATCACAGCCACCATCTCCTCCACGGCCTGCACGTTGGACGATTCCAGCGCGCCACTGCGCACGCGCACGGTCTCGCTGGCTGGCAGGGCATCGCCGCTGCGCGACACCAGCAGGCCTGCGGTGGTCTTGGTCATGGGCTGGCTGCCGTCCACCAGCTTCAGCCGATCGACTTCCTGCATCTCGGTCCCGTCGTCCGGCAGGATGGACACGGTGCCATCCTCGGCCACCGACAGGGCGCGAAACGGCGGCAGCACAATCGGTCCGCCATCCCCCAGCACCGCACGGCCGTTGATGGAGAGATTGCCTTCGCTGTCCACCAGCATGGCGCCGGCACGGGTGTAGGCCTCACCGCCGGCGTCCGCCACCGTGAGCAGGCCCTGGCCCAGCACAGCCACATCCAGATCGCGCCCGGTTTCGCGCACCGCCCCCAGGCGCTGCGACACCACATCCGTGGCCCCGGTGCTCTGGTGGCGGCTGTCGTAGCCATACCCGCCCACGGCCTGCGAGCCGGCCACTTCGTAGTCGGCACGGAAGCCCGTGGTGTCGGCATTGGCCAGGTTGTTGGCGTGCACCTGCTGGGCATGGAAGGCACGCTCCGCGCCCGTCATGACGGTATAGATCAGCTTGTCCATGAGCGCCGCTCCCGCCTTACATCACCTGCATCAGCGACTGCATGATTTCGTTCTGCGTGCTGATCACCTTGGTGTTGGCCTGGTAGTTGCGCTGCGCACCCATCAGGTCCACCAGCTCGGACGCCACTTCCACATTGGACTGCTCCAGCTGCTGGCTTTCCAGCTCGCCCAGCTGGCCCGTTCCGGGCGTGCCGATCAGTGCGGCGCCGGACTTGGCCGAAGCCTGCCAGCTGGTGCCGTCCACGGCCGTCAGTCCGCTGTCGCTGGGGAAGGTGGCCAGCGCGATCACGCCCACGCTCTGCACCATGCCGTTGCTGTACTGCGCATTCACCGAGCCATCGGCGCCGACCAGCACATTCACCATCGTGCCCGAGGCATAGCCGTCCGAGGCATTGGTGGTGGTCGAGGTGTCGCCGGCAAACTGGGTGGTGCCGGCATAGTCGAACGTCACCGACAGCGCATTCGCGCCGGCCGGTGTCAGGTTCACGGCAGCCACAGTGGAGGCTGCGGCATCCAGCTGGCCGGCGCTGGTGAACTTCAGCGTGCTGGTGCCCACGGCCGCGTTTGCGTTCTGGTAGTGCACTTCCACCGTGTTGTTCGCCGTCTTGACGAAGTACTGGGTGACGGTGTGCTGGCGGCCCAGCGAGTCATACACCACGGACACGGTCGAGCTGTTGTAGCTGCTGGAATCCGTGGGGTTGAACGCATTGGCCGGCACGCTCCAGTCCGCCGACAGATTGGCCACGAAGTCCACCGAGGTGCTGGCCTGCGCCGGGATCTGGCCGGTGGGTACCGTCAGGTTGCCCAGATTGCCCAGGGCCGCATTGCCGGCGGTCACGCCGTACCCCTGCACCTGGCGACCCATGTGATCCACCAGCACGCCCTGCTTGTCCACATCGAACACGCCGACACGGGTGTAGTTCATCACGCCGGTGCTGTCCTTCACCATGAAATAGCCATTGCCCGCAATGGCCACATCCAGGTTGCGGCCGGTGCTCAGCAGACCGCCCGCCACATCCAGGGTCTGGGTGGTGGAGGCGGCGCGCACGCCGTTGGGCGACGAGCTGGCATACATGGCCGCGAAGTTGGTGCGGCTGGACTTGTAGCCCGTGGTGCCGGTGTTGGCGATGTTCTGCGAGATGTTGTCGAGCTGGTTGTTGATCGCTTGGAGCGCCGACAGCGCAATCTGGAAGCTCATGATTTCAGGCCTGGTGAAGAGAGGGAGAAAACGTCAGGGCGCTCAGGCCTTCTGACCCACGAAACGCGTCACGCTGGAAGGCAGCACATCGCCCAGGCCCTGCACCTGCAGGGCCACGCTGCCGCTCGACGTCAGGCGCACGGCCTGCAGCGTGCCCGCCACCTCCACGGGGTAGCTGGTGCCGCTGGCATCCTTGACCACGATGCCGTACTTGCCCGCAGGCAGGCCCAGCGCGGCGGGGTCGATGGTGAAGTTGGCATCGCCCACCGCGTTGGAGCCCAGGCTGACCGTGGTCACCTTGCCGTCGGGGGCCGTCAGCTGCAGCGTCAGATCGGCCGTGGCCGGCAGATTGACCACGGCATTCACGGTGCTGTCGTCCAGCTGCACGCTGTTGGTGGAGACCATGACCGTCGAGCCCACCTGGCTGCCCAGCTGCATGGTCTGCAGGCTGTCCAGAATGGAGGACTGGGTCTTCAGCTGCGACGTCAGCGACTGCAGCGATTCCGTCTGGCTCAGCTGTGTGAGCTGGGTGACGAAAGTACTGGAATCCGTGGGCTCCAGCGGGTCCTGGTACTGCACCTGGGCCACCAGCAGCTTGGTGAACATCTGGCCCAGCTCGGTGCCGCCCAGGGCCTGCGAGATGGCGTCGCTGCTGCTGGAGCCGGCGTTGGTGCCCGTGCCGGAGGCGCTGTTGATCAAGCTCATGATTGCTCTCCAAGGCGCAGCAGCGATTGCTGCATGGAGCGCACGCGCCCCAGCACCTCGACATTGGTTTCAAAGGCACGCGATGCGGACATCATGTCGGTCATCTCGGCCACGGAATTGACGTTGGAGTAGTAGACAAAGCCCGCCTCATCGGCCACGGGATTGCCCGGCTCGTGCACCTTGCGCACCGGCTCGGTCGTCTCCAGCACATCCAGCACCTGGACGCGGGCGGCATAGCTGTCCAGCGTGCTTTCACCCATCACGGCGGCAAACACCGGCTTGCGTGCCTTGTAGGCCTCGGATTCGGAAGAGGCGGCTGCACCGGCATTGGCCAGGTTGCTGGCCACGGTGTTCAGGCGCGTGCTCTGGGCCGTCATGGCGGAGCCGGCAATCTGCGCGATTTCACGAAAACCCATGCTCATTCACCCTTGATGGCGGACTGCAGGCCGCGCAGCTTCATGTTCAGAAAGGTCAGGCTGGTCTGGAAGTCCGAGGCGTTCTGCGAAAACAGCGCCTGCTCCACGCCCACTTCCACGGTGTTGCCGTCCTGCGAGGGATGGTTGGGCACGCGGAACAGCGCATCCGCACTGCCGCCCCAATCCAGCGACGGCAGGCCCGCCTCCTGGCCCGTACGCGCCATCGCCTCCGCGAAGTCGATGTCCCGCGACTGGTAACCCGGCGTGCTGGCATTGGCCAGGTTGGAAGCCAGCAATTGCGTGCGGTCAGAGCGCACGCGCAGCGCTTGCGCATGCACGGACAACGCCGAGTCGAAATTCAGTGCCATATCGCCCCCGTTGCGCCGCTGCAGGTGTGCGCAACCCTGTGTTGATCATTTGCGCATGAGATATTTCTTGCGCGCCATCAAATCATACTATGCGGATTGTTTCACGTTGCTACTTTTCACACAAAGCGCTACCAAGTGCGCTTACAAATCCAATTCGCGAGCAAGCAGCAAAAAACAATCAAACAGCAATTTCGGTAATGCGCAAAAAAATACAGACAATGGCATTCAAAATCGTCCAATCATCATCAATCAACACCACCACCTCCCTCTCGCTCAGGATGCCCTCGAAGAGGTCAAGCGTGGTGATTTTTGCCACTTGCGCTGATTCGACAATTTTTATTACTGCACAAAAGATATTTAATTTGCTATGAATTTATTCCTGACCAGCTGGATGTCCATCCTGCTGTCCACCCTGGGGCTGACAGCACAGGCCGCGGCACAGCAGGCACCCGCGCCACCACCGGTGTTGCCAGCCGACCTGCAGGCCGCCGCCCAGGCCCAATTGCAAGCCGCGTGGGCCCAGTTGCTTCCCACTGCACAGCGCGCACAGGCCCGGCTGCGGGTGCAATTCACAGCCCCCCGTGGGGCCGCCCACGCCCCCTGCACCGAAGGCTGGACCGTCCCTGCCATTGAACTGCACAGCCTGACCCGTGCTTCCATCCCGGTGCGCTGCGGCAGCCAGCGCGGCAGCGTGGTGGCGCAGTTGCAGGCCAGTGCCCCGGTCTGGACATTGCGCAGCGACGTGCCGGCCGGCCAGGCCTTGCAGGCCGAGGATCTGGAGCTGCGCCCGCAGACGCTTTCCCACCGCAACGAGCTGCTGGACACGCCCGCCCCCGTGGGCCAACAGCTCAAGACCGCCGGGCGGGCCGGTCAGGCCTTGCAGGCGCGCCAGCTCCTCAGCCCGGTGGCCATGCGCAAGGGAGACAAGATCGAGATCCGCGCCCAGGGCGACGGCGTACAGGTCAGCGTGATGGGGCTGGCCACCGGCTCCGGCAAGCTGGGGGACACGGTGACCGTGCGCAATGCCCGCACCGGCCGGCCGGTGAAAGGGCGGTTGATTGCCCCCGGCGTGCTGCTGGCCGCCCCGCAGGCACCGGGCGGCGGCGTGCAGGTCAAGGCGATGGAATCTGGCGGCTGATGCGCACCAGCTTTTGCGCGTAGTCCGGATCGGTGGCGTAGCCGCCCGCCGCCAGGCCGCTGGCAAAGGCCTGCACATCGTCACCGGTACGCAAGGCCGCCTGGTAGCGCGGGCTGTGCGCCAGCAGGCGCACATAGTCCCCGAAGGTGGCATTCAGGTCGGCGTACTGGCGGAACGACTGGGTCTGCCGCACCGCCTGCCCCGCCTCGTATTCGGTGGTCAGCGCCGGGGTGCTGGCGCCTGTCCAGCCGCCTTGCGCCTTGATGCCGAACAGGTTCAGACTGTCCTGGCCCAGCGCATCCCGCACGGGGCGCTGCCCCCAACCGCTTTCCAGCGCGGCATGCGCCATGATCGCCCGCGGCGACACCCCCAACCGCTGCGCGGCCTGCTGCGCCCAGGGGGCAATGCGGTCCAGAAAAGCCTGTTGCGATGGCTGCAGCGAGGCTGCCGCACCCACAGCCGCGGCCGCGCTGCGCACGCCGCCCGTGGCAGACAGTCCCTCCTTGCCCCGCTCGCTGCGTGCCGCCTGGCGTGCAGCCTGCAGCGCCAGCCAGCGCGCCTGGGGCGACGCCAGGGCGGCACTGCCACTGCCCTGGCTGATGAACTGCTGCACCTCCCGCGCCACATCCTGCCCCAAAGGGGTGTACACGGCCGTCTCTCCGGCCACCGTGGTGGTGGCCGGCAGCTGGGGCAGCCGTGCGGCCGACGCCACCGCAGCAGCAGCCGGTCCAGCACCACCGGCACCGGGCCAGTCCGGCAAAGGCAGAAAATCAGAGCGGAGCATAGATCTCCGGCTGGGCATTGCCCACAATCACGGCGCGCATCACTTCGGCCTGCTCCATGATGAGCTGGCAATTGCGCTGATTCATGGCCTTGCAGACCTGCACCTGGGCTTCCAGCTGCCCCCACAGACCCAGCAGCTGCTGCTGCAGCGGCGCCTGCAGCAAGGAAAATGCCGCCTCCATCGACAACGGTGCGCCCGCGGGCAGCAGCGCCCGCACATGCTGACCACGCTCCTTGCGGGTACCTTCCAGCCATTGCACCTGGGCCGTGATCTGTACTGCAGCCTCCTGCATGGCTTCGGCATCGTGGCGCAAGGCGGCATGGAACTGCGTGTGCAGCAGCTCGCACAGATGACCGTACGCCGTCATGTCCTGCTGCATGCCCTGGGCAATGGCGGCCCAGCGCTGGCGGGTCGACAGCGACGGTGCGGTGCCGGTGGCGTCGGCCATCACGCCCCACCTCCATGGTGGCGCAGGATGAGCTGTGCCAGCTTCTGGGGATTGAAGCTGATGTCGCCACGCGCCAGCGCTTCCTTGATTTCCTCCACGCGCGCCGCATCCACATCCGGCATCTGCGCCGCCTGCACCTGGGCGCGCTGCACGCTGGCAGCCTGCACACCCACCTGCACGTCCGGGGCCACCACCGCCGCCGCAGCCGGCAGGGATGCGGCCAGGTCCTGCACACGGTCGCCCTGTGCAGCCACGCTGCCCGCAGCGGGCGCAATGGGAGAGAGTTTCATCCGGGAGCCTCTGAGTTTGCTGCTTTGCATGATGACAGTTTTTAGGGCTTGGCCTGCGCTTCGCCCTGCAAAGGCTGCAGCAATACCTTGCGCAGCAGCTCCAGCATGGGCGTGTCCGCGGGCGAGCTTTGCAGCCCGGGCGTCAAGGGCTCGCTCACCGGCAGTCGGCCAAACGTCTGGTGCACATTCTGGGCATGGGCCTTGGTGGTGACCAGCAGCTCGACACGCCGGTTGATGGCCGCCTGGGGTTGCTCGGGATCGGCCGGGGCCACGTCGGCCATGCCGATCACCTGCAGCACGCTGCGTTCCGGCATGCCGCCCAGCATCATGTGGCCGCGCGCCGCCAGCGCCCGCTGCATGGACAGCGACCAGTTGGAGGCGGCAAACGCACTGTGGCTGCTATAGGGCAAGGCATCCGTGTGCCCGGCAATCACCAGCTGGTTGTCGATCTCACGGAACATCGGGCCGATGCGGCGCAGCAGCCGCACGAACTCGGCGGTGGGTTCGGCACTGCCCAGCTTGAACATGCCGCTTTGCTCGGTGTCGTGCACGGTGATGCGCAGGCCTTCGGCCGTCACGGCGGTCACGATGTGGTCGCCCAGACCGACCTGCTCCCCCACCTCCCGCACCCGGCGCGACAGCTGCGCCAGCTCTTCCGGGCTGTCCAGCAGCTTCTGCACCCGGGGCTGGCCGCCCGTCTCTTCCTGGGCCTGCGGTCTGACGGGATTCTTGGGGATCAGCGAACCCGGCTGGTATTCGCCGATCATGCGCACGCCCTGGCCCTGGTAGGTCATGTTGGGTGCCGCGCCGGCGGCCATGGCCATCTCGACCTCTTCCTTGTCGCGCGCGGCCAGCACCCAGAGCACCAGGAAAAGACACATCAGTGCCAGACAGAAGTCGGCAAACGCCACCTTCCAGGCGCTGTTGTGCTCTTCATGCTGGTGCTTGCCGCCGCTTTTCTTGACGACAACCTCACCGTGCTCCTGGCCGGCACGCTTAAGCACGGGCCCCTCCGGTCTCGCGGGCCGTCATGTCGGTGATCCAGGTCTCCAGCGCGGCAAAGCTGGGCTTGATGTTCAGTGGCACCAGGCGGCGCCCCGCATCGATGGACAGCAGCGGCGGCTTGCCCGCCACATGGGCCACCAGCACCACTTTCACGCATTCCATGGCGGCAATGTGTTCCATCACACGCTGCTTCATGAAGTTGCACAGCGGGTCCAGAACGCCGTAGCACAGGAAAATGCCGATGAAGGTGCCCACCATGGCAGCCCCCACCTTGACCGCGATCTCGCCGGCTGTGGCGCCATCGGCCACATAGCTCATGGCCATCACAATGCCCAGCACCGCCGCCAGGATGCCGAAGCCCGGCATGGCCTCCGCGATCTTGCCCAGCGATTTGGCCGGTTGCAGCAGCTCTTCCTGGATGGTTTCCAGCTCCTGGTCCAGTACGCCTTCCAGCTCGTGGCTGCTGATCTTGCCCATAGCCATCAGGCGGAAGTTGTCCACGATGAAATGCAGCAGCTTGGCGTCCGCCAGCACCAGCGGATAGCGCTGGAACAGCGGGCTGTCCTTGGGCTTTTCCACATGCGCATCCAGGGCCTTCAGCCCCCCGGACGCGGTCAGCAGCAGCTCGTACATCAGCAGCAGCAGCTGGCGCTGGAACTCCACCGTCTGCTTGGTCTGCGACATCACGTTGCGCAGCTGCAGCCACAGCTCCGACAGGATGTGCTTGGGGTTGCCCAGCACCAGCGCCCCCAGGCCTGCACCGGCAATGATGAAGACCTCCATCGGCTGCCAGATCACCCCCAGTTGACCGCCGCTGAGCACAAACCCTCCGAAGACGGTGCCCAGCACAATGAAGATGCCCAGAAGTTGCAACATGCTTTGTGTTTCCCGAAATGACGGAGGGGGGCTTACGCCCCCTCCAGCGCTGCACGCATCTTGCGCAGCGCTTCCTTGTTGATCTGACAGACCCGCGCCTCGGACAACTCCAGCACCGCTGCAATTTCCTTGAGGTTGAGGTCGAATTCGTAATAGAGCTGGATGACGCGCTGTTCCCGCTCGTTCAGCTGCGCCAGCATCTGCTCCAGCAGATGGCGCTGCAGCACGGCGTGCTGCGGATCTGCCGCCGAGCTGGGCAGGTCCATGCCCTGGCCGACCATTTCATCCAGACTGGCCATGGCCTCCGCAGACTCCGCCTGCTCGTATGCCAGGTAGGCCTCGTCGTCCATACCCAGGGCCTGCTGAATCTGTGCCGGCGTGGGCTCGGCACCCAGTTGGCGGCGCAGGGCGCGCACCGCATCCCGCGCCTTGTGGGCACTCTGGCGCACCGTGCGCGGACGCCAGTCCTGGCGCCGCAGTTCATCCAGGATGGCCCCGCGCACCCGCTGGCGGGCATAGCCGGCAAAGGCCTCATCCACCGCACCGTAGCGGCGCAAGGCCTCCAGCAGGCCCATCAGACCCACCTGGGTCATATCGTTCTGGTCCATGACCTCACCCGCCTGCGAGGCCAGCTGGCGCACGACCCGCTTGACCATGGGCAGGTAGGCGGTCAGCACCGCCTGTTCCTGCTGCGGCGACACGGCTGCCGTGCTGTAGAGCCCGTCGGCCGGTGCCCAGCCTCCGGCCACCAGCGCAGCGGCGTCGCCATACGGAGCGGAGGTGTCTTGCTGCAGCATGGGCGGGATTTACTCGATGATCAGCCGCGACACCATGACCTTGTCGAACGGCCGCAGATCGGGGTGGCTGGCATAGGCCGCCACCAGATCCGCCGTCAGCAGGTCGGTCCATTCGTCGATGCTCATGGCCTTGGCCTGCTCCATCGCCACCTGGGACAGCGTGCGCACGGCCACCCCTTTGAGCATGGGCAGCTCGGCCTTTGCAGCCTTCTCGTGCAGCTTGTCCGTGCGCAGCACCAGATCCAGCGACATATAGGTGTTGCCCGTGCGCAGGCTCTGGTCGGTCTTGAGCATGACCACGATCTTGTCCAGCGTCACATAGCTGGCCTGGCGCACATCCAGGTGCGGCGAGGTCTGCGCGGCCACCGCCACCGGCGCACGCTGCTGCCCCCACCACCATCCCCCGGCAGCGACACCCACTCCCAGGATCACCACCAACGCCAACAACATTCCGATTTTTTTCGCCATCATCCCTCCCGCTCTGTGCTTCAGCCCGCCGCCTGCGCCGCGGACTGCCAAGCCTGCAGGGCCTGACCGATTACTTCTTCCTCAGCCTGCGCCCAGGGCGCCGGGTTGTCGCGCGGCTGTCCGCCTTGTCCCGCCGTCTGGCCGGACGCGCGTCCCTGCGCCACCACCACCGAGGCTTCGCCGTTCGTGCGCGCCTGCAGTTCCTGGCGCAAACCTTCTGCCAGGCCGGCCAGTTGGCGCCCCACTTCCGCATGCGAGGCCTGGAGCGTCACCTGCACCCCGGACGGGTCATGCTGGATGCGGACTTCCAGGGTGCCCATCTGGGGCGGGTCCAGGCGCACCGTCGCTACCTCCACCCCCTGCGACTGCTGCAGCTGAATGCGCTGCGCCAGTGCCTGCAGCACCGGTTGCTCCGCACGCACCGCCGTGGCCGTGGCGGGCGCTGCCGCCTTGCCGGGCAGCTCGAGCGACAGTCCGCCCGAGCCCTGTGCCAGCGGCAGCGCCGCCGGCAGCACCGCCGAGGCTTCGGGCGACACCGGGGCACTGCGTGCGCCGGCATCCACTGTGGCATGCACGGCGGCGGGCGTGGCCGCCACCGTTTCCGCCCTGGCTTGCACGCGCTGCAGCAAAGCGGTCTCTGCCGGCACGGCCGGCGTCTGCACCGCCATCGCCGCCGTGGCCAGGGCGGCATCCACCTCTGCGGGGTCCGCCACCGGTGCCCCCTGTGCATTCCGTGGCTTCAGCATCTCCGGCTGCCAGGCCGGGGCCAGGCTCGGCAGCAGCGGCAGGGCGTTGGCATCCAGCGCGCTGTCGGTTTCATCGGCCCAGGCCTGCTCGGTCTTGGCCAGCAAGGCCTGCACGGTGGAGGCCTTGGCATGCCCACCCGGTTCCGTCCACAGGCCCTGTGGCAGCGCCGTCTGTTCCAGCACGCGCGCGTAGTCGGCCGCGCCAGAGATGAACGCCTGGGGTGCGGCAGCGCCCGCTGCCGCAGGCTCGATGGCCTGGGCCACGGCAGGCCCCTGTTTGTCTCCGGCAGGCGCCGAGGCCAGCGCGGTGCTGACCGGCATTGAATTCATGAAAGCTGCTCCTGCCATGCGTAGGCCTTGTGCGCCTCGTTGTGGTTGTGCAGGTCGCGCAAGCGCGCCCCTGCTTCTTGCAATGCCTGCTGGCACGCGCTGCGCGCCTGCCCATGGGCGGACGCCACCCGGTGCCATGCCGCCTGCTGGGCAGGATCGGCCGACGGCATGGCCTGCTCCTCGGCCAGCCATTGGCTCAGCAACTGGTCCAGTTGCCCCAGGCGCACCCAATCCTGCGCGGCCGCCGCTGCCTGCAGCTGCTGGGCCAGCGCTTCCAGGCGCTTGGCATCAAAGGCGGGCATCCGCCATCCCCTGCCATCCGGCACGCAGCGTCTGGACGATGTCCTGCACTTCGCCCACCTTGTCGGCATCCATGTCAAAGCCCGCCTGGTTCAGGCGCTGGGCACAGAAGTCATAGAGGCGGGACAGGTTTTCCACCACCTCGTTGCCCGCCTCGACCTCCAGTGCGCTGCCCAGCCCGGTCAGGATGTCGGCGCATTTGGCGATGGAATGGGCTTTCTCCTCGAACCGGCCGTGCGCGATGTGCATGCGCAGGCGCGCCATCTCTTCCAGCAGGCCGTCCACCAGCATCAGCACCAGCTCCACAGGCGAAGCCTGCGCGGTCTGGGCCACCATGTTGGCGGAGCGGTAGCCCCCGTATCCATCATTCCAAAGGTTGTCGTTCATAGCTCAGGATGCGCGACACCGCCTCAACTCGAAGACGACGATGAAGAGAACAGCGAGTCCAGCAGACTCGTGGTGTTGCCCATCGTGGTTTCGAGGTTCGCCAGCGTCGTGAATTGCGTCAGATAGCGTTGGTAGGCCTGTGCATACAGGCGGTCAATGTTGTCCTGGTCCTTGCTGTACTGCGTCAGCTGCTTTTGCAGTCCGTCCTGGCGCGACTTCAGGAACCCCGTCGAGGCATTGCTCCAGGTGTTGATATAGGTCTGCAGGCTGCCCAGCACACCGGTGCGCTTGTATTCCAGCGAATTGGTCTGCCCCAGCAGGCTGGTCAGGGCGTCGGGGTTGGCGGCCACCTTCTTGGCAAAACGGTCCGCATCGAGGGCGATGGTGCCGTCGCGCTGGGCCGAGATGCCGTAGTCCGTCAGGCTCACACCGCCCACGCTGGTGCGCAGCAGGCTGTTGAGCTGGTTGCGCAGCGTGCGCACGCCCGAATCCCCGTTGAGCGCACCAGCGGCCACGCCGCCCTCGGCATTGCCTGCGGCCGTCAGCTTGTCCATGGCCTTCACCAGCGTGTTGTAGGCGTCCACAAAGCTCTGCATATTGCTTTTGGTGGCGGCATCGTCCTTGGCCACCGTGATCGTCACGGGGCTGGTGGTGACCTCCTGGAAGGTCACCGACAGTCCGTCAATGCCCGTATAGGTGTTGGACGCCTGGCGCATCTCCACGCCCGTATCGCCGCCCAGCTTGAACACCGCATCCTGCGCCAGCGACAGCTGGGTGCCTTTGCCGCCGATGCTCGCGCCGCCAGCGGCCGGCATGGCCGTGATCGTGCCGTTCTGCAGCCCCGCCACGGTGGCGGCCCAGTCGGTCGCCAGTTGCTGGGCGGCCGCATCGGCACCGCTTGACGACACCATGTGCAGCTGGAAGGCGTTCTCCAGTCCGGTGCCTCCGGCGTTCAGCAGCAGCTGCTGCTTGCCGTTCTGCGTCACCACCGAGGCCGTGACCTTGCCATCGCTGGCCTGGTTCAGCGCACGGGCGATTTCCGTGACGGACAGCTTGCCGTCGTTGTTTTCGTCGGCCGCCGCCAGGTCCACCTGGATGTAGCCCGCGCCCCCGACCGCGGTCACCACCATGGTGGTGTCCTGCGGGAAGGTGGTGTCCAGCGCCAGCCCCAGGTCTTCCATGCTGTAGAGCGACTGCTGGGCTGTGGCCAGCTGGCTGACCGCGAAGCTGTAGCTGCCTGCCGATGCTGTGCCCGACACCGATGCCGAGGCAGCCGTGCTGCGCGACACCGTGGCCGTCTGTGCCACCACGCTGCCCTTGGCGCTGAGCGTGTTGAGTGCGGTGGTGAAGGTGGACAGCGCCGTCTGCAGGCTGGTGAGGGCCGTCACCTTGCCCTGCGCCTTGGACGTGTTGGTCTCTACCTGCGTCTGGCGGGCATAGACATAGCTTTCGGCAAGTGCCTTGGCGGTAGAGACTGGATCGTAGGTTGCCACTGTATTCCCCTGGTATGCGTTCGCGATTGGGCTGTACTAGCGGTTTCCGGTATCCGGCTGCCGAAGCTGACGCTGCCATGCCTGGCCCGCCAGCTCGTCCGTGTGCTTTTGTTCCTGGCGCTGCTGCACGACAGCCATGTCAGTGCGCACTCGCTCCAACACCGTCTGCATGCTGCCATGCTGACGGAAAGCCCTCTGCATCTGCGCCTGGGCCTGGACATATTCGAGCTGCTGCACCCCCAGGGTGTCGCGAAATTGCTCGGCCATGTCCATCAGCCCGGAACGGAAACCCGCTGCGTTTGCATATAGGGCGACACTTCCATGCAAATTCTTTACCCCGGCGCTGCGGGCCATGCTCCGCAGCCGCTCCAGTTGCGTCTGGGTGTGGTCCAGGCGGGTGCGGGCCTGGCTGGTTTGCGCCAGCGATTGCTGGGCACGCTGGTCCAGCACGTGCACGTACTGCGCCAGGGCGGGGACCGGGACATTCATGCCAACACCTCCTGCAGCTGCGCCATGCACGCCGGCAACATCGCCGCCTCATGGGTGCCCTGGCGCAGATAGGCCTCCAGCAGCGGCCAACGCTGCACAGCCTGGTCCGTTCGCACATCGGCGCCGGGCACGTAGGCGCCCATGGGGATCAGGTCCCGCACCTGGCTGTAGCGCGCCAGCAACTCCTTGGCCTGGCGGGCGGCCTGCAAATGGGCCTCCGTCACGACCTGGGGCATGCAGCGGCTGATGGATGCCGCCACATCGATGGCGGGGTACTGCCCACGCTCCGCCAGTTCGCGCCGCAGCACGATGTGGCCATCCAGAATGGCGCGCGCCGTATCGGCCACAGGGTCCTGCTGGTCGTCGCCTTCGGCCAGCACGGTGTAGATGGCCGTCATGCTGCCCTGGCCCTGCTCGCCGTTGCCGGCGCTTTCCACCAGTTGCGGCAGCATGCTGAAGACCGACGGCGGATAGCCCCGGGTCGCCGGCGGCTCGCCCAGGGCCAGCGCAATCTCGCGCCGCGCCATGGCGTAGCGGGTCAGCGAATCCAGCAGCAGCAGCACATTGCACCCCTGGTCCCGGAAATGGGCCGCGATCGTATGGCACAGCTCGGCCGCCATCATGCGCATCAGCGCCGGCTCGTCGGCGGGAGCTACCACCACGATGGCGCGGCGCAGGCCTTCGGCCCCCAGGGCGTGCTCAATGAACTCGCGCACTTCACGCCCGCGCTCACCGATCAGCCCCACCACAATCACATCGGCTTCAGTCTGGCGCGTGATCATGCCCAGCAGCACGCTCTTGCCCACGCCGCTGCCCGCAAACAGCCCGACCCGCTGACCGCGCCCCAGGGTCAGCATCCCGTTGATGCTGCGCACGCCCACATCCAGCGGCTGGGCGATTGGTCGCTTCTTCAGCGGATGCACCTTGGGCGGATGGGCCGGCAACGGCACATCGCCCGTCAGACGCCCCAGCCCATCCAGCGGCTCCGCCAGGCCATTCACCACCCGTCCCAGCCAGCTGGCGCCAATGTTCGGTGTCTGCGTTTCCGAGTCCGGCGTGACGCGGGCGCCCGTCGCCAGACCGGTGACCGCCTTCAGCGGCATCAGGTACGAGACCGCACCGCGAAACCCCACCACCTGGGCCGGCAGCGGCACGCCGCCCGGCCCCTCGATCTGGCAGCGTGCGCCCAGCGGCAGCGCTGCGCCCGTCGCCTCCAGCAGCAGCCCGGTGGCGGCATGCAGGCGGGCCGTGGGCTGCGCCACTGGCACATCGGACAGCTGCACGCTGCGCAGCGAATGCGCCAGCCCGCCTTCCGGCGCAGACAGTGGCGGCTGCAGACTGCTCACACCGGCTCCACCGGGTGCAGCTGTCCGCGCACCTGGTCCATGCAGGCCGCCATGCGCTGCTTGCAGCCGGCATCCACTTCTTCATCGCCCACCAGCAGGCGGCATTCGCCCGCCTCCAGTGCGCTGTCGGCCTGCAGCTGCCACGCCGGTACACGGCTGTGGTCCAGCTCCTGGATGCGCTGCAGATCCGACGGATTCAGGAACACATGCACGGCCCCCGTACGCTGCGGCATGCCGGCCAGGGTTTCTTCCACCAGCGCCAGAATCTGCGCCGGTTGCAAGGTCAGCTCGCAGCGCACCACCTGGCGTGCCACTTTTTCCACCAGATCGATCAGATCCTTGCGCAAGCTGGCTTCCCAGTCGGCGTGCAGCAGCTGCAGCTGCGCGGCGGCGGCCGTCACCGGGGCGCCGAGGCGTTGCAGCTCCTCGCGTGCGCCCTGCAGTGCCTGGGCCCGCCCGGCGGCCATGCCGGCCTGCTGTCCCACTTCATAGCCGGCACGTTCGCCATCGGCCTGCCCTTGCGCAACGCCCTGGGCATGCCCGCGTTGCACCGCCTGCTCGTAAGCCTGCGCCAGCTCCTGGGCATTGCGTTCGCGCTCGCCGGCAGGTGCGCAGGTCTGCTGCAGGCTGTCGGCCTGCACCAGGTCCAGAGGGGGGAAGTGGTAAGGACGGTACAGCACGCTCACTCCACCACGGCTTCGGCAAACAGCTGGATCTCCAGCTCGCCGGCATCCACCATGGCCTTGACCAGGTCCATGATTTCACGCCGCGCCTGCTCCACCCGGCTGAGCGGCACCGGTCCGCTGCGGCGCATCTGGTCTTCGAAGCTCTGCGCCTGGCGCCGGGGCATGGCACCCAGCACGGCTTTGCGCACGGCAGGCTCCGCCCCTTTGAGCGCCAGGGCCCACAGCTCGGCCGGCACCGCCTCGATGATCTGCGTCAGCGTGGCTTCGGACTGCGTGGACAGCACGAAGAAGTCGTACATCTCGGTCTCGATCGCCGAGGCGATCTCCGGGTCCCGCGCCCGCAGCTGCTCCACCAGCTCCTGCTTGTTGCCGGGGATGCGGTTCAGGATTTCTGCCGCCTGCTTCACGCCTTCCATGGCCACGCTTTGCGTGCCGAATTCGCTCAGGTACTGGTCGGTCAGCACCTCCAGCTGGACCAGCAGATCGCGGTCCACATCCTTGAGCTTGGCCACGTTCAGCACCAGCGCTTCGCGCCCCGACGCCGGCAGGTACTCGATCACATCGCCCGCCAGCTTCGGGGGCAGAAAGGCCAGAAACACGGCCTGCATGCGCGGGTGCTCCTGCGCCAGCCGCTCGGCCAGCCACGCTGGCGAAGCCCATTGCAGCCGCGCCATCTTGGGTCGCACTTCATCGCCGTAGATGCTGTCCAGCACGCTGCCGGCAATGTCGCCGCCCAGCGCCAGCCCCAGCGAGCGCTGCAGAAAGCTGCGCGATGCGCCATGCACCCCGCTTTGCTCCCGGTAGTCATCGAAGAAATGCTGCAGCGACTGGCGCACGGAATCCACGCGGATGCCGCTCAGGCGCGACATCACCTGGGTCACCGCCAGCAGATCCTCGCGCTCCAGGCAGCGCAGCACACCAGCGGCCGGCTCCTCGCCCATGCTCAGCAGCACGATGGCCGCCTGCTCGATGAGGTTCAGCTCTTCCGCGCTCTTGCCCGGCAATGCCAGGCGCGCCGCGCCCTCAGCGTTCGCTACCGACTGGTTGGCCATGTTTTTGCACCCATTGTTTGACCACTTCCGCCACGCGCTCCGGCTCCTTGGCCGCCAGCGTGCGCAAATGCTCCACCATCACATCCACTTCCGAGCCCGGGGGCGGCAGGTCCACGTTCTCCAGCAAAGGCACCATCGACATATCGGTCGTGGACACCCGGGCGCTGTCCGGCGCCTGCAGCAGGGCAAGGTCGGTCTCGCCGCCACCCGCCAGGGCCGGGGTTGCCTGCGCCACCGCGGCGGCCGTCTTGGCGCCTTCGCGCAGATGGCGCAGCACCGCATCGACCAGGCGCACCAGCAGCACCAGCACCACCCCGCCGGCGATGGTCCACAGCGCCATCACCACCGCGCCATACCAGTTGGCCGGCTCTTCCCACCACTGCGCCACCGGGGGCGGCACGGTGAACGGCATGCTGGAGACCGCAATCTGGTCACCCCGCACGCTGTCCACCCCCATGCCCACGCGCAGCAGCTTCTCCACGCGCTGCAGCGCTTCCGGGCTCCACACCGTGCTGCCCTTGGGCGCCACGGTGTCGTCCAGGATCACCGCCACATGCAGCTTGTTGATGCGGCCCTTGCCGCGCTTGACCTGGACCACGCTGCGGTCGTAGGCGTAATTGCGCGACACGGCAGCGCGGAAGTTGCTGTTGTTGGCGTCCTTGCCGTCCTTGGCCTCCGGTTCGGAGGGCACATTCACCGGACGGTTGCTCAGCGAGCCGGGCACGCCCAGGGCCACCCCGCCGCTGCGGTCGTTTTCTTCCCGCGTGGCTTCGCTGAGCACGCGGGGATCGCCGTTGTACTGTTCGTAAGACTCTTCGGTGCGGTCCTGGCTCAGGTCGGCCGTCACCGTCACACGGAAATGCCCCGCCCCCACGGCGGCGGTCAGCAGTTCCTGGGCGTTCTGGCGCAATTCGGCACTCAGCTTGCCGGCCTGGCCTTCCTGCGCCAGCGGATCGAAGCCTTCCGACAGGTCCACGCGGGCCGACAGGAAATTGCCGGCCTGGTCGGTCAGCGCCACGCGCTGGGGATCCAGTCCGGCCACGCTGCTGGACACCATGTGGATGATGGCGGCGATCTGTTCCTGCTTGAGCTGCTGCCCCGGCTGCATCTGCAGCACCACCGACGCCGAACTCTTGTCCCCGGTGTTCACCACGAACGATGACGAACGCGCAATCGACAGGTGCACCCGTGCCGCAGCCACCGCATCCAGCGTGGTGATGCTGCGCGCCAGCTCGCCTTCCAGGCCGCGGCGGAAGCGCACGTCCTGCACAAACTGGCTCACCCCCAAGGGATCGTTGCGATCCATCAGCTCCAGGCCTTCGGGCAATTTGGCCGCCACGCCCTTGGCGGCCAGCAGCATGCGGGCGCGCCCCAGATCGGACTCGGCCACCAGCACCTGGCCGGAGTCTGGATGCAGACGGTACTTCAGGCCATCGGCCTCCAGCACCGCCACCACATCCGAGGTCACCACGTTCTCGCGGGCGCCGAACAGGGGGCGGTAGTTGCCGCTGCTCTGCCACAGCACCAGCACCACCAGCGCCGTGACGATGGCCGCCGCCAGCACCAGCGGCACGGCGACACGCGCCATACCGGGAGAGGACGAGAAAGAAAGCACGCTCTGTGCGGCAGGCATGCCTGCGAAGCGTTTTTTAAGGGAATCCAACACCGGTATGTCCTCTGCCTCAAACCTGGAGCTTCACGACCTCGTCCATCGCTCCCATCACCTTGTTGCGCACCTGCATCAACATGGAGAACGACAGACTGGCTTCCTGGCTGGACAGCATGGCCCCGACCAGGTCATCACTTTTGCCCGCATCGACCGCGGCCATCCGGTCCGAAGCGGCACGACCCTGGGCATCCACGGACAGCACGGCGTTTTCCATCAGGCGCAGAAAGCCGCTGCCTGCGGCCTGCTGGCCGGCTGCGGGCATGACGGGCGTCTGGTCCAGCTGGGGCGGCACGAACTGCGCGAAAGCGCCCCGGGTCTGCAGCAAAAGGCTTGAGGGTTCGATGTTCATCGGCATGCCCCTGCGCCACCGACAGCACCCATCTTCACAGGTGCGTCGCTGATTTCGAGGGAATAAGTTGTTGCACGAACAGTATACTATTCACAACTGATACAAATACTAGCGATTTCGCAATACATTCCATATCCCCTGTATCTCTCTCTGTATCAGCCCTATTTTGTGTGACGCCACACCTCAAATAGAAGGCGAAAAAGATATCTATTGTGCAGAACATCAAAACCCTGAACCCCGTCTTGCTGGGGCGTCCGGTGCAAGCCTTCGATCAGTTGGCGGCCGATCTGGCACAGCATGTCCAGGCACAGCTGCATGGCACCGGCCACCGTCCGATTGCCATCCAGATCGCGCACGCCCACTTCACCCCCCTGCCGGGCGTGGCACCCCAGGCGTTACAAATTGAGTTGCAGCGCGCCACCGTGCTCGCCCATATGGCGGCCCGCTATGGCTTCACGGCCGACGGCCAGACGCAGACCCCCGGCACGCCCCCCAGCAGCACGGAACGGCGCATTGGCCAGGCCCTGCAGGACGCGGTGCTGCGCGCCGTTGCCGCGCTGTGCGCCCAGGCCCATGCGGCGCTGGCCAGCCCCCCTTCCACGTCGGCCAGCGCCTGGCAATGGCAGGCCCGCATCCAGGTGGGGGACAGCGACTGGCAGCCACTGCACATCACGCTGGATGCCGACGCCAGCCGCACGCTGGAGCACTACGCGCTGCAGCTGCGCCGCACCCAGCGCACAGCCCAGCCGGGCGCAGCCAAACCTGCGGCCCCGCTGCAGGTGGTACTGACCGCGCGCCTGCTGGAAAAAACCGTATCCACCGCCGACATCCAGGCGCTGCGGCGGGGCAGCGTGCTACCGATTGCCCTGGGACGCACCACGGTGCTGCTCAACGGCGAAGCCCTGCTCGCCGCTTCGGTGGCCGAGCACCACGGCAAGCTGCACCTGACGGCCTTTGAGACCTTGGAATAAAGACTATGGACCTCGACAACAACATGGACCTGCAAGACCTGCTGGCGGGCAATGCGGAAGCGGCCCCCGAAGCACCCGCCCTGGCCCCCGCCCTCCCGGAACCCGAGCGCCTGTCGCCCTTTCTGCACCGCATTCCCGTGACCCTGACGCTGGAAGCCGGCTCCGCCCGCATCACCCTGCAGGAACTGGCCGATCTGGGGCCGGACAGCGTGGTGCCACTGGACACCATCGTGGGCGAGCCGCTGACCATCAAGGTCAACGGCGCTGCCATCGGCAAAGGGGAGGTGGTGGTCTGCGGTGAATCCTACGGCCTGAAGGTGCTGGACCTGCATGCCGAGCTGCCCGCCCTGGGCCTCTGAGCCAGCGCTGCACATCCACATGGAACCGCACCGTCACAGGGCGCATCGCGCCCTCGCTTTGTGGGCACTGGCTGGCTGCCTGTGCGCCTGGCTGCCCGTGGCGCAGGCCGCGAACATTCCCTTGATGGAAAGCCAGCAAGCCCATGGCGTGACCCAGCTCTCGGTCAAGACCGAGGTGCTGGTCCTGATGACGCTGCTCGGCCTGCTGCCCATGATGGCGCTGATGATGACGACCTTCACGCGCTTCATCATCGTGCTGGCGCTGCTGCGCTCCGCACTGGGTCTGCAGCAGGGCCTGCCGACCCGGGTGCTGACCGGCGTGGCGCTGATCCTGACCCTGCTGGTCATGCGCCCGGTGGGCGAGCGCCTGTGGACCGAGGCTTTCGAGCCGTACGAGAAAGACCAGATCAGCCTGATCGACGCACTGCGCCGCGCCGAAAAACCGATGTCGGACTTCCTGCTGGCGCAGACCCATGAGGCGGCACTGAAACAGGTCAGCGCACTGGCCAAGGAAGGGCCGGTCGCCACGCCCCAGGACCATGCCTTCACCGTCAAGGTCGCGGCCTTCGTGCTGAGCGAGCTGAAAACCGCCTTCATGATCGGCTGCGTGCTCTTCATTCCGTTTCTGGTGATCGACCTGGTCGTCTCCTCGGTGCTGATGGCCATGGGCATGATGATGTTGTCTCCGCTGGTGATCTCGCTGCCCTTCAAGATCCTGCTGTTCGTGCTGGTGGACGGCTGGTCCCTGACGGTCAACACGCTGGTCACCAGCGTCCAGGGGCTGTAGCGCCATGACGCCCGATATCGCGGTCGACCTGCTGCTGCAGGCCATCCAGCTGGTGCTCGTCATCGTGGCCGTGCTGGTGGTGCCGGGCCTGGTCATGGGCCTGCTGGTCAGCCTGTTCCAGGCCGCCACGCAGATCAACGAGCAGACGCTGAGCTTTCTGCCCCGCCTGATGGTCACGCTGCTGGCCCTGGCAGTGAGCGCGCGCTGGCTGGTCACGCAGCTGATGGATTTCTGCGTGCGCTTCTTCCAGTACGCCAGCACGCTGCTGGGCTGACCACCGCCATGGAGCAGGGCCTCTACCCCTTCTTGCTGCACTGGCTGCAGATCCTGTGGTGGCCGTTTGCCCGCATCATGGCCCTGCTGGCGTTTGCCCCCATCTTTGGCGACCCCACCGTCCCGGTGCGGGTGCGGGTCACGATCGCGCTGACCCTGGCCGTGGTGGCATTGCCCTCGGTCAGCAGCGCCGTCATTTCCGTGAACGCCTTTTCGCTGACGGCCGTGGTCCTGACGCTGGAGCAGATCGCCATTGGCGCCGTGCTGGGCCTGGGCCTGCAGTTCGCCACGACCGCGCTGAGCATCTTCGGGTTCCTGAGTGCCTCCCAGACCAGTCTGGCCATGGCCATGCTCAACGACCCGGTGAACGGCAGCTCCTCCGATGCACTGTCGGTACTGGCCCTGCTGCTGGGCATGCTGCTGTTCTTTGTGCTGGACATCCACCTGTTGGTGGCCGGCATCGTGTCGGCCAGCTTCGACGCCTGGCCGGTGGGCCAAAGCCTGAACCGGCTGCAGCTGCAGACCGTGGCCTACAACATGGGCTGGGTGTTTGCCGCCGCCTTCTTGCTGGCCACCCCCATCATCTTTGCTGCCATGCTGGTGCAGTTGGGCTTTGGCTTCATGGCCCGCATCT
The DNA here is from genome assembly GCF_002479375.1 of Comamonas sp. UBA7528. NCBI lineage: Bacteria > Pseudomonadati > Pseudomonadota > Betaproteobacteria > Burkholderiales > Comamonadaceae > Comamonas > Comamonas sp. UBA7528. The sequence continues at coordinate 57,790 of NZ_DLMU01000011.1, forward strand.
CCCCCAGCCTGAACATCTTTGCGCTGGGCTTTTCCGTCGTCACGCTGTTCGGCCTGGCCATGCTGGCCTTCATGCTGCGCCACATCCCGGCCCATTACCTGCAGATGACCCGCCGCGCGCTGGACATGCTGACCCTGATGATGAAAGCCTGAGCCCATGGCAGACAGTTCAGGCGACAAGTCCGAACGGGCCTCCGACCACAAGCTGCGCAAGATGCGCGAGGAAGGCCAGGTGGCGCGCTCGCGCGACCTGGCCACGGCGGTGGGGCTCGTGGTCACGCTGCAGGTGACGGCGCTGTTCATGCCCGACTACCTGCGCAAATTCCACGGCCTGTTCCAGCGCGGCCTGGACGATGCCTCCGGCACCGGCACGATCGACGCCATGGTGGGGGCCGTCTGGGCCGATGCCGGGATGCTGTTCGCTCAGATGCTGCTGCCGCTGTTCATCACCCCGCTGCTGGTGGCCGTCGCATCCCTGTTCCCCGGCGGCTGGCTGCTGTCGCCAAAGAATCTGCAGCCCAAGTTCAGCCGCCTGAGCCCCAAACAGAACCTGTCGAAGTTCTTCAAGGCCAAGCACTACGGCGACCTGCTGATGTCCGTGCTCAAGGCCGCGACCGTGGCCGGGGTGGTCTACGCCTACTGCAAGGCCAATGTGCGCCATTTCACCGCCCTGCCGTCGATGACCCTGGACCTGGCGGTGCGGGAAGGCATTGCCCTGTTCCTGTCCGGCGTGATGTCCATCGTGGTCATCTTCGTCATCCTGGCGCTGATCGACGTTCCGCTGCAGCGCTTTTTCTTTCTGCGCAGCCAGCGCATGAGCAAGCAGGAAGTCAAGGAAGAGCACAAGAGCAACGAAGGCCGCCCGGAAGTGAAAAACCGCATCCGCCAGATCCAGCGGCAGCTGGCCCGGCGCAGCGTGCGCGCCACCGTCCCCAAGGCCGATGCCGTGATCGTCAACCCCGAACACTTTGCCGTGGCCGTGCGCTACGACACCCAGCGGGCCGAGGCGCCGTATGTGATCGCCAAGGGGGTGGACGAGATGGCCTTCTACATCCGCGAGATCGCGCTGCACCACCAGGTCGAGGTCGTCAGCATCCCGGCACTGGCGCGCGCCGTCTACCACACCAGCCAAGTCAACCAGCAGATCCCGGCCGTGCTCTACCGCAGCGTGGCCCAGGTGCTGCACTACGTGCTGCAGATCAAGGCCTTCCGCCAGGGCCAGCGCCCTGCACGCCCGGAGATGCCGCATGCGCTGGACGTCCCTACCGAACTGTCTGATCCGTCTCCTGCACCATGAAGCACTACGTCACCGAACTGCGCCAGGCCCTGTCCCGCCACCAATGGGCTGTGCCTGTGTTTTTGCTGGCGCTGCTGGCCATGGTCATGCTGCCGCTGCCCCCGCTGGCGCTGGACATTTTCTTCACCTTCAACATCGTGCTGTCGCTGGTGGTGGTGCTGGTGGCCGTGGGCGTCAAGCGGCCGCTGGACTTCGCCGTCTTCCCCACCATCATCCTGGTCACCACCCTGATGCGCCTGGGCCTGAACGTGGCATCGACCCGTGTGGTGCTGCTGCACGGCCAAAACGGCCCCGATGCCGCCGGCCATGTGATCGAGTCCTTCGGCAACGTGGTGATCGGTGGCAACTTCGTCGTCGGCCTGGTGGTGTTCATCATCCTGATGATCATCAACTTCGTGGTGGTGACCAAGGGGGCGGAGCGGATCTCGGAAGTCTCGGCCCGCTTCACGCTGGATGCCCTGCCCGGCAAGCAGATGGCCATCGACGCCGACCTGAATGCCGGCCTGATCAACCAGCAGCAGGCCCAGACACGGCGCAAGGAAGTCGCTACCGAAGCCGACTTCTACGGCGCCATGGACGGCGCCTCCAAGTTTGTGCGGGGCGATGCGATCGCCTCCATCCTGATCCTGATCATCAACCTGATCGGTGGCGTGGCCATCGGCTCGCTGATGCACGATCTGCCGCTGGGCGAGTCGTTCCGCCTGTATGCGCTGCTGACCATCGGTGATGGCCTGGTCGCCCAGATCCCGGCGCTGCTGCTGTCGGCCGCATCGGCGGTGATCGTCACCCGCATCAGCGATGCGGATGCGGGCGAATTCTCGGACCAGGTGCGCCAGCAGCTGCTGGCCAAGCCGGCCGTGCTGTACAGCGCCGCCGGCGTGATGCTGGTGCTGGGCCTGATTCCCGGCATGCCCTGGATGCCTTTCCTGGCGTTTGCCGCGGTGCTGGTGCTGGGCGGCTGGGCGATGGCCAAGCAGCCCGGCGGCGTGCAGCCGGCGCCCGACAACCTGGGCCTGCTGCAGAGCGTGACCGCTGCGGCCGTGCAGGATTTTGGCTGGCAGAGCCTGCCCATCACCGAACAGTTGTCGGTGCGCGTGGGCTACCGCCTGGTCAGCCAGCTCGACCCCGGGCAGGGCGCCCCGCTGGCCACACGGCTCAAGGGCGTGCGCCAGAGCGTCAGCGAGGCGATGGGCTTTGTCCTGCCCCCGGTGCATGTGCGCGACGACCTGACCCTGCCCCCCAACCAGTACACCATCCTGATCAACGACAGCATCGTCGCCAAGGCCGAGGTGCACGCCGACAAGCTGATGGCCATTCCCTCGCCCCATGTGTACGGCCAGCTCGACGGCATTCCCGGGATCGAGCCTGCCTACCAGCTGCCGGTGACCTGGATCGACCCCAAGGACAAGGCCCACGCCCTGGGCATGGGCTACCAGGTGGCGGACTGCGTCAGCATCGTCGCCACCCACGTGACGCGCGTGGTGCGCCAACATCTGGACGAGCTGATCCGCCACGACGATGTGCATGCCTTGCACGAGCGGCTCCAGGCCCTGTCGCCCAAGCTGGCCGCCGCGCTGGAAAAGGCCTGCCCGGCCCAGTTGCAGCACGCCGTGTTCAAGCAGTTGCTGCGCGAAGGGGTGCCCCTGAAGGACATTGTGCAGATTGCCACCGCGCTGCTGGACAGCATCGACACCACCAAGGACCCCATCCTGCTGACCGCCGAAGTGCGTTGCGCACTGCGCCGCCAGCTCGTCAGCACGGCGCCCGAGATCAAGGCCTTCACCCTGGGCACGGAGCTGGAGCAGCTGCTGCTGGGCGCCCTCAGCAGCGCCCGCCACACCAACAAGAAAGTGCCGCTGGACAACTACCCGGTGGATCCCAGCCTGCTGGGCCAGCTGCAGGAGCACATGGCCCATGCGCGCGATCTGATGAAGCAACAGGCCACCGCGCCCATCCTTCTGGTCACCCCCCAGCTGCGCCCGCTGCTGGCCCGCTATGCGCGCCTGTTTGCCCAGGGCCTGCAGGTGCTGTCCTTCAACGAAGTGCCCGAAGGCAAGGAACTGAAAGTCCTGGGCACCGTGGGATAAGTGCTGCAACAACGGCCTGCGCGCCGGGCGCAGGCATCACGGCGGCGGATGCAGGAGTGCTCCGCGCCCGCCGCAAACGGTGCGGTGGTCCTAAGCCGCCCCGTCCTCGCAGCAAGGCAGGTAGGCCATGTCCTGCTCCGGCCCGTGTCTCTGCGCCATCCAGCCGGGCAGATGGACCTGCATCCGGTCACTGCCCTGCACCTGGGCCATCAGCGGCGTTCCGGCGCGCACATAGGCCACCTGGCGCACGCGCGCCGGATCGGGCCAGTCGGCCAGGGGCAGCACCATCACATCGATGTGCTGCAGGTCCGCATCCTCGTACAACAGGCGCTCGAACAGATCCGGGCGCAAGGCCATCTGCCGCACATGCGCCATGTCGCGCCCCGGGTCTCCGCCTTCCTCGGCCACCCAGCCGGCAAACCGGGACAGCGCTTCCTTCTGGAACTCGGCCGCACTGCGGCGCACATTCAGGAAGCGCAGCTGGGCACCGCACTCCCGCAGCATCTGGCGCGTGACAGCGCCCTGCGCCGGCGTGCCCACTTCCACCTGCAGCTGCAGGTAGGCGAACTGGGCCTGTGAGTTGCGCGCCACGGTGCGCCAGTGCTGCAGCTCGTCCAGTGCATCCCGGATGCCGAACAAGGCCAGCAGACCCTTGCCCGGTGTGGGGGCCCGGGCGTCCATGGCCCGGTCGTGAAACGGAATGGAGCCCGCGACCAGGTGCACATCGTCCCCTCGCTCGCACACCCGGCTGGTACCCACCATGGGCTGTACCTGCTGGCCATGCACACGGATGAGGCTGAGCAGCGTGAGCTGGACACGGGAGGTAGCGTTATGGGGCATTCGGAAAACGTTTTGTTACAGGCAAGGCGAATATACGCACTGACGCACGGTATATTTGCAATGCTAAATTTGTCTCGATTTTGGAATAATTCGACTAGCTTGCTCGCAATCGGCGGCACAGCATGTCAGCTCAGATGCCGTCCCTGCCAAAAGTGCAGTGAAACTGGTAATAATTTGTAAATTCTTAACATTCTCTCACAATGATTCCCTCAAACCGCCCCGTCCTGGGCCGCGATCTGGATGCCGTCCGTCAGGAATTCGGTCTGCTGACCAATGACATCATCTGGGTGCTGAGCATGTCCATCACGCGCTGGATGCAGGTGGTGCGCCAGGCCCCGGACGAGCCGGTGAAGGACCCCACCCTGGCCCTGCTGGTGCGCTTTCTGGCGCAGCACCCCGAACTGGCCGTCGTGCCGCGCCAGCCCACGGCGGGTGAAATGTTCGCGCTGATGAACGAGGTGGCCGATGTGGAACCCAAACGCTTCGCCACCTACTTCGGCGCGGAAAGCTCTGCCGCCTACCGCTGGATGCGCCCGGATGCCCGTCCCTCCTCGACCGTCACGCGGCTCATGCATTTCCTGAAAACCGCCCTGCTGATGCAGGACACTGCCGGCCGCACCCAGCTACTGGAAGACTGGCGCAAGACCGTGGAGCAGGAGGCCCGCAACCGCGGCGTGTCCGATGTCTTCAAGACCGGCCGCTGGACCACCCCCATCCTGGACAACGGCGCGCCCTCCTCTTCTCTGAAGCGACCACCGGCCGCGGAGACTGAAGCCTGAGCGGCCCATAAAAAAACGCCACAGCTGTGGCGTTTTTGGGGGAGGGAGCCGCGAGGCCCCGCAGCGTCAGGCGGCCTTGGCCTGGCCCAGCAGGGTTGCAGCGTCGCTGACTTCGAACTTGCCTGGGCCTTCCACGTTCAGGCTCACCACCTTGCCGTCCTTGACCAGCATGGAGTAACGGTTGCTGCGCAGACCCAGGCCCTTGCCGTTCAGGTCCAGCGTCAGGCCGATGGCCTTGGCGAACGCGGCATCGCCGTCGGCGATCATGCGCACCTTGCCGCCAGCCTGCTGGTCGCGGCCCCAGGCCCCCATCACAAAGGCGTCGTTGACGGCCACGCACCAGATTTCATCCACGCCGGCGGCCTTGAAGGCTTCCACTTGCTCGATGTAGCCAGGCAGGTGCTTGGCCGAGCAGGTGGGCGTGAAAGCGCCGGGCACGGCAAACAGGGCAATCGTCTTGCCTGCCAGCGCCTGGGGCAGCTCCACCGGATTCGGGCCGATGCTGCAGCCATTGCCCTCCACTTCCACATATTCCATCAGCTTGCATGCGGGCAGTGTGTCTCCAACCTTGATCATGGTGCGTCCTTTGTCATGAAGTGAATCCAGCCTGCGGCGACATGCACGCAAGTCCCGGAAACAAAAAAGCGACCCACATTGTGGGTCGCTTTTTAAGACTTTGCTGTCAAAGCGGGTGAATGCTTAGACCAGACCAGCCTTTTGCACCAAGCGGGTAGCCACCCAGTTCTTGGTCTTCGACAGAGGGCGGCTTTCAGTGATCTCGATGGTGTCACCCGTCTTGTACTGGCCTTGCTCGTCGTGAGCATGGTACTTGCTCGACTTCACCACGATCTTGTCATAGATCGGGTGCTTCACGCTGCGTTCCACCAGGACCGTCACGGTCTTGGTACGCTTGTCGCTGACCACCTTGCCAATCAAGGTGCGCTTGAGGGATGTTTTAGCTTCCGTCATGTCGGCTCCTTACTTGGCGGCTTGCTTTTCAGCAAGGATGGTCTTGGCACGAGCGATGTCGCGGCGGGTAGCCTTGAGGGTCGCAGTGTTGCCCAGTTGTTGCGTGGCCTTCTGCATGCGCAGACCGAAATGAGCCTTTTGCAGGGACTTCACTTCAGTTTCCAGACCAGCCACGTCTTTTTGGCGGAGTTCAGCAGATTTCGTCATGTTGATCTCCTTAAGCACCAATTTGACGGGACACGAAGGTCGTGCGCAGCGGCAGCTTGGCAGCAGCCAGGCGGAACGCTTCACGGGCCAGCTCTTCGGGCACACCTACGATTTCGTAGATCACCTTGCCGGGCTGGATTTCGGCCACGTAGTACTCGGGGTTGCCCTTACCGTTACCCATACGCACTTCTGCGGGCTTGGTAGAGATTGGCTTGTCCGGGAACACGCGGATCCAGATACGGCCACCACGCTTCACGTGGCGGGAAATCGCACGGCGTGCGGCTTCGATCTGGCGGGCCGTCAGACGGCCACGGTCCGTGGACTTCAGACCGAAATCGCCGAAGGCAACGGAGTTGCCACGGGTAGCGATACCGGTGTTGCGGCCCTTTTGTTCCTTACGGAACTTGCGGCGTGCAGGTTGCAGCATGTTTATTCTCCTTTACCGTCCGCTGCTGTAGCGGGCGCGTCAGCCTTACGAACGCGCTTAACGGAGTCAGCGCCAGCGGCGGCAGCTTTGTCGCTACCGTCAGCAGGAGCCGCGTTGCCGCCGGCAGGGCGGCGAGCACCACGGCCTGCACCGTCACGACCGCCGTCACGGCGACCGTCGCGGCGAGGACCGCGAGGACGACGCTCGTCGTCAGGACGGGGCGTTTCCACGGCGGGCAGATCGTTGCGGCCCAAGGTATCACCCTTGTAGACCCAGACCTTCACGCCGATGATGCCGTAGGTGGTCTTGGCTTCAGAGAAGCCATAGTCGATGTCCGCACGCAGGGTGTGAAGAGGCACGCGACCTTCGCGGTACCACTCGGTACGTGCGATTTCGATGCCGTTCAGACGACCCGACGACATGATCTTGATGCCTTGGGCACCCAGACGCATGGCGCTTTGCATGGCGCGCTTCATGGCGCGACGGAACATGATGCGCTTTTCCAGCTGCTGGGTGATCGAGTCAGCGATCAGCTTGGCATCGATTTCGGGCTTGCGCACTTCTTCGATGTTCACAGCAACAGGCACGCCCAGGCGAGTAGCGAGTTCCTTCTTCAGGTTCTCGATGTCTTCACCCTTCTTGCCGATCACCACGCCCGGACGAGCCGAGAAAATGGTGATACGGGCGTTCTTGGCAGGACGCTCGATCAGGACGCGCGACACAGCGGCGTTCTTCAGCTTGGCCTTCAGGTACTCACGAACCTTGATGTCTTCGGCCAGCATGCCGGCGAAATCACGGTTGCTTGCGTACCAACGGCTTGCCCAGTTGCGGCTCACCGCCAGACGGAAGCCGGTAGGATGGATTTTCTGTCCCATATTCTTCCTTTAGGCCTCAGTTACCCACGGTCACGTAGATGTGGCAGGTAGGCTTGCTGATGCGGTTGCCACGGCCCTTGGCGCGAGCGGTGAAACGCTTGAGCGTGGTGCCTTGTTCGACGAAGATGGTCTTGACCTTCAGTTCGTCGATATCGGCGCCGTCGTTGTGCTCAGCGTTGGCGATGGCGGACTCCAGAACCTTCTTGACGATCACAGCAGCTTTTTTCTGCGTGAAAGCCAGGATGTTCAGAGCTTGATCCACCTTCTTGCCGCGGATCAGATCCGCGACCAGGCGACCCTTGTCAACCGACAAGCGGACGCCACGGAGGACTGCACGTGTTTCAGACATGGTCGTTCCTTACTTCTTGGCCTTCTTGTCGGCGGGGTGACCCTTGAAGGTACGAGTCAGAGCGAATTCGCCCAACTTGTGACCTACCATTTGGTCGGTGATGTAGACAGGCACGTGCTGCTTGCCGTTGTGCACGGCGATGGTCAGACCGATGAAATCGGGCAGAACCATGGAGCGACGCGACCAGGTCTTAACGGGGCGCTTGTCCTTGGTGGTGACGGCCTTTTCGACCTTAGCCAACAAGTGATGGTCAACAAACGGACCCTTTTTGAGAGAACGAGTCATTTGCTACCCCTTACTTCTTGCGACGCGACACAATCATGACTTGTGTGCGCTTGTTGTTACGGGTACGGTAGCCCTTCGTCAGATTGCCCCATGGGTCAACTGCATGACGGCCTTCACCGGTACGACCTTCACCACCGCCGTGGGGGTGATCCACAGGGTTCATGGCAACGCCGCGAACGGTCGGGCGGATACCCATCCAACGCTTCACACCGGCCTTGCCCAGTTGGCGCAGGCTGTGTTCTTCATTGGCAACTTCACCAATGGTGGCACGGCACTCGATGTGCACCTTGCGCACTTCGCCCGAACGCATACGCACTTGGGCGTAGATGCCTTCGCGGGCCAGCAGCGTAGCCGAGGTACCAGCGGAACGGGCGATTTGCGCGCCGCCACCGATGTTCAGCTCGATGCAGTGGATGGTCGAACCCACAGGGATGTTGCGGATCGGCAGGGTGTTACCCACGCGGATCGGCGCTTCAGAGCCGCTGACGATGGTTGCGCCCACTTCCAGGTTGCGAGGAGCAATGATGTAGCGACGTTCGCCGTCGGCATAGCACACCAGAGCGATGTGGGCCGTACGGTTCGGGTCGTATTCAATGCGCTCGACCTTGGCGGGGATGCCGTCCTTGGTGCGCTTGAAGTCCACCACGCGGTAGTGGTGCTTGTGACCACCGCCCTTGTGACGGGTTGTGATGTGACCGTTGTTGTTACGACCGGCCTTCTGGAATTGTGCTTCCAGCAGGGGGGCGTGAGGAGCACCCTTGTACAGGTGATCGCGGGTCACCTTCACCGTGCCGCGTTGGCCAGGCGAAGTGGGCTTGAGTTTGATAACAGCCATGATTAAGCAGCCTCCCCAGACAGGTTCAGCTCTTGACCGGGCTTGAGCATCACGTAAGCCTTGCGCACATTGTCGCGGCGGCCAACGGTCTTGCCGAAGCGCTTGGTCTTGCCCTTGGTGTTCACCACGGAAACGCCAGCCACTTCCACCTTGAACAGCAGTTCAACAGCGGCTTTGATTTCAGGCTTGGTAGCGTTCTGCAGCACCTTGAATGTCACAGCATTGGACTTCTCGGCAACCATGGTGGCCTTTTCGGACACGATGGGAGCGACCAACACTTGCATCAGACGACCTTCGTCAAACTTGAGCGTGCTCATGCGAACATCTCCTTGAGTTTGTCGATTGCGCCCTTGGTGACGAGCACTTTCTTGTAATGGATCAGCGAAACGGGATCGGCGTAGCGAGGCTCCACCACGAACACGTTCTTCAGATTGCGCGAAGCCAGGTACAGGTTCTCGTCGACTTCCTCGGCGATCACCATCACCGACTCCAGGTTCATGGACTTGAACTTGTCAGCCAGGACCTTGGTCTTGGGGCTTTCCAGCTTCAGGGAGTCCACCACGGCCAGACGGCCTTCGCGGGCCAGCTGCGACAGGATGGAAGCCATGCCAGCGCGGTACATCTTCTTGTTGATCTTCTGCGTGAAGTTTTCTTCAGGCAGATTCGGGAAGATGCGACCGCCGCCACGCCACAGAGGCGAGGAGGACATACCAGCACGTGCACGACCAGTACCCTTTTGCTTGAAAGGCTTGGCAGTGGTGTGACGCACTTGCTCACGGTCCTTTTGAGCGCGGGTACCTTGACGTGCGTTGGCACGGAAGGCGGTCACGATCTGGTGGACCAGGTCTTCGTTGAAATCACGGCCGAACACGGTTTCAGGCACATCGCACTTGGATGCGGCCTGGCCTTGCTCATTCAGGAGTTCGAGCTGCATTAGTTCGCTCCTTTAGAAGCTTGGGCCTTCACGGCGGGACGCACGGACACGAAGCCACCCTTGGAGCCAGGAACAGCGCCCTTGATCAAGAGCAGTTGGCGTGCTTCGTCGATACGAACCACATCGAGGTTTTGGGTGGTCACGGTCGCATCGCCCATATGGCCGGACATGCGCTTACCGGGGAACACGCGACCGGGGTCTTGTGCCATACCGATGGAACCGGGCACGCGGTGCGAACGGCTGTTACCGTGCGAAGCGCGCTGCGATCCGAAGTTGTGACGCTTGATCGTGCCTTGGAAGCCCTTACCGATGGAGGTGCCTTGCACGTCCACCTTTTGACCGACGGCGAACAGTTCTGCCACGGGCAGCACTGCACCTGCTGCGTACTTGGCAGCAGTTTCTTCGGTCACGCGGAATTCTTGGGTCACTTCACCGGCTTCCACACCTGCCTTGGCAAGGTGGCCGGCTTGAGGCTTGGTCACACGCGAAGCTTTGCGTGCGCCGAATGTGACCTGCAGGGCCACATAGCCATCGTTCTCTTGGGTTTTGACCTGGGTCACTCGGTTGTTAGAAACATCCACCACTGTGACAGGCACTGCGTCCCCATCATCAGTGAACAGACGCATCATGCCCACCTTGCGGCCCAGCAACCCCAGGGAGTTGCTCAGACTCATTTGTTTCTCCAAAACTTTCGCCGCTGTAACTGCAATTGGCCCAGCGTTGCGCCCAACCAGGAAAGCCCTGAAGCGCACGAAAGAAGGTTGATAAAACTCCGCTAGAAATTAGCGAAGCTCCAAATTTTAACGCGAACTGCTTTTTCAAGCAAGTTCGCGTTAAAAGGAAGAACCGATGTGAGGTGAAATCACCTCACCCAGGTCTTATTGCAGTTTGATTTCGACGTCCACGCCAGCGGGCAGGTCCAACTTCATCAGGGCGTCCACAGTCTTGTCGGTGGGGTCCACGATGTCCATCAGACGCTGGTGCGTGCGGATTTCGAACTGGTCACGGCTGGTCTTGTTGACGTGCGGCGAGCGCAGGATGTCGAAGCGCTTCATGCGGGTCGGCAGGGGCACGGGGCCCTTGACGATCGCGCCGGTGCGCTTGGCAGTGTCAACGATCTCGGCTGCAGACTGATCGATCAGCTTGTAGTCGAATGCCTTCAGGCGGATACGGATCTTTTGCTTGGACATTGTTAATTCCTAGTTGTGCTAAGAATTAGGCAATGATGGTCGCAACCACGC